>CADAQZ010000014.1 GCA_902790175.1 uncultured Eubacteriales bacterium | reverse complement strand
GCCGGATGTGACGCCTGTTATTCCGGCCGTACTCGCGTCTTCAATGTCCGCGAACAGGCTGTTGGTGGTCACCTCGTTGCTGTAGGCGATGCTGGCGAGAATCCGGGTGCTGAACGCGACGGCCTGCACCTTGATGTTCTCGCCGGGAATGAACGTGCCGTTCTCGCCCGCTTCCACGATGATCTGGCTGCCGGAGGCTCCCGGTCCTTTTGCGATGTCCGCGAAGTGATAGCCGTCATTGTACATTTCGACATACGGCTTTGTGATATCGTCCAGCGTGACGACAATGGAGCCGTTTTCTGTCGCGACTCTGTTGTTGGCATTTTGCAGGATCGGGATGGCCGCCATCGCCTTGCTGGTCTCGCCCGTGATGAGCAGCTTCAGCGATACGGCCTGGCCCTCGCTATCCACAATGGCGCTATATCCTTCTGTGCCCTTGACGGTCACGATCAGGCGCTCCGCGTTCTGCACTTCGATCGACGGCACATCCAGCGTCACGCCGCTCTCCAGCGCCGCATCGCCGCCATAGTAGCCGATGCCGTTTCTGCCGGTAGTTATGCCCACCAGTTCGCCAATAGCCGGAAGCGTAACCTTGCCGCTCTTGCCGTACCACACATCCAGCACGCGCGCGGGGTTGGCCTGATAGCGAATGACATAGTTGCCGCTCAGGCGGATCGTGTCGTCAATGGAGCCGAAGGGCAGCATCAGATCGAGCACCGTATTCCCACCAAATGCGCTGCTTCCGCTGACGGAGAAATAATAGATATCCTTTGCTTTCGTATCGTCTCTATCCAGGCGGGAAGTACTTGTGCCATAAAAGCTGCTGCCCACTGAATCAGCCAGATAACCCTCGCTCTCGGCCATGGTCAGGTGGTTTTGCGCGGCAAAGAATATCTCCTTGGCGATGGTATTCGCCTCGCTCTGCTCCAGGGCCTTCCGATGGCTTTGCACGGCGACAAAGCCGACGCCGCTGAGGACCGTTATGACTGCCACCACGATCAGCAGCTCCGCCATGGTAAAGCCGCGTATGTTGCGCTTCTTCTTCATATCATTCACCATCACATATTTCGATTATGGAGTGGTCGGTATCACAGCAGAGAAAACCGGTATCGTCAATGACATTGTGGCAAGAGGATCGTCTGCCCCCTGTTTGTTGACAGATAAGCCATCGACCGCAACCACCGGTTTACCATTTTCGGTCTTTAATACAATACTGGATGCTGTTACACTGAGCTTTACGGCATCTGATTGTGACGCAAACACCAAATCTCTTTCTGCATCAGATTGCTTGTTTTTATCAGAATTGGTCCCAAGCAATTTATCTAGTTGTGTTGCTCCCGCATACTCCTTGACTTTGATTGTTCCGTCTATGAATAATTCCGTCCGCGTCCCCGTGCTGGCGCTGAAATAGGTCACGCCGCCGCCTGTTCTGCTTTCCACGTTCCATGCCGTGCCCAGTTCGTCACGCAGGGCGGAGGCCGCCGTGGAGAGGAGCACCTCGGCGTTGCTGGCGAGCACCACCTTTTCATAGGCATTTTTCGCCGCGGGCATGCCCGTCGCCACGATGGCGGACACCAGCAACAGTATCGTCACCGCCAGCAGCGTCTCCGCCAGCGTAAAGCCGCCGCGGTTTCTCAGCTTTTTCCTGATCATCTGGTGTTCACCTCGCTTGTCGCATCCTTTTCCGCACTTTCCTTAGGAAGTTATTTCCACAGAATCCAAAGCATCCATTGCATCTGACCAATCTTCCTTCATCTGGCCAACTTCTTCAGTTCTGTATGTATCCATTGTACTTTTGCTTTTTGTGACGATTTTCGCTGCGGATGCGACCGCCCCCGCCAGCATCGTCAGCGCCAGTGCGGCGATCAGCGTCGCAATCAACGTCTCGGCGATGGTCTCGCCCGCCTTGCCGCAGAGCCTGGCCATAATCTTCTTTTTCATGCTCTGTCAACCTCCCGACACTGTCGCTGTCGCTCGACCCTTGGACAGGCTGTTTAGCTTCCAGGACACCGTCGCCTTTGTCGACCCAGCCCCACTCGTTTCCGGTTTTTTCAGATTCGGCGTAAACGCGATAGTCAACTTGTAGACGCCATTGGTTTTGGCATTGTCTGAAGGGCCCGCTACCGATATCACGCAGTTCAGCAAGCCGTTCGCGAAGGTTGGCGTAATCGTACACGTGTAATTGCCGTTCGTGACAGGGTCCACGATTATGGTGCCAGCGGTCGTGCCCGGAAGAGCGGCCTTAACCACTTCCTTGCTGGCAGCGGCGAGTATTGCGTTTACCGGAGCAGATAGCGCTTTCTCATAAGTGACCGCATCTTCTAAGACATATGAACCATCGTTTTTGCTGTATGTTACCACCACAGGACCTTTATCGGTGCTCTGTGTGCTTTCAAATATCTCTTGCAGCTTCCTCGCCGCTTCTGTCGCTCCATAATACCTCTGGTCGCTCTCCCGCATGCCGCTCATGCGGCCACCGACGGTGCTGGCCGCGACGACCACCACGCCGCTGATGATGGCGCAGACCAGGAACAGCAGAAGCGCGAACGTGATGGACGCGCCTCGCTGCGAGCGCAGCTTCGCCTTCAGTCTTCTCATGGGGCCGTCCCTCCCGTCTGTGCCGGTCTCGCCCGGTCTCAACATACGTCCGCGCCGCGCGCGCAATGAATATGACACGCCTACGTTACGTCATACTATGTTCAGGATACCATGTTAATTATAATATAGGATAGCGCTTTTGTCTAGGAATTTTTTACAGCTTTTTTGTGATGTCCCTGTCTTATCGTCCGCGAGGGGGCGAATGTCGCTCAAATTGCCCCAAGATTTAACTTTCAGGTGTTGAATATGGGCGCCGGGTTGTGGTATAATTCTTCGGTAAAACGCACTTTTGCCGATTCGCGCGGCGGTTGACCGTAGTGCCGGCGGTTTCGCCGGTTCATGGTGCCACGCGGAGTTGAAGCAAGAGGTGGAAAAAACAAGGAGGGAATCCCACTATGGCAGTCATTTCCATGAAGCAGCTGCTGGAGGCCGGCGTTCACTTCGGCCACCAGACCCGCCGCTGGAACCCGAAGATGGCCCAGTACATCTTCACCGAGCGCAACGGCATCTACATCATCGACCTGCAGAAGACCGTCCGCAAGATCGACGAAGCCTACATGTTCGTGCGCGACATCGCCCTGGAGGGCAAGAGCATCCTGTTCGTCGGCACCAAGAAGCAGGCGCAGGAGAGCATCGAGACCGAAGCCAAGCGCTGCGGCATGTTCTACGTGAACAACCGCTGGCTGGGCGGCACGCTGACCAACTTCCGCACGATGCAGACCCGCATCAAGCGCCTCAACGACATCGACGCGATGGAGAAGAACGGCCAGTTCGAGGTCCTGCCCAAGAAGGAAGTCATCAAGCTGTGCGCCGAGCGCGAGAAGCTGCTAAAGAACCTGGGCGGCATCCGCGAGATGAAGAAGCTCCCCGGCGCGCTGTTCATCGTCGACCCCCGCAAGGAGCGCATCGCCGTGGCCGAGGCCCGCACGCTGGGCATCCCGATCGTGGCCATCGTCGACACCAACTGCGACCCCGATGAGATCGACTACGTCATCCCCGGCAACGACGACGCCATCCGCGCCGTGAAGCTGATCGCCGGCAAGCTGGCGGACGCCGTGCTCGAGGGCAAGCAGGGCGAGCAGACCGAGGACGAGCCCGCCCCCGCCGAGGCCGCCGAATAATCAAAAATACTGGGAGGAGACTACAATGCCTAATTTCACCGCTAAGGACGTTATGGATCTGCGCGGCCGCACCGGCTGTGGCATGATGGATTGCAAGAAGGCGCTGACCGAGTGCGACGGCGACGTCGAGAAGGCCATCGACTACCTGCGCGAAAAGGGCCTGGCCAAGGCCGCCAAGAAGCAGAGCCGCATCGCCGCTGAGGGCGTCGTGGGCAGCCACATCTGCTCCAAGTGCGGCACCGGCGCGATGGTCGAGATCAACTGCGAGACCGACTTCGTGGCCAACACCCCCGAGTTCAAGGAAATGGTCACCGATATCGCCAAGCAGATCGTGCGCGGCAATCCCGCCGACGTGGACGCGCTGATGGCCCAGAAATTCCTGGACACCGACATGACCGTCGCCGACGTGATCACCGAGAAGACCGCCAAGATCGGCGAGAAGATCTCCATCCGCCGCTTCGCCCGCTATGAGTGCGGCGACAACGGCTTCGTGGACAGCTACATCCACATGGGCGGCAAGGTCGGCGTGCTGGTGAAGGCCGAGGTGCCCGAGGTGAACGACACCGTGAAGGAAGTGCTGCACGACGTGGCGCTGCAGATCGCGGCCGCCTCCCCCGTCGCGCCCGAGTACGTGACCCGCGACCAGGTGAACCCCGAGCACCTGAACCACGAGACCGAGATCCTCGCGGCCCAGGCCCGCAACGAGGGCAAGCCCGAGCAGATCATCGAGAAGATGGTGCAGGGCCGCATCCAGAAGTTCTACAAGGAAGTCTGCCTGGTGGAGCAGCTGTTCGTGAAGGACGGCGAGACCCCCGTCGGCAAGATGATCGAGAAGCGGGTCCCCGGCATGAAGATCGTCGAGTTCACCCGCTACAAGATGGGCGACGGCCTGGAGAAGAAGGTCAGCGACCTGGCCGCCGAGGTCGCCGAGCAGATCGGCAAGAAGTAAGTCAAGCCGCGAAAGGGAACGTGATTCCACGTTCCCTTTTTTTCAGACCATGAATGATCGTCGGCGGCGCGGGCCGGCAACGACATGGAGTGTATGACCGTGAATGACGTCAAGAAGAGGATCCTCAATATCGCCAAGGCGCTGAAGATCACGGCGACCGTGGCGAAGGTGTTCGTCATTATCATGATGGTCGTCACGATATTGCAGATCGTGGCCGTCTTTTCGATGGACACGCCCTTCTTCCGTACCTTCTACGACGGCGACCTGAACGATATCGAGAGCCTGCTCGGCCACAGCGAGATCTTCTCCTCCCTGTACGAGGACCCCGAGATGGGCAGCGCGAACCCGGTCGTCCGGAAGACCGTCGAGCTGGCCATCACGCTGCTGTCGCTGGTCGTACTGCTGGGATACATCCGCTTCTTCCAGAAGCTGATCTCCCACATCCTCGAAAAGCGCCAGCCCTTCTCGCTGGAGACCGCCAAGCGCATGGGCAAGGGCGCCTACGGCCTGCTTTTGCTGATCGTGCTCAACCCGGTGCTGGGCATACTGCTGTTTCTGCTGATGCGCTTCTTCGCCCTGATCTTTGAATACGGCGCGTACCTGCAGGAGAAGGCCGAGGAGACCAGCCGCATCCAGGAGGAGGTCATCGTGTCGCTGGCGGAGATCACCGAGAGCAAGAGCGAGCAGACCGGCCAGCACATCAAGCGCGTGTCGGAGTATTCGCGCATCATCGCGCGGCAGCTGGGGCTTTCGGACGAGGCTGTGGAGACGCTGCGCCTGGCCTCCACGATGCACGACCTGGGCAAGCTGATGATCCCCTCGGAGATCCTCGAAAAGCCCGGGCGTCTGACCGACGAGGAGTTTGCCGAGATCAAAAAGCACCCGGGCTTCGGCGAGCACCTGCTGCACAACGTGGAGGGCGAGACGATGACTCTGGCCAGGCAGGTGGCGCTGGAGCACCACGAGCGCTACGACGGCAAGGGCTACCCCAACGGCGAATCCGGCGAGGCCATCAGCCTGGAGGGGCGCATCGTGGCCGTGGCCGACGTGTACGACGCGCTGACCAGCCGCCGCAGCTACAAGCTCGCCTGGGACCCGAAGAAGGCCTACGACGAAATCGTGCGCTGCAGCGGCACGCAGTTCGACCCCCGCGTGGTGCAGGCGTTCGTGGACGCCTATGACGAGATCGACGCCGCCCGCAGGCAGTACGCGGACGAGGAGTTTAACGCAAAAGCGGCATGAAAGGACGGTAGGATATGTACAAGCGCATCATATTGAAGCTCAGCGGCGAGACGCTCGCGCCCGAGACCTTCTCAAAGGACAACGCCTCCCACAGCTTTGAGGCCTCGCGCGTGGACCGCGCGGCCAAGGCCATCGTGGACCTCGCGGACCTGGGCGTGCAGGTGGGCGTGGTGATGGGCGGCGGCAACATCTGGCGCGGCCGCTTCACCGACGCGATGAACCCGGTTCTGGCCGACCAGATGGGCATGCTGGCCACGATCATCAACGCGCTCTGCGTGCAGGACGCCATCCAGCGGCTGGGCCACGGCGCGACGGTGTTCACCGCGCAGGAGATGACCCGCTTCGCGGAGCTCTACCGCGCCGACCGCGCCATCGCGGCCATGGAACGCGGCGACGTGGTGCTGCTGGCCGGCGGCACCGGCCACCCCTTCTTCACCACCGACACCGGCGCGGCGCTGCGCGCGGCGGAGCTTCGCGCGGACGCCGTGTTCAAGGGCACGACCGTGGACGGCGTGTACGATTCCGATCCCCACAAGAACCCCGGCGCGAAGCTGATCCGCGACATCACCTACCAGGAGACCATCGAGCGCGGCCTCAAGGTGATGGACATCAGCGCGTTCCAGCTGTGCCGGGAGCAGAAGATCCCCTGCATCCGCATCTTCAACATGGACGACCTGGACAACATCCTGCGCGTCGCGAAGGGCGAGGACATCGGAACCGTGGTACACCTGTAATGGAGATGAAGCGGGCCGTCCGGCAATGCTGGACGGCCCGCTTTCCTTATTTCAACCCCAAGTACTCGTTCCAGAACGAGCGCGACGTGAGGATCGGCTCGGCCTCGCGGTAGCGCTTCGCCGCGGCGTCGTAGCCCCGCAGCAGCCGCCACGCCGCGCCAAACGCCTTGAAAAGCGCGGACACGGAGGCCCGGAAGTCGCGGCGGGACACGAAGCCCTTGCCCGTCGTCTCGTCATAGTTCAGCACGGCCTTTTTCCGGTAGAAGTTGCGCGGCCAGCTGGTGGCGATGTTCACGACGGCCGTGCCCCGCGCGGGCAGGAACAGCCCGTTCAGGAAGAACAGCCGCGCCATCTCCACGAAGTCCTTGCGCTTCTCGATGCCCGCCTCGTGGGAGGCCTCGTCGAAGGGCATGTCCAGCTCCTCCACGGGCTTGAGCACGTCCGAGGCCGCCATGATCTCCGCGTTCAGCGCCTCCGGGTCCGTCACGATCAGCTTGTCCGGCCCGGCTAGGAAGTCGTCCAGGCCGCGGCGCATCAGCGCGCAGTTGCCGTAGCGGTAGCGCACGATGTTCCCCACGCTGCGGCGCAGGAACGTGCGCGCGTTGCCGATCAGCGGGTATTTCGGCAGGCGCAGCGCGTTCAGGATCAGGTCGTTGCGCACCTCGTAGTACAGGAGGCTGGAGGCGTACTTGTTGTCAAACGTCTCGTGCCAGATGCACACGCCGTTGAGCGTCAGGATATCGCTGCCGGTGCGCATGCCGAACTCGATGTCGTCCCGGTGCACGAACAGCGGCAGCGGCAGGTTGTCGTTGTCGATCTTCGCCATCGGGATGCAGCTGAACCACCAGCCGCTGTAGCTGGCGGTCTCCTCCTGCTCGTTGGACACCACGCTGTCGACCTTTCGCATGTCCAGGTCGCCCTTCAACGCGACGGGCACGTATTCGCCGGTCCACACGGCGGCGTTTTCGTACTGCACGCAGCGATCGTCCAGCCGCATCAGCGCCCCGGCGACGGTCTTGCCCGCGTACTCAGGCTTGAGCAGCCTGAGCAGCCGATAGGTTCGCAAGAGCGCGTCGGGGTTGACGAGCACGTCGTCGTCCATCAGCAGCACGTGCGAAAAGCGCCGCGGGCTGTCGATCGCCTCGATCATGCCCCGCGTGAAGCCGCCCGCCCCGCCTACGTTGCGGTTGGGGAGCACGCGCACGCGATCGTCCCGGAACAGGTCGCGCTCCAGCGTCCTGCCGTTGTCGCAGATGAACACCTCCAAATGGTCCCCCAGTTCGCAGGCGAGGTCGTCCAGGATGTCCCGCTTCAGCATGGCGATGTTGCGCTCGACGTACTTCTCACGCTTATAGGTGCAGATGTCGAGCGCGATGTCCACCGGGTTCAGGTCGCCCTCGTCGGCGTCGGTCACGTACGCGCCGCCGTAGAAGGCGCAGTTCTCCCCCACCGCGTACAGCGACGCGGCCACGACGCCCCGCGCGGGAAGCTCGCCGGGGAAGTCGATCTCGAAAGCCTGCCGCTGCGCAGACTCGCACACGCGCTCCGCCAGCACCGTCTTTTCACACGCGCCCTTCAGCTTCTGCCAGTGCACCAGCTGCACCCGGAACGCGCCGGACAGCTCCAGCCGCAGGCGCAGCGTCTTCAGCCGCGTGTACTTGCGCCACTTACCGACGGAGAAGCTGTTGAAGTAGGTGTCCAGCTCCAGCGCGCACCACCTCGGCACGCGGATCGCGCCCAGCCGCGAATCGGCCCAGGCGCGCTTCGAGCCCTCGTTCGTGCGGAAGTACATCTCGAACGTCGGGCAGGTCTCCATGTTCGGAAACAACAGCTCTTGCAGGTCCATCATGGCGCATTTCCTTTCCGGGACACATTATTATCCAAATTTATTGTACAATAGAAGCCCCCGCGCGGTCAAGAAGCTTTGTCGGAATAAATGATGACATTTCCCCGCGCGGCGTTTCCGGTTGACTTCCAGGGGCTTTGGTACTATAATGAAGACAGAATATATAAGGTGGTGGACTTCATGCGGTCCGGTCAAAGCGCGCCCTGGCGCGTCATCTACATCGCGCGCGGCGAAAAGCAGGCCGAACAGATCGAGGCGCTGCTGAGTTCGGCGGGCTTCCTGTGCGACTGGAAGCGGCCGCAGGACAGCTCCAAGCCGTGTGACGGCTCCAAGCCGCATGACGGCGCCCGCGCCGAGGACATCGAGATCAAGGCGCTGGAGGCCGAGGCCGAGGAGGCGCGGCTCTACCTGATGGAGCAGGGCCTCTGACATGGCGCAGGTCATAGACATCACCGGCGTCGGCTCCCTGCTGCAGGGAGTCGGCAGGCTCGCGGACGGGCGGGCTGCGTTCGTGCCCGGCGCCATTCCCGGCGAGCGGGTCGAAATTGAAATTGAGCGAGAGAAGGGGCGCTTCTGCGAAGCGTCTCTTCGTGCTGTTTTGGAGCCCTCGCCCCACAGGATCGCCCCGGCATGCCCCCACGCGGGCGACTGCGGCGGCTGCACGGGGCGGCATATCCGCTACGCGCGCACGCTGCAAATGAAGCGGCAGATCGTCAAGGACGCACTCGCGCGCATCGGCGGCATCGACGCGCCGCGCGTGTTCGACACACTGGGCTGCGCGGACCCCGAGCGCTGCCGCAACAAGGCGGAGTATCCCATCGCCATGCAGGACGGCCGCGCGGTGATCGGCATGCACGCCGCCGCCAGCCACCGCGTGGTGCCCGTCGGGGACTGCCTGCTGCAAGCGCCCCAGAGCAACGCGGCGCTGCGCTGGTTCTCCGATCATTTGAACGCCATTCCCTGCGCGGCGCGGCTCAAATACCTGGTGACGCGCGTCAACCGCGCGGGTGAGATGATGCTCGTCGTCTGCGCCGACGCGCCGGTGCAGTCGGAAATCGAGCGGCTTGTGCCCGCGCTTCAAAGCGCCCTGCCCTCCCTGAAATCGCTGTACTTCTGCCTGCTGAACCGTCGCCCCGCGCACGCGCTGGACGGGCGCTGCGCAAAGCTCTATGGCGCAAGCGCGCTGGAGGAGACGCTGCTGGGACTTCGCTTCGAGGTGTCGCCGCAGTCGTTCTTCCAGGTGAACCCCGCGCAGGCCGAGGTTTTATACGAGAAGGCACTGGAGGCCGCCGGGATCGTCCCGGACTGCGGGCTTAACGTGCTGGACGCCTACTGCGGCGCGGGCACGATCACGCTGGCGGCGGCGCGATGCGCGGCCTTCGCCACGGGCGTGGAGATCGTTCCCCCGGCCATCGCCGACGCGAAGCGCAACGCCGCGCGCAACGGCCTGTCCGACAAATCCCGCTTCCTCAGCGGCGACGCCGCCCGGGAGCTTCCGCGGTTGATCGCGCGCGGGGAGCGCTTCGACGCCGCGATCCTCGACCCGCCCCGCAAGGGCTGCGACCCGGCGACGCTCGACGCGCTCGTCGCCGCGAAGGTCCCCGCCCTCGCCTACGTGTCCTGCAATCCCGCCACACTCGCGCGGGACGTGAAGATTCTCTCCAAAGGCGGCTATCGCCTCGAATGGGCCCAGCCGGTGGATATGTTTCCGTGGTGCAGCGATATAGAATCAGTGGTAGCGTTGACTCGAGTCGGGTTGTGACTATGATTTTACCGACAGAAACCAGATTTCAGGGAACCGTTCTTCATGTCTTCGATGAGTAGGGTGAGATTAATGAATGCTTTAAAAACCATACGGAATTATTATTTCTACTGCGGAATTGAAAAAGATGAATACAACGCCGTTAAGAAAGACGCCTATATCTCAAACTTTGAGGTTTGGAAGATCCTTCATTTTTTGATGGCTGCCGTATTCTGCCTTCTGTATTTTGCATCCCTGCAAAACAGTATGATGGAAACTAACAGATGGTTCTATCTGACAGGTTTCATCTATTCTGTCTGTGCGATCGTCTGCTTCTTCATATTGAAGAAAGACTCCATCTTTGCGCAGTTCTTAATCTATATATCCATGTCGTTCTTATTCCTGTTCGCATGCTTCATTAACCTGAATAAGCCTGAAAACAACGCGACAACATTCATCGTTCTTTTGGTGCTTACGCCAATGTTTATGATCGATAAACCATATTTCATGACCATTGAGTTGAGTGTTGCCTCTGCCGTTTTCTTGATCTGGATGCATAAAGTAAAGCCAATAGATATATGGCGAATTGATTTTGTCAATGCTGTCACATTTACTGTTATTGGCTGCTTTCTGAATGTTATCGCAAATTCACTCCGCATAAGAGAATTTGTCCTGACTCGAAGAATCCGCATTCAACGAGACACCGATGAGATGACAGGTTTGAGAAACAAAGGTTCTTTGACCCGGGAAATCAATGAATTCCTGGAGGATAACTCAACTGACAAGGGCCTTTTGTTCGTGCTGGATGTTGACCGTTTCAAATATATCAATGATGTATATGGCCACGATGTCGGTGATGACGTTATTATTCAGCTTGGTGGTTTCCTTGGCAGAAGATTTACAAATCATGAGATCGTCGGACGTTTTGGTGGAGATGAGTTCATCATATTTATCCAAAATACGAATGATTTGGACAGCGCCCGCAAAACAGCAGAAGACCTTGTTCAAGGAGTATCAAAAAGCGTTTTGTTGCCAAATAAAGAGAAAGGGGTAAGTATCAGCATTGGGATTGCCGCTTACAACGGCCGCGAGAATAATTACTCCGAGCTTTTCAAAAATGCTGACATCGCCATGTATAAAGCAAAAGCCGATCCCGAAAACAGGTTTTATATCTACGAATAATCGTGCTTCGATGACAACTGTGAACTCAAACGATTGATGACATGTTCCCGCAAGCGCTCAAAGGCTCCAATTCGGCGGAGATGTTGTCCCCATTTCACATGTACGATCCAGGAGGCCAGTATGATCGAACTCAGAGCGATCACACAGGACAATTTCATCGAGGCGTTCAACCTCCATCTCGCTCCGGGGCAGGAGCGCTTTGTGTCGCACCCGATCCGAAGCCTCGCGCAGGCGTACGTCTACCGGAACCAGTGCCAGCCTTTCGGCATCTACGCGGACGGGAAAATGGTCGGGTACGTCATGGTGATCTACGACTGGGACGTGCCAGAGTACGATATCTGGCACATGATGATCGACGCCTCGGCGCAGGGGCGCGGCTACGGCGGCGCGGTGCTGGATGAGGTTCTCGAATACATCCGGACAAAACCGTTCGGCGATTCAAGCCGCGTCGCGCTGACCTGCAACCGGGACAATCCCCTCGCCCGGAAGTTGTATGAGAGCCGGGGCTTCGCCGCCACCGGCGTCGAGGACGAGGACGAGGTCGAGCTGGCGCTGACGCTGCCGGACGACAACTGACGAGAAGCAGAAGGGAGCGGACAAGCAATGCTCACGACGGCAGAGCGAAAGGCCGCGATCGCCGAAAAGTGGCAGTACTACCGGACGCGCAAGAGCCAGCGGAAGCGGAACCTCGTGAACCACGAATTCGCTTTTCGCGTCGACGACGTCGGCGCGGGCTGGGAGTACGTCCACTTCGAGCTGGACGGCAAGACCGTAGGCAGCTACCGGGTGAGCTACATCGGCCCCGGCGTGCGCGATTTCGTCGAGATCGTGACCCACATGAAGGAGAAGGACTACCAGGAGGTCGTGTTCTGCAACGAGCCCGGCGAGTACGTGCTGCTGTTCTCCCGCAGGGGCGACAACATATACGTCTGGCTCCCTTCGATGGAGGACGGCTTCTTCCTGAAATACGACGCCTTCGTCGATCAGGTCACGGAGGAGTTCAATCGCGTATACGGGTGAGGAACGCAGAGGAGGCGCATCACATGGATTTCAGGATCGAGGAAGGCGCGGACGCGATGCGCGTCGAGGATGTCGCGCGGCTGCTCGGCATGACCTACTGGGCCGACAAAAGGCCCCTTTCGCAGATCGAGAAGTCGATGCGCCACTCGTCGTGCTACGGCATATACGTCGACGGCGAGGAAAAGCTGGCGGGCTTCGCGCGCGTCATCAGCGACTTCGCCACCACCTACTACCTCTGCGATGTGATCGTCGACGAAGCGCATCGCGGCAGGGGCCTGGGCAGGGCGCTGGTGGCGCACATCGAGTCGCGGCCGGAGTTTGCCGGGCTGCGCGGCATACTGATCACGCGGGACGCGCACGGGCTCTACGAGAAGTTCGGCTACGCCGTCCTGAACGGCAGGGCCATGGTCAAGCAGATGAAGTGCTGAATCGGAGGGAATCGACATGCTTTGGAACGCGAAGAACGGGCGGGTGTCGATCGGGGACGCGCAGATGCACTACGTTCGCTTCGGACGCGGGGACAGGGCGCTCGTCGTGCTGCCGGGGCTGTCGGACGGGCTGGCGACGGTGAAGGGCAAGGCGCTCTTGTTGGCGGGGCCCTACAGGCCGTATCTGGACAAGATCACCGTGTACATGTTCAGCCGCCGGGACGCGCTTAAGCCGGGCGCAACGATCCGCGACATGGTCCGCGACCAGGCGGAGGCGATGCGCGCGCTCGGGCTCAAAAGGGCGAGCGTGCTGGGCGTCTCCCAGGGCGGCATGATTGCCCAGTGGCTCGCCGTCGACTGCCCGGAGCTGGTGGAAAAGCTGGTGCTGGTCGTCACCGCGCCGCGCGTGAACCCGACCCTCGAGGACTGCGTGAACCGCTGGATCGACCTGGCGCAAAAGGGCGACCACCGGCAGCTGATGATCGACACGGCGGAGCACAGCTATTCCGAGAAGAAGCTCGCGCGATATCGGAAGGCGTACCCGCTGCTGGGACTCGTCGGAAGGCCCGCCAGCTACGACCGCTTCCTCGCGAACGCCCGCGCGATCCTCGCCTTCGACGAGGCGCCCCGGCTGGGTGAGATCGCCTGTCCCACGCTGATCATCGGCGGCGCAGACGACAGGATCGTCGGCACGGAAGCCGCCGCCGAGCTGCACGCGCAGATCCCCGGCAGCGAACTCTACGTCTACGACGGCCTGGGCCACGCGGCCTACGAGGAGGCCCGCGACTTCTACGCGCGCGTCTTCCGCTTCCTGCAAGGCTGACAAAGGAGGTCATCCCGTGTCCATTCGCCTGGAATACATAAAGCGCAGCCCCGCCGCGCTGAAGGACCTGCAAAAGGTGTTCTTCTGCGCCACCGACAAGGACGCGCGGCTGTACTTCGACGCCGTGTCGGAGGACCTGTTCAGCGTCCAGTCCAATATCTGTATCTGGCATCCCGTGGGCGACGGCGCGGACTCTTCGCCGGAGGAGAAAGAAGCCTATTACGCCGACCTGGCGGAGATGAACCTGTTTGTCGTACCGGTGACGCTGGCGTTTTTAAAGACGGAGAACCGCGCCCGCCGCGAGGAGTTCGCCTTCGCGCTGGACAGGCACATCCCGGTGCTGCCGATCTTGCAGGAGCAGGGGCTGGAGACGCTTTTCAACGAGGTGTGCGGGAATCTGCAGATGCTCAACAAGTTCGACCCGGACCCCACCGCCCTGCCCTACGAAGAAAAGCTGAAGCTGTTCATGGACACGGTGCTCTTGAAGGACGAGACCATCGCGAAGATCCGCCAGGCCTTCGCCGCCTACATCTTCCTGAGCTACCGCAAAAAGGACCGCCAGCACGCCCAACAGGTGATGCGGCTGATCCACAAGAGCCCCTTCGCGCGGGACATCGCCATCTGGTACGACGAATTCCTGACCCCCGGCGAGGACTTCAACGAGTCCATCCGCGCGGCGTTTGAAAAGAGCGGGCTGTTCTCGCTGGTGGTGACGCCGAACCTGCTGGAGGACCCCAACTACGTGATGACCACGGAGTACCCGATGGCGCAGGCGGCAGGCAAGCGCGTGATGCCCGTCATGGCAGTGCCCACGGCGGGCGACGCGCTGGAGAGGTGCTACCCCGGGCTGCCGCGGCCGATCCCCGCCGACGAGGCCAGCGCCGGGCAGATCGAGGCGCTGATCCAAGAGGCGCTCGAAGTCAGGCCGAACGACGATCCCCTGCACAAGTTCTTCATGGGCCTGGCCTACCTGACCGGCGTCGACCTGGAGACGGACCACGAAAGGGCGCTGGCGCTGATCACCGACGCGGCGGAGGCGGGCGTGGACGAAGCCTGCGTGAAGCTGGTTGCGATGTATGAAAACGCGCAGGGCGTCGCGCGCGACTACGAGAAGGCCGCGCAGTGGCAGCAGCGCTATGTCGAAAACCTCGAGAAACGCTTTATCGCGGGCAGCGCGGAAAAGGACCTCGCCTGCACGTTCTTTACGGCGGCCAGCCTGGCCGGGCAAAAGTGGTCGGCCCTGTATCGGTATGACGAGGCCTGGGCGATGTTCCACAAGGTGCTCGACAGCGAAAACAACTCCCTTTCGACCAAGGCAAAGATCGCGTATCTGGAAACCTGTATGTACGCCGCAAACCTCGCCATGAATCAGCGCGATTTCGAACAGGCGGAGGCGTTTATCAACAAGGGCATATCGCTCAGCGCAAAAATCTCCTCTGTCCTCAAAGCGGCTGAGCAGCGCAAGGGCGGCGGCAGCGACAAGTCGGACTACTTTCAGCTGATGTATCGCGCGTCGTTCGTCGCCATGCAGGCCGACCTCACATACCGCGAAAAGAACTACGCGAAGGCCGCCCGGCAGTGCGAAATGGCGATCCCCCTCCTGAAGGAAGCCATATCGGGCGAAGCCGAAATGAGCAAAGCCGGGCGCAGCCAGCGTCCCATGGCCAAAACCCTGCTGAAGCTGTACGGCACACTTGCCTACGCCCTGTGGAAAACGGCCAACGGCGATCGTGCCGTCCTGAGGGCAGCCAGGGCGTACGCCCGATCCAGCCTGGACCTAAAAAACCGGCTGATCGACGAGAACGTCCCTCTGGACGATTTGGACAACACGTCCATCGCCCGCGTCGCGCTGATGCAGGCCTGCCTCGCGCTGGGCGAGCCGGACGAGGCGGAGGCCGCCGCGAAGGAAATGCTCGCGATGGCGCAGGAGCGCTATGAAAGGCTGGAGAGCATCTATGCCGCCCGGCTCGTCGCCAGCGCGCACGTCTTCCTGTCCGATGTGGCTCAGAAGTGCGGCGATCTGGACGCGGAGGCGCAGGCGCTTCGCGCGGCCCTGGCCATCGAGGAAGAAATGGGCGCGCGCATCGGAACGCAACACGTGGCGCAGTCATTAAAGGAGTACACCTACCAGCTGACCAAGAACGCGCGGGCCCGGGGGCGCTGGGACGAGCAGCTGGCCTGGACGCAAAAGCTGGAGAGAGTGGTGCTCGAAAACTATCCCAACGACGCGGCGGCGTTTTCACAGGTCGCCTTCGCCTACTGCCAGCAGAAGGACGCCGAGCGCCTGGCCCGCTCCTATGAATACTACGACAGAGCCGCGGACCTCGCCCCATACGACGCGCAGCACAAGAAGAACCTCGGCATCACCGAGAAACAGCTGATCGACGCCATCATGGCGCTGGGCAGGGAAGGCGACGCCGAGGCGCTGGAGCGCCTGCACGCGCGCTTATCCGCCCTGGCCGAAGCGAACCCCGGCAAGGCGGGCTACGCGCACCTTCGGGACCGCGCCGAGTCCGACCTCGCGTTCGCGCTGAGCAAGCGCGCGGACGCGGCCAGCAAGGAGCGGGCCTGCGAATGCTATGCCAACCTCGCTTCCCGCCACCCCGAAGCGCCCGTCCACGCGGACAACCTGCGCATCGTTCGCGCCCAGGTCGCGCTGATCTACTACAACCAGGCGAAGGCGGGCGACCGCGACGCCGCGGAGCGCGCCTTCGCGCTCTACGACCGGCTGGCGTGCGATCACCCCGACAAGGATTACCGCAAGTACGCCAACTACATCCGGCAGAATTACCTGGCCAAATGACCCAAATGCGGCTTCTCACGCCTTTCTCACGGCATTCTCATGTCGCCACAACCTCGAATTAACCTTGCTCTGGTATGCTGTCAGCAGACCAAGAGGTTTACAGGAGGATTTCCATGGCGACCGCCTATTACGACATCGTTCTGATCATTTCGCTGTTGCTGGTGCTGCCCTTCGTGTACATGTGGCACAAGCACATCGACGACCACATCACGCTGACCTACGTGCTGGTGCCGGTGACAAACCTGGGCTGGGCGATGCTCGCCCGCGCGCAGACGCTGGAGGAGGCGCTCGTCGCCAACCGGCTGACCTACATTGGCGCGTGCTTTCTGATGCTGAACATCATGTTCATCGTGTTCAGCATGTGCCAGATCAACCTGAACCGCTGGCTGCGCGTGGCGCTGGTGCTGCTGAGCAGCGTCGTGTTCGCGTCGGCGATGTCCATCGGCAGGGGCACGTTCTTCTACAAGAGCGTGTCGTTTGAGCGCGTGGACGGCGTGGTGCGGCTCATCAAGGAGTACGGGCCGATGCACGCCGTGTCCCGGGCCATGCTCTTCCTCTACTTCCTGATGACCATCGGCGCCATCGTCTACAGCTACCTGCGCAAGAACCAGATCTCGCGGAAGATGCTGTTCCTGCTGTTCATGCCGGTGGTGGTCTCGATGGTGGCGTTCTTCGGCGGGCGCAGCCTGTCGCTGGTCATCGAGCTGGCGCCCGCGGCCTTCGCGTTCGCGCTGGCGGTGTACCTGGTCGTCACCTACCGCATCTGCCTGTACGACATCAGCGATACCGCCGTGGAATCGCTGGTGCAGAGCGGCGACACGGGCCTGGTGGCCTTTGACTTCAGCTTTCACTACCTGGGCAGCAACGAGACCGCCAAGGCCATCTTCCCCGAGCTGAATAACCTGACGGTGGACCAGTCGATCAACCGCAGCCTGTTCATGCGCGAAAAGGCGCTGCCCTGGCTGGAGACGTTCCGCGAGGACGAGACCGCCGACCTCGCGCGCTTTGACCGCGACGGGCGCAACTACCTGATCCACCTCACCTACCTCTACGACGGCTCCCGCAAGCGCGGCTACCAGTTCTTCATCACCGACGACACCGACAACCAGCGCCACATCGACCTGATCAATCGCTACAACGCGGAGCTTGAGAGTGAGGTGGCCGAGAAGACGGCGCACATCGTGGAGATGCACGACAAGCTGATCCTGGGCATGGCGACCATGGTTGAAAGCCGCGACAACTCCACCGGCGGGCACATCCGGCGCACCAGCGAGGGCGTGCGGCTGCTGGTGGAGGCCATGCGCGAAGACGACGCCTTCCCCCTCACCGAGGAGTTCTGCAAGGCCGTGGTGAAGGCCGCCCCGATGCACGACCTCGGCAAGATCGCCGTGGATGACGCGGTGCTCAGGAAGCCCGGCCGCTTCACGCCCGAGGAGTTTGAGAAGATGAAGGCCCACGCCGCCGAGGGCGCGCGCATCGTGCATGAGATCCTGGAGGGCACCGACGACGACTTGTTCAAAAAGATCGCCGAAAACGTAGCCCACTACCACCACGAGCGCTGGGACGGCTCCGGCTATCCCGAGGGCTTGAAGGGCGAGGAGATCCCGCTGGAGGCGCGCATCATGGCCATCGCGGACGTGTACGACGCGCTGGTGAGCAAGCGCGTGTACAAGGAGAGCATGTCCTTCGAGCAGGCCAACGGCATCATCATGGAGGGCATGGGCAAGCACTTCGACGCGCGCCTGGAGCCCTACTACCTGGCGGCGAAGCCGAAGCTGGAGGCGTACTACAGCAGTTTGGCGTAATGCCCGGAGGAAGCATGAAATTCTTTCACCTGTCCGATCTGCACATCGGCCTGAAGCTGATGAACAGGGACCTGTCCGAGGACCAGGCCAACGTGTTTGCGCAGATCGCCGAGGCCGCGCGCCGCGAGCAGCCCGACGCCATACTGATCGCCGGGGACGTGTACGACAAGGCCGTGCCCTCCGCCGAGGCCGTGGCCGCGTTCGACGGCTTCATCGACTTGCTGCGCGGGGCCGCGCCCGGGGCCGAGCTGATGATCATCTCCGGCAACCACGACAGCGCCGCGCGGCTGAACCTGTTTCGCGGCGTGCTGGGCCGCCAGCGCATCCACATGATCGGCCTGCCCCCGCAGACGCCGGACGATCACATCGAAAAAGTCACCCTCGAAGACGACTTCGGGCCGGTGGACTTCTTTCTTTTGCCCTTTGTGAAGCCCGGCATGGTCAAGGAGATCGTGGGCGTCGGTGACGACGGCAACAACCTGTCCTACGACGAGAGCCTGCGGCGGCTGATCGCGCGCGAGCATATCGACGCCTCCCGGCGCAACGTGCTGGTCAGCCACCAGTTCTACGTGCCCGCCGGACAGGACGCCGCGTCCGTCGAGCGCATGGGCAGCGAGACCGTCACCGTCGGAAACATCGACGCCGTGGGCGCGGACGTGCTCTCCCCCTTCGACTACGCCGCGCTGGGCCACATCCACAAGCCCACCCGCGTGGGTAGCGACCACCATCGCTACTGCGGCACGCCGCTGGCCTGCTCCGTCAGCGAGGCCGGGCAGCAGAAGGGCGTCGTCGTCGTGGAGATGGGCAAGAAGGGCGACGTGCGCGCTCGGGTGATCCCGCTCGTGCCGCTTCGGCAGGTGCGCGTGATAAAGGGCGACCTGGAGGATGTGCTCTCGCAGGCCTGCGGCGACTACGTGAGCGTGGTGCTGACGGGCGACGCGGGGCTCGACGCCTTTGACCTCAATGACCGGCTGCAGGCCGCGTTCCCCTGCCTTCTGGAGATCCGGCGGGAGGCGCTACGCCCGACGGATTACGGCCCGCGGACGGAGGACGCGGAGGCGCTCGACCCGCTGGCGCTGTGCGAGGCGTTCCTCGGCGAGCTGGACGAGGCGGAGCGGGCGCTGCTTGAGGACGCGGTGAACGCCGCGGCGGAGGTGCGCGCATGAGACCGATCAAGCTGACGTTGCAGGCCTTCGGCTCCTACGCCGCGCGGACCGAGATCGACTTCACGCGGCCCGGCCAGAACCTGTTTTTGATCACCGGGGACACCGGCGCGGGCAAGACCACGCTCTTCGACGCCATCGTGTTCGCGCTGTACGGCGAGGCCAGCTCCGGCGCGAACCGCAAGGACGGCGTGGAGCTGCAGAGCCAGTTCGCCGCCCCGGACGCGACGCCCTTCGTGGAGCTGTCATTTTCCGAGTGCGTCGGTGGCTCGCAGGACGTGTACGTCGTGCGGCGCTCCCCACGCCACCGGAGGCCCGTGCGCCGCGGCAGCGGCTTCACCGACGAGAGGGAGAGCGTGTCGCTGACGCTGTCGGACGGGCGCGAATACTCCCAGAACCAGCGCGAGACCGACGCGAAGCTGATCGAGATCGTCGGCCTGACGAAGGACCAGTTCATGCAGGTGGCCATGATCGCCCAGGGCGAGTTCATGGCGCTGCTGCGCGCCCGGTCGGAGGAGCGCAAGCTGATCTTCCGCAAGCTGTTCGGCACAGGCATCTACCAGAGCATCGTGGACGAGCTCTTCCAGTGCGTCAAGGACAAGCGCGCCGAGATCGCGCAGATCCGCGCCGCCTGCCAGGCGGAGGCGGGCCACGTGGACGTGCCCGCGGACTACGAGGGCGCGGAGGCACTGGCAGAGCTTCGCGCGGGCGTGCTCGCGTCCGAACGGCTGAACATCGCGGACATGGAGGCGCTCACGGCGTCGCTGGGCGATCTCTGCGCCTGGCTGGACGCGCGGTGCGCCGAGGCCCGCGAGGCCTGCGCGGACCTCGCCCAGCGGCGGGATGCCGCCCGCGACGCGCTGACGCAGGCCGACGCGCTAAGCAAATCCTATGCGCAGCTGGAGCGCGCGCAGGCGGAGCTGACGGAATGCGCCGCCCGGAAGGAGGAGATGGCCGGGGCCGCGGCACTGATCGCCTCGATCACCGCCGCCTATGAATTGAAGAACGCGCACCGGCGCTGCGAAGATACCCAGAAGGAAGTCGATCGCATCGAAGCGGGGCTCGACGAACAGCGCCGCGCCCTCCCCCATCTGCAAGAGGCTGTAAAAGTATCCCAGGCAGACGAGGTCTCGGCAAAGGCCGCCATGGAAACGGAACTCGCCGCCTGCGCCCGTGTCACGGAGCGCGTGCAGAAGGCGCTTCACGTGCTGGAGGCGCTTCGGCAGGCCGAGAAAGAAGTGAACAATCTTGAAGCGCAAACGAGCGCCGCCCAGGCGGACGCCGACGCCGCGCGTTCGGCGCTCACGTCCTATGAAGCCGACGAGCGCGAGTGGCGCGCGCGGGCCGAGGCGCTCTCCGGCGCGGGCGAACGGCTGGCGCTGTGGAAGCGGCGCGTGGAGGAAGTAGAAGGTATAGAAGGTGAAGTCGCCGCCCTGCGAAGGGACCGGGAGGCCGTCGCCGATCAGCGCGCCGCCAGCGAGGCCGCGCAGCGGGCCTATGCCGATTCCCGCGAGGCCTTCACCGCCGCCAGCGCCGAGTACGCTGCCAGTCGCGCTGCGTTCCTGGACGCCCAGGCGGGCTTCCTCGCGCGGGAGAAGCTGCGCCCCGGCGAGCCCTGCCCCGTGTGCGGTTCTGTCGAACACCCCCGCCCCTGCGCGCTCTCCGAAGCCCACGCGGCGCTGACCCGCGAGGCGGTGGACGCGCTGGCGGATAGAGTCTCGGAGCGCAATCGCGCCCTCTCCGACGCCGCGGCCAGCGCGGGCGCGGCCGTGGAGCGGCTTCGCGAGCGCGGCCAGCAGTATCAGAGGCGGCTCGAAGCGCTGTGGGCGCGGCTGGAAAAGACCAAAAATGAAACCTCCGGCGAGGCCTCGATCGAGGCGGCGGAGGCGTGGGTACGATCGCAGAAGGCGGCGCTCGAAGAAGAAGGCGCTCGGCTCGAGGGCGAGGCACGGGCGTTTACAGAGGCGCAGGCGTTCCTGAAGGACGCCGACGCACGGCGCGACGCGCTGCGCCAGGCGGACGAGGCCGCGTCGGCGGCGCTATCCGAGGCGCAGGCCGCATTGGCGGCGGGGCGCGCGGCGCTGGAGGGACTCGCGTCGCGGCGGGATTTCCCCACCGAGGCCGAGGCGAACGCGGCGCTCATGGCGGCGCAAACCGCTCGCGACGCCCGCGCCCGCGAACACGAGGCCGCGCTCGCCAATTTGCAGGGCGCGCGCGCCGCGCTGGAGCAGGCCGGGGCGCTGATCGCCCGCTACGAGGCGGAGCTGCCCGGTCAGCGCGAGGCGCTGGAGGCGCGGCTTCTCGAATACCGTTCTCTGATGGACGAGCGGGACCTGCCGGAGGCGGAGTGGACCGCCATCGCCGGGGCGCACACCCAGGCCGAGGCCGAGGCGCTGCGCGCGGCGCTGAACGCCTTCAACGTGCGCAAGGCCAAGGCGGTCGGCGCACGGGACGCGGCGCTCGCCGCCATCGAGGGCCGACCGATGCCCGACCTGGAGGTGCTGACTGAGGTGAGCCGCGCGGCGGAGGAAGCGCTGTCGTCGGCCCAGGGCGCGCTCGATGAATTGTCCGCGCGGGCGCGGACCAACCGCGCCGCGCTGGAGGCGCTCGCGCCGATCCTCGAGAAGCGCAGCCGCGTGGTCCTCGAGCACGCGCGGGTGGACGGCCTGTACAGCCGCCTCGCGGGCAAGGTGTCCGGCGGGCGCATGGACATCGAGACGTACGCCCAGCGCTGCTTCCTGGAGCGCATCCTGCGCTCGGCCAACGCGCGGTTTCTGGAGATGTCCGCGGGGCAGTTCGAGCTGCGCATGATGCCGGAGGAGATGGCCGGCGAGGGCAAAAACCGCGGCCTGGACCTGATGGTCTACTCCGCCGTCACCGGGCAGGAGCGCGAGATCCGCACGCTGTCCGGCGGCGAATCGTTTATGGCGGCGCTGTCGCTGGCGCTGGGCATGGCGGACGAGATCCAGGCGCGCTCCGCCGCCATCCACCTGGACATCATGTTCATCGACGAGGGCTTCGGCTCGCTGGACGACCACGCACGCGACCAGGCCGTGAAGGTGCTGAAGCGGATGGCGGGCGGCTCGAAGCTGATCGGCATCATATCGCACGTGACGGAGCTGAAGCAAGAGATCGACGACCAGCTGGTGGTGACGCGCGACGAGCGCGGCAGCCACGCCCGGTGGATAATAAGTTGACACGCGAAGGGACCGGGAACAACGTTCCCGGCCCCTTTATATTTCATCATCAGATGTTCAGCAAATCGCTGTACGCCTTCAGCGCGCCGTCGGTGTCGTGCGCCAGCACGCGCTTGGCCAGCACCTTGCCCAGCTGCACGCCCTCCTGGTCGAAGCTGTTGACGTTCCAGCAGAAGCCCTGGAACATCACCTTGTTTTCAAAGTGCGACAGCAGCGCGCCCAGCGCCTCGGGGGTCAGCTGATCGCCCACGATGATGGACGAGGGCCGCCCGCCCGCGAAGGCCTTGTTCGGGTTCTCGTCGGCCTTGCCGCAGGCGAAGGCCATGATCTGCGCGGCCACGTTGGCACACAGCTTCTGCTGGCTGGTGCTGCCCTGGATGTCCACGTCCATGCCCGCCTGGTTCTCGCGGAAGCCCACGAACTGCAGCGGGATGATGTCGGTGCCCTGGTGCAGCAGCTGATAGAAGCTGTGCTGGCCGTTCGTGCCGGGCTCGCCGAAGATGACGGGGCCGGTCACGTAGTTCACGGGCTCGCCGAAGCGGTTGACGGACTTGCCGTTCGATTCCATGTCCAGCTGCTGCAGATGCGCCGGGAAGCGGGACAGCGCCTGCGAATAGGGCAGCACCGCCGTGGCGGGCCAGCCCAGCACGTTGCGCTCGTACACGCCGATCAGCGCGTCCAGCAGGGCGGGGTTTTTCAGGATGTCGGCATTCTTCGCGGTGGCGTCGGCCTTCGCCGCGCCGTCCAGGAAGCGGGCAAACACGTCCGCGCCGAACGCGAGGGACAGCACCGCACCGCCCACGCAGCTGGTGGAGGAATAGCGCCCGCCAATGAAGTCGTCCATGAAGAAGGCCGCGAGGTAGTCGCTGCTCTTGGCCAGCGGCGAGGTCTCGCTCGTGACGGCCACCATGTGCTTGGAGGGATCCAGGCCCGCGCCCTTCAGCGCGTCCTTCACGAAGGCCTCGTTGGTCAGGGTCTCCAGGGTCGTGCCAGACTTGGACACCAGCACGAACAGCGCGTGCGCCACGTCGATGCTCTTCAATACGCTGGCGGCGTCGTCGGGATCGACGTTGCTGATGAAGCGCGCCTCCATCTTCAGCGTGCCCTGCTGCTTCGCCCACTGCTCCAGCGCCAGATACATCGCGCGGGGGCCGAGGTCGCTGCCGCCGATGCCGATCTGCACCACGGTGGTGAACTTCTCGCCCGCGGCGTTGGCGATCTCGCCGCTGTGCACCTTCGCGGCGAAGTCGGCGGCCTTCTTCTGCTGCGCCACGTAGAACGCGCGCTTGTCCACGCCGTCGACCACCACGCTGCCGCCCTGCTGGCCGCGGGTCAGCTGGTGCAGCACGCGGCGCTTCTCGCCGGTGTTGATGATCTCGCCGTCCAGCAGCGCGCCGTACTTCTCGGTCAGCTGCGCCTCGTCGGCCAGGGCCTGCAGATCCGCCAGGATCGCGTCGTCCACGGCCTTGGCCGCGAAGTTGTAGCTGAGGCCGCCCGCCATGGGCACGCTGTACTTCGCCACGCGCGCCGCGCCGCCCTCGCCGGACATGGCGTCGGCCAGGTTCACGCGGGCCTCGGCGGCCAGCTTGCCGTAGGCCGCCAGTGTATCCAGGTTTTTCCACGAAATCATATCAAAACATCCTTTCTTTGGATTGTTTTCACAAGCGAATCCCCTACTCCTCGACCGTGATGATGTCTTTGAGCAGGTAGCCGAATGTGGCCCAGGACACGCCGTCGTTCTCCTTGTAGCCGAGGCTCAGGTCGATGGTGTCGGCCGGATCGTTCAGGCTGACGCCGGTATAGTCGCCCTTGAACACCTCCACGGTGCCCTTCTTCAGGCCCTCGATCACCTTGTTCAGCTTGGCCTCGGTGCCGTAGGCGGCGAGCTGCTTATTCAGCTCCAGCACCTCCACCCAGTCGCGTTCGAGGCCCCCGCAGGCGTCGTTGTCGTGGATGTCGGCATCCACGCAGCGCTCGATCGGCTTGTTCTCCAGCACGGCCTCCGTCGCCTGCACCACGTAGGGGGCCCAGTTCACGCGCGCGCTGATCAGCGAGGTGTTCGGCGCGATGTCGATCATGTTCTGGTTGTAGCCCACGTGATAGACGCGCTTCTTGCCGTACATCTCCTCACAGGCCATGGCGGGGCCGATGGTGTCGGTGTGCTGCGCGACAATCACGCAGCCCTCTTCGATCAGCTGCTTGGCGCAGGCCTTCTCCTTGGTATAGCTGCTCCAGGAGCCGGTGTAGCGCACGCGCATCACGGCCTCCGGGGCCACGGAGCGCACGCCCAGCAGGAACGCGGTGTAGCCGGAGACGACCTCCACCGACGAAAATGCGCCGATATAGCCCACGAGCGCCTGCTCGGGGTCGATGATGCGGTTGTCGATCATGTCGCGCAGCTTCAGGCCCGCGGCCACGCCGGTCACGTAGCGGCCCTGGTAGATGGAGGCGTTGAACGTGTGGTAGTTCTTGGGGCAGTCCTCGTGCTTGCCGGCGTTGAACGAGCTCTGGCAGAACTGCACGTTCGGATACATCCGCGCGCCTTCCTCGAACTGCTTGCTGTAGTTGTTGGTGAATATGATGTCGCAGCCGCCGCGCACCAGCTCCTGGATCGGCTCCAGCGTCTCGCTGTCGGACACGTTTCTGTGGACATACACCTTCACCTGGTCGCCAAACTCCTTCTCCAGCGCGCGCTCGGCCATGGAGAAGTTATAGGTGTAGGGCGTGCTCTCGTCGGTGTCGTAGATGAAGCCTACCTTCACCACGCGAATCCCGGATTCGCCGCCCCGGCCGTAGTAGGCCGAGAAGAACACGGCCAGGACCAGCACCGCCGCCAAAATCGTCGTCAGGTATACGCGCCTCATGCCCGCGTTCACCTCCTATTGCTCCGCTTCCGGCTTGGCCGGGTAGAGCGCGTTCAGGTCGATCGTGCCGTCGTCGATCAGCTTCAGCAGGATGTCGACGATCTGGGGGTCAAACTGGGTGCCGCGGCCCTTGCGCATCTCGTTCAGCACATAGCCGAAGTCCATCTGCTTGCGGTAGACGCGGTTGGCGGTCATGGCGTCGAAGGCGTCCGCCACGCCGATGATGCGGCCGTACAGCGGGATCTCCTCGCCCTTCAGGCCGTCGGGATAGCCCTTGCCGTCGTAGCGCTCGTGATGGAAGCGCGCGCCCTCCACCACGTGGTCCAGCAGCGTAAAGTCCTTCAATATCTCGGCGCCGCGCGTGACGTGGGACTTCATCACCGCGTACTCCTCGTCCGTCAGCCGCGCGGGCTTGTTGAGGATGTTGTCGGGAATGCCGATCTTGCCGATGTCGTGCATCAGCGCGGTCTTGCGCAGGTTCTCGCACTCCTGCTCGGAGAAGCCCAGCTCCTTGGCGATCAGCACCGAATACTGCGACACGCGCTGCGAGTGCTGGCTGGTGCGCTCGTCCTTGGCGTCGACGGCCTTCGCGATGGCGATGATCGTCTCGTTGCCCATCTGGATCTGCTGCCTGGCGATGGCCAGCTCGCGCCGCTGGATGTCCAGCATGCGCTGTACGCGCGTGCGGGCGAAGTACCACGTGAACCACGCCACGGCCAGCATTGGCACCAGCACGATGTAGATGATGAACCACTGGTTGTCGTGGATCTCCCGCTCCTTCTCCAGCGTGTACTCGCGCTCGCCGAGTATGTTCTCCTGGTCGTTGTCGAACACGGCCAGATGGAACGTGTAGCGGCCGCTGGGCAGGTTGGTGTAGGTGATGGTGTTCAGGCTGCTCTGCGGCAGTATCGTCCAGCCGCCGTCAAAGCCCTCCAGCCAGTAGCCGACGAACGGGTCCTGGATGGTGTAGTTGATGACCTCGGGATACATCTCCAGCTTGCTGACGCCGCGGCCGATCTCGATCGGCGCGCCGCGCGCCACGCGCTGCAGCTGGCCATCCAGGCGCACGGTGCTCACCGACATGCGGTAGGAGCTGGTGCCGGCGATGTAGCGGGCCGTATCGATGATGAACACGCCCTTGTCGCAGGGCAGGAACAGGTCGCCGTACTCGTCGCAGTAGTTCCAGGAGTTCGCCGTCAGCGCGCTGTTCAGGCCGCTCTTGGCGTCCAGCAGCTCGTAGCTGATGCCCTCGCGACCGGAGAGCAGTTCGTCCCGGTCCACCACGTAGATGCCCGCGCTGCTCATCACGAACAGCGTGTTGCGATCCTTGGCGTACACGTCGTAGTTGTTGAAATACGGGAAGTTGTCCAGCGTGCGGATCGCGCCTTCCTCATCCATGTAGCACAGGCCGTTGCTGGTGACGATGAACACGCCCTCGCTCTTGGTGTCCTTCACGGTGCGCAGGATGACCTCGGAGGAGAGGCCGTCCTCGCGGGTGATCATCTTCGCCACCTTGCGGTTCTCCAGCACGGCGATGCCGTCGCCGTCGGTGCCCGCCAGGATGCGCCCGTCGGAGAGCTCCGTGGCCGTGAGGATCATGCTGTTGATCAGGCCGTCGGCGTAGCCGATGGTGTCCACGATCTCGTGGTCTCGGATGAAGCTGATGCCGGTGTCGCCGCCGGCCATGATGGTGCCGTCGGAGAGCTCCGTCACCACGCGGGCGCGGTTGCCGAAGCTGCCGCTGTCGCTGTTGTAGAGGTACTCCGTGCCGTCCGGCGCGACCTCCAACAGGCCGCTGCCGTAGGTGCAGATCCACAGGTGGTCGCGGCTGTCCACGCGCAGGCAGCGGATGCGCACGCCGTCCAGCTTCTTGGTCAGGGCGTTGGTGACGCGCGCCTTGCAGCTCTCGTCCGCGGCGTCCAGGCCCTTGTCGGTGCCGAAGTAGTAGACGCCCTGCCACTTCTCCACCGCGTTCACAACGCGGTTGTCCATGCCCACGGTGCTGTACACGTCCTTGAACGACGAGGGGGCCATGCGCAGAAGGCCCAGGCGCGAGGACGTGAACCAGAGGTTGCCCTGGTAGTCGATGAGCATATTGTCGATGGAGTTGTTGAATTCGTTGGTGTTGATCGGCTCGAACTCGTCCTCGCGGGTGATGTAGCCCACGCCGTTGTCCGCGGCGATGAACAGCTCGCCGTTGTCGAGGTAGTACAGGTCGTTGATGTTCTTCAGGCCGGGGCAGTCGCGGATGACCGCGAGGTTGAAGCGCTCGCCGGTGATGTCGAACACGTAGAGGTGGTTCGTGGAGGTGCCCGCCAGCAGGATGCCGTCGGCATCGAAGCAGACGCTGTTGAACAGCTCCTCGCCGTCGGGCAGCTGGATGGAGCTCAGGATCTGGCCCTTTTTCAGCAGGAACAGGCGGCCGTCGGACGTGATCGCCGCCACGTGGCCGTCGTCGTCCACGGCCACCTTGTCGCAGTAGTTGATCTCCCAGAGCGTGTTGACGCGCTTTAGGCCGTTGCTCAGCGTCAGCACCTGCATGCTGCCGGTGGTGCCCACGTAGTAGTAGCCGTCGGAGCTCTGCACGATGGCGCGCACGGAGTTGGACGGCAGGCCCTTGGACTGGTCCAGCACCTTGGAGATCTCCTCGTTGATGCAGATGGACAGGCCGTTGTCGTTCGTGCCGATCCAGAGGCGGCCCTCCTCGTCCACAAACAGGCAGTTCACGTTGCGCACGGACTCATAGTCGTCCATCCAGCGGAACTCGCGGCCGTTGTAGCGGTAGAGACCGGCGTAGGTGCCGATCCAGAGGATGCCGTCGTTGGTCTGGGCAATGTCGTTCGCCTCGCCGCAGGGCAGGCCGTTGTGGCTGGCGTAGATGGTCTGCACGTAGTCGTTGTAGTCCACCCGGTCTGCCAGGGTGTTGTCGGCCCGCGCGACGGGCAGCTGGAAAGTCCCGGCGCACAGCGCCAGCGCCAGCAGGATCGCCACGGCCAGCTTCTCCGGCTTCGGGCCCTCTTCCCCGGGCTCGTCCTTCTTGCCGCCGCCGCGGATCGCCCGCTGGATGCGCAGCGCCAGGAAGAACAGGATCAGCGTCAGCGCCTTGTCCATGAAATCCAGGTAGAACTGGCCCAGCGCCTGGCACAGCACCAGCGGAGCCCCGCGCTCGCGCAGGTAGCCGATCACGCCGTCGCCCCACAGGTTGCCGGTGTTGCCGCCGTAGAAGATGATGTTCAGCGGCACGGAGATCACGGTGGCGGCGACGGCGGCAAACGCGGCCACGGTCATCGTGCCGAACAGGGTCTTGAACTTGCCGCGCCGGGCGCCGAAGCCCGCGATGATGCCCAATGCGGCGCCCGTCAGCGCGTAGATGAACGACATCTGGTACATCGTGCCGTAGATCAGGTTGCTGGACACGCCCACGATGGCGCCGCACACCGGCCCGCCGGCGTAGGCGCAGAGCACCGTGCCGAATGAGTCCAGCCAAAGGGGCGCGTCAATCCCCTTCGCCATCATGCCTCCGGCGAAGTTTATCAATATGCACAGAGCGACAAACAGGCCGATCTGCCAAATCTTCCATCGCTTCACTTGCCGCACCTCTCTTTCGTCAACGCGCGCCTCACATGCCGAGCCTGGCGGCCCGCTCCTCGTACTGGTTGTACCAGTAGCGGTACTGGCCCGACTCCATCAGCTCGTCGATCACGCCGTTGACGAAGTACATCAGCTGAAATTCACCCTTCTTGCCCGCCACGCGGTCGCCGTCGAACTGCGCCTCCAGCGTGAAGCGCACGTCCGGCACCAGCATCAAACCGGCCTCCGGGTTGTTTTCGACGTAGAACTGGGCGGAGGACGCATCCGCCATGGCGGCGTCCGCCTCGCCGCTGGCCACGGCGTCGTAGACCTCCTGCATCGAAGGCAGGCGGCGGAACTCGTGGTAGTCCTGTACGTTTTCCGCCATCAGCATCTCCTGCAGGGAGCCGCCCTGGGCCACGATGTCCCTATCCTTCAAATCCTCGACGCCCTTGATGGCCTCGACGTCTTTCGCGCGGATCAGCAGCGCGCTGCCCAGGCTCTCCTCGGCGTAGAAATAGCCCTTGGAGAGTTCCACGGTGGCGGCGCGCCCCGGCGTGTAGGACAGGGCGGAGATGGCCAGGTCGCAGTAGCCGTCGCGCACGGCGTTCAACACCTCGGTAAACTCCATGGGCACGATGACCAGATCCACGCCCATGCGCCGCGCCAGCACGCGCGCCAGCGACATGTCGGAGCCGACGTAGCGCTCCTGGCCCGTCAGCGTGGGGTCGATGAACTCCTGGGGCGGGAAGTAGGGCTCGGTGGCCACGCGCAGCACGCCCGCGTCGCGGATGTCCGCCAGCGCGCCCTCGGCGTCGGCGGGGATGCCGCCGGACACGTCCATGGAGCCATCCACATAGTTCCACTCGTTTTCCACATAGGGCGACTCTTCCTCGCCCAGCGCCGCGGCGACGCCCAGCGCCAGAAGCAGCGCCAGAACCGCGACGCGAATGATCCATCTATATCGTCTCATATGCTACCCCCCGGCCCGTCGGGCGGCCCATCGCAGCGGACGCTGGATGGGTATGGTAATTCTACGATATATTATAACCGATTTTGTATGTCCCGGTCAATATGCTGTGACATAAAAAACACAACCACCGGCAAAGCCGGTGGTTGTGTTTTTTTACTTAACCAATTCTTCCAACTCCTCCAGCATCCCGGCGAACACGCCGAGGCTGGTGCGCCAGAAGTTCACGTCCGCCACGTCGATGCCGACGCTCGCGGCCACCTCGCGCACGTCCCCGCTGCCCGCCATGCGCAGCAGCTTCTCGTAGTCCGGCAGGAAGGCCGCGCCGCGCTTTTCATACAGCGCGTAGACGCCCAGCGCGAACAGCTGGCCGAAGGCGTAGGGGAAGTTGTAAAAATGCACGCCGGTGTAGTAGTAGTGGCACTTGCAGGCCCACATGTACGCATGCCGGCAGTCCGCCGCCAGCCCGTCGCCGTAGGTCTTTTCCTGCGCGTCCAGCATGATCCGGCACAGCTCGCGCGGGCTGAGCGTGGTGTCGGCGCGGCGCTCCACGACCTCCTTCTCGAACAGGAAGCGGCTGAGGATGTCCACGATCACCTGCGCGCCGTCGGACAGCTGCTGCTCCAGCATCGCGATCTTCTCCTCGCGGTCGGCGCCCGCCAGCATCCGCTGTGCCAGCAGCGTCTCGTTGAAGATCGAGGCCGTCTCCGCCAGCGGCATCGGATAGTCCGCCATCAGGATGGGCACGTCGCGCATGCACTCGTTGTGGTAGGCGTGGCCCAGCTCGTGCGCCAGCGTGCTGACGGAGCCGTAGCTGCCCTCGAAGTTCGTCAGCACATAGCTCATGCCCAGCGGGTGCACGCCGCTGCAGAACGCGCCGCCGCCCTTGCCCTCGCGGGGATACATGTCGATCCAGCGCTCGTCGAAGGCGCGGCCGATCATCTTCGCCATGCGCGGGCTGAAAGCGCCGAGCTCCTTCACCAGCAGCGCCCGCGCGTCCTCGGGCGTATAGTCGCCGCGCTGCTTGCCCACCGGGGCGAACAGGTCGTAGAACCTGAGGCCGCCCTCGTAGCCCAGCATCCGCGCCTTCAATTTGAAGTAGCGGCGGAACATGGGCAGGCTCTCCTCCATGGCCTGAAGCAGCGCGTCCAGCGTCGCGCGGTCCATGTTGGCCGAATCCAGCGCCATGTCCAGCACGGAATCGAAGTGCCTGAGCTCGCACAGCGTGCGCGCCTCGCCCTTGATGCCGTTCAGGCAGGCCGCCATCGGGATCTCCATCTTCGGATAGGCCGCCAGCTCCGCCTCGTAGGCCTTGCGGCGAACCTCGGCGTCGGGGCTGTTGGCCATGCCGCGCACCGCCGACAGCGGCAGCGGCTTTTTCTCGCCGTCCAGCTCGATCTCCACCATGTGGTTGCCGTCCAGCTGATCGCGCAGCTGCTCCCAGGCCGAGCCGCCGGTCATCTGCATCTTCAGCACCGTGGGCTCCAGCGCCGGGTCGATCACGTGCGCGGCGCTGCGCTTCCACTTGCGAAGCAGGAAGGCGTGCTGTGTGAGCAGGTCGCTCTGCGCGATCAGCGCGTCGAGGTCCTCGCAGCCGCCCAGCTTCGCGCTCAGCGCGCTCGTCGTCTCCTCCAGCCGGTTCATCACCGGCAGAAGCCGCGCGTAGGCCGCCATAGCCGGTTCGCAGTTCGCGTCCGCCGCCAGCGTCAGCTGCGCGAACGACATGGTCTTGGTGGCCAGCGTCGCCAGCCGGTCCGCGGTTTGGATCGCGTCCTCCAGCGCGGGCACGGTCACATCCATGGCCCGCGCGCGCTCAACCGCCGCGTCCGCCAGGGTTTTCAGCTCCTCCACGTCCGAAAGGAATGCCGGATCGTCAAAGGAGGCGTAGAGTTTCGTCAAATCCCAGGTCATATGCAGCCCTCCATCAAAATCAGCATATCCGCAGCAGCATCGTGTGCGCGTCGTCCATCTCGATCACGAGCAGGCCCTGCTTCTCCAGCGCCTTCATCACGTCGCTGAAGCGCTTGAAGCCGATGTCCTTCTCTGCGAAGCTCGGGTAGTCGGCCTGGATCGTGGCCTTCAGGATGGACGGGTTCACGCGGTCGAAGCCCTCGTCCTTGAAGTGCTCCAGCGCCTGGCTGAACGCCGGCAGCCAGTTGTTCTTGTCCAGCTTCGGCTCCTTGTCCTCGGCCTCGGCCTCCAGGCCGATCACCAGCGCGGAGTTCTCCGTCCAGCTGATCAGCTTGTCCGAGCGCTTCGTGATCTGCTCCACCAGCTTTCCGAACGTGGCGCAGCCGTAGCTCTTTTCGGAGAAGTCCGGCCGCAGGCGCAGCAGCGTGTTCTTCATCTCGCTGGCGTACATCTGCTCCTCGTCCTGGTCGCCCACGATGGTCTCCACCTGGCTGACCAGCTCGTTGATGTCGCCGTCCAGCGGCGTGCGCTCCTCCTTCTTGTTCTTCTTCGGCTGGCGCTTGGCGACGGATTCGAGGAACACGAACTCGTTGCAAGCGTTGACGAATATGCTGCTGGCCGCCTCGGAGCGCGAGATGCCCAGCACGTGCTTGCCCATGCTCTTGAGCCGCCCGACCAGCGGCGTGTAGTCGCTGTCGCCGGACACGATGCAGAAGCTGTCGATCAACGGGTTGGTGTAGGCCACCTCCATGGCGTCGATCACCAGCTGGATGTCCAGGTTGTTCTTCTGCACCTTGCCCCAGCGCAGCGACGGCACCACCGCGACCCGCGGATCTTGACCTTTTCGATGATGGAAAGCAGCAGCGATTCCTTCGCGCCGACGTTTTCCAGGTCCACAAATACGGCAAAATTGGATTTACCCATGTTGATTCCTTTCTGTTGCAGGTGATTAGCAGGGCGGGCGGTTGGAAAGAGAACAACCTCTTCCGCCCCCTGTGGGGCACCTTCCCCTGAAGGGAAAGGCTTGGAAGAACGCTACAGCACATTCTTGCCGTAGTCGAACTCGCCCTTCTCCTTGGTCTGCTCGTCGATCGTATACTGGCCGCGCTCCAACGCCACCATGCCCGTGCGCACCAGCTCCAGTATGCCGAACTCGTTGAGCAGCTTCTGGATCGCCTCCGCCTTGCTGTCGTCGCCGATCAGCGCGATGGTCAGCGATTCGGTGGCCACGTCAATGATCGAGGCGCGGAAGATGTTGGCGATCTGTATGATCTCGTTGCGGATCTCGTGCGTGGGGGCGGACACCTTGATCAGCACCAGCTCGCGCCGGATGGCGCGCTCCGCGGCCAGGCGCTTGACGGAGTGGACGCAGATCAGCTTGCGCAGCTGCATGCAGATCAGCCGCGCCTGGCGCTCGTCGGTCAACACCTCGATGGTGATGCGGGACACGGCGGGGTCGTTCGTGGTACCCACGGCCAGGGAGTCGATGTTGTAGCCCTTGCCGGAGAACAGCCGCGCGACGCGGCTCAGCACGCCCGCCTCGTTGTCCACCAGCACCGCCAGCGTATGCCTCTTGATTTCGTTCATCGCCGCCGCCCCCTCTCAGTCCACCACGAACTCGGTGATGTTGCCGCCGCCGGACACCATCGGGCGCACCATCTCGTCCGTGGCGATGGCGCAGTCGATGACCATGCCCCTGCCGCTGGCGATGGCGTCTTTGAGCGCCACCTCCAGCTGGTCCACGTGGGTCACGCGCCGGCCCGCCAGGCCGTAGGCCTCGGCCAGCTTCACGAAGTCCGGCCCGCGGTCCAGCGTGGTCTGGGAGTAGCGGCCATTGCAGGTCAGCGTCTGCCACTGGCGCACCATGCCCAGCGCGCCGTTGTTGAACAGCACCGTGACGATGGGCAGGTCGTAGTGCTCCACCGTCGAAAGCTCGTTCAGGTTCATCCGGAAGCTGCCGTCGCCGGTGATATGGATGACCACCTTGTCCGGGTTGCCGACCTGCGCGCCGATGGCCGCGCCGAGGCCGAAGCCCATCGTGCCGAAGCCGCCGGACGTGACCAGCTGGCCGGAGTACTCGAAGTGCAAATGCTGGATGGCCCACATCTGGTGCTGGCCGACGTCGGTGGCGAACACGGCGTCGCGTGGCGCGATGCGGGCGATGGCGTCCAGGATCTGGCTGGGCGTCAGCCGGTCGTCCGCCTCGTCGTATTCGGTCTCGGTCTTGAACGAGAACACATAGTCCTTCCAGGCCGCGTGGTCCAGCTGCTCCATGCGCTCGTTCAAGAGCTGCAGCACCCGCCGGGCGTCGCCGATGATGTGGTGCGCCGTCAGCACGTTCTTGTCGATCTCGCTGCGGTCGATGTCGATCTGCACGATCTTCGCGTTGCGCGCAAAGCCCGCGGGGTTCAGCGCCACGCGGTCGGAGAAGCGGCAGCCCACGGCAATCAGCAAATCGCAGGCGTCCACGGCCATGTTGCTGGCCTGGCTGCCGTGCATGCCCACCAGGCCCATGCACAGCTTGTTCAGCCCGCGGAAGCCGCCCGCGCCCATCACGGTCATGCCCACGGGTGCGTCGATGCGGTTGGCGAACTCCTCGAACTCCCAGTCCGCGCGGGCGCGCACCACGCCGCCGCCGCAGATGAGCAGCGGCTTTTCGCTGGCGCGGATCATGCCTATGAGGATGTCGATGTCGCGGTAGTCCGGCTCGGGGGCCTTGAAATCCTGGCTGGAGCGCTTCATCAGGCGGCCCAGCTTGCCGGACACGCCGTGCTGGGCGCGCGTGAGGGGCTCGTATTCCGTCTTCTCCAGCGTCACGTTCCGGGGGATGTCGATCAGCACCGGGCCGGGCCGGCCGCTGCGGGCGATGGCGAAGGCCTCGCGCACGGTGTCGGCCAGGTCGTTGACGTCGCGGACCAGGTAGTTGCACTTGGTGATGGGCATCGTGACGCCGGTGATGTCCACCTCCTGGAAGGAGTCCTTGCCCAGCAGGGGCAGGTCCACGTTGCAGGTGATGCACACCACGGGCGAGGAGTCCATGTAGGCGGTGGCGATACCGGTGACCAGGTTCGTGGCCCCGGGGCCGGACGTGGCAAAGCAGACGCCCACGCGCCCGGTGGATCGGGCGTAGCCGTCCGCCGCGTGGCAGGCCCCCTGCTCGTGCGCGGTGAGGATGTGGCGGATGCCCGGGTAGTCCAAAAGGGCGTCGTACACGTTCAGTATGGTGCCGCCCGGGAAGCCGAACACGGTGTCCACCCGCTGCTCCACCAGGCACTCCATCAGGATCTGCGCGCCGGTCATCTGCATAGCGCCCTCTCCCCTTCCCAATCGTTTCAACGGCGCGGCCGCCCGCAGGCGGCCGCGCCCCTCTGTCAATCGATGATCTCCAACTCCAGCTCCAGGTTCAGCACTTCATAGCCGCCCTTGATGTTGCCGTCGTCGTCGTACTCGTAGCGATACACGACCAGCTTCATCGGCTCGCCCTCGCCGCACTGGTCCACGGCGTCCACCAGGTCGCGGCTGGACTTCACGCGGATGCCGTTGGCCTCGGTGATGACGTCCTTCTCCTGCAGGCCGGCCTTGTCCGCCGGGGTGCCCTTCTCCACGGAGTACACCTGCGCGCCGATGGGCGGGAAGCGCCGCATGGCCTCGTCCGGGCCGTCAATGGTGACGACCGTGACGCCCATGCGCGGGCGCACCACGTTGCCGCTGTCGATGATCTGGTCGATAAAGCCCTTCACCGCGCTGATCGGGATGCAGAAGTTCATGCCCTCGCCCAGCGTGTAGATCACCGGAATGCCCACCATCTCGCCCTTCGCGTTCAGCAGCGCGCCGCCGGAGTAGCCAGCGGTGAGCGCCGCGTCGATCTGGATCGTGGTGATGTGGTGGGAGAAGTTGCCCAGGCCGGGGTCGGCGCGCTCCAGGCCGGAGATGATGCCGGCGCTGACGCTGCCGAACATCACGTCGTCGATGCCGGGGTTGCCGATGATGATCGCCAGCTCGCCGATGCGCAGCGCCTCGGAGTCGCCCAGCGGGATGGGCTCGGCGTCGCCGGGGACGGGCCCCTCGAACTTCAGGATCGCGATGTCGCTGCCGTCGTCGTAGCCCACCAGCTCCAGATCGCTCACGGTGCCGTCCAGCCACTCGGCCGTGTAGACGTCGGTGTCCTGGATGACGTGGTAGTTGGTCAGCAGGTAGCCGCCCTCGCCGTTTTCCAGCGGGCGGATGTAGCAGGCCGAGCCGGAGCCGGCGTCGTACACGTCCGCGGTGCGGGTGTCGGCGTCCCAGCTCTCCACCTTCGTGACGACCTGCACGATGGCGGGCCGCACGCGCTCGGCGATGTCGGGGATCGGGTTGTTGGCCGAGTAGATCAGCCCGTAGGAGTTGTCCTCCGCCTCGGCGGGCGCTTCGGTCTCGGCGGGTTCCTCTTCCTCGGTGGGTTCCTCGGCCTCGCCCTCGACGGCTTCCACGGCCTCGGCCTCGGGGGCTTCCGTCTCGGCGGGCTCGGCCAGGGCCAGCATGCCCGTGAGCATCAGCGCGGCCAGCAGCAGGGCCAACAGGCGCGCCATGGCGTTCATATACTTCATATGGGTCATCCTCGCTTTCGTCGGTAATGATCGCTCAATTACCCCTTATTATAAACCTTTCACGGCGGTTTGCCAATCGGCGTAATGACAACTTAATATTATGGAGTAGGGATTAGGGAGTAGGGAGTAGGGATAGCGGCTACCGCGCGGGAGCGACAATCTATAACTCCTCACTCCTAACTCCCAACTCCTCACTCCCCCGCGACCGGCAGCAGGAACTCGAACGCGGTCTCGCTGTCGTCGGAGCGGACGGTGATCTTCGAGCCGTGCTGCTGTATGATCCGCTGGCAGATGGACAGGCCCAGGCCCGTGCCCTGGCCGGAGGTATGCGCCTTGTCGGCCTTGTAGAAGCGCTCGAAGATGTAGGGCAGGTCGGCCTCGGCGATCCGCGGCCCGTTGTTGGCGATGGTGAAGCGCACGTTCGCGCCCTCGCGGGCGGTGCGCACCGTCAGGCGGTTGTCCTCGCCGTCCATGAACTTCACGGCGTTGTCGATGATGTTGGACACCACCTGGTTGACGCGGTTGGCGTCGGCCATCACCATCAGCGGCCCGTCCGCCAGCTCCACCTGAACGGAGATTTTCTTTGCGTCGATGCGCGGCTCGAAGTTGATCAGGTTCCGGCGCACCAGCTCGTTCGCGTCAAACGGCGCCAGCGTCAGCGGGAACTTGCCCGACTCCAGCCGGGACAGGTCCAGCAGGTCGTTCACCAGGCCCGTGAGCCGGTCCGTCTCGTCCAGCACGATCTGGTAGTAGCGCGGCATGTCCGCCGCGTCGATCACGCCGTCCTGCATGGCCTGCACGTAGCCGCGCATGCAGGTGATCGGCGAGCGCAGTTCGTGCGACACGTTCGCCACGAAGCTGCGGCGCGAGTCCTCCAGCCGCGACAGTTCCCCCGCCATGCGGTTGATGGAGTCGGCCAACTCCTCCAGCTCGCCGCCGCAGTGCACATCCACCCGGCGCGTCAGGTCGCCCTTGGAGAATTCGCGCACGGCGCTCGACATCTCCTTCAGCGGGCGGATCTGGCTGCGCGCCAGGAAGAACGCCAGCACCGTGCCCACGAGAAGCGCCAGCGCGGCGGGCGGCAATACCTGCCGGATGACGCTGCCCAGGCCCACCCGGAGTGACTTCTTGGGGATGTGCAGCAGCACCGCGCCGACCACCTCGTTCTCCCCGTAGTACCAGGGCACGCCGATGGTGACGATCTTCTCGCCCTCCTCCATGTCCGGGAACAGGCCCTCCACGCGGATGTCGTTGCCCTGCTGGATCAGCGAGAGCTGTTCGGTCACGGCGTCGGTAGCGATGAAGCGCGTGGTGTTCCAGCTCTTGTCCACGTACTGCACCGTGCCGGAATCGTAGCTGACGATCCAGATGTCGGCATTGTAGGCGCTGTAGATGTCGCCGAGCTTTCCACGGATCACCGAGCGCATGGTGGCGTTGCTCTGTAAAAAGCTGAGCGCGGAGAGGTTGGCCATGTAGTCCGCCACCTCGCGCGCCTGGCGGCGCACCTCCGCCTCGTAGCTCTCCTGCATCGCCTGCTGGCGGGCGGCGAACATGACGCCCGTGAAGATGAAGATCGTCACCAATAGCGCCGCCAGCAGCACGCTGTAGGTGCGCCAGAACAGGCTCCTGCGCATGGGCTATTTCACCTCGAATTTGTAGCCGACGCCCCAGACCGTCTTGATCTGCCAGCCCAGCTTCTCGCCCTCGGTCAGCTTCTCGCGAAGGCGCTTCACGTGCACGTCCACGGTGCGGGAATCGCCGAAGTAGTCGTAGCCCCACACCTGCTCCAGCAGCTGCTCGCGCGTGAACACCTGGTTCGGGTGGCTGGCCAAGAAGTTCAAAAGCTCCAGCTCCTTGGGCGGCATCTCCAGTTCCTTGCCCATGTAGGTCACCGAATACTGGCTGATGTTCACGGTCAGGCCCGGAAAGATCAGTTCCTTCGTGGCGTCGGTGGCCTCCGGGGCCTGGTAGCGCCGGGCGACGGCCTTGATGCGGGCCACGAGCTCCTTCATGTCGAAGGGCTTGGCGATGTAGTCGTCCGCGCCGAGCTCCAGCCCCAACACCTTGTCGAAGGTCTCGTCCTTGGCCGTGAGCATGATGATGGGGATGTTCGACACCTTCCGCGCCTCGCGCAGCACCTGCCAGCCGTCCATGCCCGGCAGCATCACGTCCAGCAGCATCAGGTTCGGCGGCGACTGCTTGAACTGCTGCAGCGCCGTGTCGCCCCGGTCGGCCATCTCGACCTCGAAGCCCTCCTTCTCCAGGTACAGGTTCACCAGCTGGCGGATGTTCGGATCGTCGTCCACCAGTAGGATCTTCGTCTTTGTCATGGCAATCACCTCAACGTGGTCTCGCGGTCATTTTAGCACACAGGCGTGAACGGGATGTGAACGGAGTGTGAGAGTTCAGGGTGAAGAGTGAAGAGTGGAGAGAAGATGGCTGGGGAGCCGGATCGCCGTCCCATTGTTCCGGACATTCCGCAAAGTACGGTTACGGTCATTGCAAGGAGCGCAGCGACGTGGCAATCTGGTGCTCCAGCTTCATTCTCAATCCTTTCTCGCCCGCACGAGCAGGAAGTCCGGCTTGTGCAGCAGGTCCGCGTAATCCGGGTATTCGCGCGCCATCGCCTCGTCCGGGTAGGGCTCGATGAGCTTTTCCACGAAGAAGCCCGCGTCCGCCAGCGCGTTGATGACGGTGGAGAACGTGCGGTGGTACTTCTTCACGCCGTCCACGAACCAGGTCGATTCGCGCACGCCGTCCACGCTGTAATTGGAAATATTCGCCCACAGCTTGTTGCCCGCCGCGTCCTTCGTCCAGCGCTCGCCGGTGGTGAAGCAGGTGTTGATCGGATTCTCCTGGGAGAACACGAACCTCCCGCCCGGCTTCAAAAGATCGTATACCGCCGCGACGACGCCCGCGAAGTCCTCGACGTACTGCAGCGCCAGCGAGCTGACGACCAGGTCAAAGGGGCCCTCCAGCTCGCCAACGCGCTCCATCGGCAGGCGGCGGTATTCGACGCGCGGGTCGGCGTTCTTCTCCCGGGCCACGGCCAGCATCTTCTCGGAGATGTCGATGCCGAGCACCTTCGCCGCGCCGCGCCGGGCGTACTCCGCGCAGCGCTCCCCCGTGCCGCAGCCCAGATCCAGCATGCGCTTGCCCGCCAGGTCCGGCAGCAGCGCCATCATCGCGGGGATTTCGAACAGGTTGTTCGCGTTCACCGCCCGCTCGCGCAGGCGGCTGTAGCCCTCGAAGAAAACCGGGTTGTCGTAAATGTTCTGCATATTAGTCTCCTTAAACCGTAGAGTTCAACCCCTCCGGCCCTGCGGGCCACCTCCCCTTACACAGGGGAGGCAAGACGGGCGCAGGGGCGGACTTTCCGCCGCATCGCCGCCCCTACGGGCATTGCGCAGCTTCCTCCACTCTAAACTCTTCACTCTCCACTCTCAACTCTTAACTCTAAACTCTCACTTCAGCGTCGCCACCGTCACGCCGTCCTCGCCCTCGCCGTACTTGCCGAGGCGGAAGGTCTTGACGGCGGGATGCTTCTTCAGGTGCTGCTGGATGCCGCTGCGCAGCACGCCCGTACCCTTGCCGTGGATGATGTACACCTGCGAAAGCTTGTTCAGCACCGCGCCGTCGAGGAACATGTCCACGGACAGCAGCGCCTCGTCCAGGCTCATGCCGCGCACGTCGCACTCCATCTGCACCGCGCGGGGGGAGATGCCGACGTAGGCGGAGCCGCCGCCGCTGCCCTTCGCGGGCTGACGCCCCTTCGCTTTCTCGGGCTTGTCGGGCCGGGCGGCGCGCATGTCGGCAAGGTTTGCCTTCAGCTTCAGCGCGCCGGCCTGCACGGTGCACTCGCCCTTCGCGTCCGGCTCGGTGAGCACCACGGCCTTGGCGTTCAGGTTCACCAGCAGCACCGTGTCCCCCACCTTCGCGCTCGTGACGGGGCCGCCCTCGCCCGTGGCGGCGATCTGCTCGCTGTTGTCGTCGATGGCGCCCTGCAGCTGGGCGCGCAGCGCGTGCAGCTCGTGCTCCTTCACGCCGCTCTGGCGCTGCTTTTTCAGGTCGGAGATGATCTGCTCGCTCTCGCGCTGCGCCTTTTGCAGCAGCTGCCGCGCCTCCTGCTTCGCCTTGCGCAGCTCCGTCTCGCGCCGCGCGGCCAGCTCCTTTTGCAGCTTCTCCGCCTCGTCGCGCAGCTTCTGGGTCTCGATGTGCGCCTGCTCGGCCAGCTCGCGCTCCTTCTCGGCGATCTGCCGGTGATACTCGGCGTTGGCGATCACGTCCTCGAAGCGCACGGCGTCCTTGCTGAGGCGGCTGTTCGCGTCCTCGATCAAGAACTCCGGCAGGCCCAGCTTCCGCGAGATCTCAAAGGCGTTGCTCTTGCCGGGCACGCCGATGGACAGCCGGTAGGTGGGCTGGAGCGTCTCCACGTTGAACTCCACCGAGGCGTTCTCCACACCCGGCGTGCCCAGCGCGAAGGCCTTGAGCTCGCTGTAGTGCGTGGTGGCCATCGTCGTGACCTTCATCTTCAACAGGTGGCTGAGGATGGACATGGCCAGCGCCGCGCCCTCGGTCGGGTCGGTGCCCGCGCCCAGCTCGTCGAACAGCGCCAGCGACCGGGGCGTGACGGCCTCGAGTATGCCGACGATGTTGGTCATGTGGGACGAGAACGTGGACAGCGACTGCTCGATCGACTGCTCGTCGCCGATGTCGGCGAAGATCTCGTCGAAGATCGAGAGCTCGGAGCCGTAAGCCGCGGGGATCTGCAAGCCCGCCTGCGCCATCAGCGACAGAAGGCCCACCGTCTTGAGCGTCACGGTCTTGCCGCCGGTGTTCGGGCCGGTGATCACCAGCGTGGTAAAGTCCTCGCCCAGCCAGAGCGTGGAGGGCACGACCTTCTGCGGGTCGATCAGCGGGTGTCGCGCCTGCAAAAGCCGCACGTGCCCCTCCTCGTTCAGCTTCGGCGGCACGGCGCGCATCTGCCGCGCGAGCGCCGCCTTGGCGAAGATCACGTCCAGCCGCGCCATCAGGTCGAGGTTGTTCGCGATCAGGTCGGCGTCCATGGCGACGCGGTCGGAGAACGCACCGAGGATGCGCTCGATCTCGTTCTTCTCCTTGATCGTCCACTGCTTCAGCTCGTTGCCCGCCTCCACGACGCCCATCGGCTCGATGAACAGCGTGGAGCCGGTGCCGGACTGGTCGTGCACGATGCCGGGCACGTTCGCGCGGCACTCGGCCTTCACCGGCACCACGTAGCGCCCGTTGCGCATCGTGACGATGGCGTCCATCAGGTATTTCTGCATCGTGGCGGAGCGGATGATGCCGTTCAGCTTGTCGCGCACGCGCTCGTTCAGCACCCGCATCTGGCGGCGAATGTCGTAGAGCTCGGGGCTGGCATGGTCGCTGATCTCCTCCTCGGAGATGATCGCGTCGAAGATCTCCTCCTCCAGGCCGCGGTTCGTCGCCAGGCGCGAGCCCATCTCGGTCAACAGGGGCGTGTCCTCGCGGTCCGTCACCAGCGCGCCGCGCACCGTGCGCGACGCCCGCAGCGCGTCCGCCACCTGCAAAAGCGCCTTCGGCGAGAGCGTGCCGCCGGCCTTCGCCAGCTTCAGAAACGCGCGCACGTCGGTGAAGTACGCCATCGGGTTGGAGCCGTGATAGGCGAAGATCGTCCCGGCCTCCTCGGTCTCAGCCTGCCAGCGCCGCACGGTGTCCGCGTCGCCGGACGGCGCAAGCGCGCGCGCGGCCTCGCGCCCGGGGTCCGTCACTGCCAGCGCGGAGAGCATCTCCAGTATCTTGGGGAATTCCAGTACGCGAAGGTTGCGTTCGTTCATGGTGATCGCTCCGTTTTTAGAATAGTGGTTGGGGAGCCCCCTCTCCGCCCCTGCGGGGCACCTCTCCCCCTCACGGGGGCGAGGCATGGAAGGGGCATTCTTCACTCCACGCCCCGGAAGTAGTGCCCGGTCGTGGTGTTCATGTTCTCGATGATCTCCCACTCCGGCAGGACCCGGAAGTCCTCCCCGTCCAGCGCGGCGCGGTAGATCCGCACAACGGCTTCGGTCGGCTCGCCGGGATTCAGCAGCAGCCGCCAGCCCCCGGCCCGGGGCAGCCGATCCAGGCGGCGCAGCGGCATCAGCGGCGCGGAGTTCAGCACCTGCACGACGCAGCCGCCCGACTCCCCGCCCTCCATGGCCAGCCGCCGCAGTGGAAAGGCCACGCCCTTGCGGTCCACGAGCGTCCTGCCGTCCAGGCGCTCGGCGGGCGGGCAGGCGTCGCAGTGGCGGCAGTCGGCGTGTCTTCCCCTCATGCCTTTCGCCGCGCGCAGCGGACAGTGCCGCAGGTGCATCAGCGGGATGCGGCCCCACATCACCAGGTCCATGCGCCCGCCAAGCCGGTGCAGCTGCCCCGCGTTCAGCTCCACCGACGGCGTGAAGCGCTCCAGCCCCCATGCCGCCAGCTGCGCTTCCGACGCGCGGCTTCCGACGTTCAGCAGGAAGTCCCCCGCCCGAATCCCGGGCCACTGAAGGCCCAGCTGGCCGACGTTCGAGAGGAACGTGATTTCGATGGAATCGCGGTTTTCGAGCGCCCACGCGTTCAGCGCGTCCAGCGCCCGGGCCGTCGTCACCGCCGGGACCGCCAGTCCCACGCGACCTCTGCGAGAAAGCGCGGCCAGGTCGATCTGCTCCAGCGCCCCGGGCCGCAGGTCGGCCGGGGCGAACACGGCGACGTCCGCACCGCATGCCAACGCGGCTTCGAGCTGGCGCGGGTCCGGGGACTGGGCGAGGAGGAGGGGAACTCCCTCCGTCCCGGCTGCGCCGGGACACCTTCCCCAGAGGGGAAGGCTTTGGGATTGCGCGCCTTGGTCCTTGAAGGTCGCTTCAAGTATCGCCGCGTCGGCCTCGGCGTCATACGGCCGTTCTTCCCGCTCCACCGCCGTGCGGGCCGCGTCCAGCGCCGCCAGCGCGTCGCGCCGCAGCGCGTTCAGCAGCGAGGCCGGACAAAAGGCGTTCGCGTCCGCGTCCAGCGCCACCCGCTCCAACCTGTAGGGCGTGCCGCCGGTCTTCTGCAGCTGGGCGATCACGCGCGCGCTGTCGAGGCCGCGGCCCGTCGCCGCCTCGACGACCTCCCCAGCGGCCTGCGAGGTGTGCACGCCGTCGGTGACCTCCAAGAGCGCGGGCTGCCCGACGCGCAGCGTGGCCTTCGCGGTGACGGGCGCCTGCCGTTTTTCGCCGCGGAAGCTCTCGCGGGCGGCCTTCATCTGCGCCTCGCTGACGAGCCGGAACAGCCCGTCGCCTCGCCTGGCCTGCGGACAGCGCACGCGCTCGCCCGCCGCGCCCGACAGCTTCACCGGCATATCCTCGCCCCGGCCCCGCAGCGCCAGCGCGTCCCCGGCCAACACGTCCGCATCCAGCGTCACCTCGCCGTCGCGGCGACACGCGCCCACCCGCACGCCGATGTGGTTCGGACGCTCGGGATACATCAAATCGCTCTCGGACACGCCCGGGCCGTAGCCGCGCGTGAAACCGCCGCGGTTGAACATCTGCGCCAGTTCGGCGCGCTCCCCGTCGAGGTCGATCGCGCGGCCCTCGTCGAGCGCGTCGAGCGCGCGGCGATAGGCCGCCACGGTCACGGCCACGTACTCCGCGCGCTTGAGCCGCCCTTCGATCTTGAGGCTGGCGACGCCCGCGTCCCAAAGCCGCGCGAGGTCCGCGATGCCGCACAGGTCGCGCGTGGACAGCAGGCATCCGGCCCGGTCGTCCAGTCGCCACGGCAGGCGGCAGGGTTGCGCGCACAGGCCGCGGTTGCCGCTGCGCCCGCCCACGAGGCTGGACATCAGGCACTGGCCGGAGCAGGCCACGCACAGCGCGCCGTGCGCGAAGGCCTCGATCTCGATGCCCTCGCGGGCGCACTCGGCCATCTCCGAAAACGTCAACTCCCGGGCCAGCACCGCCCGGTCAAAGCCCTGATCGCGCAAAAAAGCGACGCCCTGCCGATTGTGCACGGCCATCTGCGTGCTGGCGTGCAGCTGGATGTCCGGCGCGATCTGCCGCAGCGCCCGCGCCACGCCGAAGTCCTGCACGATGGCGGCGTCGGCCCCGGCGCGGTTCACCGCGCGCACGGCGTCGATGAGCGCGTCGAACTCGTCCTCGCGCACCAGCGTATTCAGCGTCACGTGCACCTTCACGCCCCGGGTATGGCAATAGGCGACGGCCTCGTCGAGGGCGTCGCCGTCGAAATTTCCGGCGGTGCGGCGGGCATTGAACGCGCCCGCGCCGAGGTACACGGCATCCGCGCCGTTCTGTACCGCGGCGCGCAGGGCCTCGAAATCCCCCGCCGGAGCCAGCAGCTCCATGGGGCGATTATTCATCCTTGCTCTCGGCATCCGGGGCGTTTCGCAGGTCGTCCAGCTCCGCCTTCAGGCGGCGGATCTCGTCGCGGCTCTTCATCATGTCGTCCGCGGCGTTCACCGCCGTCAGTACGGCCAGCTGGGCCGCGGGCAGCTTCGTGGCCGCCCCCAGCTCCTCCATGCGGCGGTTCACCCAGTCCGCCACGCGGTTCACGTACTCCTCGGTGTCGTAGCTGGCGATGGTGTACTCCTTGCCGGCGATGCGTACGGTGGTCCTGATCTTTTCCATAATAAACCTCCGATGATCCTGTCAATCCAAAATGATTATAACACAGAGCGAGCGGTTTCACAAGGACGGTGCGAAAGAAATCCCCGCCCCTGCCGTTTTCTCGGCAAAGGCGGGGAATCGCCATCTATCGCGCACAGGGCGTTCAGTCGCCGGTGATCGCATAGCGCACCAGCCGCCAGCCGCTGCGGTCGTTCAGGCCGCTGGAGCCGACGTCGATCACGGCGCGGCCCGTGGGCGCGTAGTCATAGGTCGGATAGGCCGCGTCGGCGGCGCTGCTGTCGTAGTAGCACACGTCGTTGTCCCAGTCCTCGCCCATGCCGTAGACGTCAAAGCGCACGCAGTAGCGCCCGCCGCCCAGCGCCTCGACGTTGCTCAGGCAGGCAAAGCCGTCGGAGATGTGCCCGCCGGTCTCCTCCCAGTAGTAATAGCCCTTTTTGTAGTCGATGTAAGCCAGGTCGTGGCTCGGCTTGATCTTCAGCCCAAAGTACTTCTTCACGACGGGCACGATCTGGTCCTCCGGCAGGCGCACGTTGTTGCCGCCAAAGTACTCGCCCCACTCCAGTTGCTTCTTTCGATTGAACCAGCAGTGCTCGACGGCGAAATCCGTCAGCACCGCCTCGTCCACCCAGCTCGCGTCAAAGCAGCCGGTGCGCTGCGGGAAGCCGACCTCGGTGAAGTTGGACAGAAAGAGGTTGAAGTTGTAGCGCTGTTCGCGGGTCAGGTCAATCTCCGTACCGGAATAGTCGTCGTCAAGCCTCAGGTAGTCCGACAGCACGTAACCGGTCCGGCCGCGATAGCTGACGCACGTAAAGCCGTTCTCCGCCCAGTGCAGCTCGTCCACGCGCGCGCCCAGCGGCACGCGCGCCAGCGCCGCGGCATGGGTGTCGGGCTCCTCGCGCAGCGTGACGAATTCCTCGCAGTTCACGACCCTCAGCGCCGCGCCGACCTCCGCCTGCGCCCCGGCGGCGCACAGCAGCGCCAGCGCCAGCAGCACGACAATCAACTTCTTCATGCGATCCACTCCTCCTCTGATGGCGTCACTCTGTAAAAGGCGTCCCGGCCGGGACGCGGGCGTCGTCGGGATCACTCCCACAGCTTTTCAGGATACATCCCGCTTGCCTTCATCGCCCGGATGGCGGCGCGGACCTTCTCGGCGTCCTCGCGGTAGGTCATGCCGTACCAGCGCTCGTCGGTGTTCAGCAGGCGCACCTTCGCCTTTCCCTCGGCGATCAGCGCCTTGGGGACGTTGGGCAGGTAGAACTCCGCCTTCACGGGGTTCTTCGGCACGTCGTTATTGAGGAAGTCCTCGAACATGCGGCCGAACGCCTCCACGACGCCGCGCCGGAACGCCCACAGGTTCATCGACACGGGCGTGCCCGCGGGAATGAAGGTCCAGGTCGCGCCGCCGTCCTCGGTGTAGGCCGCGCCGCCCTCCCGCGGCTCGATGGCGGTGCGCTCGGTGATGTCGGTGAGGAAGCCGTTTGCGTCGCCCTGGCAGACGCCGCGCGACACGGTGCCGTTCTCGGTCAGCGTGTTTTCGATGTTGTAGCCCACCATGGCGTGCTCGTTCTCGTCGCCCTCGGCGAGCAGGAAGCGCGCCGCGGCCTCGAACGCGCCCCGGCCGTAGAAGTCGTCGGCGTTGATGACGGCGAAGGGGCCGTCCACCTGATCCAGCGCGCAGAGCACGGCGTGGCCGGTGCCCCAGGGTTTCTGGCGGCCCTCCGGGATGGCGAATCCCGCCGGGAGCTTCGCGTCGATCGTCTGGTAGGCGTAGCTGACTTCCACGTGCTTTGAGATGGCGTCGCCGATGGCGCGGCGAAAGTCCGCCTCCATCTCGGGCTTGATCACGCACACCACCTTGCCGAAGCCTGCGCGCGCGGCGTCAAATATGGAAAAGTCGATGATGATGTGTCCGGCGTCATCCACGGGCGCGATCTGCTTGTTGCCGCCAAAGCGGCTGCCCATGCCCGCGGCCATGATGACGAGGGTCGGCTTGTTGTGCTTCATAGGTATCCCCTCCCGCTGTTTCTGTATACTATTTTATGCCTTCCGCCCCGAAAGTCAAGCGAAACCGGTATATTTTCACCGCCGGGCGCATATGGAATTCAGATTGGGGCGCGTCCGGCGTCCCGGCGGGTAAATTAAAAAGTTTTGACAATCGCGCGGTTCAGTATATTCTCCGCACACGAGGCGCATACTCTGTATCATCAACGGTTTGGAGGGGATTGAATGGATCAGGCATTGACGACGCACGAAGGCAGCGGCCGCATGGAACTGACCCGGGCGGGCAGGCGCGCGGGCTGGAGCGACTCGGAGAACAAGCTGCTGTGGGAGACCGCGGACGAAGCCCAGCAGCAGGGGCTGCCGCTGAAGGCCGTTTTCGAGCAGATCGCCCGCAAGACGGGACGCCGCCCCAACAGCATCCGCAACTACTACTACGCCCAGGTGCGCCAGCACGACGGCGGCGAGGCCCGCCCGGCGCGGTTCGTGCCCTTTACACAGCAGGAGGTGGACTGGCTGATGGAGCAGGTGTTGATCGCGCGCTCGGCGGGACAGTCGGTGCGCTCGTGCCTGCAAAAGCTGTCCGGCGGCGACCACAGCCTGATGCTGCGCTACCAGAACAAGTATCGCGCCGTGATCAAGAGCCGGCCCGACTACGTACAGGACATGGTGGAGAAACTGAACGAGCAGGGCGTAGCCTGCGAGACGCCGCAGGTGAACCACCGCGTGCGGGCGGACCTGCAGGCGTCCTCCGGCCAGCTGATGGAGGAGGCGCGGCGCTCCGGCGACGCGGAGCTGGCAAAGGCCTGCGACGTGCTGACGCAGTACCTGCGCGCCCAGCGCGCGCCGACGCCCGGCGAGGGCGTGGCCGAGGCCGCGCGGGCGCTGATCGGCCCGATCAAGGAGTTCGTAGCCCTCGACGCCTCCGCCCGCATGGAGGCCGCCGATTCCTTCTGCGAGCAGATCGCCGAGCGCATCGGCGCGCTCGAGGCGCGGCTGTAGAAACGCATAAAAGCCGGTCGGACCCGTTCTGTCGGGTCCGACCGGCTTTTCCCGCGCATGAGGTCCAATCCCATATTGAATAAAGAGAAATGATGTGTTAGAATAGCAACAGGACAACTCCAAACATCCGGCGCGCGAGCGCACCGCCGAACGACAATACATCGAGGAGGACGACCCATGAACTACGCAGAGGAATCCCTGAAGAAGCACTACGAGTGGAAGGGCAAGATCGAAGTGGTGGCGCTGCCGCCGGTCAAGACGAAGGACGACCTCTCCCTGGCCTACACGCCCGGTGTGGCCCAGCCCTGTCTGGAGATCCAGAAGGACGTGGAAAAGAGCTACGAGCTGACGCGCCGCTGGAACATGTGCGCGGTGGTGACGGACGGCACGGCTGTGCTCGGCCTGGGCGACATCGGCCCCGAGGCCGGCATGCCCGTGATGGAGGGCAAGTGCGTGCTGTTCAAGGCGTTTGGCGACGTGGACGCCTTCCCGCTTTGCATCAAGAGCAAGGACGTGGACGAGATCGTGAACACGGTCTACCTGCTGTCCGGCTCGTTCGGCGGCGTGAACCTGGAGGACATCTCCGCGCCGCGCTGTTTTGAGATCGAGCGCAAGCTGAAGGAGAAGTGCGACATCCCGATCTTCCACGACGACCAGCACGGCACCGCCATCATCACGCTGGCGGGCCTGATCAACGCGCTGAAGGTGGTCGGCAAGAAGAAGGAGGACATCCGCGTGGTCACCAGCGGCGCGGGCGCGGCGGCGACGGCCATCGTAAAGCTCCTGCTCTCCTACGGCATCAAGAACATCGTCATGTGCGACCGCAAGGGCGCGATCTACGAGGGCCGCCCCGAGGGCATGAACCCCGCCAAGGACGAGATGGCGAAGCTCACCAACCTTGACAAGAAGGCCGGGAGCCTCGCGGACATGCTCGTCGGCGCGGACGTGTTCATCGGCGTGTCCGCCCCCGGCACCGTGACCACCGAGATGGTCAGGACCATGGCCAAGGACGCGATCATATTTGCCTGCGCCAACCCCACGCCCGAGATCTTCCCCGACGAGGCGAAGGCCGGCGGCGCGCGCGTGATCTCCACCGGCCGCAGCGACTTCCCGAACCAGATCAACAACGTGCTCGCCTTCCCCGGCGTGTTCCGCGGCGCCTTCGACGTGCGCGCGCGCGACATCAACGAGGAGATGAAGATGGCCGCCTCCAAGGCGCTGGCGGGCCTGATCTCCGACGACGAGCTGAACGAGGACTACATCATCCCCGCGCCGTTCGACCCCCGCGTGAAGGATGCCGTAGCCAAGGCCGTCGCCCAGGCCGCGCGCGATTCCGGCGTGGCGAGGATTTAGGACGGTTCATGACCCAAAACGCAGGGGCGACGATACGTCGCCCCTGCGTTTTACTCTCCACTCTCCACTCTCCACTCAAACCTCTTCTCCCCGCACAAACGTCCGCTGTACGCAGAAGTCGCGGTCGGTGATGAGGATGTCGGCGTCCTTGCCGGGTTCCAGCGAGCCCTTCTTCGCGTCCACGCCCACGGAGCGCGCGGGATAGAGCGAGGCCATGTTCACGACCTCATAGAGCGGCAGGCCCGTGTGCGCGCGGAAGTTGCGCACAGCGAGGTCCATCGTCAGGGCGCTGCCGGCGATGGTGCCGTTGGGGAAGCGCAGGCGAATGCCGTTCACGACCACGGTCTGGTTGCCCTGCTCGTAGGCCCCGTCGGGCAGGTGCGCCACCTGGATCGAGTCGGTGATCAGCACGAGCTTGTCGCCCTTCAGCTTCGCCACCAGCGCAAACAGCAGCGGGTCCACGTGGAAGGTATCGGCGATCAGCTCGCAGTACACGCGCCCGTCCGACAGCGCCGCGCCCACCGCGCCGGGCTCCCGGTGCGTCATCGGCGACATGCCGTTGAAGGTGTGCGTGGCATGGGTGACGCCGGCCTCAATGCCCGCCAGCGCCTCCGGGGCCGTGGCGGCGGTGTGGCCCATCGACAGGACGACGCCCAGCTTCGCCGCGGCGCGGATGAACTCGAGCGCCCCGTCCGCCTCCGGCGCGACGGTCATCAGCTTCACCACGTCCGTCCACGGGCGCAGCTTTTCGACGTCGGGCCGCTGGATGCTCGCCTCCGATTGCGCGCCCTTTTTCTTTGTGCTGATGAACGGGCCCTCGGCGTGGCAGCCCAGCACCTGCGCACCGCGCCAGTCCGGCGCGAGGCTGTCCGCCATCGCCCGACGGATCGCATCAAAGCACTTCTCGAGCACCGGCCAGTCGAGCGTCATCGTCGTCGGAAGCCACGCGGTGGTCCCCCACCGCGCCATCTGCCGCGACATCGCCAGGAGCTCCTCGGCGCTGCCGTTCGAGGCGTCCCAGCCCATGAAGCCGTGGCAGTGGACGTCCACCAATCCCGGCGCGACATAGCCGCCCGCGGCGTCGATGGTCCGGGCGTCGGCGGGCACACGGTCCTCGATGCCGACGATCTTGCCCGCGTCGAAGGCCAGCGCCTTGCCGGACACTTCGCCCCTCGGGAGCAGGATCGTGCCGTTGACGATGTATCTCATGGATTTCACCCCTTGTTTCATTTCAACTCTATCATACCATGTTCCCGCGAAAAAGCCAAGGCGCGCCGTTGGCGTTCCTTGGCTGGAATTGGGATGTTTCGGCGTTCACGCCTGCGCCGCCGCGATCTGCGGCGTGCTCTTGTGCAGGATGTCCATGAACTCCTCGCCGGTGATGGTCTCGTGCTCGTACAGGTACTTCGCCAGTGCGTGCAGCTGCTGGGCATTGTCCTGCAAAATCTTGTACGCCTTCTCGTACTGCGCGGAGATCAGGTTGCGCACCACCTCGTCGATGCGGTTCGCGGTCTCGGCGGAGCAGGCCAGCGTGGTATCGCCGCCGAGGTACTGGTTGGTGAGCTGCTCCATCGCCACCATGCCGAACTCATCGGACATGCCGTAGCGCGTGATCATCGCGCGGGCCAGCCGCGTGGCCTGCTCGATGTCGTTCGAGGCCCCGGTGGTGATCTGCTTGAAAATCAGCGCCTCGGCCGCGCGCCCGCCGGTGAACGTCGCAATCTTGTTCTCGAGCTCCTCCTTGGTCAGCAGGAAGTGCTCGCCCTCCTCCACCTGCATCGTGTAGCCCAGCGCGCCGCTCGTGCGCGGGATGATGGTGATCTTGTGGACCGGCGCGGACTCACTCTGCTTCGCCGCCACCAGCGCGTGGCCGATCTCGTGGTAGGCCACCACCATCTTCTCCTTGTCGCTCATCACACGGTTCTTCTTCTGGTAGCCCGCGATGATGACCTCCACGCTCTCCTCCAGGTCCGCCTGCGTCACCAGCCGCCGCCCGTCGCGCACGGCCCGCAGCGCGGCCTCGTTGACGATGTTGGCCAGCTCCGCGCCGGACGCGCCGGAGGCCGCCCGCGCCACGGCGGCGAAGTCGATGTTCTTCTGCAGCTGCACTTTCTTGGCGTGCACCTTCAATATCGCCTCGCGGCCCGCGAGGTCCGGCAGCTCCACCGGCACGCGCCGGTCAAACCGGCCGGGGCGCAAGAGCGCCGGGTCGAGGCTCTCGGGGCGGTTCGTGGCCGCGAGGATCACGACGCCCTTCGAGCCGTCGAAGCCGTCCATCTCCGTCAGCAGCTGGTTCAGCGTCTGCTCGCGCTCGTCGTTGCCGCCGATGCGCCCGTCGCGCTTGCCGCCGATGGCGTCCACCTCGTCGATGAACACGATGCAGGGCGCCTTCTCATTGGCCTGCTTGAACAGGTCGCGCACCTTCGCCGCGCCCATGCCCACGAACATCTCCACGAACTCCGAGCCGGAGATCGAGAAGAACGGCACGTTCGCCTCGCCCGCGACGGCCTTCGCCAGCAGCGTCTTGCCCGTGCCGGGAGGGCCGACGAGCAGCGCGCCCTTGGGCATCTTCGCGCCGATCTCCTCGTATTTCTTCGGGTTGTGCAGGAAATCGACGATCTCGGACAGGATCTCCTTGGCCTCGTCCTCGCCCGCCACGTCGTCAAACTTGATGCCGCTGGTGCTCTTGACGTACACCTTCGCGTTGCTCTTGCCCATGCCGAACATCATGCTGCCCGCGCCGCCGCCGGCCTTTTCGACCAGCTTCTTGCTGAAGTACTGGCCCAGGCCGATCATCAATATCAGCGGCAGCGCCCAGGAAATGAGGAACGACAGGATTGGCGACATCTGCTCCACGATTTGGCTGGAGAACTTCGCGCCGCTGTCGTACAGCCGCTGCGTCAGCTCCGCATCGTCCATCAGGCCCGTCTTGTAGAGGCTCCCGGACTGGTCGGCAAAGAGGATCTGGTTGTCCTCGATCATCACCTCGGACACCTGCTTCTCCTCGGTCATGCGCATGAACTCGCCGTAGTCCACCTCCGTCACCTTCGGAGAAAACAGCAGCGGCGCGATGAAGCTGTTGAACAGTATGATCGCCAGTATCGCGAGCATGTAGTAAAATATCAGGGGTTGTCTGGGTTTCTTCACTTCGTTCACGAAAGCGCCCTCCTTTTACAATGCAGGGACAGTCTACCACTCCATTATAAACCCAGTGTCAACTGAATGTCAAGGAAAGTCAAGAATATAGCATTCCTCATTCCTCATTCCTCATTTAAATAATCCCCCGTTTTTCCGCATATACTACTTGCAAATTCGCGTGAAGGAGCGTGGGATATGAACCCATTTGAGTTGAAGCCGAAGCCCCTGGAAGAGATCATCATGAACTGGAAGCAGCTGTCGCCGAAGCCCTACGACAAGCATGACGTGGACCCCTACACGCGCTGCCGGGTGATATTGATGAACGGCACGGAGTTTGAGGCGGTGTGGTACGGCCACCAGTTCTCGCGCCACACCGGCGACAACGAATTGAGGCGGCAGGTCGCGCTGCTTCGGCGCCTGGAACAGCAGCAGCAGAAGCTGATCGGCGCGCTGAAGCCCGCGGACGAGACGATATTGGAGCACACGATCGGCTACGAGCAGCTGGCGGTCGATCTGACCGCGGGCCTGGCGCAGCGGGAGGACAACCCGTATGTGAAGCAGGCGCTGGACTTCGCGCTGCTGGAGGACTTCGACCACCTCTATCGCTACGCCGACCTGATGGAGTTCGACGACGGGCAGCACGCAGAGGAGCTCGTGGGGCGCTACACCGAGATCATGCCCGGGCGGCCCACCATCGCCCACCACCGGCACCCGTTCGATTCCGTCAAGTTCCACATCCAGAACCGCACGGCCTCGCCGATGACGCGGCTGTGCACCGGCATCATCACTGCCGCCGAGCAGCAGACGATGAACTACTATATGAACGTGGCCGCGTTCTACCCCACCGCCTGGGGCCAGAAGCTGTACCGGGAGATCGGCATGGTGGAGGAACAGCACGTCACGCAGTACGGAAGCCTGATGGACACCGAGCAGACCTGGCTGGAGGGGTGCCTCAACCACCAGTACACGGAGTGCTACCTCTACTGGAGCGCCATGGAGACCGAGACCGACCCGCGCATCAAGAACGTGTGGCTGATGCTGTTCGAGCAGGAGGTCAGCCACCTGCACGCCGCGGCGAACCTGCTGGAGACCTACGAGGGCCGGGAGGCCGCGCAGGTGATCCCCGACGGCACGTTCCCGGATCCGCTGCTTCTGACGGGCAACATCGACTACGTGCGCGGCGTGCTGGGCGGCACGGTGTGCAACACGGCGCTGCGCGAGGACTGGACGAATGTCAACGACCTGGCCAGGGGCGCAGACTTCTTCACCTACCAGGGCATCGTGAACGGCGACGTGCGCGACGTGGAGAGCCACGCGATCATCGAGCGGGTGATCGGCCGCGACGGCGAGGACTACCGCTTCGAGGTCGCGCCGAACCCGGTGTCCGCGCTGCGCGACCGGAAGCGCGACGACACGAGCCTCGGGCGGGTGCAGGGCACGCCGTGCTGACGCGAAAAGAGAGCCCCTTTCGGGGCTCTCTTTTCGCGTCAGCGTTCAACCAGTCTTTCCACGATCTCCTCAAACGCCATGCTGTGGCTGGCCTTGACGAGCACGGTGTCGCCCGGCCGGATGAGCGCGGGCAGGTCGCCTAGCAGCGCGGCCTTGTCGGGGTAGTACGCGGCATCCCCCCCGGCGGCCTTCGCGCCCTCGTAGATGTGCCGGGACAGCGCGCCGCAGGCGACGATCTGCTCCACGCCCAGCCGCGCGGCGTATTCCCCCACGCCGCTGTGCAGCGCGGCGGTCTGCTCGCCCAGCTCCAGCATGTCGCCCAGCACGCACACCCGCCGCCCCGGCATCGCGGCCAGCGAATCCAGCGCGGCGCGGCAGGAGTTCGGGTTGGCGTTGTAGCAGTCGCTGATCACGGTCACGTCCCCGGCGTGGAGCACCCGCGCGCGATCACCGACGGTCCGGTAGGCGGCGATGCCCCGCGCGATCTCTTCGTCCGTCAGGCCCAGCTCCAGGCCCACGGCGGCTGCCGCCAGCGCGGCGTAGACCATGTGGCTGCCGAAGGCGGGGATGCGCGCCTCGAACGCGTCGCGCGCGTGGCAGATCGTCAGCGCGATGCCGTCCTCGCCCAGGTTGCGCACATTCTCGGCCCGCACGTCGCAGTTCTCCCCGAGCCCGTACAGCACCCGGCGCATGTTCGGCTTGCACCCGGCCAGCAGCGCATCGTCGCCGTTGAGCACCGCCAGCGCATTTTTATCCATGCCCTCGAAGATCTCGGACTTTGCGCGCAGCACGCCCTTCCGGTCGCCCAGGAACTCCAGGTGCGCGTCGCCGATCACGCTGAACACGGCGATGGTGGGCCGCACCATGTTTGTCAGGCGGCGCATCTCGCCGAAGCCGGAGATGCCCATTTCCACCACGGCGGCCTCGTGCTTCTCGTCCAGGCGCAGCAGCGTGCGCGGCACGCCCAGCTCGTTGTTGAAGTTCTTTTCGGTCTTGTGGGTATTGAACCGCTGCGACAGCACCGCCGCCACCATCTCCTTGGTGGTGGTCTTGCCGACGCTGCCCGTGATGCCCACGACGGGGATGTCGAAGCGCCCGCGATGCCAGGCAGCCAGCGCCCCGGCAGCCTTCAGCGACGATTCCACGACGATGGCGGGGCGCTCGCTCTCGGCGGGCTCCCGCTCGCTGACGCAGCCTGCCGCGCCCTTCTCGATGCATCCGGCCATGAAGTTGTGGCCGTCCACGCGGTTGCCCTTGAAGGCGAAGAACAGCGCGCCGGGACCCGCGTCGCGGCTGTCGCTGGTCACGCGCGTGACCTCTCGCCCAAGCGCGGCCTCGTCGCCGAAGAATCGGCCCCCGACGGCCCGCAGCGCGTCGCTCAACAGAAACGGCTTCATCAGGCCCTCGCACCTCCCACGGCGTCGTCGGCGATCATCTGGCACAGGTGGTTGTAGTCGATGCCCACGGCGGCGGCCTCCTGGGGCATCAGCGACGTGGGCGTCATGCCCGGCAGCGTGTTGATCTCCAGGAAGTACAATTCGCCCGCGTCGTCCATTATGAAGTCCGTGCGGGAGTAGGTCTTCAGGCCCAGCAGCAGGTGCACCTTCAGCGCCGTCTCGCGCAGCGCCTCCTCCACGGCGGGATCGACCGGCGCGGGGCAGATCTCCACCGCCGCCCCGGCGACGTACTTGTTGTTGTAGTCGTAGAAGCCGTGCTTGGGGATGATCTCGATGGAGGGCAGCGCGCGGCCGCCCAGTACGCCCACCTGGATCTCGCGGCCCTTCACGTACTGCTCCAGGATCACGCGGCCCAGCGGACGGTTCATCTCCAGCGCTGCGACGAGCTCCTCGCGCGTGTGCGCGATGGCCACGCCGATGCTCGAGCCGCTGTCCACGGGCTTGACCACGCAGGGCAGGTCCATCGAGGCGACCATCTGCTCGATCGGCTCGCGTCCATAGCTGGCGATGCGCCACTTCGGCGTGCGCACGCCCGCCGCGCGCACCAGCTGCTTGGTCAGGTCCTTGTCCATGGCCAGGGCGCTGCCCAGGTAGCCGCTGCCGGTGTAGGGGATGCCCATCAGCTCCAGCGCGGCCTGGATGCGGCCGTCCTCGCCGCACGCGCCATGCAGGCCGAGGAACACCACGTCCGCCATCGCGCAGAGCTCGAACACGCCCTTGCCCACCATGCTGGGGCTCTTCCACTTGCGGCTGGCCTTCACGGCCTCCAGGTCCGGCTCGCCCGCCACGGGCACCGTCTCCACCGGCGGCAGGTTCTCAAACAGCGCGTCGATCGGCCCTTCGACGTCCTCCAGCCCGTAGAACATGTCCACGAGCACGGCCTTGTGGCCCAGCTCGCGCAGGGCCTTGCAGATCAGCGATCCGCTGGTGATGGAAACGTTGCGCTCCATGCTCAGCCCGCCGCAAAGCACCACTATCTTCATAGGCAGTCGCCTCCGTCATAAACATTATCCCTGCTATTATACCACATATCCATGTTTATAACTGCCTCATTTTTGAAAAGGCGGTATATTTAACAGTATGCTGACGCGCGCCGGGGTGTGCGGAGGGCGGAGAGCTTGACATGGGCGGCAGCACTGGATAAAATAATGAGGAATGGAAAATAAGGAATGAGGAATGAAAAGTGAAGGAGGTCATCGCATGGCTTTAGGCAATTCTGAAATGATCCTCTCCGAGCGCAGGGGGCTGCGCGACGGGGATGTGGAGATCTCGGAGCGGGCGTTCAACCTGATCATCGGCGCGATGCTGCTCTGGGGCTTCGCGCTGAACTACGTGACGGTCGCGCTGTTCGCCCGGCAGGCGCTGCGCCTGGTGTACGGCATGAACCCGCTGATCTTCCTCGTGGGCTACTTCGTGCTGGTGCTGGTCGGCAACACCATGGTGGTGCGCGGGGGCGCGCTGATGAGCTTCATCGGCTACACGCTGATCGCCGCGCCGATCGGCATCGTGGTGTGCCTGTCGGTGCAGGGCGTGCCGCTGAACATCGTCAAGAGCGCCGTGCTGACCACGGCGGTGGTCACGCTGTCGTTCATGATCGCCGGAACGCTGTTCCCCGGCTTCTTCCTGGGGCTGGGGCGGGTGCTGTTCTTCTCGCTGCTGTTCATGGTGGTGGGCGGCCTGATCAGCCTTCTGCTGTTCGGGCGGCGCACGGGCATGCTCTACGAGTGGCTGGGCGCGGGGCTGTTCTCGCTGTACATCGGCTACGACTGGGCCCGGGCCAACACCTGCGCCCGCACGGTGGACAACGCCATCGACCTGTCCGCCTCGCTGTACCTGGACATCATCAACCTGTTCCTGCGCATACTGAGCATCATGAGCCGGAACCGGAAGTGAGCCGCGCCGCAAGGCGCGACCTCGGCGAGGGCGGCGCTGCCGCCCTCGCCCGCTTTTCATCGCGCGTTTTTCAACTATAATTCATTTGCACAATCCCGGCAAATATGCTATACTGGTGCGGGTAAATCTGTTTCTGGAGAGATTCACATGGTGGAAATCAGAGAAGTGAAGACCCGTTCAGAGCTCAAGAGGTTCGTCGACTATCCGAACGTAATGTACAGGGACGTTCCGCAGTACGTCCCCCCGATGATCGGCGACGACCTGAGCGACTGGAACCCGAAGAAAAACCCCGCGTTCTCCTACTGCGAGGCGAAGTGCTGGCTGGCCTGGCGCGACGGAAAGATCGTCGGCCGCATCGGCGCGATCCTGAGCAGGCGCGCCAACGAGAAGTGGGGCCTGAACCGCATGCGCTTCACGCAGGTGGACTTCATCGACGACTTCGAGGTCTCCTCGGCGCTTTTTGCGGCCGTGGAGGACTTTGCCCGCGAAAAGGGCTGTAACGAAGTGCACGGCCCGCTGGGCTTCTGCGATCTGGACCGCGAGGGCATGCTGGTGGAGGGCTTCGACCGCCGCAGCATGTTCGTCACCTACTATAACTTCCCCTACTATGTGGACCACCTGACCCGCCTGGGCTACGTCAAGGACGTGGACTGGGTGGAGATGCTGGTGGAGGTGCCCTACGACGAGCGCACCTGCACCCGCATGGACAAGCTGGCCGAGCGCGTGATGAAGTATTCGAACCTGCACATCGTCCAGCTCAAGAGCCGGCGCGACTACAAGCCCTGGATCGAAAAGGTGTTCCGCATGGTGAACGTCGCCTACTCCGGCCTCTACGGCACCGTACCGCTGGACGAGAAGCAGATCAAGCGCTACGCCGCGAAGTTCATCCCCCTCATCAACCCGGACCTGGCCTGCTTCGTGGCCGACGAACACGACGAGCTGGCAGCCTTCGGCGTGTCCGCGCCCAGCATGGCCGACGCTCTGAAGAAGAGCCGCGGGCGGCTGTTCCCGCTGGGCTGGATCCGCGTGCTGCGCGCGCTGAAGGTGAACGACACGCTGGATCTGTTCCTGGTGGCCGTCGCGCCGGAATACCAGAACAAGGCCGTCAACGCCATCCTGCTCAACCACGTGCTGAAGGGCAGCCAGAAGATGGGCATCAAATACGCCGAGACCGGCCCCCAGCTGGAGACCAACCACAAGGTGCAGAGCCAGTGGAACTTCTTTAAGACCGAACAGCACAAGCGCAGAAGGTGCTTCATCAAGGCGCTCGACTGACCCCCCACATCCACTTGAATCGGAGGAACGACCCATGGAACAGCAAATCCAGAAAAAACGCATCTTTTCCGGCATCCAGCCCACGGGCAACCTGACGCTGGGCAACTACATCGGCGCGCTGCGCAACTTCGGCCTGCTGCAGGACGAGTACGACTGCCTGTACTCCATCGTGGACCTGCACGCGCTGACCGTGCGCCAGAACCCGGCGGAACTTCGCAAGGCGTGCCTGCGCACGATGGCGCTGTTCCTGGCCAGCGGCCTGGACCCCGAAAAGAACATCATCTACTTCCAGAGCCAGGTGGCCGCGCATCCGGAGCTGGCCTGGATTTTGAACTGCTTTACCTACATGGGCGAGATGAGCCGCATGACGCAGTTCAAGGACAAGTCAGCCAAGCACGCCGACAACATCAACTGCGGCCTGTTCACCTACCCGGTGCTGATGGCGGCGGACATCCTGCTGTACCAGACGGACCTGGTGCCCATCGGCGCGGACCAGAAGCAGCATTTGGAGATCGCGCGCGACATCGCCGAGCGCTTCAACGGCGTGTACGGCGACGTGTTCGTCGTGCCCGAGGGCTACTTCCCCAAGGTGGGCGCGCGCGTGATGAGCCTGCAGGAGCCGACCCGGAAGATGTCGAAGTCCGACCCCGAGGAGACCTACATCGCCATCCTCGACAAGCCCGAAATCATCCGCAAGAAGCTGCGCCGCGCTGTGACGGACTGCGAAAACCGCGTGGTGTTCGACCCGGAAAAGCAGCCGGGCGTGGCCAACCTGATGAGCATACTCTCCGCGCTGACGGGCATGGGCATGGACGAGATCTCCGCCCAGTACGACGGGCAGGGCTACGGCAAGTTCAAGGACGCCGTGGCCGACGCCGTGATCGCCGCGCTGGAGCCGATCCAGAATGAGTACGAGCGCATCAGCGCCGACAAGGCGTATCTGCAGCAGGTGATGGACTCCGGCCGCGAGCGCGCCGCCGCCATCGCCCACCGCACGATGCTCAAGGTGCGCAAGAAGCTGGGCATCGCGCCGTGGAAGATATAGATGATGATTTGAAGTACCCATCCAATCATCATCAGGGAGTAGGGACAAGGGAGTAGGGAGTAGGAAATGCCATTTACACCGCTATTCCTACTCCCTACTGCCTACTGCCTACTCCCTTATCCTTTGACACAATCGAGGTAATTTATGTCCTTTCACCACCTTCCCGTCCTGCTGAATGAATGCCTGGACGGGCTGAACCTTAAGCCGGACGGCGCGTACCTGGATTGCACGCTGGGCGGCGCAGGCCACTCGTCCGAGATTTTGCGGCGGCTGAGCCCGGGCGGGCTGCTGGTCGGCATCGACCGCGACGCGGATGCCATCGAGGCGGCGTCTGCAAGGCTGGCGGCGCTGAACGCCCCGGCTCATTTTAAGTGCCTGCGGGGCAACTTCCACGACGCCCCGGCGCTGCTCGAAGCGGCGGGCATCGCTCCGGCCTTCGACGGAATCCTGATCGACCTGGGCGTCTCCAGCCACCAGCTGGACGTGCGCGAGCGCGGCTTCTCGTACCACGACGACGCGGCGCTGGACATGCGCATGGACCAGAGCCAGGCATTGACGGCGCGCGAGATCGTGAACACGTGGAGCGAGGACGAGCTCAACCGCGTACTGCGCGACTACGGCGAGGAGAAGTGGGCGCGGCAGATCGCGCGCGTGATCTGTGACCGCCGCAAGTCCGCCCCCATCGAGACCACCGGCCAGCTGGTGGACGTGATCGACGCGGCGATCCCCAAGAAATTCCGCTCAACAGACGGCAGCCACCCGGCCCGGCGCACCTTCCAGGCGCTGCGCATCGCCGTGAACGACGAGCTGGACCCGCTGGAGCCTGCGCTGCGCGCGCTGGTCGACCTATTGAACCCAGGCGGACGGCTGTGCGCGATCACGTTCCACTCGCTGGAGGACCGCATCGTCAAGAACACGTTTCGCAATCTCGCCGACCCCTGCACCTGCCCGAAGTCCTTTCCCGTGTGCGTGTGCGGCAAGAAGCCCAGCGTCAGGCTCATCACCCGCAAGCCCGTCACGGCCTCCGACGTCGAACTGGAGCAGAACCCCCGCGCGCGAAGCGCGAGCCTGAGAATTGTCGAGAAATTTGGAATTAGGAATGAGGAATGAGGAATTGTGGATGAAATCCTGACGGATTTCTGTGATTCTTATAATGGTTCTCGTTATATAAATAATCAAAACAAATCCCGAAGGGATTTGAACCGCCATTCCTCATTCCTAATTCCTCATTCCTCATTCTTTCATTGACCAATTGACCGAGGTGTCTCATGCGCTATCTTGAAACTCCCTCCGGCGCGGTGCGGCTGCCCGCCTTCTTCCCGGACGCCACCTACGGCGCGATCCGCGCGGGCTCGTTTGAGGACGTGGACGCGGCGGGGCTGATGGGCTGCGAAATGAACAGCTACCACCTGATGACCAAGCCCGGCGCGAAGCTGATCAAGAGCCTCGGCGGGCTGCACGGCTTCACCGGCTACACGGGCGCGATCCTCACCGACTCCGGCGGGTTCCAGCTGTACTCGCTGATCCGCGAAAACCCGGAGTACGGCGAGATCCGCGACAAGGAGATCATCTTCAGGCCCGACCTCGGTCGGGAAAAGCTGACCTACACGCCGGAAAAGTGCATGCAGGTGCAGTTCCAGTACGGCAGCGACATCATGATGGCGCTGGACATGTGCACACACCCGGACGACCCGGCGGACGTACAGCGGCGCAGCGTGGAGCTGACCGTGAAGTGGGGCGAGCGCTGTCGCGCGGAGTTCGACAAGCTGTCGGCAAGGATGGAGAAGAAGCCGCTGTTGTTCTGCATCGTGCAGGGCGGCAGCGATCCGGAATTGCGCGCCGAGTGCGGGCGGCGGCTGGAAGAAATCGGCTTCGACGGCTACGGCTTCGGCGGCTGGCCGCTGGACTCGGACGGCAAGTTCCGCGCGGACATCCTGAAAATGGCGGCGGACGCGATGCCGGACGGCAAGATCAAGTACGCGATGGGCCTCGGCCGGCCGGAGGAGATAGCCGCGCTGGTAAAGATGGGCTACACGCTGTTCGACTGCGTGATCCCCACCCGCGAGGCGCGCCACCAGCGGCTGTACACGTGGATGCCGGGCCGGGACACGCCCGCGTGCGTGCGGCGCGAGGACGGGAAGTTTTACAAATTCCTGTACATCCTCGACGACGAGCACCGCCGCGAGGACGGGCCCGTGGACCCCGCCTGCGACTGCGTGCTGTGCAAAAACCACTCCCGCGCGTACCTGCACCACCTGTTCAAGGTGAACGACCCCGCCGCCTTGCGCCTCGCCACCGCGCACAACCTGCGCTTTTACGGGCGGCTGATGGAGCTGCTCGGCAGTGCCGAGTGACAATGCAAGAAAGGCAGTAGAAAGATCCATCGACTGCGCCTTGCTTGCCGCAAGGCTCCGCTCAGGATGACAGGCATTCCGTTTCGCTGTCATTCTGAGCGGAGCGCGCCGAAGGCGCGCGAAGTCGAAGAATCTGTCCCTGTCGAAAGGAACCCACATATGCCGGATTCAAATCCCCTCCTCGACAAGCTGCTTCAATCGAAGAACTACCGCGACATCTGTCCGGACACGGTGCGGCGGGTGTGGGCGGAGTGCGTGCGCCGGTACAAAAAGCCCAAGGACGTCGAGAAGGCGGCCCGCGAGGCGCTGCACGGCATCAGCGGGGCCTTCATGACGCCCGGGGAGGCGCGGCAGCTGGCGTATGACATGCAGGACTGGTGCATAAAACATACCGACGTCGGTTTGGAAAAGATGCTCTCGCTGCACGCCTCCACCCGGGAACGGCTGCCCGTTTCGGACATGGACGCGCTGTACGCGCGCATATTCGAGGTCACAGGTAGACCTCGGTCGGTTCTGGACCTCGCCTGCGGCATCCAGCCGCTGTACCTTGGCGCCCGGGGCATAAAAGCGACCGGAGTCGATATTTCCGGCCTTGCGGTGGACGCCGTCAACCGCTTCGGTGAGGTGTACGGCATGCCCGTCAGCGCCGCCTGCGCCGACATCCTCTGCCCCGGTGCGATCCCCGCCGGGCCCTTTGACGTGGCGCTGCTGTTCAAGCTGCTGCCGCTGCTGGAGCGCCAAAAGGCGGGCGCGGCGCTGGATGTGATGAACGCCGTGAACGCCAACTGGCTCGTCGTCTCCTTCCCCACGCGCACGATGGGCGGAAGGAACGTGGGCATGGCGGCGCAGTATTCCGACTGGATGGCGGCGCACATCCCGGCGGGTCGAAGCGTCGCCGCGTCGTTTGAGACCGGCAACGAACTGTTCTTCATCCTCGGAAAGGAGGCGCGCCCATGAACACCGCATTGCTTGTCATCGACATGCAGAACGACTACCTCTGGCCCGCGCGAAAGCCGCGCTTCGCCTACGACACAGAGGCGCTCGTCGCGTCCGTCAACGGCATCATCCGCCGAGACGCCGAACAGGGCTGCGAAATCGTCTACATCCGCCACATCATCCAGAACCTGCCGACGAACCGGCTGCTGTTCGGCTTCTCCCTCGCGGGCACGGAGGGCGCGGAGCTGTACGGCGGGCTGGAGATCGCAGGCGAAAACCACTTTGACAAGCACTTCGGCGACGCGCTGACGACCGCCGCGCTGCGCGAATGGCTTGAAAAGCACGGCGTCGAGCGCCTGCACCTGTGCGGCCTGGACCAGTACGGCTGCGTGACCGCCACGGCGCTGGGCGCGAAGAAGCGCGGCTACGAGGTCGCCATCCTCCGGGATGGCACCGCCACCGTGATGCCGCCGAAGCGGGCGGCGAATGCCCAGAAGAAGCTGGACGAGGCCGGGATCGAGTTTATTTAGGATTGGAAGGGAGCGCCCATGCCCAAGCTGTACGTCGTCGCCACGCCCATCGGCAACCTGAACGACCTGACGCCGCGGATGCGCCAGGCGCTGGAGTGCGCCGACCTGATCGCCGCGGAGGACACCCGCGTGACGATGAAGCTGCTGAACCAGTTTGACCTGCACAAGCCGATGCTCTCCTGCCACCGGCACAACGAGGAAGCGAAGGCCCCGCAGATCGTCGAAAAGATGCTGGCGGAGGATCTGACCGTGGCGCTGACTTGCGACGCGGGCACGCCGGGCATCTCCGACCCCGGGCACCTGCTGGTGCGCGCGTGCTGGGAGGCGGGCATCCCGGTGGAGCCGGTCTGCGGGCCGTCCGCCGCCGTCACGTGCCTGTCCGCCAGCGGCTTCGACGCGCGCGAGTTCGCGTTCTACGGCTTTTTGCCGCGCGAGAAAAAGGCGCTCTCGGACAAGCTGGACGCCATCCGGCGCGCCGGCGTCGGCGTGTTCGTGCTGTACGAATCGCCGCACCGGATCGTGGACCTCGTCGCCGCGCTGGCCGAAAAGTGGCCCGCGTGCGCGCTGTGCGTGTGCAGCGACCTGACCAAGAAGTTCGAGCGCATCTACCGCGGCGCGGCCCCGGACGTGCTCGCCGCGCTGCAGGCCAACCCCAGCGTGGAGAAGGGCGAGTACTGCCTCGCGGCGGACATCTCGATGCTGCCGCCCGTGGAAACGCCCGCGCCGCGCCCGGGAGCCGCGGCGTTCATGCTGGAGCGGCTTCTGGAGGGCGGCGACCTGCGCCAGGCCGCCGACGCGGCCGCAGAGGCCGGATACGCCCGCAACGAGGTGTACCGGGCCAAGCTGAAGATCGCGGAGATGTTTGAGGAATGATCGGGTAAACTTCCTCCGTCTGCCCTGCAGAAAGGATAAGATCCTTCGACTGCGCCGCTTCGCGGCTTCGCTCAGGATGACAACTTTGCATCGACCGCTGACCTGTCATCCTGAGCGGAGCCTTGCGTCAGCAATGCGCAGTCGTGCCTCAGGCCTGTGAAGCAAAGGATCTTTTTATTTCTCTCTCCTCTCTCAAAATTAACCGTCATTTAGGGTGAAAAAGCGTCGATTTACGCAAAAAGACGGTTGCGTTTTGCGGGGAACCGTGCTATAATAGGCCAGTGTGTTTGAACGACGTGTTCTTTTTGCGCCCTTTGGGCGGGTACGCGCCGGAATAATCCCGGATGATTTGCGTTTGATACTTAAGGAGGATGACCCCATGACCGCTGTTTCCATCATCATCGACATCGTACTGATCCTGGTTTCCATCGTTCTCATCGTGACCGTGCTGATGCAGGAGGGCCAGCGTCAGGGCCTGGGCGCGATCGGCGGCGGCGCTGAGACGTTCTTCGGCAAGAACAAGGCCAAGAGCATGGAAGGCCGCCTGCAGCGCTACACCAAGATCGCCGCGGCCGTGTTCATCGTGCTGGCGATCGTCGCCACCATCATCACCACCCACAACACCGGCGCCAAGAGCACCGCTCCCGCCAGCGTCACCGAGGCCGTGGAGGAGGCCGCCGAGCAGGCTGAGAACGCCGTGGAGGAGGCCGAGACCGAGGCCAAGGAAGCCGTCGAGGGCGCGGAGGCTGCCGTAGAGGAGACCGCCGAGAACGCCGAGGCCGCCGTTGAGGAGGCCACCGAGGGCGTCAAGGAAGCCGCCGAGGAGACCGCCGAGAACGCCGAGGCCGCCGTCGAGGAGGCCGCTGAGGGCGCGGAGGCCGCCGTCGAAGAGGCCGCCGAGGAAGCCAAGAACGACTGATCGATCCGTTGCCGTCATGACCACCGGCCCAGCCGGTGGTCATGATTGTTTAGCCCTCCCCGTTCCTCATTCCTCATTCCTCATTCATAATTGACCATTAAGCGCGAGGTGCATAGCATGAACAACATTCCCGCCTACAACCCCCAAAGCATCGAAAACAAGTGGCAGAAGCACTGGGACGAGACCCACGCCTTCGAGGCGTCCGCCAGCCACGACAAGCCGAAATTCTACGGCCTGGTGGAGTTCCCCTACCCCTCCGGCGCGGGCATGCACGTGGGCCACATCAAGGCCTATTCCGGCCTGGAGGTCGTCGCCCGCAAGCGCCGCATGGAGGGCTACAACGTGCTGTTCCCGATGGGTTTTGACTCGTTCGGCCTGCCGGCGGAAAACTACGCCATCAAGACCAACACCCACAAGTGGACCCAGTGGATCTTCCTCAAGCTGTTCGAGCACGGCCTGGTGTTCCGCGCCAAGACGCTGGTGAACTACTGCCCCCACTGCAAGGTGGTGCTCTCCAACGAGGACAGCCAGGGCGGCAAGTGCGACGTGTGCCACAGCGACGTGGTGCAGCTGCCCAAGGACGTGTGGTATCTGCGCATCACCCAGTACGCCGACAAGCTGCTGGAGGGCCTGGACACCGTCGACTACCCCGAGAGCATCAAACAGCAGCAGGTGACGTGGATCGGCCGCTCCACCGGCGCGTTTGTCGATTTTGCGCTGGACGGCGTGCAGGAGAAGCTGGAGATCTACACCACCCGCCCGGACACGCTCTTCGGCGTGACGTTCATGGTCATGGCCCCGGAGCACCCGCTGCTGGACAAGTACAAGGACCGCGTGACGAACTGGAATCAGGTCGAGGACTATCGCGAGCAGTGCGCCCGCAAGACCGAGTTTGAGCGCACCCAGCTGCAAAAGGACAAGACCGGCGTGAAGCTGGAGGGCCTGGAGGCCATCAACCCCGTCAACGGCAAGAAGATCCCGATCTTCATCGCGGACTACGTGATGATGGGCTACGGCACCGGCGCGATCATGGCCGTGCCCGCGCACGACCAGCGCGACTGGGAGTTCGCCAAAAAGTTCGGCGTGGACATCATCGAGGTCATCGAGGGCGGCGACATCGAAAAGGAAGCCTACACCGGCGACGGCAAGATGGTCAACTCCGAGTTCCTGAACACCTACGACAACAAGAAGGACTCCATCCAGGCCATGCTGGACTTCCTGGAGAAGAAGGGCATCGGCAAAAAGGGCGTCCAGTACAAGATGAAGGACTGGGCCTTCAACCGCCAGAGGTACTGGGGCGAGCCCATCCCGCTGATCCACTGCCCGAAGTGCGGCACCGTGGGCGTGCCCTACGACCAGCTGCCGCTGACGCTGCCGGACGTGGAGAACTTTGAGCCCGGCCAGGACGGCCAGAGCCCGCTGGCGCGCATCGACAGCTTCGTGAACTGCACCTGCCCCAAGTGCGGCGGCCCCGCCAGGCGCGAGACCGACACCATGCCGCAGTGGGCCGGCTCCAGCTGGTACTTCCTGCGCTTCGTGGATCCGCACAACGACCAGGCCTTCGCGTCCATGGACGAGATGAAGTACTGGATGCCCGTGGACTGGTACAACGGCGGCATGGAGCACGTGACGCGCCATCTGCTGTACAGCCGCTTCTGGCACCGGTTCCTCTACGACATCGGCGAGGTAAACACTCCCGAGCCCTACGCCAAGCGCAGCTATCAGGGCCTGATCCTGGGCAGCGACGGCGAGAAGATGAGTAAGAGCAAGGGCAACGTCGTCGACCCGCTGGACATCGTGAGCCTCTACGGCGCGGATACGCTTCGGCTGTACGTGCTTTTCATGGGCGACTACACCGCCGCCGCGCCCTGGAACGACGACTCCGTGAAGGGCTGCAAGCGCTTCCTGGACCGCGTGTGGCGTCTGATGGAGATGCTGACGGACGACGAAGGCATCCGCGCGGACATGGCCTTCGACGTGCACTCCTGCATCAAGAAGGTGTCTGAGGACTACGAGAAGATGAAGTACAACACCGCCATCGCCGCGATGATGACGCTGGTGAACGCGCTCTACGCCAAGGGCAGCGTCTCGAAAGCCGAGCTGCTGGCGCTGGTGAAGCTGCTCAATCCCGTCGCGCCGCACATCACCGAGGAGATCAACCAGCTGTGCAAGCTGTCCGAGGGCGATCTGATGTACGCCGCGTGGCCGAAGTACGACGAGGCCGCGCTGGTGAAGGACACCGTGGAGGTAGCCCTGCAGGTGAACGGCAAGCTGCGCGGGCGCATGGACGTGCCCGCCGACCTGGGCCGCGACGACGCGAACGACTACTTCCTGGCGCTGGATGAAGTGAAGAAGCTGATCGGCGACAAGACCGTAAGGAAGCTGATCTTCGTCCCCGGCAGGCTGGTGAATATCGTGGTTGGATAACCGATAGACAAAGATGGGAGGCCGCACACGTGCGCGGCCTCCCTGTTTTTAGGTGGGCGAGGAGAAGGGCGGGCGCAGGGGCCATCAACTCCTAACTCCTAACTCTTTGCATGGGCGGGCGGCGCATCGCCGCCCCTACGGAAGAAGACTTACTTCACTCTCCACTCTCCACTCTTCACTCTCCACTCTCCACTCTTCACTCTCCACTCTCCACTCTTCACTCTCCACTCTAAGCTCTCAGCTCTTCCTTGAGCTTTCCTTCCGGCTCGACGCCGCTGCCCTGGCGGATCAACTCGAAGATCTCCCGGCGCTGCTTGGCGCTGTAGATGGCGGCGTTCATGTGGTAGCGCTTGTTCTCGTTGGTGATGATCGCCACCTCGTGCACGGGGAACAGCTTGTTCTTATCGCCGGCCTGGCTGGCGTCGATGCGCTCGTAGCCGAGGTCCTCCACGTAGGCGTAGCGAGTGATGGTATCCAGGCGGATCGTCTTGTCGATGAAGCGCAGGTCGGTGTCGCCCTGGCGGAACAGGAACATCGCGCGGCCCTCGCCCTCCTTGGGCCTCACGGACGCCGGGAACGCCACGCGCACGCGCTTGCCGTCGAAGCACACCTGGCTGCGCCCATACATCCACACGTAAAAAAGCGCCATCGCCAGCACGATGTAGGCGAAGAATGAGAACTGCGCCATCGCGTCCTGGATGCCGTGGATCTGGCGATAGAGGGTGTAGCCCGCGTCAATGGCGCTGATGAGCGTGAGCACGTACAGCACGATGTAGCCCGCGCAGTGGGGCCGAAAACGCTTCATAGATCGTCCTCCGTAAAGTGATAAGCCTATTATAGACCATCGGGCGAAAAATGGCAAGCGGGTCAGTCGCCCGCGCCGCCCAGCGCCCTTTCCAGCCGGTCGCAAAGCGGCGCCAGGGCGGGCACTTTCGCGGTCAGGGCGCGGTAGTCCCCGGCCAGGGCCCGCACGTCCTCCAGCGCGTCCGCGAGCTCGTCCGCGTCGTCGCCGGGCCTGAACTCGCCGAGCAGCATGAGCGCGTCCTCGAGCTCCGCGTTCATGTCCTCCAGGTCCTCCGCGATCGGATCGTCCATCTCCGCCGCCAGCGCGTCCATCGCCGCCAGCGCCTCGCCGCAGACCCTCGTGATCTCATCGATCGGCCGCATCGCGCATCCCTCCTCGTCGATGCAAACAGTATAGCGCGTTTTGCGGAAAAGTTCAACCGCGGAAAGCACGCATCCTCCCGCAAATTATTTTCTCCTCCAGCCCCCTTTCGGCAGGACAAACGATGATTTTCGGCGAATATTGTAATGTTAATGGTTTATACGGAGGGATAGGCATGGAGAGACAGACGGCGATGCTGCGCAGGCTGCGGGCCATTGTGGCGCTGGTGCTGGTGGCGCTCTACGTCGCGGGCCTGATCGCGATGCTGGCCGGGAACGTGCGGCTGGCGTCGATCCTGTGGGTGGTGTCCACGCTGGGCGGCATCGGGCTGCTGTACTGGATGCGCACCGTCACCCGGCGCAAGGAGGAGGCCGCGAAGGCCGACGCCGAAGCCGAGGCCAAGGAGCCCTGACCCATGCGCATTCGCAGAAAGGCCTGGACCGAGCCCGCGCTGGCGGCCTGCCCCTTCTTCGTTGAAAAGCCCTCGACGCACCGGGGCCAGTGGCCGTCACTGTTCGTAAAACAGCAGCCGGTGATGCTCGAAATCGGCTGTGGCAAGGGCGTCTCCACCGCGCAGATGGCGTTTGAAAACCCCGGCGTCAACTTCATCGCCGTGGACGAGGTGCGCCACGTGCTAGCGGTGGCGGTGAAGAACGCGAGCGCCGCCTACGGCGAGCAGCCGCCGACAAATTTGCTGTTCAGCGCCGTGGACGCGACGCGCATCCACGACACGTTCGCGCCCGAGGACGGCGTCGAGCGCATCTACATCAGCTTCCCGAACCCCTGGGACGAGCGCGCCAAGCACCACAAGCGCCGCCTGACTCACCCGAGGCAGCTGATGCAGTACCGGGCGTTCTTAAAGCCCGGCGGCGAGATCTGGTTCAAGACCGACAACGACGCGCTGTTCACCGCGTCGAAGCGCTACTTCGGCGAGAGTGGGTTTGAGATCATCTACCTGACCGACGATCTGCACGCCTCGGGGTTTGAGCCGAACTACGTCTCCGAGCACGAGCGACTCTACGCCGGGCAGGGAAAGGCCATCCACTTCCTGATCGCACGGATGGCAGACCTCGCGCCGGACACCCAGGACACCCCATAGGGGCGCCGATGCGGCGCCCGCCCTCACCAAAGATAACGGAGGAAAACGCTCCATGTCCCGTCGACGCCCTCGATTCAGGCCCCATCGCAAGGCCCGGTTCTTCCTGATCCAGACCGTCGCGCTGTGGCTGTGCCTGATGCTGATCGCGCTCACCTGCTCCGGCTACACGCAGGGCGAGGTGGTGGTGCTGCGGGCGCTGGAGCACCTCGGCAAGCCCTACGTGCTGGGGGCCGTGGGGCCGGATCAGTTCGACTGCAGCGGGCTGGTGATGTACTGTTTGGAACCGGAGGGCTTCGAGTTTCCCGTGCACGCCGCGGCCCTCATCGGCACCGACGAGCGCTATGAGTTGATCAAAAACCCGCGCGACCTGCTGGCAGGCGACGTGGTGTGCTTCGACACCGTGCGCGACAGCGACCCCAGCGACCACATGGGCTTTTACATCGGCGGCAACCGGTTCGTGCACGCCTCGTCCACCGGCGAGGTGAAGATCAGCGTTCTAGATGACTTCTACCTCGAGCGCTTCACCGGCGCGCGGCGCTACGCCCAGCCCTACTACTACCTGCCCACCGGGGCGCAGATATCGGCGTGGTTTGAAGGCACGGGCATTCCCGAAAAGCTGGAGCCGGTGCGCAAGTGGATCGAGGGGCTCGACATCCCCGGACGCCTCGCGCCCGTGCGCGCGTGGTTTGAAAGGCTCGACATCCCCGGACGCCTCGCGCCGGTGCGCGCGTGGTTTGAAAGGCTTGACATCCCCGGCAAATTCGAGGTCGTGAAGGGCAAGGTCGCATCGCTATGGAACAGCATCTTCTCGAGGTCCTAGGGGCCATTCGCGAACCGGACGCCGCCGCCATGGAGGCCGCGCGCACCCGACAGGCGCGCCTCGCCAAGCCGCCCCACAGCCTGGGGGCGCTGGAGGACATCAGTGTGAAGCTGGCGGGCATAACCGGCCAGGTCGGAAGCCGCATGGAGAAGCGGCGACTGCTGGTGTTCGCGGCGGACAACGGCATCGTCAGGGAGGGCGTCAGCAGCTGCCCCTCGAGCGTCACGCTCCATCAGACGCTGAACCTTTCCCGCGGGCTGACCGGCGCGGCAGTGCTGGCAAAGCACTTTCGCGCGCAGCTGGAAGTGATCGACGTGGGCGTGGACGCGGACATCGACGCGCCGGGCGTTGTTAACCGGAAGATCTCCCGCGGCACGCGCAGTTTCGCAGATAGGCCCGCGATGGCGCGCGAGGACGCGCTGCGGGCGATCGAGGTCGGCGTCGAGGCCGCGCGGCGCGCCCGCGAGGGCGGCGTGGATATCCTCGGCGTGGGCGAGATGGGCATCGGCAACACCACGACCTCCGCCGCGGTGCTCTCGGCGCTGCTGGGGCTGCCCGCGCGCGAGACCGCCAGCCGGGGCGCGGGGCTCACGGACGCGGGGCTTCAAAAGAAACTGGACGTGATCGACGAGGCGCTGGCCCGCCTGAAGCCCGACCCAAATGACCCCGTGGACGCGCTTTCAAAGGTCGGCGGGCTGGACCTCGCGGCGATGTGCGGCGCATTCATCGGCGCGGCGTCGCTGCGGCTGCCGGCGGTGATCGACGGCTTCATCAGCGCGGTGGCGGCGCTTTGCGCGGTGCGGCTGAGCCCGCTGTGCGCGGCGTACCTGTTCCCCTCGCACGCCTCCGCGGAGCGCGGCTACGCGCTGGCGATGCGCGAGATGGGGCTTGCGCCGATGCTGGAGCTGAACATGCGCCTCGGCGAGGGCAGCGGCTGCCCGATCGCGTTCGAGGTGATCGACGCCGCCCAGCACGTGATAAGTGAGATGGGCACGTTCGAGGAGGCCGGGATCGACGACGGCTACCTGGCCGAAATCCGCGGGAACCGGCGCTACATGGGGGAAGCATGAGCACGTACATCTCTGGCGGCTGCAAGAACGGCAAGTCGATGTGGGCGCAGAGGATCGCGCTGGCGTATGCGGGGAGAAAACCCCTCTACTACGTCGCCACGATGCTGCCCGGCGACGCGGAGGACGAGGCGCGCATCCGCCGACACCGCGCGGAGCGCGCGGGCCTGGGCTTCGTCACGCTGGAGCGCGGGCGGGACATCCTCTCGGCGCTGGACGGGGCCGACCTTTCGGGCGCGTTCCTCATCGACAGCGTGACGGCGCTGCTGGCCAACGAGATGTTCGACGCGCGCGGCTTTCACCCGCAGGCGGGCCAGAAGGTCGCGGACGACCTCGAAGCCTTCGTCGCGCGCGCGCCGAACGCGGTCATCGTTTCGGACTTCATCTTCTCCGACGCCGCGATCTACGACGATACGACCGATGCCTATCGCGCCGCGCTGGCGCTCGTCGATAGGCGCATGGCCGCGTGCTGCGACAACGTGCTGGAAATCGCGGCGGGAATACCGATCATCCACAAGGGGGTGCTGCCGATATGAAGCGAATCCTGGTCGCGCTGTGCATGAGTTTTTCCACGTTCACCGCCATCCCCTGCCCCTACCGGCCCTTCGACGAGGAGGCCCGACCGCTGGCGGTGGTGTGCCTGCCCATCGTGGGCGCGGTGGTGGGCCTGTTCTGGTACGTGCTGGCCCTGCTGGCCGGGCGCTGGCTGCCCGCGATCCACGCGGCGCTGCTGGTGGCGCTGCCGTGGCTGCTCACGGGCTTTATCCACCTCGACGGCTTCATGGACACGGCGGACGCGCTGTTGTCTTGGCGTCCGCTGGGGCAGCGGCTGAAGATCCTGAAGGACCCTCACGCCGGGGCGTTCTCGATCATCGCGCTGGCGGTGGTGGCGCTGATCAGCTACGACGCCGCCAGCGGCATCGCCCCCGGCAGCGACCTGCGCGCGCTGCTGTTCATTCCGGTGATCTCCCGCTGCGGCTCGGCCCTGTGCGTGCTGGCGCTGGAGCCCATCGGCCACAGCGAGTACGCCCAGGCGGAATCGAGCACGGCCCAGCGGCTGGCCGTCGCCGCCATGGGGCTGATCGCGGCGCTGTTCTGCGGGCTGTGGCTCGGGGAACAAGTGGCCGTGCTGCTGGTGGAGGCGCTGATCTACGGCGCGGCGATGCTCTGGGGCTATCGGACGCTGGGCGGCGTGTCCGGCGACGTGGCAGGCTTTGCGCTGACCATCGCGGAGTGCGCGGCGCTGGTGTCGCTGGCCGGGCGGACGACGCTGTTCTGATATGAGTATTTTGGGAGGCGCGGCATGGTACTGATCATCGGCGGCAGCCACCAGGGCAAGCTGGCGTTCGCGCGCGAGCGCTTCGGCCTTTCGGACGCGGACGTGTGCCTCTGCGATGAAAATACGGACGCGCTCGACACGTCGCGGCGCTGTGTCGCCTATGTCGATCGCTGGGCGCTGAACCGGCTGCGCGCGGGCGCAGACCCGCTCGCCGAAATGGAGGCGATCCTGCCGCAGCTGAAGGGCGCCGTCGTGATCGCCGCGGACATCTCCGCCGGCGTGGTGCCCATCGAGGCGCTGATGCGCGCCTGGCGCGAGGCCTGCGGGCGGCTGACGGCTTCCCTCGCTACTGAGGCGGACGAGGTGTGGCGGCTGTTCTGCGGACTGCCGCAGAGGCTGAAATGAGGGCCTTGTACCTGCTTCGCCACGGCCCGACCGAGGCGAACGAGCGGCGGCTCTACTGCGGCAGGACGGACCTGTCCCTCTCCCCAACGGGGCGCGCCCTGGCGCTGGAAACGGCCGCGAACAGGCCGCTGCCCGCTTGCGATCTATATGTCACCAGCGGCCTGCGCCGGGCGAATGAGACGCTTCTCCTGCTGACGGGACGCGCACAGGACATCGAGATCGCCGAATGGCGCGAGATGGACTTCGGTGCGTTCGAGATGCGCGGCTACGATGAGCTAAAGGACGACGCCGACTACCGGCGCTGGATCGCGGACTGCATGGGCCCGGGCGTCGTTCCCTGCCCCGGCGGCGAGAGCGCTGCGCAGTTTGACGCGCGCGTGCTGAAAGGCGGCGAGAAGCTGTTGGCGCTCAAATGGAACGCGGCGCTGGCGGTGATCCACGGCGGGCCCGTCGCGCGGCTGATGATGCGCTGGTTCCCGTGCAATGGGCGCGGCTTCTACGACTGGCAGCCGGAATACTGCCGGGGCTGGAGGGTGACGTTCGACGGCAGCGCTCCCGCCGGATATCAGCCAATCTAGGAGGCAGAAATGCAAAACGGTCAATTCCAGGTATACACCGGCGACGGCAAGGGCAAGACCACGGCGGCGCTGGGGCTGGCGCTGCGGGCCAGCGGCGCGGGGCTTCGCGTGTTCATCGGCCAGTTCATGAAGGCCGGGCCGACCAGCGAGCTCAGCGCGCTCGCGCGGCTTGAAAATGTGACAGCCGAGCAATTCGGCTCCGGCAAGGGGCTGCTGATGGGCCGGGAGGCGGACGCCGACGACCGCGCCTGCGCGCGGGCGGGTCTCGCGCGCGTGAGGGAAGCGCTGGGCAAATACGACGTGGTGATCGCGGACGAGATCAACTGCGCCTGCGCCTATGGCCTGCTGGACGTTTCGGACCTGCTTTCGCTGATCGACGCGCGGCCCGCAACCGCGGAGCTCGTGTTCACCGGGCGCGGCGCCTGCGACGAGGTGCTCGCGCGGGCCGACCTCGTCACCGAGATGCGCGCCGTGAAACACTACTACGCCCAGAAGGGCCTTTGCGCCAGAGTGGGTATAGAAAAATAAAGAGTGTCGCGCACAACGCAAACACAATTCAAGGAGGTTCTTACTATGAGGTTCAAGGCGATTCTCGCGGAGGCGGCGCGCAAGCGCTATCCCCTGTCCATCCTGCTGATGGTGGTCGGCGTGCTGGCGATCCCCTTCACCTACCTGTTCGTCCACTTCGGTCTGGAGCTGACCAGCCTGTGGTGGACGGTGCTGTCCATCGGCCTGGGCGTGGTGATCGGCTGCGCTATGATCGGCCTGGGCTCGCTGGTGGAGGACATCCACGACATCTCGATGCACACCGCCGGCTACGACCTGGAGATGGGCGACGTGGAGATCGAGTACGACGAAGAAGATGAGGAAGCAGACGAGGGCGAAGCGCCGGAGGAAGTCGAGCCCGAGGGCGAAGCGCCGGAGGAGGCGTAATCCTTTTTCTGTCAGTTTCCCTGGTAGATCTGCGCGAGGCCTCCGTGCGAGGTCTCGCGATATTTTTCGCTCATGTCCCTGCCGGTGCGGTACATGGTGGTCACCACCTCGTCGAACGAGATCTTGCGGGTGGAGTACAGAAAGCGCGACAGGTTCACGGAGCTGATCGCGCGCATGGCGGCGACGGCGTTGCGCTCGATGCACGGGATCTGCACCAGGCCCTTCACCGGGTCGCAGGTCAGGCCCAGGTTGTGCTCCATCGCGATCTCCGCGGCATACTCGATCTGGTCGATGTTCAGCCCGTACAGCGAGGCCAGCGCGGCGGCGGTCATCGAGCAGGCGCTGCCGATCTCCGCCTGGCAGCCGCACTCCGCGCCGGAGATCGAGGCGTTCGTGCGGATCACGTTGCCCACCAGCGCCGCCACGGCCAGCGCGTCCAGTATCTCCTCCTCCGGGAAGCCGCGGTCCGCGTGCATGTAGTACAGCACGGCGGGCAGCACGCCGCAGCTGCCGCAGGTGGGCGCGGTGACGACGATGTGCTCGTCGGCGTTCTCCTCGCTGACGGCGTAGGCGTAAGCGGCGATCACGCGGTTCATCGTCACGTCGGCGCTCTCGTTGTAGCATCGCTTTTCGTACAGCAGCTTCGCCTTCCGGGCCACGCCCAGCCCGCCGGGCAGTATGCCCTCCGCCGCGAGGCCGCGCCGGATGGCGTCCTTCATGGCCTCCCAGGCCGTCTTCAGGTAATCCCGCAGCGACGGGTCCTCCATCCGGTCGATGAACTGAACCAAATTCAGGTCGTTCTCCCGGCAGACGTTCAGTATCTCGGTAAAGTTGCGCTGGGGATACACCTCGCGCTCCTCCTCCGAAGCCTCGTTCTCGATGCGGATCGAGCCGCCGCCGATGCTGAAGATGCGATTCGCGCCGATGCGCTCGCCATCCTTGAACGCCTCGAACAGCATCGTGTTCGGGTGCGGCAGGTCCCTCTCCTCGCGGTCAAAGGCCACCTGCGCCTCCGGCAGGCCCGTTCGGATGGCCTTGCCGGTGCCGTGGCCCTCGCCGGTGAAGGCCAGCGAGCCGTAGAGTGTCACCCTGTAGGCGTCGGCCTGCGGGTAGCGCGCGCCGAAGATCTGCGCGGCGTGGTAGGGGCCGACGGTGTGGGAGCTCGAGGGTCCGTTGCCGATCTTATAGACGCTCTTGATGGTCTTCATGGCGCTGCCTCCCCGGAATTTGGCGCGCTTGTTCGCGCGTCGCGCGCTCCTATTGTGGCGCGTTCCGACATTATTATAACACAGTCCGGCGCCTATAAGCGCTTTTTTCGCGCCGCTTTTCCGTTTTTTTTCACGGACTTCGGCATATTAACTTGATAAAAGCGCGGCGTTTGCTTATAATGGAGGAAGTATGATGCCATCAGGGAAGGAGCGAGCACCATGGACGATTACAACGAGATCGGCGCGCGGCTCAGAGAGCTGCGGGAAGTGAGCGACTACACCGTGGAGGAGCTGGCGGCCGAGCTTCGGCTGAGCCCGGAGGTCTACGCCTCCTACGAGGCCAACGGCAAGGACATTCCCATCAGCGTGATCTACGAGATCGCCAACAAGTTCAAGGTGGATTTCAACGAGATTGTGACCGGGCAGAGCGCCAGGCTCGAGACCTACCACCTGATCCGCCGCGGCGGCGGCAAGACGGTGAACCGCAACCCGGAGTATCACTTCGAGGACCTCGCCTATCGCTACGCCAACAAGGTGATGCAGCCGCTGCTCGTCACGCTCGAGCCCACCGACGAGCCCGCGAAGCTGATCGCGCACTCCGGCCAGGAGTTCAACCTGGTGCTGGAGGGCACCGTGATCATCACGCTGGGCGACAGGGAGTTCACGATGAACGAGGGCGACTCCATCTACTTCAACCCCACCATACTGCACGGCCAGCGCTGCGGCAGCGACAAGAAGGCGCGGTTTTTGACGGTGATCGCCGAATAAACGACTGATACAAAGGGGACGGGCTGTTTTGAATTATTTGCTGAATCGCTTTCTGCCGCAGATCGAGTTTGAGAGCTACGAGGAATTCCGCGAGAAGTTCACCATCAACGTGCCGGAGGACTTCAACTTCGGCTTCGACGTGGTGGACGCCTGGGCGGAGCACGAGCCGGACAAAAAGGCGCTGGTGTGGGTCAACGAGGCCGGCGAGGAGCGCACCTTCACGTTTACGGACATGAAGCGCCTCTCCAACCGCGCGGCGAACTTCTTTAAGAAGCTGGGGCTTAAAAAGGGCGACGTGGCGCTGATGATATTGCGCCGCCGCTGGGAGTACTGGGTGTGCGCCACGGCGCTGCACAAGCTGGGCGTGATCCTGATCCCGGCGAATCTGCAATTGACGAAGAAGGACATCGTCTACCGCGGCAACGCCGCCGAGGTCAAGGCCGTGATCTGCGTGGACGACCCGTTTGTCGTCAGCCAGATGGAGGCCTCCGTGCCGGAGATCCCCTCGCTGAAGCACAAGATCCTTGTCGGCGAAAAGCGCGAGGGCTGGCTGGATTTGCACGAGGGCATGGATGAGTCCTCGGAGGAACTAACGCGCCCCGTCGGCGATGAGGCCACCCGCTGGGACGACGTGATGCTGGTGTACTTCACCTCCGGCACCACCGGCATGCCCAAGCTGGTGCAGCACAACTTCGCCTATCCGCTGGGCCACATCGTCACCGCGAAGTACTGGCAGCACGTGGAGGAGAACCGCCTGCACATGAGCGTTTCCGATTCCGGCTGGGCCAAGTTCGGCTGGGGCAAGATCTACGGCCAGTGGATCTGCGGGGCCACCATCTTCTGCTACGACATGGAGGGCCGCTTCAACCCGCGGCACCTGCTGGAGAAGGTGGAGAAGTATCGCGTGACCACGTTCTGCGTGCCGCCCACGATGTATCGCTTCATGCTGCAGGAGGACCTGAGCCAGTTCGACCTGAGCGGCCTGCACCACTGCTGCACCGCCGGCGAGCCGCTGAACCCCGAGGTGGTGAAGCGCTGGAAGGAGCTGACGGGCCACCAGATCTACGAGGGCTTCGGCCAGAGCGAGGGACCTGTGCTGATGGCGAACTTCGGCAGCGAGTGGTTCGAGCCCATCGAGGGCTCCACCGGCAAGCCGAACCCGCTGTTTGACATCCAGCTGCTGAACGCGCAGGACGAGAAGTGCGAGGACGGCGAGGAGGGCTCGCTGACCATCATGGACGTGAAGCACCACCCGCCGGTGGGCCTGTTCACGGGCTACTACAAGAACCCCGAGATGACCGAGGACAAGCTGGGCGGCGTGGGCTACAACACCGGCGACGTGCTCTGGCGCGACAGCGACGGCTACTACCGCTTCGTGGGCCGCAACGACGACGTGATCAAGTGCTCCGGCTACCGCATCGGCCCGTTCGAGGTGGAGAGCGCGTTGATCGCCCATCCGGCGGTGGTCGAGTGCGCCATCACCGGCGCGCCGGACCCGATCCGAGGCCAGATCGTGAAGGCCACGGTGGTGCTGGCCCGCGGCTACGAGGGCTCCGACGCGCTGACGAAGGAGCTGCAAAACCACGTGAAGAAGATGACCGCGCCCTACAAGTATCCGCGCGTGATCGAGTACGTGGACGAGCTGCCCAAGACCATCGGCGGCAAGATCAAGCGCGCCCAGATCCGCAAGGCGGACGAGGCGGCATTTGAGGGGTAAAAGATAAAAAGCAGATTGCCACGCCGGTTCCTGCGGAACCGGCGTGGCAATCTGTTTCTTCCCCCTCCCCTACTTCACCGCCGCGAACGCGGTGTCAAGCGCGGCGATCAGGTCGTCGATGTTCTCCACGCCGATGGACAGGCGGATGGTGTTGGGCTTGATGCCCTGCTGCAAGAGCTCTGCCTCCGTCAGCTGGCTGTGGGTGGTGCTGGCCGGGTGGATCACCAGGCTCTTCACGTCGGCCACGTTCGCCAGCAGCGAGAAGATGGGCAAGTTATCGATGAACTTCTGCGCCGTGGCCGCGTCGCCCTTCACCTCGAAGGTGAATATGCTGCCGCCGCCGTTGGGCAGGTACTTGCCGTACAGCGCATGGCTGGGCTCGCCGGGCACGGACGGATGGTGCACGGCCTCCACCTGCGGGTGTTTGGACAGGTAGTCCACGATCCGAAGCGCGTTCTGCGTGTGGCGTTCCACGCGCAGCGAGAGCGTCTCCAGCCCCTGCAGGAACAGGAAGGCGTGGAACGGGGACAGCGTCGCGCCGGTGTCGCGCAGCAGAATCGCGCGGATGTAGGTGACAAACGCCGCCGGGCCCACTGCGTCGGCAAAGGAGACGCCGTGGTAGCTGGGGTTCGGCTCGGCGATCCACGGGTACTTCCCGCCCGCCTTCCAGTCGAACTTGCCGCCGTCCACGATCACGCCGCCGATGGCCGTGCCGTGGCCGCCGATGAACTTCGTGGCGCTGTGCACGACGATGTCCGCGCCCCACTCCAGCGGGCGCACGAGGAACGGCGTGGCGAAGGTCGAGTCCACCACCAGCGGGATGCCGTGGCGGTGCGCGATCTGCGCGACGGCCTCGATGTCGATCAGGTTCGAGTTCGGGTTGCCCAGCGTCTCGACGAATATCGCCTTGGTCTTCTCGGTGATGGCCGCCTCGAAGCCGCCCGCCTCGTCGGGGTCGACGAACGTGGTGGTGATGCCGGCGGTCAGCGGCAGCGTGTGCGCGAGCAGGTTGTAGGTGCCGCCGTAGATGGTCTTGCTGGCCACGATGTGTTCCCCTGCCCGCGGAGGCCACCGCCAATGCCGCGACGCCGTTCTCCAATGCCGCAATGCGCCGCTCAAAGATATCGTTGGTGGGGTTGGTCAGGCGGCCGTAGATGTTGCCAGCGTCCCGCAGACCGAAGCGGTCGGCGGCATGCTGGCTGTTGTGGAACACGAACGAAGTCGAAGCGTAGATCGGCACGGCGCGGGCATCGGTGGTCGGGTCGGCGGCCTCCTGGCCCACGTGCAGCTGCTTGGTTTCAAAAGCCCAGTTGGCGGTATTGCGAATATCAGACATTTCTCTTTCTCCTTTGCTGTTTACTTCCCGGTCGATGGGATTATTCTAGCATAAGGATAGGTTATTGTCCAATACATGAAAAGAGTATCGGGTAATAGATAGAATCTATTACCCGATACTCTTTTACTTCACCTGCTCGCCGTTCACGATCAGCGCGTAGCCGTTCGCGTTCACGTTCTCCAAATCGCCCTCGAAGGCGGAGATGGTCGTGTCGGCCGTCAGCGTCCAGGTGCTGGTCGCGTCCAGCGTCACGGTCACGTCGCCCACCTCGGCGGAGACGGTCTCGCCCTTCGCGTTCTCGATCTCACCGCTGATCGCGCCCTCGAAGGTGGAGCCCTCAGTCAGGTTCAGCGTCAGCGTGGAATCGTCGCCCACCAGGATCGTGCCGGTCAGGGCCTGGTTCACGGCGTTCAGCGTCGCCACGTTGCCCGCGCCGCTCCAGCCGTCGTCGCACACGGAGAGCAGTATGTCGCTGCCCTCATTCACCAGCTCCACGCCCGTCAGGGTGATCACGGCGTTGGTGTTGGTGACGTGGAACATGTGGCCGCTCAGGCTGGTCAGGCTGCCGCCCGTCATCGTGAAGTACGATTCGCCGCTGTCGGCATCGCCGGACATCGACTGATAGATCATGATCGTATCCAGGAACGTGGCGTTGCTGTTCATCTGGGTGTTGTTCGCGGTCATGTCGCAGTCGGTCAGCGTGATCGAGTTCTTGCCCTCGATGCAAACGCCCTCGGACAGGTTGCTGGTCAGCGTGGCGTTCGACACGGTGATGTCGGCGGTGGAGTAGATGGCCGGGGAGCCCAGGCCATTGGTGGTGTAGCTGCCGCCGTCCACCACAACGGTCCCGCCGCCGCGGTCGGTGCGGATGGCCGCCGAGGAGCGCCCGGAGGTCTCGATCGTCAGGTCGCTGGCGTAGGTCACGCCGCCGCCGGTGGTCATGATGCCGCCGGAGCCGTCGCCGGTGGTGGTGATGGTCGAATCGGAGATATACACCGTCGTACCGTCGCCCGCCGCGCCGTTCTGGCCGCCGTTGCCGCCGTAGCTGAACACGCCGTTCGCGCCGGAGGCGTCGGAGGTGATGGTCGCGCCGGTGATCGTCACCGTGCCGCCGCCCATCGCCAGCAGCGCCGCGTTCAGACCGTAGAAGTTGCAGCTGTCGCCGCCGTCGGAGGAGCCGGTCTTGGTGACCGTGATGTCCGTCAGCGTCACGTCGGCGTCGGTGTCCACGATCAGCGCGCTCTCATCGGTGGTTTCGGAAGCGTAGGTCTCGCCGGAGGCGTCCGCCGCCTCGGTGATCTCGGTCGCGCCGGTGTACTCAAAGTCCGCGGAGCCGCCTCCCGGAGGGGTTCCCCCGCCGAAGCCGCCGCCACCGGGCATTCCCTCCGGGGGCTCACCCATGCCCTCGGGCGGTTCGCCAGGCATTCCCTCCGGCGGTTCGCCGGGCATTCCCTCCGGCGGCTCGCCGGGCATTCCCTCCGGCGGCTCGCCCATGCCCTCGGGCGGTTCGCCGGGCATCTCGGCGGCAGTCGTCGTCTCGGTCGTCTCCGCCAGCACGCCGGCGGGGATCAGCATCAATATGGCCAGGGCCATCAGGATCGCGATGATTCGGTTCTTCATTTCAAGCACCCCTTTCCTTTCGATGGCCCTATTGTACGGCGCGATCCTTAAACGAACCTTGAGGATTTTAAGGTTTGCCTGAAATTTCTCCGGTCGCGGTTTATCGGTTTTCTTCCTCTCTATGCGCGTTTTCCTCTTCGTCCAGATAGGCGTTCAGGAATTGGGCCGCGAGGCTGCCCGGCTTGACATTCGCGCGCGCGTCGGCAGGCTCGAACCAGCGCCAGCGGTCCACCTCGGCGTTTGCGTGCAGCTTCGCCGCGTCGCCGACCCAGGCCGTGAAGTTCACCATCAGCGTGTTGGAGGGCTCAAAGAACGCCGTGCGGTTGAAGCGCAGGCGCTCGACCGTCAGGCCCGTCTCCTCGGCGATCTCCCGCGTGACGGCGTGTTCGGCCGCCTCGCCGCGGCTCACGTAGCCCGCGACGAGTATGTAAAAGGGCCTGCCGTACTGCTGGATCAGCAGTATGTTGCCCGTGGTCGCATCGCGCACGATCATGCTGACCGCCACGTTGTACTGCGGAAAGCGAAAGGCCGCGCACGCCTCGCAGTAGGGCACGAGGCCCTCCCCCTCGAGCGGGCGCTCCACCAGCCGCGCCCCACAGGCGGGACAATAGGACTGCTCCTTCAGCATGGGAAGCCCTCCTTTTTTTCTTCAGCGGATCACGACCTCGGCAACTTCGCCGTCATCGGACAGCCGGAGCGTCCCCTTGCGCGCGCCGTCTGACAGCGCGTAAGCGCCCTTGAAGCCGGACACCGCCGCGCGGCCCTCCGCGTCCGTCGTGATGTCGCAGACCGTGCGCCACTCGCCGCGGATCAGCTTTTCCAGCGCCCGGTAGGCGGGCTTGACGCGGTTGTCCTTCGCGACCAGGCCGCTGGGCGCGCCGAGCCACGCGCCGTCGGCAAAGTCCCAGCCGGTGACGGCCTCGACGCGCGGATGGTCGAACAGCAGGCGCAGCATCTCCTCCCACTCGCGAGCCTGGCGCGCCTCGCCCTCCGGCGTCGTGGGCCACTCGGGCACCTGGTAGTCGTTCAGGTCCACGATGTGCCCCGGCATCAGGTGGCCGGACACCAGTGTGTTCTCGGTGAAGTGCAGCGGCAGGCCGAAGCCCTCGAAGCGCCGCAGGACCTCGCCCAGCTTCTCCGCGCCCATGTAGCCCTGGTGCTGGTGCGTCTGGAGGCCGATGGCGCCGATGGGCGCGCCGGCGTCCAGGCAGTCGCGGATCAGCGCCGCGTACCGCTCCGACAGGTTGAAGTCGTTGATGAGCAGCAGCGCGTTCGGGTTGGCCGCCTTCGCCGCGTCGAACACCTCCTTCACCAGCGTCACGCGCCCGTAGCGCTTGCAGATGCGGGTGACGGCGTTGTCGTAACGGTCGAACTCCGGCATGATCACCACTTCGTTGATCACGTCCCACACGTCGATCAGGCCCGCGAACGCGGTCACGTCGCGGTGGATGCGCTCCAGCTGCTTGTCGAGGATCGTCTTGTCGTCGTACTGCATCAGCCAGTCGGCGCACACCGTGTGCCAGCAAAGCGGGTGGCCCTTCACCGTCGCGCCGCGCCCCGTGAGGAAGCGGGCGGCGTTCATCAGGCTCTCGAACGCGGGCTTGCCCTCCTGCGGCTCGTAGCGGCCCCAGTAGAACGGGAGCGTGCCGTAGTTGAAAAGGCCCAGCCACTTCTCCACGCGCTCGCGCCAGAACGGGTCGTCCTTTCCCCCGTTGGCGTATACGACGGCGTCAAAGGCCCCGCAGCCGAACCAGAATTCGTGGTTTGTTTGCTCCAGGCGCAGCTTTTGGTTCGCCACGGGATTGCCCGCAGCGTCCAGCACGCGGATCGAAGCCGCCGCCCTGCGATGCTCGTATGCCATGCTCATTCTCCTCCCGGGAAGGGGTCGGTCGGGTTCGGTCAGTCGTAGATCTTTCTCCCGTGCGCGTCGTCGACGCCGGAGAGTCGGTGGAAGAAGGTGTTGACCACGTCGCGCCACTCGCGGGCGTTTTGGATCTGCCGCTCGATGCGCTCCATGGCCTCGCTCCTGTCGGGCTCGGGCAGGCCGAGGCCCGCGATGGTATCGGCCATCGCCTCGGCGCGGGCGCAGCCCTCGAAGTGGTCGTCGTACAGGCGCTGGATCAGCGTGTGCCCGTCGGCCATCACGTAGTCGTAGCGCAGGCGATGGAAGAACAGCTTGAGGTTGTCCGGGCAGGCCTCGGGCGTCTCGTAGCGCTCGCGCATCTCGGGCGGGAATTGCAGCGTGAGCCCGGTGCCCTTCGACGTGCGGTCGATGCCCACGGCGTCGCGGGTCGGGCGCAGGTACGTGCCCCACACGTCGAACTCGTAGCCGCCGGGGTTGGGACCGTAGTGGTCGTGGGGGTTCACCATCCAGTCGATGCCCAGCTGCGCGGCGTACTGCTCATACACCCCGCGGCTGTCCATCAGAAGCCGCACCAGCGCGTCCTCGCGCTCGGCGGGCAGGTGATAGGTCAGCCGCGCCCAGCGGCGGATGACCGTCTCCGGCGAAACCTTCGGCGCCCAGGCGTAGCGCCCGAAGCCGTAGAGGTTCGCCGCGGCGAACGGATGGCCGGTGTAGTTGTCGTCGCGGCCCAGGTTCGTCACCGCCGCCACGGCGTAGACCTTCTCCGGCGGCAGGTCGTCGGCCATCTCGCGCCACATCGGGTTCATCGCGTAGATGTCCACCTGCTGGCCGGTGTACTCCTGCGCCAGCTGCCACTCGACGGCCAGGCGCGTACGCGGCATGGCGTAGAACGTCGGCGAGACGGGCTCGCGCACCTGGAAGTCGAACGGGCCGTTCTTCACCTGCAGGATCACGTTGTCGTCAAACTGCCCGTCCAGCGGCGCGTAGGTCTGGTACGCGGCCATGGGCCGGTCGGTGGCGGTGTCGCGCCAGTCCTGCTTGCAGTTGTACACGAACGCGCGCCACACCAGCACGCCGCCGTGCGGCGCGACGGCCCGCGCCAGCATGTTCGCGCCCTCGGCATGGCTGCGCCCGTAGGCGAAGGGGCCGGGGCGATGCTCGCTGTCGGCCTTGACGAGGAAGCCCGCGAAATCCGGGATGGCGGCCCAGACGGCGTCCGCGCGCTCGCGCCACCACCGCTGCACGCCCGCGTCCAGCGGGTCCGCGGTGCCCACGCCGTGCGCCAGCGGCCGCGCGAACTCGATCGACGTCATCAGCCGCACGCCGAAGGGCCTAAAGGCGTCCGCCAGCTTCGCAAGGTCGGGAAGGGCGTCCTCCAGCAGCCGCGCCTCCGTGTCTCCCACGTTCACGTTGTTCACACACAGCACGTTCAGCCCCACCGAGGCCAGCAGGCGGCCCAGCTGGCGGATGCGCGCGCCGTCCCATTCGAGCTTCCCGCCCTCGAACCACAGCGAGCGCCCGGAATAGCCGCGCTCGATGGTGCCGTCGGCGTTGTCCCAGCCGTCGAGCATCCGCAGGCCGTAGAACGGCCTCTGCGCGCCCGTCGGGGGCTCCTCCCCGGCGGCGCGTGCCATCAGGAAGGCGTAGACGCCGTAGAGAAGGCCTCTCTCGCCGCCGACGATGGCGTCGCCTTCGATCTCATAGCCCTCGCCCAGGGCCGCGTCGACACGCAGCGCGGGCATCTTCAGCCCGAGCGCTTCGCAGCCCAACTTCAATTCGTATTCGGCGACCTTCGCCGGAGTGTCGCACTTGGCGGGCACGTCCGCGCTTAAAAACGGCAGCCACAGGCGGCGGATATCCTTGCTCATCGTAATCATCCTTTCTCGCATTTGCTCATCAAAGCGCGGTCATTCGCGCGTCAGTTCATACATCATGATCCCCGCGGCCACGGCGGCGTTCAGCGATTCCGCGCCGCCGCGCATCGGCAGCTTCACGAGCGCGGAGGCGGCCTCGCGGGTGGCGTCAGAGATGCCGCGCGCCTCGTTGCCGATCACGAGCACAAAGCGCGCGCCGGGATCCGGGCGGCGGTAGAAGTCCGCGCCTTTGAGGTCGCTGGCGAGCACCGTCCAGCCACGCGCCTTCAACCCCATGAGCGCCGCGGGCAGGTCCTCCGCGAGCATGTACGGCACGCGAAACCCCGAGCCCATCGCCGCGCGCTGCACCTTCGGCGACAGCGGGTCGGCGCAGCCGGGGCCCAGCAGCAGGCCCGAAAAGCCCGCCGCGTCCGCGGTGCGCCAGATGGTACCGACGTTGCCGGGGTCCTGCACGCCGTCCAGCGCCACGATGCGCGCCGGGGCCTCGTCGACGGAGAGCGGCGCGGGCACGTCGAACGACGCGCAAACGCCCTGCGGCGTCTTCGTCTCGCACACGCTCTCCAGCAGGCTTCGCGGCACGACAAAGGCCCGCGCGCCCGCCGCGGCAAATTCCTCCGCGAGTTCGGCGCTGGCTTCGTCGGCGAGTACGTCGCGTATGCGCAGCCCGCACTTCAGCGCCTCGCGCAGCATGACCTCGCCCTCGACGAGGAATCGCCCCGCCGCCTCGCGCCCCTTGCGGGTCGAGAGCGACTTCAGCTCGCGGATCGTCGGGTTTTTCGCGCTGGTGATGTGTTCCATAGATGCCTCCTGGGGTGTGATGGTGTTTATGAGTAAGGAAGAAGAGCGACCTCATCCGCCCCCTTCGGGGGCACCTTCCCCTGAACCGCGCCTGACGGCGCTGGGGAAGGCTTTTGGCGGGCGCGGGGGCGGAACTTCCGTCGTATCGCCGCCCCTACAGATAGGATTCATGGGTGCAGGGGCGGGCGGCGCAACGCCGCCCCTACAGATAGGACGCGCGGCAGCCGCCATCCACTCCTAACTCCTCACTCCTAACTCTTTCAACTCAACTCTAAACTCTCAACTCTAAACTCTCAACTCTATTTCTCCCGCGCCACGGCGAAGCAGAGCAGGTACACCGCCTCCGCGCCGCCGCCCAGCAGCGCCTTGGCGCAGGCGTTGGCGGTGGCTCCGGTGGTGCAGACGTCGTCCACGAGGATCACGCGGCGGCCCTTGACGTCTCCGGCGAGCGCGATCGCGCCCTCCATGTTCTCGCGCCGCTTCGCATCCGGCAGGCGCGCCTGCTGGCGGGTGTTGCGCACGCGCTCCAGCGCGTCGATCGTCGGAAGGCCCAGCCTGTCCCCCGCCTCATGCGCCAGCAGCGCCGCATGGTTGAAGCCGCGCTTGCGCAGGCGCTTCTTGTGCATCGGCACGGGCACGACGCAGTCCACGCCGGTGGGCTGGATGCCCTCGAAAGCCCGGGCCATGGCCCGGCCCATGCCGGGCGCGAGCCGCGTAACGCCGCGATACTTCAAATTCCGCACCAGGCCGCCCGCGGGCCCGCCGTAGTAGTAGGCGTAGGCCGCGCCCAGGAAATGCCCGCCCGGCGGCGGCAGACCCGGGCCCGCCCAGCGCTTCGCCAGCAGCTGGCGGCAGTCCTCGCACAGCCAGTCGCGCGGAAAGCCCGCGCGGCTGCCGCAGCCCATGCAGACGGCCCGCCGGGGATAGACCAGCTCCAGCAGCGCTTCGAGCACGCGCCTCATTTCGCTTCCTCCAGACGCACGTCCAGCGCGCTGTAGCGCCGGGCGACGTGGTTGTTGTCCACCATCGCGCGAACGCAGCCCTCGCGCCCCACGATCACCACCAACCGCTTGGCCCGGGTGACCGCCGTGTAGAGCAGGTTGCGCGTCATCAGCATCGGCGGACCGCTCAGCAGCGGCAGCACCACCGCGTCGAACTCGCTGCCCTGGCTCTTGTGCACCGACATGCAGTAGGCCAGCTCCAGCTCGTCCAGCAGCGATTCGTCGTAGTCCGCCACGCGCCCGTCGTCGAACTCCACCGTCAGCGCGCGCGCCTTGCGGTCCACTGCCAGTATGTAGCCGATGTCGCCGTTGAACACGCCCTCGCCATCCTCGCCGTCGCGCCGCCAGGCCAGGTCGTAGTTGTTGCGCACCTGCATCACCTTGTCGCCGCGGCGGAAGATCGCCCCGCCGTGCGCAAGCTCCGGCTTGTCGCCGGGCGGGTTCAGCGCCTCCTGCAGGCGCGCGTTCAGCGCGAAAACGCCCACGTCGCCGCGCTTCATCGGGGCCATCACCTGAATGTCGCGCAGGCTGTCCAGCCCCATGTAGTTCGGAAGCCGCGTCTGCACCAGCGCCACCACCGAGGCCGAAACCTCCGCGGCCGTCTGCCGGCGCTCGAGGAAGAAGTCGGTGCCGCGCGTGCGGATCTCGGGGTACTCGCCGCGGTTGATGCGGTGCGCGTTCATCACGATCTGGCTCTGTCCGGCCTGGCGGAAGATCTCCGTCAGGCGCACGACGCGCAGCGTGTTCGACGCGATCAGGTCCTTGAGCACATTGCCCGCGCCGACGCTGGGCAGCTGGTCCACGTCGCCGACCAGCACCAGCCGCGTGCCCGGGCGCAGCGCGCACAGCAGCGCGCGCATCAGGAAGATGTCCACCATGCTCATCTCGTCCACGATCACCACGTCGGCGTCCAGCGGGCTGTCCTCGTTGCGCAGGAAGCCCTGCTTCTCGCCGCTGTACTCCAGCAGGCGGTGGATCGTGCGGGCCGGGCAGCCGGTGGCCTCGCTCATGCGCTTGGCGGCACGGCCCGTGGGCGCGCAGAGCTCCACGTCCCCCAGCCCGCTCAGCAGGCGGATGATGACGTTGATGGACGTGGTCTTGCCGGTGCCGGGGCCGCCGGTGATCACGCAGACGCCCTCCATCAGCGCCGCCAGCGCGGCCTCGCGCTGCTCGGCACACAGCGACACGTTCAATTCGCGCTCCCGGCGCTCGATCTCGCGCATCGCCTCGCCCGGCTTCAGCTTCGGCGGGCGGACGCTCGCGCGCAGGCGGTTCATCAGCCGCGCCGTCTCGCACTCGGCGCGGTGCAGCCGCGGCAGGTACACGGCCGTCTCGCCGCCAATGTCCTCCGCGACGAGGTCGCCCTGCAATACCAGAGCACGCAGCACGCCGTCCACCAGCGCTTCTTCGGCGACCAACAGCCGCGCGGCCTGCTCGACCAGTATGTCCTTGGGAAGATAGGCGTGGCCGGAGCCGTTCGCCGCCTCCGAAAGCGCGTACTTGATGCCGCTGCGCAGCCTAAACTCCGATTCGCGGCCAAAGCCCAGGCTCATGGCGATGTCGTCGGCGGTGCGAAAGCCCACGCCCTCGATCTCGTCCACCAGCCGGTACGGGTTGCTCTTGAGCACCGATTCGGTCATGTCGCCGAAGGCGCGGTAGATCTTCATGGACAGGTTCGGCGTCAGGCCGTAGCCCTGCAGGAAGATGAGCGTGTTGCGCATGCCGTTGTGCTCGGCGAACGACTGGGCGATCATCGCCGCGCGCTTGGGGCCGATGCCGTCCACCTCGATCAGGCGCTCCGGCTCGCTCTCCAGCACGTCCAGCGCGCGCTTGCCGAAGTAGCCCACGATCAGCTTCGCCGTGGCGGGCCCCACGCCCTTGATGAGCCCGGACGCCAAAAAGCGCTCCACGCCGGATTTCGTCTCCGGGCGCGTCGCCTCGTAGGAGGAAACCTTGATCTGTTTGCCGTAGTCCCGGTGCTCGGCCAGCTCGCCGTCGAATATCGCGTGCTCGCCCGCGGAGAGGAACGGCATCACGCCCACGGCGGCGATGCGCTTTTTGTCGCCGTCCAGCTTTACGGAGGCCACCGTCCAGCCGTTTTCGTCGTTGCGGAACACGATGTCCTCCACGGTGCCCTCGAACTTTGACATGGACGATCCCCTCCCTTCATCGGCAAAACCGAATGACGCTGCGCGTCATTCGGTTTTCGCGTTCTTCTCGTATATGATCCTGAGGCCCTTCAGCGTCAACAGGCCGTCCATCACGTCGATCACGCTGCTCTCCCCGGCCACGAGCACGGCCAGGCCGCCGGTGGCGATCACCTTGATGCCCTCGACGCCCATCTCCTTCTTCATGCGGTTGACGAGATACTTGATCTGGCCGATGTAGCCGTAGACGATGCCCGCCTGCATGTTCGTGACGGTGTTGCGGCCGATGGCCCCCTCCGGCTTCACCAGCTCGAAGCGCGGCAGCTTCGCCGTGTGCTCGGTCAGCGCGTCCGCCGCCAGCTTCAGGCCCGGGCAGATCGCGCCGCCGAGGAACTCGCCCTTGGCCGAGATCGCGCCGAAGGACGTGGCGGTGCCGAAGTCGATGGTGATGCAGGGCCCGCCGTAGAGCTCGTAGGCGGCCACGGCGTTGGCGATGCGGTCGCTGCCCAGCTCGCGCGGGTTCTCATACTTGATGTTGATGCCGGTCTTGACGCCGGGCTCGATCTTCATCGGCTCCATGCCGAAGTAGTTGCGGCACATGTGCTCGATGGTGAAGTTGATCTGCGGCACCACCGAGGACATCATGATGCCCTTGATCTGGCTGCGGTCGATGCCGTGATGGTTCATCAGGCCGATCAGCGACATGCCGAACTCGTCCGACGTGCGGGCGCGGTTCGTGGACAGCCGCCAGTACTGCCGCATCTCCATGCCGTCGAAGAGGGCCGTCTTCATGTTGGTGTTGCCGATATCAAGCGTCAGTATCATATCATGCTCCTGTCACTTCTTGTCGAAGAACCCGGCCTTTGCAAGCGCCGCGCCTACCACGCCGGTCACGATCGTGGACACCAGCATCTCCACCAGGCCGTTCACGCCCACGGAGGCCACGATGTAGGTCAGCAGGCCGCGGCCCGCCATGCTGTTTTGCATGTACTCGGTGTTTCCAAATAGCCAGACGAGGCTGGTCATGAACAATGCCGTGTTCAAAAAGGCGGCGAAGAAGCCCGTGATCGCGCAGGCGGCGTGGACGTTCGTCCGGGGCTTCAGGAAGCGGTAGATGTAGCCCAGCAGCAGGCCGTCGATCAGCCGCGGGAAGAAGCGCTGCACAAACGACAGCGGCACGCTCACCGCCGCCAGCGCCGCGCCCATGCCCGAGAAGCCGAGCACGCCGAAGCACTGCAAGAAGCTGATGAGGCCGAACGCGCCGCCGATCACGGCGCCGCCCAGCGGGCCCATCGCGATGGCCGCAATGGCCATGGGGATCATGTTGAATACGATGTGCAGGCCGCCGGGCATCGGGATGTTCACATAGCCCAGCACGATCTGGATCGCCACCAGCAGCGCCAGCAGCACAAAATTGCGGGTCGTCAGTTTCTTCATTTGCATTTCCTCCGTTCAGGTTCGCGTTGGATACCCTACAGATTGGGGTCCTTGGGTCCCGTGTTCGGCTCCGTTCGGATGCCGACGCAAATAGTATATCACATTTGCCGCGATCAACAAACCACATAATGTTAAAAAGAATTTACTTGTATACGGCTTGTAAACGGGCACAAGGCATATTATAATGGGGAAGGCTCGAGAGGGCCGACGAAAGTGTTTTCAACCCCGCATGAAAAGGAGGTCCTGTCCATGATCACACGCAGCGAGGAGCAATCCCACAGCATCCGCGAGTTCATGCGCGGCGGCAAGAAGCACGTGGAGCACACGATGCTCTCCCGGCAGCTGCCCGACCGCGTTCGCATCTTCAACGTGCTGACGCTGATTCCCGGCGCGTCGATCGGCTACCACGTCCACGAGGAGGAGACGGAGCTGTTCTACTTCATCGAGGGCAACGGCCGCGTGCAGGACGACGACGCGTTCTTCGACATCTCCGCCGGCGATTCGATGGCCACGTTCAGCGGCCACGGCCACGCCGTGGAGAACACCGGCGACACGAACCTGGTGATACTGGCCTGCATCGTGAAGGATTGATAGAACAAGATTACTACGAATCAAGGGGCGGCGCTTTCGCGCCGCCCCTTCATGTTGTCATTTGTCGCTTTGTCAGTTGAACACCGCTTTGCCGTTCTCGTCGACGGTGAAGCTGCTGCCCATGCCGAAGCTGGTGCCGGTGAGGCTGCCGCCGCCGGCGTTGTCGTCAAAGCTGACGTCATCGTCCTCGCTGTCGCCCTCGGGCTCGATTACGAGCGCCGAATCCAAGGGCGCGCACAGGGCGTAGATGCCGTCCGCGGTGAGCGGCACCTCGGCGTAGAGCATGCCCTCCTCGTCGATGAAGGCGGCGGGATTGGCCGTCACCACGTCGGCGTCCGTCAGCGGGTCGTCCACGCGGGAGATGAACAGGTCTGTGGCGTCGGGAACGCGCAGCTTCTCGGGGTCTTGCTCGTCCGCCACGGCGGAATCGCTCAGGTCATACGTCGGCATCACGCGCATCGTGACGCCCTCGGGATAGATGCCGTCGGGCAGGCGCACGGCCTCGGGCAGGATCGTGATCTCGTTGCCGTCCGCGTCCACGGTGGTCGTGGGCTGCGGGATCTCGCCATTCTCGCCCTTGACCACCGCGCGGAAGTTCACGCGGAAGGCGGGCGCCAGGGGCTGGTAGGCTGCCAGGCTCTGCGTCTCGCGCTCGGTCAGCTCGAGCGTCTCGATCTGCTCCACGCAGATGTCGTAGGTGACCACCTGCAGCGAGGTCGCGTTCAGCTCCACCTCGAGCTCCTCGACGGGGCCTTCGCTCAGCTCGTCCTCGTCCTCGTCTTCGTCCTCGTCGTTCATGATCGCGCTGACGACCTCGGTCTGCTCCTCGGTGTTCAGCGGGATCTCCGCCACCAGGGAGGTCAGCGGGATGTGCACCTCGGCGCTCTCCACCTCGTAGACGATCTCGGTGCAGCCCCGGTTGATCAGGGTCTCCGCGATGGTCGGGGTCAAGCGCAGGTGCAGCTCGTCGTAGAGCTCGCGCTCGCCGTCCTCCAGCATCATCGTCTCGCCCGTCTCCTCGTCGGTCTTGGGGTCGGCGATGATGGTCAGCCGCCAGGGCTTGGGCGCGTTCGGGTCCTCCACGACCGCGTCCTCGATCTCCTCCTCGAAGATCACGAACGGGCTGGCCTCGCCCTCTGTGGTGTACAGGATGGTGCCTAAGTCTTCGCCCTTGACGATCAGCTTGCCGACATCCTCGTCCTTCTCGTCCTCGTCGTCCTCGTCGTCGCCCTCGCCGTCGTCAAAGCCATCGTAGCTGTAGCTGGAGCTGCCGGAGCTGCCGCCGCCGCTGGAGCCGCCGCCCGTGTTGGAGGCGACGTTCAGGATGCGGAAGTTGGTCTGGCGCGTGCCGTTGTAGTTGCCCATGCCGGTCAGCGTCACGGTGGCCGTGCCGGGCTGCACGTTGTCTTTATACTCCACCTTGAAGTCGGTGCCCTTTACCAGGGTCTGGCTGCCGTAGCGCAGCGTGATCTCCGGCTCCACTTCCTTTCCGGTATAGAGCTGGTTGCCGATCGACACCAGGCCTACGTCGGAGCTGTTGATGCTCTTGGGCTCGATGGTGAAGTACTCCTCCATCACCTGGATGTTGTAGTTGTCGTTCACCTTGAGGTCGCCCTGCGTGATGCGGTACTTGCCCGCGTTCTCGCCGGCGTCGCGGCTCAGCTTGCCGTCGATCTTGTCGGCGGAAAGCAGGCCCTTCACCTTGCCGGTGTAGGTGGACGGGTCCTTCGCGCCATACACCTTCTTCTGGTCCGGGTAGGGCGTGATGGTCAGCGTCTTCTTCGTGATCGCCGCAGGCACCTTCGCGGATTCGCACTGGTAGTACTCCGCGTCCGCGCCCTCCAGCGTGAAGTCGACGCTCAACTCATAGTCGCCGACGTTCGCGCTCTTGAACGTGCCCAGCTTGATGCTCTTGATCGTGACGTCCTTGTGCGCGTCGTCCAGGCCCTCGATGGAGAAGCCCGCCTTCTGGGCCTCGGCCTCGAGGTCGTAGGCCTCGATCGTGCCGGTGCTCTGGGAGTACTTCACCTTCGTGGTGGAGTCGTAGACCTTCTCCAGCTTCCCGCCCTTGTACTTGAAGGTGAGCTTCGGCAGCTCCACGCCGCAGATGGTGCACACGCCGTTCACGTAGTTGTGCGTGCAGGCCGTCTGGCAGCGCTCGCAAATGCCGCCGACATAGTAGTGCTCGCCGGGGGCGATGTAGGTGGTGCCGTCGAGGTTCGTGAATGTTCCGGCGCAGGTGATGGTGCCGCCGCAGGCCACGATCTCACGGTTGTTGATCAGGGTCGCGCCCTCCTCCACGGTGATGGCGTGGCCGGGCTGCACCCAGAAGGTGCCGATGTTCAAAAGTGCGGGGTTCTCCGGCACGTTGTTCTTGGTCACGCGAATGTCCGTCACGGACACGGGCAGCGTCAGCGTGGCAGGCGCCTCGCCGTTGTGCGTGATGGTGGTCGCGGGGTCCAGCGAAGTGTTCCCCGTGCAGCAGAGCATCACCGTCGTCAGCGCCGGCAGATTGGTCAGGGCGTTCTCGCCCAGGGTCTCCAGGCTGTCCGGCAGCGTCAGCGTGGCCAGCAGCGGCAGGTTCACGATGGAATTCGCGCCGATGCGCTTCACGCCGCAGGGGATCGAGAGGCTGGCGAGCGCCTCGTGGTCCTTGAACACGCCGTCGCCGATGGCGACGACCTTCGCCTTGCCGCCCAGGATGGTCTCGGGCACGACCACGCTGTTGTTCTCGCCCATCTCCCAGGTCCAAGCGGTGACGGTCGCCTCGGTCTTCTCGGGGTTCAGCTTGTACCAGAGGAAGCCTTCCTGGATGGTCAGGCTCTCGGTGGTATAGGTCGCGACATAGGTCACCGCGCCGGTCACCGCCGGGAGCTCCTCGCCCGGCTTATAGATCTTCTTGTCTTCCTTGTCCTTCTCGACCTCGTCATACCAGCCCGCGAAGGTAAACAGGCTCTCGCCGTCGGAGTCCTTCGTCGGCGCGTCGTGGGTGGGCTTTGTGCCATAGGCCACGTTCGTCGTCTCGACCGCCTCCGCCTTGTCGGGGTCCAGCTTCCAGGTGACGGGATACGGGACAGGGGTCGCGGTATAGCTGGCGACATAGGTCACCGCGGCAGTCACCGCGGGCAGCTCCTCGACCGCCTTGACCGTCTTTTCCGCGTCGGCTTCGTCGTACCAGCCCGCGAAGGTATAGGTGCTCTGCGCGTCCGCCGCCTTGGTCGGCGCGTCGTGAGTCGGCTTTGTATTGTAAGCCACGTTCGTCGTCTCGTCCGCGGCGCCGTTGTCCAGCTTCCAGGTGACGGGATAGGTAACGGGGGCTTCGGCATAGTGCGCGACATAGATCGCAACACCGGTCACCGGCGGGAAGGTCGTGATGACGTCCGTACCGCCTTCGACTGTCCAGCCGTCGAAGGTATAGGTGGTGTTGTTCGCCGTTTGCTTGGTCGGCGTTTCGCCGTCATAGGTCGGAACGGTATTGTAATCAACTTGTTTTGTAACATCGGGGGATACCCCGTTGTTCATTTTCCAGGTGATCGTGTATTGGTTCGGTGTTGCAGAAAAGACCGCATAATACGTAGTATTTGCATTTACTTTGGGCAGTGGATTGATCACTTCGCTAACCGCTGCATTGTCATGATCCGCCCATCCTACGAAGGCATAGGTATAATTCGGGTCCGTTTTGGTTGGTTTATCAGGGCTATCAAAGGATGGCGCCGTGTTTTCACCAACATCCGTATCTCTTTCCAACTCGACGGTGCCATCCTCATTCATCCAGAGAACTGTATAGGTTTCTGTTGGATCAGCCGCAGGTGCCGCCGCGGGATCCGCCGCAGGTGCCGTCGCAGGTTCCGCCGCGGGTTGCTCGACGACCGGCTCAGGTGCCGGCTCAGGTGCCGCGGGTTCCGCCGCAGGTTCCTCCGCGGTCAACTCGACGACCTGTTCGGGGATAGGCTCCTCGACGACTTCGGCCGCAGCCGCTGCCGCTTCTGCCGCTGCTGCTTCCGCTGCCGCCGCTTCTGCTGCCGCCGCTTCTGCTGCCGCCGCGTCTGCTGCCGCCGCGTCTATCGCAGCCTGATCCGCAGCCGCGATCTGCTCGGGCGTGAGCTCAGGCTCATCGGTCGCCAGCGCGCTCACGCCGCCCAGCAGCAGCGCAAGGCACAGCGTCAGCGCCAACCAGCGCCACGCCGCCCATGCCCTGCTGTTGCGGTTCACATTCCCTCTGCTTCTGTTCATATCTACACATCCTCCTGTTGAATGGCATAGTTCACCCGTTTCAAACTATACTGATTCTACACCCGGTCCGGGATTCCTGCCGGTTTTTGGGGCATCGTAGAAAAGCCCTCTCTTTGCCGCAAATCCGCCTTATTTGACGCGGACGGCCACAATCCAAAAAAACTTCTCAACCCCCTTGATTTTTTTGGCGATTCACGATAATATAGACGTAATAGATTGGAAGTGTGTTCCACATCTCTAAAACGTTTTAGTTCCACCAAAAAACAGAGGAGGCAAATCCATGCAGTACGGCCATTTTGATGACCTGGCGCGGGAGTACGTCATCACCCGCCCCGACACCCCCTCGCCCTGGATCAACTACCTGGGCAGCGAGACGTTCTTCACCCTGATGAGCAACACCAGCGGCGGCTACAGCTTCTACAAGGACGCCCGCATGCTGCGCATCACCCGCTATCGCTACAACAACGTGCCCACCGACGCCGGCGGACAGTACTTCTACATCAACGACGCGGGCAGCCTCTGGACGCCCGGCTGGATGCCCGTGAAGGCCAAGCTGGACAGCTATGAGTGCCGCCACGGCCTGGGCTACACCCGCATCACCGGCAAAAAGGACGGCCTGAAGGCCGAGCAGCTGTCGTTCGTGCCCCGCGGCGTGGACGCGCTCGTGACCCGCGTACAGCTGACCAACGAGTCCGCCGCCGAGAAGGACGTGGCGCTGTACAGCTTCGTGGAGTTCTGCCTGTGGAACGCGCAGGACGACTCCACCAACTTCCAGCGCAACTTCTCCACCGGCGAGGTGGAGATCGAGGGCAGCGCCATCTACCACAAGACCGAGTATCGCGAGCGCCGCAACCACTTCGCGGTGTACGCCGTGAACGCTGAGATCGACGGCTTCGACACCGACCGCGCCAGCTTCATCGGCTACTACAACGGCTTCGGCGAGCCGGAGGTGCCCACCGCCAACCAGAGCAAGAACAGCGTCGCCAGCGGCTTCTCCCCCATCGCCAGCCACTGTTTAAAGCGCAGGATCGCCCCCGGTGAGACGCTCTCGTTCATCTTCGTGCTGGGCTACTGCGAGAACCCGCAGGACGAGAAGTTCATCGCGCCGAACGTGATCAACAAGGCCCCGGCCTACGCGCTGCTGGAGCAGTTCAAGACCGACGCGCAGTTCGAGGCGGCCTTCGCCGCGCTGAACGAATACTGGGCAGAGCTCCTGTCCTCGTTCCAGGTGGACAGCGGCGACATCCGCGTGGACCGCATGGCGGGCCTGTGGAACCAGTACCAGTGCATGGTGACCTTCAACATGTCGCGCTCCGCCAGCTACTATGAGAGCGGCATCGGCCGCGGCATGGGCTTCCGCGATTCCACGCAGGACCTGCTGGGCTTCGTGCACCTGATTCCCGCGCGCGCCCGCGAGCGCATCCTGGACATCGCCGCCACGCAGTTCCCCGACGGCAGCGCCTACCACCAGTACCAGCCGCTGACCAAGCGCGGCAACAACGACATCGGCTCCGGCTTCAACGACGACCCGCTGTGGCTGATCTTCGGCGTGGCCGCCTACGTGAAGGAGACCGGCGATGTGTCCATCCTGAAGGAAATGGTGCCGTTCGACAACGACGAGAAGCTGGCCCAGCCACTGATGGAGCATCTGCGCCGCAGCATCCACTATACGCTGGAGCACCGCGGCCCCCACGGCCTGCCGCTGATCGGCCGAGCCGACTGGAACGACTGCCTGAACCTCAACTGCTTCTCCAACACGCCCGGCGAGAGCTTCCAGACCACCGAGAACAACGAGTCCGGCGCGGCGGAGAGCACGTTCATCGCGGGCATGTTCGCCGGCGTCTGCCCGGACTACGAGGCACTGTGCCGCCTGTACGGCTGGACGGACGAGGCCGAGCAGGTCGCGGGCTGGTATGCCGACATGGAGAAGGCCATCCTCACCCACGGCTGGGACGGCGAGTGGTTCCTGCGCGCCTATGACGCGCTGGGCAACAAGGTGGGCAGCAGCGAGTGCGACGAGGGCAAGATCTTCATCGAGCCGCAGGGCTTCATCGTGATGAGCGGCGTGGGCATCGAGCAGGGCTACGCCCAGAAGGCCATGGACTCCGTTTACAAGCACCTGGTCAGCGAGCACGGCGTGGCCATCCTCACCCCGCCCTACACCCGCTACCACCTGGAGCTGGGCGAGATCAGCTCCTATCCGCCGGGATACAAGGAGAACGGCGGCATCTTCTGCCACAACAACCCGTGGATCGCGCTGGCGCTGGCGAAGCTGGGCCATGGCGGCCAGGCGTTCGACATCTACAAGCGCACCTGCCCCGCCTGGATCGAGGACCAGAAGCTGCACTACACCGAGCCCTACGTGTACAGCCAGATGGTGGCCGGTCCCTACGCGCCGAACTTCGGCCAGGCCAAGAACAGCTGGCTGACCGGCACCGCGGCATGGACCTTCTACACCATCAGCCAGGGCATCCTGGGCGTGAAGCCGGACTACGAGGGCCTGCGCGTCGATCCTTGCCTGCCCAAGGAGCTGACGGACCTGAAGCTGGTGCGCAAGTTCCGCGGCAGCACCTACAACATCCACATCGTCAACAAGGCCGGCGACGAGAAGGGCAAGCTGACCCTGACCGTGGACGGCAAGGCGCTGGACGGAAACGTGATCCCCGCCGACGCCGCGCCCGCAACCCACGAGGTCGAGGCCGTGCTGGCTTGATAGGATCAGCCGGTAAAACAGCGAGGGAGCTTTCGCAAGAAAGCTCCCTCGTTCCATACAATCACTTATATAGTATATACTCCCTCGATTCCTCCGTCCGGCCGTCCTGTGTGCCGTAGGGGATGGTCTTGACGTACGTAAATCCGCACTTCTCGATCACCCGGCGGGAGCGGTCGTTGCGCGTGAAGTGGCCGACGATGATGAAATCCAGCTTCACCTCGTCGAACAGCCAGCGAATGACGGCCCGCACAGCCTCGGTCATCAGGCCGCGGCCCCAGTAGTCCTTTGAGAGCACGTAGCCGATCTCGCGGCCGCGCTTTTCATCGAGGCCGAGCTCCGGATAGCGCGACTCGTCGTAGGTCTCGAGGCCCAGCGAGCCCACGACCTTCCCCTCATATTCGAGGGCGAAGGTCCTCTTTTCGCGGATGAACATGTCGAGGATCTTTTTCGATTCTTCGATATTGGCGTGCGGCGTCCAGCCCGCCATCTGCCCCACGCCGTCCACGCGGGCGTACTCGAAGAAGTCGTCGAGGTCGCCTTCGCGCCACGGGCGCAGGATGAGGCGTTCGGTTTTCAGCACGACACGGGTGATGTCGATCGGTGCATTCATGCAGTACCTCCGATGGGTTGGTATGACGCGGGGCAAGGGCGGGCGCGGGGGCAGACCTTCCGCCGCATCGCCGCCCCTACGGAGAACGGGGACGACCTCATCCGGCCTCGCTTCGCTCAGCCACCTTCCCCATAGGGGAAGGCTTTTGGATACCGCGCGGCAGCGGCCATCAACTCCTAACTCCTAACTCTTCTAACTCCACACTCCACTCTCCACACTCCACTCTCAACTCTCCACTCTCAACTCTCCACTCTCAACTCTCCACTCTCCACTCTAATTCCTCAGGCTGTGCAGCGGCGCAGGGATCCTGCCGCCGCGGCGGATGAATTCGGCGGCGGAAAATTCGCGCACGGGGATGACGGGCGCGTGGCCCAGCAGCCCGCCGAACTCGACGCTGTCGCCCACCTTCTTGCCGGGGGCGGGGATCACGCGCACGGCGGTGGTCTTGTTGTTCACCATGCCGATGGCGGCCTCGTCCGCGATGATGGCGGCGATGGTCTCGGCGGGGGTGTCGCCGGGAATGGCGATCATGTCCAGGCCCACCGAGCAGACGCAGGTCATGGCCTCCAGCTTTTCCAGGCTCAGCGCGCCGCGCTCGGCGGCCTGGATCATGCCGATGTCCTCCGACACGGGGATGAACGCGCCGGACAGCCCGCCCACGTGGGACGAGGCCATCACGCCGCCCTTCTTCACCGCGTCGTTTAAGAGCGCCAGCGCCGCGGTGGTGCCGTGGCCGCCGCAGACCTCCAGGCCCATCTCCTCCAGGATCGCCGCCACGGAGTCGCCCACCGCGGGCGTCGGCGCGAGCGACAGGTCCACGATGCCAAACGGCACGCCCAGCCTCCGGCTGGCCTCGCGGGCCACCAGCTGGCCCACGCGCGTGATGTGGAACGCCGTGCGCTTGATGGTCTCGGCCACCTCGTCAAACGGCGCGCCCTTCACGCCCTCCAGCGCCACCTTCACCACGCCCGGGCCGCTGACGCCCACGCTCACTGCGCAGTCGCCCTCGCCGGGGCCATGGAACGCGCCGGCCATGAAGGGGTTGTCCTCCACGGCGTTGCAGAACACCACCAGCTTCGCGCAGCCGAGCCCACCGTTGTCAGCGGTGTTCGCGGCGGTCTGCTTCACCACCTCGCCCATCAGGCGCACGGCGTCCATGTTGATGCCCGCGCGGGTGGAGCCCACGTTGATGGACGAGCAAAGGAAGTCCGTCTCGGAAAGCGCCTCGGGGATGGACTCGATCAGCCGCCTGTCGGCCTCGGTCATGCCCTTTTGCACCAGCGCAGAATAGCCGCCGATGAAGTCCACGCCGGTGGCCTTCGCGGCCCGGTCCAGCGCGCGGGCGACCTTCACGGGGTTCTGGATCGCGCCCGTCACCAGCGCCGCGGGCGTCACGGAGATGCGCTTGTTCACGATCGGCACGCCATAGTCGCGCTCGATGGCCCGGCCCACCGCCACGAGGTGCTCGGCGCGGCGGGTGATCAGGTCGTATATGTTGTTCGCCAGCTTGTCCTCGTCGTCGGTCATGCAGGACAAGAGCGATATGCCCATCGTGATCGTGCGCACGTCCAGCTTCTGGTGGTCGATCATGTTCAGGGTTTCCAGGATTTCAGAGGTGTTGATCATGTGCATGGGAAAAGCTCCTTTGAATTGGGTGAATGGTCGATCGAGGGAGTAGGCAGTAGGGAGTAGGGAGTAGGAATAGTGGCTGCCGCCTTTTTCAGCCTCCCCTACTCCCTACTCCCCTGTCCCTACTCCCTGAATCTGATTTGTCCGCAGATAAATCAGATTTGGTGCATCGCCTCGAAGATCTCGCTGCGCTGGATGCGGATCTGCACGCCGATGCGATCGCCCAGCGCGTCCAGCTCCGTCTTCAACGCGTCGAACGAGCACGCCCCGCTGGACACGTCCGCGATCAGGATCATGCTGAACAGCCCTGAGACGATGGTCTGGCTGATGTCGAGGATGTTCGCGTCGTTTTCGTACAGTATCCGGCTCACCTGCGCGATGATGCCCTTCTTGTCCGTGCCCAGCACGCTGATGACCGCTTTCTTCATCTCGTTCATGGGATGAACCTCCCGTTCAATAGTCGCTATCATTGTATATCGGCGCCCGCGTATATTCAAGGAAGAATGGATAAAGTTTTGTGGCGGGCACGGAAAAGCGGGGGCGGCTTTGCGCCGCCCCCGCCGGGCTGTGTCGTTTTGCTTTCCGTCAGGCCGCGTCGTCGGGGTCCGGCTTTGCCTCCTCCGTGGCGCGGGGCGCGGACAGCGCGTTCTGCTTCCTGTGCGCCAGGTTCTGTATGTAGAGCATCACGCCCAGCGCGATGAAGATCACCCCGAGCATGATCCCGCCCTCCAGCCGGAGCATCTCGTGGATCTCCTGCACGCTCCCGGCGGCCATCAGCTTCTTGCCGAGCCACATCACCGCCGAGTAGAGCAGCAGCGCGAACATCACCACGCTGGTGGTGGACGTGCCGCTGAAGACCGCGGACTTCGAGCGCGTCACGATGCGCATGTAGAACAGGAAGCCCAGCAGGCACCACAGCGTCAGGAGCAGGAAGGCGTTGGCGCTCATCGTCTCCAGCATCGTCAGCCTCGGGATCAGCTGCACCACGGCGAACGCCGCGGAGATGATCGTTCCCACGACGCCCGTCACGACGAAGCGGCGATGGCCCGACCTCTTCGCCAGCCGCCACGCGGAAGCGGACGTGTAGCCAAAGCCGATGATCGCGCCCAGCGCCGTCAGTTCCATGAAGCACTCCAGCGTGTTCCGGCCGAAGATGGAGATCGCGATGGAGACGACCATGATCGTGAGGATGCTGTAGGTGGTCTTGGAGAACTTCTCGGAGAGGATGCGGTCCTCCGCCATCGTGGAGAGCACGCGGGTCGTGGCGCGGTAGGCCGCGATCATGCCCGTGAGGATGGCAGCCAGCGCGGCGATGGCCATCAGGAACAGGCCGCCGCTGCCCATGATCGACTTCGTGGCGAAGAACGTGGGCACCGCCTGCACGCCGTCCAGCGCGTCCAGGCCCAGGATGTACTCCTGCCAGGAGGCGTAGCCGTCCGGCGTGGAGCAGACGCCCACGAGCGTCAGCGCGATGTAGACCAGGCCGCTGAGCAGGATCGACGTCAGAACGATCCAGCGCGTCTTGCGGATCTTGAAGTCATAGTGGGCCGTCTCCAGCGAGATGACCTCGAAGCCCACGAATGCCCAGGGTGCGAGCAGCACGATGGAGAAGATCGCGAAGGCGGGGCTTCCGCCGCGCACGCCGAACATGCTCTGCACGCCGCCGTCCAGCTGCAATCGCGGCAGGCACACCGCCGCGATGGCCACCACGCCCGCCAGCAGCAGGATCGCCAGGACCGTCTGGAATTTTTGCAGGAAGGGCTTGGCGTTGATGAACATCAGGCCGACGCTGGCCAGCGCCACGATCGACGCGCCGACCTCGCCCATGAAGATGTCGTTCCCGGCGATGTTGTAGTGGTAGTAGCCGATCTGCAGGCTCCGGCCGAACACCATGCGGATGACCAGAAACAGCGACGTGGCGTTCATGAACAGGATCGTCAAATAGGATAGCGAGAGGAACCAGGCGCACAGGAAGGCGTGCTCCCGACCGAAGGCCTCCTTCGTGTAGGCGTACACGCCGCCCGTGCCGGGCTTGTGGCGCATCAGGTAAAAGAAGTTCGCGCCGATGACCAGCATGATCGCCACGCTGATGGCCATGGCGATCACCGTGCCCAGCGGACCGGCCACGGGCAGGAAGGTGGAGCCGGGCATCATGAACGCGCCCCAGCCCACGGTACAGCCGAAGGCGATGGCCCACACGTCCAGGGGGGATAGGTATCTGTCGTACTCGTTGTTGATTCTGTTGCCTTCCATATCCATGCCTCCGCTGGCTTTGCCGCCGTCGTTGCGCTGTCCGGGCCCATTCAGGAGCGTCGGCCCGGCATCCGAATCATCATAGAGTGATTATAGCATACTAAGCGCCGTTTGAAAAGGGAAAATCCGGCAGTTTGCTCAGAAATCGACCAGCAGCAGCGATCCGTCGTAGCCGCTCAGCTCGATGGCGCATCGGCGCGCCTGTCCCCGGGCGTCGGTGTAGCGGACGCCGTAGCTGGGGATGTCTCCGGGGAACGCGATCTTCACGACCAGCGGATCGTCCGGGCCGATGCCGTCGCGCTCAAAGAGATCCATCGCGTCGAACGGCGGCTCTCCGCCCCTGAACTCCAGCGAAAGCAGCGCGACGTCCGAGACGGGCTCGTCCGCCATGATCGTCACGTACTCGCCGTCCTCGTCCACGACCGTCGCGTTCGGCGTCGCCTCGGCCCAGTCGATCCTCAGCGGCGCGGGCGCTCCGAATGTGATGGAGAACACCGCGGCGGTGAACTGCGCGACCCAGTTGCCCCCGCCCACGAACGGGCACGCGCCGAGCGCGACCAGCCCTTCGTCGGGGCCGTCCACGGCGTAGCAGACGCGGATGACGTCCGGGTCGTCCTCGTCGAGCGCCTGGAACCAGTGCACCGGCGAGCCGTCCGCGGTCTCGCCCGCCTCGTAGGTCACGTCCGCCGGGGCGTTGAGCGCCAGGAAGCGCGACGGCAGCATGCCCACACTCTCGGCGGTCATGATCTCCAGGTACGCCGCGTCGTCGCTTTCGGCGGGACGGAGCATCAGGCTTTGGCCGCCCTCGGAGCCATCGGCGTCCACCGCCAGCACGGAGGCGTCGTAGTCGAAGGAGAAGCCCTGGTCGCTGGCGAAGCGGGCGCTCGCCTCCAGCTCCGGGTCCGCCCACGGCTCGAGGTACTTCGCGAGGATGTAGCCGTATTGGCCGTCGTAATTGCAGTAGATGAAGTCGCCGCAGAACTCGTCATGCTCTGCATCCGTCACGATGGCGTAGAGCGGCACCTTCGCGATGCGGTCGCAGCCGGTGCCGGGGCCGTCGCGCAGCGACACCCACTCGTCGCAGTGATCGACCATCATCGTGCCGTACCAGGTGGTCTCGGCCATGGCCGGCGCCATCACGGCCAGCATGACCGCCAGCAACAGACAGATCCTCTTCACGTGCAAGCCCTCCCCCGCCGCGTCGTTGTTGTCGACGTTTAATCTGTTCTTATTATACTTCCGATCGCTCTGTCCTGTCAATTCGCGTGCCAATCTGTATTTGCTTTTTCTGCCTTTTCCCGCTATAATGGTGGAAATGGAACGCAGATCGACGAGCGGAGGAGACCACATGCTTTCTGAATACCTGATGATCGGAGAAATCACCAAGCCGCAGGGCGTGCGGGGCGAGGTGAAGGTGCGGCCCTGCACCTGCGACCCGTCGCGCTTCGAGGGACTGGAGACGGTGTACATCGAGAGGGACGGCGGCTACGCGCCGATGCAGATCCGCGTCAACCGGCTCGGCGCGGACGCCGTGTTCATGAACGTGGAAGGCATTTCAGACCGCGACGCGGCGGAGAAGCTGCGCGGCACGCTCCTCTACATCGACCGCGCGCACGCCGTCGACCTGGACGCGGACAGCAACTTCCTGACCGACCTGTACGGCCTGCGCGGCGTCGTGGACGACGGGCGCGACCTGGGGAAGCTCACGGACGTGATGCAGCCCGGCGGCAACGACGTGTACGTGTTCAAGGGACCGCTGGGCGAGGTACTGGTGCCGGCGCTGAAGAGCGTGGTGCTGGCGGTGGACCTGGAGAAGGGCGAGATGCGCCTGGATGGCAAGCGGCTGGACGAGGTGGCGGTGTTCGATGAGGATTAAGGTCTTTACGCTGTTTCCGGACATGCTCAGGCCCATGCTGGGCGCGAGCATCCTCGGGCGCGCCATCTCGGCGGGCCTGATCGACGTGGAGCTGATCGACATCCGCGCGTACTCCGAGGACAAGCACCGCAACACCGACGACTACCCGTTCGGCGGCGGCGCGGGCATGGTGATGGCGGCCCAGCCCATCGTGGACGCCTTCGCCGCGAACCTGCCCGCGGGCTACAAGGGCAGGCGCGTGTACCTGTCCCCCCGGGGGCGGACGCTGACGCAGAAGGTCGTGGAGGAACTGGCGAAGGAGGACGAGCTGGCGCTGCTCTGCGGCCACTACGAGGGCGTGGATCAGCGCGCGCTGGACGCCGTGATCGACGAGGAGCTCTCCATCGGCGATTACGTGCTCACCGGCGGCGAGCTCGGCGCGCTGGTGGTGATCGACGCGGTGGCGCGGCTGGTGCCCGGCGTGCTGGGCTCGGACGAATCCAGCGAGGATGAGAGCTTCACGACGGGGCTGTTGGAGTATCCGCAGTACACCCGGCCGGCGGACTTTCGAGGCGAACCGGTGCCGGACGTGCTGCTGGGCGGCAACCACGCCGACATCGTCGCATGGCGGCGGGAGCAGTCGCTGGCGCTGACGCTTCAGCGCAGGCCGGAACTGCTGGAATCCGCGCCGCTGACGGATGCCGACAAGGAACTGCTTTCACGACTTACGCGCGCGCGGGAAATCGAGGCAGGTCTGGGCGATCTTTGCCTGAAGCGGCAGGACATGCAGGCCGTCGACCTGTGGCCCAAGCAGTGGCTTTCCGCGTTCGTGCCCGAGGAGAGCCGCAAGGCGGCCCGGAAGCAGTGCGTCTCCGGGCGGCGGCACGTGGGCTACCTGTGGCAGGCGTTTTCGATGGGCTTCATCCCGGCGTTCGTCGAGGGCGAAGAAGCAGTTCAGGCATGGGACGAGCAGCTGCTCGAAAGCGGCTTTCTGTACCTGCCGGACGAGCGGCTGCTGTACCGCGCGGGGAACCTCGCGCCCCACGCCCTCGCCGGCCTTGGCCCGTTCATCCTCGCGGACGCGGCGTTGACGCGCACCCTCGTCCACACCGGCAGGCCCGGAAAGGGGCCGTATTTCGCCCGAAATGCGGCGGTGGACGGAGAAGTTTAACACAAAATGACATTGCCTTCCGCCTGACTGCGTGGTATAATGGACAAGTTGAGATCGGACGGTCCTCTGTGGCAAGGCCAGCATGAACGTCCTGGAGAGGAAAGGAGGAAATTCGCATGAATGAGATCATCCGTTCCATTGAGAGCGCCCAGCTCAAGAAGGACATCCCCCAGTTCGCGATCGGCGATACCGTGCGCGTTCAGGTGAAGGTTGTCGAAGGCTCCCGCGAGCGCCTGCAGGCCTTTGAAGGCGTGGTCATCGCCCGCCGCAACGGCTCTGTCCGCGAGACGTTCACTGTCCGCCGCGTGTCTTACGGCATCGGCGTCGAGCGCACGTTCCCGCTGCACAGCCCCCGCGTGGACAGCATCAAGGTCGTGCGTCGCGGCAAGGTTCGTCGCGCGAAGCTGTACTACCTGCGCGAGCGCAGCGGCAAGGCGGCCAAGGTCAAGGAAAGGACTTAATTTTCCGGACCACCATCGGGAATCGCAAAGGCGGTTCCC
>CADAQZ010000013.1 GCA_902790175.1 uncultured Eubacteriales bacterium | reverse complement strand
CCCACGCGCTGTGGCACGCCGCGGCGGCGGGCGCGCTGGCACAGGGCGTGCCGGTGCTGGACGCGGGCGAGTGCGCGCTGCCCGCGCTGCGCTGCGCCCAGAGGGCGCTGGGAAACCCCTGGGCGGCGCTGGTGACCGGCGACGGGCTGATCCCGCTGAGCCCCGGTGGAGCGCGCCTGACGAGCCGCCAGCAGCGCGCCGTGACCGCCCGCTACGCCCGGCAGGACTTCGCCGCGCCGTTCTCCGGGCAGACGCCGTCGCTCTCCCCCGCCGGGCCCGTGGACGCCGCCTACGCGGCGTGGGCCGCCGCGCTGTTCGACGCCGACCCCGCGGACGCGCCGCCGGTGGCGCTGTGGGCCGCGGACGGCCTGCTGTCCCGGCTGGCGGAGCGCGCGTTCGAGCGCGCGGGGCTGCGCGTTCGGACGGCCGCCGCGAACGACCCCGCGCTCGCGCCCGGGGAGATCGGCGTCGCGCTGGACGACGGCGGCGAGGGCTGTTCCCTCTGCGACGAGCAGGGCGCGCTGACCGAGGGCGAGGGGCAGCTGCTGCGGGCGTGGACGGCGCTGGAGAAGGGCGAGGACGCGCTGCTTCTGCCGGCGGAGGCCACGCGGGCCGTGCAGGCGCTGGCGCAGGAGCGCGGCGCGCGGGTGGAGTTCGCCGGCGGCGAGCGCGCGCTGTGGCTGAGCACGCTGGCCGAGCACCATCCGCTGCAATTCGCGCTGCAGTGCGACGGCATCGCCGCGGCGCTGGCGGCGCTCGGCGCGCTCGCGTCGAAGAAGCTGACGCTGGCCGACTGGCGGCGCGGCATGCCCGCCGTGTCCCGCCGCAGCCGCAGCGTGTCGGTGCCGCTGTCGCAGGCCGGGCGGGTGATCCGCACGCTCGCGCAGCGGGAGCGCGACGTGGAGTTGGGCGGCGGCATGCGCCTGCGCCGCCCGGGCGGCTGGGCCTGGATCTGCCCCGACGAGCGCCGCGCGGGCTTCCTCGTGGTGGCCGAGGCCGCCAACGACGAAACCGCCCGCGAGCTGTGCGACTTCTGCGAGCGGGAACTGAAAAGGCTGGCTGGAGAGAAATAGAAGGGCCGCGGATTGCAGCGCAATCCGCGGCCCTTCTCCCCTTCGTTTTACGGCTCCAGCGCCGGGGCGGGCTCGCCGAGGGAGGCGTCCGTCCTGGCGTAGAGGCCCGCGTGGTCGATGAACGCCACCAGCACGTCGTCCGCCTCGTAGCCGTAGCCCACGTCCGTCAGCACCATCGCCTCCGTGCCGTCCGGCAGCACCCACAGCGCGCCGACGCCCTTGATCTCGGGCATCACGGTGTACAGGATCCCGGTCAGGTGGCTCGTGGCGTTGAAGTACGCGCTGCCGCGGTCGTCCCGGTGCTCGCCGTAGGCGGCGTCCATCTCCGCGATCAGCGCCTCGGGGTTTGCGTCCTCGGCGTCCAGCGCGTAGAGCGCCATCGCCAGCGCGTCGTTCACGAACACGTAGCCCGCGCCGGCCTCGCGACCCCTGAACGCCGTGTCGTCCACGGCCAGCAGCATGCCCTTGCCGATGGACTGGTAGCCCGCGATGTCGTCTCCCTCGATGGCCATCACCTCGCTCGGGCTCATGCCCCAGGCGATGCCGTTCTCCAGCGCGAAGGGCTGCACGTCCTCTCCCAGCGCCGCGCAGCCGAGCAACAGCAGCGCCAGCGCGATCGCGATGATCCGCTTCATGTCTGTGTACCTCCCGCAATATTGTGGCGTTTGCCACGCTACAGGTTGGACGGAAGAAGAGGGCGTTTGGTTCAAAATGGCACTCTCAACTCTATTTCTTGATCCTCTTGTCCAGGCGCGCGGCCAGGCGCGTGCCGACGCTCTGGAACACCTGCACCAGCAGCACCAGCACGATCACGGCGAGGTAGAGCACGGCGTACTTGTAGCGGGAGTAGCCGTAGTTGATGGCGATCTTGCCCAGGCCGCCGCCGCCCATCGCGCCGGACATGGCGGTGTAGCCCAGGATCGTGGTGATCGCCAGCGTGAAGTTCGTCACCAGCGAGGGCACGCTCTCCGGCAGCATCACGCGGAAGATGATCTGCGCGGTGGAGGAGCCCATGCTCTGCGCCATCTCGATGATGTTCGGGTCCAGCTCCCTCAGCGACGACTCCACCAGTCGCGCCACGAACGGGAACGCGGCCACCACCAGCGGCACGATGGAGGCCACCGAGCCGATGGACGTGCCCACGATGGCGCGCGTCAGCGGGATGACCATGACCATCAGGATCAAAAACGGCACCGAGCGCAGGAAGTTGATGATCACGTTCACCACCTTCATCAGCGGCTTCGGCAGCGGGCGGATGCCCTTCTCGTCGCCGGTCACCAGCAATATGCCCAGCGGCAGGCCGAGGAGGATGGCGAACAGCGTCGCCAGGAGCGTCACGTACACGGTCTCCCACAGGCCCTGCGGGAACTCCGTCAAAAAGACGTGCCACGCCTCCTGCAGCTTGTCCGGCTCAAACGCCTTCGCGAACTGGCTCATGCCTCATCCGCCTCCCTTCCGTTGTACTGGGCCTCGACCTGCACCACCACGTCGGGCACGTTCTGGATGTACTTCAGCGCCCGGGCCAGCTCGTCCGGCCCGCCGGGGATCTCGATGAGCATGTAGCCGTACTCGCGCTTGCCCACCGTGCGCGTGGACGCGCCGAGGATGTTCGCGGCGATGCCGCAGTCCATCGCCATCGAGGCGATCAGCGGCTTATCGATCGTGATGGAGCCCTCGAAGATCAGCCGCAGCAGCTGGCCGTAGCCGGTGGAGACGGGCCCCTCGCCGCTGGCCATCTCCGGGAACACCAGCGCCCGGGTGGCCGCCGCGCGCGGGCGGGAGAAGACCTGGCTCACGTCGCCCTCCTCCACCACCGCGCCGTTTTCGAGGATGGCCACGCGGTTGCATATCTCCTGCACCACGCTCATCTGGTGGGTGATGACGATGACGGTGATGCCGGTGTCGCGGTTGATCTGGCGGATCAGCTCCAGGATGGACTGGGTGGTCTTGGGGTCCAGCGCGCTGGTGGCCTCGTCGCACAGCAGCACGCGCGGCTTCGTGGCCAGCGCACGGGCGATGGCCACGCGCTGCTGCTGGCCGCCGGAGAGCTGGGCCGGATAGACGTTGGCCTTGTCCGGCAGGCCCACGGTCTCAAGCAGCTCGCGCGCGCGGGCCTCGGCCTCGGCGCGGGGCGTGTGGATCAGCTTCAGCGGGAACATCACGTTTTGCAGGCACGTGGACTGCATCAGCAGGTTGAAGCTCTGGAAGATCATCGTGACCTCCCGCCGCACGTCCTGCATCTGCTTCTTGCTCAGCGCACCCAGGTCGCGCCCGTCCAGCAGCACGCTGCCCTCGGTGGGGCGCTCCAGCATGTTGATGCAGCGCACCAGCGTGCTCTTGCCCGCGCCGGACATGCCGATGATGCCGTAGATGTCGCCGTCGTTCACGGTCAGGTTGACGTTGTTCAGCGCGTCCACCGGCCCGTCCGCCGTGACAAAGCGCTTGGATAGGTTCCTCAGTTCAATCATGGGCCCGTCCGCCTCCGTCGTATGATAACGGACACACCGGAAGTACCGGCGTGTCCGCGTTTCCGTTCGGATTCTATTATACTTGTATCCGGCCTTTCTTGCAAGGCTTACTTTCCCAGCGCGCTCAGGTCCGCCTGCTTGCCGCCGTAGAGGCCCATGGGCTCGGTGTGCACGGTGGTCACGCTCACCACGTCGCCGCCGGTCTCCTCCACGTAGGAATCCAGGTAGGGCTGATGCTGGAAGTAGTTGGCGTAGGCGTCGCCCGCGTCCACGGCGGGGTTCTCCTCGGTGTAGCCGGTGAACACCTCGATGTCCAGCGTGATGTCCTTCTCGGCCAGGATCTCCTTCACGACCTCCAGGATCTGCGCGTGGGGCGTGGGCGTGGCGGCGATGACGATGGTCTGGCCCGCCAGCGCGTCGTAGTCCACGTCGGGGTCGTAGCCGTCGGTGGGCTCGTCCACCACGGAGATCGCGCCGCCGCCGTAGGTCTCGGTGATGTAATCGGCCACCTTCTGGCTGCGCACGGCGGCCACCAGCGCGCGGGTCAGGTCGGCGTCCACGTTCTCGCCCTTCACGGCGATGACGTTCGCGCGGGGCAGGTAGGCGTCCTCGGACTCCAGCGCCAGCGGGGTGTTGATCTCGAAGCCCGCGGCCAGGGCGTCCATCACGTAGTTGCCGTTGATCACGGCGTAGTCGAGGTCGGCCAGCTGGTTGACGATCTGGTCGGCCTGGATCTCGATGATCTCGATGCCGTCGGCGACGACGTCGGCCGCCAGCTCGATGATGCCGTTGTCGGCCAGCAGCTGCAGCGCGCGGGCCTCGTTGGTGGTGTCGTCCGGCACGCCGATGGTCACGTCGGCCAGCGCGGCGACAGAGGAGAGGATCAGCAGGGCCGCCAGCAGGGCGGCGAAGAGCTTGCGAATGGTCATGGAAATTACCTCCTGTTTTTGAGACTGCAGCCATTCTACCACGCCGCCGTCGGTTTGTCCAATACGCGAATGCGATACCTTGTTATAGAAAATACCTATAACATATGTGCCCATTAATATGGATGCGCGCCCGGAAAAATGAATCGGCCGCCGGACATCCCGCCCTCAAAATAGAGACAAAGATCGCCATTTATGACGCTTTTGCCTTCACATCTCCCGTTTTAATGTAAAGTGACTTGCATAAATGAAGGAAGCATGTTAGTATTATACATGTTGAAGAAGAGGATGGCAGCGAGAGGGACGCTGCCCATCCATACAGGAGGCATTGGTGTGAAAATTTCGACGAAGGGGCGCTACGCGCTTCGCATGATGATCGACATCGCGGAGAACCAGGAGAAGGGCTATGTGACGCTGAAGGACGTCGCGCTGCGGCAGAACATCTCCAAGAAGTACCTGGAGCAGATCGCGCTGCACCTGAGCCAGGCGGGCATGCTGCGCGCCGTGCGCGGCTATCAGGGCGGCTACATGCTCTCCAAGCCGGCGAGCGAATACACGGTGCACGCGGTTCTGCAGGTGGTGGAGGGCTCGATGTACCCCGTCGCCTGCCTGGAGCAGAAGCCGAATGCGTGCGAGCGCTGCAACGAGTGCAAGACGCTGCCGATGTGGACGGCGCTGGAGAGTATGATCCGCGACTACCTGAACGGCATCACGCTGCAGGACCTGGTCGATGGCCGCATCCCCGTAGCGCAGAAGTAGGCGCGCACGGTTCGCGCAGGCGACAGACGGATTGCCGCGCCGGTCCTGATGGGACCGGCGCGGCAATCCGCTTTTTGCGTTCTTAACCTTCCCCGTGTATAATACCCCCATTCCCATCCGAAAGGAATGATCCCATGAGCGCGCTCGGCATCGCGTACATCGCGGCGGGCATCGCCTGCGTCCTCTACTACATTCTCATCGGCGTGTACTCCCGCTTCGGGCTGAGCATCAGCTGGATCTGGCCCGCGGTGGGCGCGGCACTGATCGCGGCGGGCCTGCTGACCCGCGCGGGCCTGCCGCACTGGCTGCGCTGGGCGTGGCGGGGGCTGCTGGCGGCGGCGCTGGCGCTGCTGATCGCGCTGGAGTGCCTCGTCGTGAGCGGCATGCACGCCACCGCGCCCGCGGGCATGGACTACCTGATCGTGCTGGGGGCCAGCGTGTACCAGGACGGGCCCAGCCCCGCGCTGACCCGGCGGCTGAACGCGGTGATGGCCGTGCTGGACGACCATCCGGACGCCAAGATCATCGCCTCCGGCGGCCAGGGCGCGAACGAGCCGATCAGCGAGGCCCAGTGCATCCGCGACGAGCTGGTGAAGCGCGGCGTGGACCCGGCGCGCATCCTCATGGAGGATCGGTCCACCGACACGCGCGAGAACATCGCCAACTGCAAGGCCATCATCGGCGACGACGACGCGGCCGTCGGCATCGTCACCAACAACTACCACATCTGGCGCGCGCTGCGGATGGCGAAGAAGGCGGGGTTCAAGAACGCCCACGGCATCGCCGCGACCTACACCGGGCCCACGCTTTTGCACTTCATGGTGCGCGAGGCAATCTCCATCACGCTGCACGGGCTGCATGGGAGGCTGTAGGAAACGCGAAAGCGCCGTCACAGTCGTGACGGCGCTTTCGCGTATCTGCGTTATCAACCGATGATGAACGGCTTGAGCTCCTCCATCAGGTCGTCGCAATGGTCGGCATAGACCTCCAGCGTGATCGGCTTGGACAGGTCCAGGCTGAAGATGCCCAGGATGGACTTGCCGTCCACCACGTGACGGCCCACGCGCAGGTCGATATCGTAGGGATAGCGGTTGGCGATGTTGACGAACGTCTTGACGTTCTCCGCCAGGCTGAGCTTGATGTTAACGGCTTTCATTGCTAGACTCCTCACTTGCTGTAATCCGGGTCAAAAACCCGCACTGATGTTAGCATAGCGCCTCATTATAAAACTTTCAAGCAAAAACCGCCCCTTAACCAACATTTAATTCCTTGTGCCGGTTTGGATCGCTTTTCAACGTAAAAAGCAGATGAAATTGGAAAAACGCCTTGACTTTTTGTCCTCGGCTTAGTATAATATCTCTTGTCGGTCGGGCACGATTGTGTTCGGACGACCTTGCCGAATTGTGTAACGGTAGCACGAATGACTCTGACTCATTTAGTCCTGGTTCGAATCCAGGTTCGGCAGCCAGGTTTGCCGCCATGGTCAAGCGGTTAAGACGTCGCCCTCTCACGGCGAAAACCGGGGTTCGAGTCCCCGTGGCGGTACCAGAAACGCGCGTCAGCGAAAACTGACGCGCGTTCTTTTTTGTTCATGAATGGGAAAGCGGAACGTTTTCCGGGTCGGCGGGCTCCTGTGGAACCCGCCGACAATCATCTTTGTCTCAGCCGGAGAACGTCAGGTCGAGCTGGTTCGGATACGCCGCGTCGTCGAGCGCCGAATACCGCATGTCGGCCGCGACGCCCCTGAGCAGCGTCAGCGACAGCTCGTCGCCCTCGGCGGTGATGTCGCGGGGCTCGCCGTTGTAGCGCACGGTCATCGTCGCGCGCTCGTCCGCCTCCGAATACTCGATCACCGCCTGGATGCGCGGCGATTCCAGCGCGGGGACCAGCATCTGCTGCACCAGCTCCTCGAACGCGAGATGGATGCGGCTGGCCAGCTTCGGCGCGATTTGGTTTTTGTTGCAGTACTGGTCGATCTCCCCCGCCATGCCGAGGAAGTCGTAGTCGCGGCTTTCGATGTTCAGCTCCAGCACCTTCAGCCGCCGCACAAACCGGCGCGTGTTCTCCCGCAGCGGGTGGTCGAACACCTGCTCAGGCGCGCCGTCCTCGTAGACGCCGCCCTCGTCCATGTAGAACACGCGGTTTGAGATCGCGCGGGCAAACGCCATCTCGTGCGTGACGATGAGCATGGTCTTGCCGGTCTTTGACAGGTCCCGGATGACCGCCTGCACCTCGCCGACCATCGTCGGGTCCAGCGCGCTGGTGGGCTCGTCGAACAGGATCACGTCCGGGTCCATCGCCAGCGTGCGCGCAATGGCGATGCGCTGCTTCTGTCCGCCCGACAGCTCGTCCGGGTAGTTCAGCGCCTTTTCCGCCAGGCCCACCGTCCTGAGAAGCCGCATGCCGGTGTCATAGGCTTCCTGCTTCGACTTTCTGAGCAGGTCCATCGGCGCGAGCATGATGTTCTCGATCACCGTCCTGTGCCCGAACAGGTTGAACGACTGGAATACCATGCCCATCTTCTGCCGGACTTTGTTGATGTCGCACTTCGGATCGGTGATCTCCAGATCGTCCACCCAGATCTTGCCCGACGTGGGCCTTTCCAGCAGGTTGATGCAGCGCAGCAGCGTGCTCTTGCCGGTGCCGGACGGGCCGATCACGGAGATCACGTCGCCGTCGCGGATCTCGACATTCACGTCCTTCAGCGGGGTGACGTTGGGGTATTCCTTCCTCAGATGTTCAATCCTGATCATCGGTCTTCACCCCCTTCAGGATGTCCTCAGGCTTCCTGCGTCTGGGATTGATGTTGATCGTGAACCTGCTGACCATGAATCCAATGAGACCCTCCAGAAGGAAGTAGATCACTGTTACTGCAATCAAAGGGAAAAACGCTTCATAAGTACGACTTCTGACGATATCCCCCATCTTGGTCAGGTCCTGCACGGCGATGTAGCCCACGATGGCCGTCGCCTTGATCAGCCCCACGACCTCGCCCCGGTAGGCGGACAACACGTGCGGCAGCGCCTGGGGCAGTATGATGCGGAAGAACGTGCGGCGATTGGAGTAGCCCAGCGCATACGCGGCCTCGTACTGGCCGCCGTCCACCGCGCCCACGCCCATCTTCAAAAGCCCGAACACCGCCGCGCCGAACGTGAGCGTGAAGCCCACCACCGCTACGGCGATGCCGCTGATTGCCACGCTGCCGAAGATGATATAGTAGAGGATCATCAAAAGCACCACCATCGGCATGCCCTGCACCAGCCACATCGAAAAGCGCGTGACGCCGTTGGCGATGGGATTGCCGTTGCGGCACAGCATGAACACCGCAAAGCCCAGCAGCGTGCCGAACAGGATCGACAGCAGCGTGATGACCAGCGTGGTGACCACGCCCCTGGCGAACAGCTGCCAGCGGCCCTCGCGCACGAAGGTCTTTTGGAAGCTGTCCGCGACGCCGCCCAGGGCGCCCGTCTCATCCGCCGCCTTCTCGGTCGCCGCGGCGCCCTCCCCGCCCTTCAGCACCGCCAACACCGTGCCGGCGTTAAAATACGGGTCGGAGAAGTTCACGCTCTCGGCGCGCTCCTCGGTGATGGCGATGGACGCCGCCACAAAATCCGCCTTGCCGGACTTGACCGCGGGCAGCAGGCCGTCGAAGTTCATGGCCTGAACGGTCATGCCGTAGCCGTAGGCCTCGCAGAACAGCGCCGCCATCTCCACCTCCAGGCCCACGATCTTTCCGTCGCGCAGGTAGTTCATCGGCGCGTAGGCCGCCTCGGTGGCAAACCGCAGCGTGCCGTTCGGCGCGGGCAGCGCCTCGTAATCCGGCATGGTCTTTCCGCTCTCCGGGCCGTCCACCCACTTTTCAAACAGCGCGTCCATCCTGCCGTCCGCCTTCATGGCGGCGATCCATTCGTTCAGCTCGCCCTGCAGCTTCTCGCCTGTCTCGCTCTTGGGCAGGACGAAGCCCATGTCGACGCTCTCCAGGGGTTCTTCCAGCAGCTCCAGCCGGTCGTCCTCGGCGACCATCATCTTCATCACCGGCTCGTCGCCCGGGAACGCGTCGATCTTATAGGTCTCCAGCGCCGCGACCATGTCGGTATAGGTGTTGAAGTAGCTGATCTGCGCGTCCGGGAGCCGCTCCAGCACGGTGTCGGTATAGCTGGTGCCCGTCTGGATGCCGATGCGCGCCCCGTTCAGCCGATCCAGCGACTTGCCGCCGTCCGACGCCGCGTCGGGCTTGGGATCGCCCTTGACCATGATGGCCACCGGCAGCTCGTAGAACGGATCCGAGAAGGTCAGCACCTCGGCGCGCTCCGGCGTGACGTTCAGGTTCGCCAGGATCAGGTCCACGTCCCCGGTGGCCGCGGCGATGATGATGGAGCCGTAGTCGTACACCTTGAACGTCACGTCCGCGTTTATATACGCGGCGAAGCGATAGGCCATTTCGATGTCGTAGCCGCTCAGCGCGTCGCCGACGTAGTAGCTGAACGGCGGAACGATGCCGGTGGTGCCCACGACCAGGTGCAGCCGGGGATCGGAGGGCATGTCGATGTCGGGCATCGTCAAGTCGCCGTCCGTCACCCAGCGGCGGTACATGTCGTCCAGCGTGCCGTCCGCTTTGATCTGGGCGATAAAGGCGTTGACGCTCTGCTCCAGGTCCGGTATCTTGGATGCCGGGGAGATGCCCGCGGCGATGGGCACGACGCCCTCCATGTCCTCGTCCAGCAGGTGCACGCCCCTGCGCCCGCTCTCGATCGCCAGCTCCATCTGGCGGCGGTCGTAGACGTAGGCGTCAATCTTGCCCAGCGCCACCGCCTCGAAGCCCTCGCCGGCCTCCAGGTACACAAGCTCGGCGTTCGGCAGCTCCTGCTCCACCATCAGCATGGCGGCGCTTCCCGTGCCGACGCCGATGCGCACGCCCGGCCGATCCAGCTGGGCCTTGGAGGTGATCTCCCCCTCCGCCGCCGCGGAGGCCGCCAGCGCCATCAGCAGCGCCAGCAGCGCCAGTGCGACTCGTTTCATGATTGCTCGTTCCCTCCTTGGCGCAACCGACGCGCCGGACCCTCGCACAATACCTGAAAAGATCCCTTGCTTCGCTCAGGACGACCGGCCGACGATCAGCTTCCAGTTGTCATCCGTAGCGAAGCAAAGGATCTTCAAAACTCCATATACAAATCAGAATATCCGCATCGCACCGATGAAGCGCTTTTTGTAGTCCTTCAGGCGGCTGACGGTGACGCCGTGGCCGCTCAGCGCGTGCACGAAGCAGCCGCTGCCGATGCAGATGCCGAAGTGATAGGGCGGCATGCCCTTCTGGCGGCTGACGGTGGTGAAGCAGACGACGTCCCCGGCCTTCACCTTGCGCAGCGACGAGATCTTCTGGTAGTCGGTGGCGACGCCCTCCGAGGAGATCGTCCCGGACTCGACCTGGTTGAAGCAATACGCGACGAAGGACAGGCAGTTGAAGCTGTTGGGAGCGTCCGAACGGAGCGCGTAGGGCGCGCCCAACTCGCCCTTCGCCACGCTGAGCACCTTCTTGACCTGCTCGTGCGAGGCCATGGCGGGCGTCGCGAGGGCCAGCGCCAGCAGCAGGGCCAGCGCGATCGCTCTTCTGAGTTTCATATCCATCGCTCCTTCGGCTTGCGGGGCGACGGGCACAGCCATCGCTCCAACCTCATTATAGCACGGATGGCAGCGATTGCCATGATAAAAACGCGGTTTCAATTCGACATAAAATGGGCAACGGGCCTTTCTTTTATCCTACTCTTTACATCCCGACGCCCCCGCTTGTGCTATACTTGTTCACATCACCGAGAAGCGAGGCGTTCCCATGAGCGACAACTGCCGAAAGTACAAGCTGCTGGTCATCAACCCCGGCTCGACCTCCACGAAGGTCAGCCTGTTCGAGGACGAGACTGCCCTGTTTGAGCGCAGCCTGTTCCACGACGCGCCGGAGCTTTTGAAGTATCCCCACGTGAACGACCAGATGCCGTTCCGCTACCGCGTGATTTTGGACATGCTGCATGAGGAGGGCGTGGACCCGCGCGAGATCGACGTGTTCGTGGGCCGCGGCGGCAGCGCCTGCACCCAGCCCGGCGGCGTGACGCGGATCGACCAAAAGCTGTTCGACGACACCGTGGCCGCCGTGGGCGGCAGCGAGCACCCGGCCAAGCTGGGCGTGATGCTGGCCTGGCAGTTCGCCTGCGAGTACGGCAAGGAAGCTTACACCCTCAACCCCACCAACGTGGACGAGTACGGCGACTACGCCCGCCTGACCGGCATCAGGGGCGTCTACCGCGTCAGCCACAGCCACGTGCTGAACCAGAAGGCCGTGGCCGAGGCGCACGCCGAAAAGCTGGGCCGGCGCTACGAGGACTGCCGGTTCATCGTGGCCCACATCGACGGCGGCATCACCGTGTCCGCCCACGACCGCGGGCGCATGGTGGACGGCAACATGGGCGCGGACGGCGAGGGCGCGTTCACGCCCACCCGCATCGGCACCGTGCCGGTGCTGGCGCTGCTGGACTGGCTCGAAAGCCATACTCTGGCCGAAGCGCGGCTGCTCTGCTCGCGCGCGGGCGGGTTCGTCAGCCTGTTCGGCACGTCCGACTCCGACGCCATCCACGCGCAGGTGGACGCGGGCGACAGGAAGGCGTCGCTGGTGTGGAACACGATGATCTACCAGGTCTCAAAGATGATCGGCGAGATGAGCGCCGTGCTGTGCGGCAAGGTGGACGCGATCCTGCTGACCGGCGGGCTGATGCGCTTTGACGACGTCGCCGACGGCATCCGCGAGCGCTGCGGGTGGATCGCCCCGATCGCCGTCTATCCCGGCGAGATGGAGCAGGAGGCGCTGGCCCGCGGCGCGCTGAAGGCCGTGCGCGGCGAGGTCGAAGCGCTGACGTACACCGGAAAGCCGGTGTGGGAAGGCTTCGGCGACATCGGACTGTGAGGAGGGCAAGAGCATGGGCATGATGGAGAAGATCTACGCCAAGGCGCGCGCGAACGTCAGGACGATCGTGCTGCCGGAGGGCGACGAGCCCCGCACCGTGCAGGCCGCGGCTCAGGTGGCGCGCGAGGGCCTCGCGCGGCCGGTGCTGCTGGGCGAGGCCGAAAGGATCGCCGCCGTCGCGCGGGAGGTGGGCGCGGACCTCTCGGGCGTGGAGATCGTCGACCCGGTCTTTGACCCCCGCACCCCCGCCTACGCCGACGCGCTCTACGCGCTGCGCAAGGCGAAGGGGCTGACGCGCGAGGAAGCCGCGCGGCTGGCCGCGGACGCGATGTACCACGGCGTGCTGATGGTGCGCGAGGGCGACGCCGACGGGCTGGTGTCCGGCGCGACGCACACCACCGGCGACATGCTGCGCCCCGCGCTGCAGATCATCAAGACGGCCCCGGGCGTGCGCGTGGTGTCGTCCAGCTTCCTGATCCAGTGCCAGAACCAATCGCTCGGCGAGGACGGGCTGCTGGTGTACGCCGACTGCGTGGTCGTCCCCTGCCCCACCGCCGAGGAACTGGCCCAGATCGCCGTCTCCGCCGCCGACACCGCCCGCAGGCTGTGCGGCTTCGACGAGCCGCGCGTGGCGCTCTTGTCTTTCTCCACGAAGGGCAGCGCGAAGCACGAGCTGGTGGAAAAGGTGCAGAAGGCCGTGGCCCTCGCGCACGCAATCGCGCCCGACCTCGTGCTGGACGGCGAGATGCAGCCCGACGCCGCGCTGGTGCCGGAGGTCGGCGCGTCGAAGGCCCCGGGCAGCCCCGTGGCGGGCCGGGCGAACGTGCTCGTGTTCCCGGACCTGCAGGCCGGCAACATCTGCTACAAGATCACCCAGCGCGTGGCCGGGGCGGAGGCCTTCGCGGTGCTGCAAGGGCTGGCGAAGCCCTGCAACGACCTGTCGCGCGGCTGCTCGGTGCGCGACATCGTGAATACGATCGCGGCCACCGCCGTGCAGGCGCAATAAGAATCTTAATCCCCATTTAACGCTTTAGCAGGGCAACGCAGATTGACAAATCCCGAATCGGTGCTATAATCGTTTCAAATACACGGGAAAGGTGGGAAACGACATGAAGCGCGAAGTTTGTCGCAGCCTGTCCGCCTCTCACGCCGCCATGGCCCCGGCCATGTCCCTTTCCAACGCCCGCGCAGCGCGATTTACCTTCGCCCTGCGCTCTGTCTTTTTTGGCTACTGGTTTGCGCGAAGTAGCGTCCGCGAGAGGCGCGCCGTTTGAACAAAGGAGTTCATCGAGGCGGCTCTCCCGGATGGGAGGGCCGCTTTTATGATACATACTGTCTTAGGAGGAATCCCGCTATGAAGAAAATACTTGCCGTTTTGATCGCCGCCATGCTGTGCATGGGCATGGCCGCCGTCGCCGAGGAGAGCTACACCGTGGGCGTTTGCCAGCTGGTGCAGCACGTGGCGCTGGATGCCGCCACCCAGGGCTTCCAGGACGCCCTGACCGAGAAGCTGGGCGACGCCGTCACCTTCGACGTGCAGAACGCCTCCGGCGACTCCAACACCTGCTCCACGATCGCCAACACGTTCGTGTCCAACGGCGTGGACCTGATCATGGCCAACGCCACGCCTGCGCTGCAGGCCGCCGTGGCCGCCACCGGCGACATCCCGATCCTGGGCACGTCCGTCACCGACTACGCCACCGCGCTGGACATCGACGACTGGACGGGCGCGACGGGCGTCAACGTCTCCGGCACCAGCGACCTGGCCCCGCTGGATCAGCAAGCCGCAATGCTGAACGAGCTGTTCCCCGACGCCAAGACCGTGGGCCTGCTGTACTGCTCCGCCGAGCCGAACAGCAAGTACCAGGTGGACGTGATCACCGGGTATCTGACCGAGATGGGCTATGAGTGCGCGGAGTACACCTTCGCCGACTCCAACGACGTGGCCTCCGTGGCCCAGAGCGCCTGCGACGGCAGCGACGTCATCTACATCCCCACCGACAACACCGCCGCCAGCTGCACCGAGGCCATCCGCAACGTCGTCGAGCCCGCGCTGAAGCCCGTGATCGCCGGCGAGGAGGGCCTCTGCAAGGGCTGCGGCGTGGCGACGCTGTCCATCAGCTACTACGACCTCGGCTACGCCACCGGCGAGATGGCCTACGAAGTGCTGGCCAACGGCGCGGACGTGGCGACGATGGACATTCAGTTCGCCCCGAACGTCACCAAGGAGTACAACGCCGAGCTCGCCGAGCTCATGGGCGTGACGATCCCCGAGGACTACGTGGCGATCGCGGACTGACCGTGTATGAGAGTGGAGAGTGAAGAGTGAAGAGTGGAGTTTTGGAGCAAATCCCTCCGGGATTTGTTTTCATCCTGGTATTTCCAATGAATACTGCCGCCGTTCATTCCAGACGCCACGCTTACCCCATCTCCACTCTCCACTCTCAACTCTTCACTCTTCTCGACAGGAGGAACCCGTCTTGAACATAACCTCTCTTCTGAACGCCCTTCCCGGGGCGGTGGCCCAGGGGCTGATCTGGGGCGTCATGGCCATCGGGGTGTACATCACCTACAAGGTGCTGGACCTGGCGGACCTGACCGTGGACGGCAGCATGGCCACCGGCGGCGCTGTGTGCGTGATGCTGATGCTGGGCGGCTGCAACGTGTGGCTGGCGCTGCTGTGCGCGATCGTCGCCGGCATGCTGGCGGGCCTGGTGACCGGCGTGTTCCATACCGTCATGGGCATCCCGCCGATCCTCTCCGGCATCCTGACGCAGCTTTCGCTGTACTCGATCAACCTCGCCATCATGGATTTCAAGGCCAACCAGGGCATCAACGTGACCAAGTACCCGCTGATCGTCAGCCAGCGCAACGTGCGCGCGCTGGGGCTGGAGAACCCCATCTTCGCCACGCTTCTGATCCTGGCGCTGGTGATCGCCTGCCTGTACTGGTTCTTCGGCACCGAGCTGGGCAGCAGCCTGCGCGCCACCGGCGCGAACGAGGCCATGAGCCGCGCGCAGGGCATCAACACGAACGTCGCCAAGATCCTGGGCCTGATGATCTCCAACGGCATTGTGGCGCTTTCGTCGGCGATGCTGGCGCACTACCAGGGCTTCGTGGACGTGAACATGGGCCGCGGCGCGATCGTGATCGGCCTGGCCGCCGTGATCATCAGCCAGGTGATGTTCGGAAGGCTGTTCCGCAACTTCGCGCTGAAGCTGGCGGGCGTGGCCATCGGCGCAGTGATCTACTACATCGTGCTGCAAATCGTGCTCTGGCTGGGGCTGAATACGAACCTGTTGAAGCTGCTGAGCGCGCTGATCGTGGCCGTATTCCTCGCCATCCCCCACTGGAAGGGCGCGATGGCGGCGCGGCACGGCGGGAAGGGAGGCGCGAGCCATGCTTGAACTGATCGACGTGCGCAAGACCTTCAACCCCCGGACGGTCAATGAAAAGATCGCGCTGGACGGCGTGAACCTGCGCCTGGAGGACGGCGACTTCGTGACCGTGATCGGCGGCAACGGCGCGGGCAAGAGCACGATGCTCAACGCCATCGCGGGCGTCTGGCCCATCGACAGCGGCAGCATCCGCATCGACGGCGCGGACATCACCCGCCTGTCGGAGCACCGCCGGGCCTACCTGCTGGGCCGCGTGTTCCAGGACCCGATGAACGGCACCGCCGCCACGATGCAGATCGAGGAGAACCTGGCGCTGGCGGCGCGGCGTGGGCAGCGGCGCACGCTGAAGATCGGCATCACCCGGCAGGAGCGCGCTGCGTACCGCGACAAGCTGGCGGCGCTGGGGCTGGGCCTGGAGGACCGCATGACCGCGAAGGTCGGGCTGCTCTCCGGCGGCCAGCGGCAGGCGCTGACGCTCTTGATGGCAACGCTGAGGAAGCCGAAGCTGCTCTTGCTGGACGAGCACACCGCAGCGCTGGATCCCCGCACCGCCGCGAAGGTGCTGGAGCTGTCGAAGCAGATCGTGGAGGAAAACCACCTGATGACGCTGATGGTGACCCACAACATGCGCGACGCCATCCAGTACGGCAACCGCCTCATTATGATGAACGAGGGCCGCGTGATCCTCGACATCGCGGGCGAGGAGAAGAAGCGCCTCACGGTGGAGATGCTGATGGACGCCTTCGCCAAGGCCAGCGGCGAAGCCTTCGCCAACGACCGGATATTGTTGGGGTAAAAAAATTATCCTCTGACTGCGCCTTGCTGACGCAAGGCGCAGTCAAAGGATCTTCTTTTTTGGCCTTTACTGGGCCTGCTCGTGGATGGCCGCCTTCTGGGCGTACATGTACCGGTCCGCCTCGTCCAGCAGCGCGCGAAGGCTGGTCTTGCCGAGGTCCTCGGTGTAGGCGTAGCCCATGGCGATGCTCAGGTCGCGCTCCTTTTGCATCTCCTCGAAGCGCCGCGTCTTGAAGCGCAGGCTCTCGGGCGTGCAGTGCTTCACCACCGCGGCGAACTCGTCGCCGCCGAAGCGGAAGCAGTTGCCCTCCTCCCCGTCGCCGAAGCAGTCGCGGATGCACTCCGCCGCCGCGCGGATCAGCCGGTCGCCCGCGAGGTGGCCCTCGGTGTCGTTGGTCCGCTTCAGGTAGTTCACGTCAAACAGCAGCACCGCCGCCGTGCAGTCCTTCTCCTCCCACTCCAGCATGTACTGCTCGAAGCGATAGCGGTTGGGCAGGTTCGTCAGCGCGTCCGTCTCCGCCGCCGAGCGCAGGATGTCGTCCAGCGCGTTGCGGCGATTGAGCACGTCGTTGTAGGCCGAGGCCACCATGCGCACCTCGTGGAAGCCGCGCTTTTCGTTCAGGGGGCTGTCCTCGGGGATCAGGCGCACGAAGCGCTCCAGCGGGCGCAATATTTGTGAGTAGAGCGTGGCGAAGGTGGCGATCAGTATGGCCACGATGGTCAGCGTGACGATCCACAGTATCTGGCGCAGCATGCCCACGCGCCGGGACGCCATCGCCGACAGCCGCCCGGAGTTCGCCTGCAGCTGCTCCACGCAGGCGTTCACGTTCTGCGAGACCGACTGCTTGTTCATGCCGTACACCGAGCCCAGCACCAGCACGCGCGCCGCCGCCGTCTTCTCCGCGTCGGTCATGGCCTTCTCGGCCTCCGTCAGCTCCACGCGCGGAATGGCCGAGAGCGGGCCCGCCTCCGGCAGTGGATACACCGAGCGCATCAGCTCAATGGCGTGCAGCTGCGCGTCCATCATGGCCTCGGCGCTGGCCGCGGCCTCGCGGATGAGCGCCAGGGCCTCCTCCGGGATGTCGTAGGTCTCGAAGCGCGCCAGCACGTCGCCGGGCCTGCGGTCCACGCTCAGCTCCTGCGCGTAGGACATCAGCGGGTTCACGTTCACCTCGCCCTGCTCGGTGGTGGGCATCAGCACGTAGTTGCTGGAGGTCTCCGACAGCAGGCTGGAGCCCGCCAGCAGGCTGGTAGCCTCCTGAGTCTGGGTCCCCGCGTCCCGCATGATGCCCGAGAGGCTTGCGCTGGACTGACTGATCATCATGATCACGCTGATGATGACGATGTGCAGTACGGCAAGCGTCACGACGATGGGCATGACCAGCGCGTTCGCGGACACGCCTCCGACCTTGCGGCGCTCGGCATCCTTCTTCATCGTTTTCTCCACCTTATCGTAGATTATCCCGCGTTATTCCCGTTTTCTACTCGGGGCAGACCTCGCAGCCGCAGCCGCCGGCGCTCTTGATGCGGTAGAGCGCGGCGTCCGCCTGGCGGAAGGTCTCCTCCACGTCGTCGTCGCCCGTGCCGTAGGCCGCGCCGCAGCTGACGTGCACGGCGGGCATGTCGCCGCCCGGGTTTTTGAGCAGCTGGTTGATGCGCTCCACCTTGCTGTGCAGCAGCTCGCGCGGCGCGTTGGTCGCGTGCACCATGATCACGGCGAACTCGTCGCCGCCGATGCGGCACACGTAGTCCTGCGAACGGAAGCTCCCCTTCAGGATCTCCGCCACGCGGGCCAGCACCTTGTCGCCCGTCTCGTGGCCGAAGTTGTCGTTCACCTGCTTGAACTTGTCCACGTCGAACAGCACCAGCGCGGAGGTCGTCCAGTCGGCGTTCTTCAGGAAGAAATCGTAGCCCGAGCGGTTGTAGATGCCGGTGAGGCTGTCGTGCGTGGCGTCGAAGGCCAGCTGCTCCTTCTGCTCCCGGTTGGCCTCGTACATCAGGTTGTAGGTCCTGGCCAGGAACTGGAATTCGTAGGAGCCCTTCACGGGGATGGGCTCGTCGTCGCGGATGTACACCACCGCGCGCAGCAGCGGGCTGATCACCAGCAATAGCGTCAGTATCATCGTCAGGCCCGACACCAGGATCGCCACCATGATCAGGAAGCGCTGGCGGTTGAGGATGTTGTTCAGCTCATCCTCCGTCTGCTCCTGGCGCGCGTCGATCTCGGACGCCAGCTCCAGCAGGCACTCGCTGGAGTTCTCGGTGATGGCCTCCTTCTTCATGTGGTACATGTCGTCGAAAACCATCTCCCGCGCCCGTTCCGCCTGCATCTCGGGTGAAAGCAGCGCGTCCTCCTCGGTGAGCTCGGTCTGCTGGACCTCCTCCGGGAACTCGGAGATGTCATACCCCTTGGCGGCGATGGTCAGCCGCATGGAGTAGTACTCGCGGTCCATCAGCGCCACCGACTCGTTCATCGCCGCCACCAGGGCGGTGTAGGCCTCGGTCTCGCCCATGAACTGGCGCACGCTCTCCAGCGCCTTGTCGCGATGGCGGGACACCTTGGCCTCCTCGAAGTAGTTGTCCAGGTATTCCCGCTTGCCGGTCTGCGCGAAGCAGCGCACCTGCTCGGTCAGGTAGTCCGAGGCGCGCTGCAGCTCGAAGGCTTCGCGCTGCCAGTTGATGTACTCGTCGGTGTGCCGGCGCATCGCGTTGTAGCCGCTGTGCGCCCGCACGGTCGCAAAGAGCAAAAGCACCGAGATCACCAGCGTGATGATCTCCATCAGGTAGTTGAGCCTGCGCACCGATACACTCTTCTTGTGAAAATGCGCTTTGTTTAAAGTCACAGGTATACTCCCCTTTCGGCGTCCCCCCATGAACGCCATCTTTGCGGGCCCAAAGGGCGCCGCCTCCCCCAACAGTCGTTTGATAGTATAACCCCGCGCGGAAATTTTGTCCACTGGGCGTATGATTGAGTTCGTGCAAAGAATCAGGCCGCTTTTTCAAAGTACGCGCTCAGGCGCTCGATGGGCACGGGCCTGGAATACTTGTAGCCCTGCAAATAGGAGGCGAACATGCGCTGGCACATCGTCTCGTCGTTCTCGTCCTCCACGCCCTCGAACAGCACGGAGTAGTCCAGCTCCGAGAGCATGTTCGCCAGCGAGTGCACGATGCGGTGCGAGCGCTCGTTTTCGCCGCAGGCCAGCACTATCGACCGGTCGAACTTGATGATGTCGAACGGCAGCGCCATGATGCGCTCCAGGTTGGAATAGCCGGTGCCGAAGTCGTCCAGGTAGAACTTGATGCCCTTGCCGCGCAGCTGGCTGATCTTGTCCTTCATCAGCAAGAAATCGCTGTCGGTCATCGACTCGGTCAGCTCGATGGCGATCTTCTCGCCGGCGACGTCGTTGTTCTCGATGATGCGCGTCACATCGTCGCAGAAGCCGCCGTCCTTCAATTCGCTGGCCGACACGTTCACCGACACGCGGGTCACCTGGAAGCCCTCCTGCAGCAGCCTGCGGATCTCCCGGCAGGTCTTGTTCAGGATGATCTCCGTCAGCACGTGGATGTAGCCGTTCTCCTCCGCCAGCGGAATGAACTGGTCCGGGTACACCATGCCCGTCTGGTCCAGCTGCAGGCGCATCAGGGCCTCGGCCGTGTCGTACTTGCCGGTCTGCAGGTTGAACACCGGCTGGCAGTAGGCCAGCACGCGCTCGTCGTTCAGGTTGCCTTTGTGGTAGATGTCCTCCAGCTCGCGCAGGATGTACTCGCTGACGTTGAAGTCCTTGACGTCCTGCGTGGCGATCCAGTGGATCGTGTTGTCCTCCATGTTGCGGTGGATGCCCCGGATGAAGGAGGCGTACTCGTTCTTGCGGCTCACCTCTTCGATGGAGCGCCCGATGACCATCTTGTAGTCCAGCTGGTAGCGCCGGTAGGCGTCGTTGAAGGCGGAGAGGAACTGCTTGAGCCGGTTGTCATAGCCCGGGTTGCGGCGCTCTTCGCTGATCAGGATCATGTGGCCCTTGCCCACCTGGAACAGCAGCGCGCCCTTGAAGAACTCGGTGGTGAAGCGGCGGATGGTGGCCCGCAGCGCCTCGGGGATCTTCTTGCCCTCCTCGTCGAAGGCGCGCAGGTAGAGGCTCAGGAAGCGGAATTCCCGCCCGTGCTCGTAGTTGAAGTGCACCAGGTCCTCCATCGCCCGGGCGTCCAGCGCGCCCAGCGTGGCGTCAAAGGGCGTGGCGTGCATGATGTAGAACATGCCGATGACCGGGAACAGGAACGTGGCCACCGTGAACGAGGACTGGCCGAACAGCCGCTGCACCAGCAGGATTACAAAAGACATGGCGATCGTGCCGTAGAAGCCCAGCATCACGCGCCGGTACAGCCGCTTGCCCACCATCGCCAGCAGCGAGATCAGCATCGCGACAAAGGCCAGGTAGCCGTAGAAGAACACGCCGCGGCCCCGGAACACCAGGCCCTCGTCCGTCAGCGTCATGTTGACGCCGAGCGCCGTGTCCCTGACGTCCACCGCGATCACGATCAGGCAGATGCCGGTCGCGACGAGCGCCGCCAGCCGCTTCTTCTCCTTCGACAGGCGCGTGACTTCGGCGATGTAGATCGTAAACAGGACGAATATGCAGAACAGGAGCGCGTGGTAGACACAGCGCAACACCTGCACCGTGGGCAGCAGCTCCGTCCTGCCCCGGGCGGCCAACATGTTGAAGGCCACGTCGGTGTTGGCCGCGAGGATCACCAGGCTGATGATGCCCAGGAAGATCTTGAAGCTGCGCGTGCGCCTCACATACGAAAACAGCATCAGTATGAGCATGACGACGCACACCGCCACGACCACCAGATCCCCCGTCGGGGAATAGTTGGAAGCATACACGAAACGGCCCATTTGGAATACCACCTTATGCTGTAAACGTCTGAAAATGACACGTAACCGCCGGATTGCCACAGATTCCGATACTATCTCACCATACAATGTAATTATACCATATATTTTCCACTTTGAAAAGAGTTTATGGAAACATAATAATGAAAAAACTGCGTCTCGCATCCGTAGACACGCGGCGGGCGATGTGATATACTTTCCATGAAAGGAGCTGTTCGCCATGAAAGCCCAAAAGCCCGCCCTTTTCCGCACCCTGACCGGCCTCATTCTCGCGCTGGCGCTGGCCGTCGCCATGCCGGCAGGGGCCTTCGCCGAACAAGAGGAGATGATTTCCGTGAACGAGGAGAACCGCGCCATCGACATCCGCGTCAACCAGATCGGCTTTCTGCCCGGGGCGATCAAGACCGCCGTGTTCCCCGACGCCGACGCCGCCGAGACCTTTTGCGTCGTGAACGCCGAGACCGGCGAGACCGCCTTCGAGGGCGCGCTGTCCGCGCCCGTCGACAACCCCGGTGCGGGCGAGGTGAACCGCGTGGCGGACTTCACCGCCCTCGACGCCCCCGGCCGCTATCGCGTGGAGGCGGAGGGCCTCACCTCGCCGGATTTCGCCGTGGGCGAGGACGTGTACGGCGAGCTGTTCCGCGCGTCGGTGAAGATGCTGTATTTGCAGCGCTGCGGCGTGGTGCTGGACGAGGAACACGCCGGGCGCTACGCGCACCCCGAGTGCCACGCGGACCTGGCCACCATCTACGGCACCGACGAGAAGATCGACGTCTCGGGCGGCTGGCACGACGCCGGCGACTACGGCCGCTACGTGGTGTCCGGGGCCAAGACCGTGGCCGACCTGCTGCTGGCCTACGAACGGTGCGGCATGCGCGCCGACGACATCGGCATCCCCGAGAGCGGCGACGGCGTGGACGACCTGTTGCAGGAGACGAAGTTCGAGCTGGACTGGATGCTGAAGATGCAGGCCGCGGACGGCGGCGTGTACCACAAGGTCACCGGCGCCGGCTTCCCGGGCTTCCTGATGCCCGAAAAGGAGCGCGGCGAGTGGATCGTCAGCCCCGTGTCCAACACCGCTACCGGCGACTTCGCCGCCGTGATGGCGATGGCCTCGCGCCTGTACGTCGAACAGTGGCCCGAGGACGCCGCGCGCTACCTGGAGGCCGCCGAGCGCGCCTGGGGCTACCTCGACGCGCACCGCGGCGATCCCGGCTTCAAAAACCCGTTCGGCGTCTCGACCGGCGAGTACGGGGACGACTGCGACGCGGACGAGTACTTCTGGGCCGCGGCGGAGCTCGCCAAGGCCACCGGCAAGGCCGAGTACCGCGAAGCTGCCGCCGAGTTCATGCCCACGGGCGGCACGCGCCGCGGCATGGGCTGGCAGGACGTGGGCACCTACGGCATCCTCGCCGTGCTGACTGACGCGAGCCTCGACGAGGGCGATGCGCTGCGCCAGTCGGCCAAGGGCGAGCTCGAAGCGACGCTGCGCGACGCGCTGGCGCTGATCGAGGCCAACCCCTACGGCGCGGACCGCGCGATGGACTACGAGTGGGGCTCCAACATGGGCATCGCGAACACCGGCGCGCTGCTGGCGCTGGCGGCAGACATCCTCGGCGACGAGAGCCTGCGCGCCCGCGCCCAGAATTCGCTGGACTACCTGCTGGGCCGCAACGCCACGGGCTACTGCTTCGTCACCGGCTTCGGCACGAAGTGCCCGGAGCACCCGCACCACCGCCCGTCCGCGGCCAAGCACCACGCCATGCCCGGCATGCTGGTCGGCGGGCCGGACAACGGCCTGCACGACCCCACCGCCATGAGCGTGCTGAAGGGCAAGGCCCCGGCCAAGTGCTACATCGACAACAACCAGAGCTACTCTACCAACGAGATCTGCGTCTACTGGAACAGTCCGCTGATCCTGCTGCTGGCGGGGATCAGGAAGTAAACGAACATACGACGGGGGCTGTCGCTGATGGCGACAGCCCCCGTTTTTATCACACGATCTTCCTGGCCTCCACGTAGTACCGCTTGTCGGTGGCCTCGCCCATCGAGAAGGTCTTGCGGGGCAGCACGCCGAAGCGGCGGATGTACCCGAAAAGCTCGGCCTTGTCGAAGGCGCGCGGCATGAAGCCCAGCGCGTCCGGGCGCGCGATCAGCCCGCGCAGCGCGTCCTCGCCATGGATGTAGTCGATGGCGGCCTCGGGGTGGCGCGACATATAGTCGTCCAGGAACGCCTGCAATAGCCGCAGCGGGTGCTCCGCGAACTTGAAGCGCCACTCATTCCCCGCGCCGTCGAACGCGACGAGGTCGTCCCCCGCGCCCGCTTCCGCGCCGTTTTCCTTCAGGCGCGCGGGGTGGCTCTCGCGCTGCTCGGGCGTCAGCGTCCTGGCGACCTCCTCCCAGCACTGCTTCGCCGCCGCCAGCGAGTGGTTCCCGTCGCCCACGGCATAGAGCAGCCCGTCCGCGCCCGCCAGCAGCGCGTCGATCGCGTCAAACACCCCTTGGGTGTCCGCGCCCTCGACGGCCCAGCCGCGCAGCCGCCCGCCGCCGAGCATCAGCTCGAAGTCGTACAGCGGGCGCAGGGCGTCCTTCTTCGCCGCCAGCGGCCCGATCACAGAGTCGGCGGGATCGTCGATCAGCATCATCACGTGCGGCAGCTCCAGCGGGGCGTTCCGGCGCACCTTCGCGCGCGGCGGCACGCGCTCCAGCACCGTGCCCTCCGTCGCGCGGATCAGGCTCTGCGAGCCGGGCCTGTAGTCGTAGGCGTCCAAGTCCAGCGCCACGACCAGGCCGGGCCGCGTGCCCGCACTCGTCGCGCGCTCCACCAGCACGAAGCCGTCCTTCACCGCGCTTGCGAGCGTGCCGTCCGCGAGGCAGCGGTCCATCGCGGCATGGATCGCGGGGATGCGCGCGTCGCTTTCCCCCAGCCACGCCTCCGGCAGCACCAGGTTCAGCGCCGACGGCGCGTCACCCACCAGCGCCCGGGCCTTCTCCCAATACTCCGGCTGCGCCGTGAACTGGTCGCACGCCACGACGGCCCACTTTTCGAGGTCGACGCCTTCGCGGGGGAGCAGGATATCGGTGGTTTTCAGTGCGTTGTACATAATCAATCCTCCAACATCAAGCCTTCCCCCTTTAGGGGAAGGCTTGATGGCAACGATCGCCGCCTTACGGCATAAGCAGCCTGGCGCGATAGACGGTGTCCAGCTCCAGCAGCTTTTTGCGCAGCAGCGCGCTGGGCTTGGCGTCCACGTCCAGCACGGTGTAGGCATAGGCCCCGCGGGACTGGTTCACCATGTTCTCGATGTTCAGGCCCTCGCCGGAGATGATCTGCGTGATCGCGCCGATGACCTTCGGCACATTCTTGTGCAGGATTGAGATACGCGGCATCGCGGGCTTGCCTAGCGGGCAGTTGGGATAGTTCACGCTGTTGACGATGGAGCCGTACTTGATGTAGTCGTTCATCTGCTTGGCCACCATGCGCACGCAGTTGTCCTCGCTCTCGGGGGTGGAAGCGCCCAGGTGCGGTGTCAGCAGAACGCCCTTCGCGCCCACCAGCGCCTCCTCGGGGAAGTCGGTGACGTAGACGCGCAGATGCCCCTCCTCCAGGGCCTCCTTCACGTCCGCCACGTTCACCAGGCCGCCGCGCGAGAAGTTCAGCAGCGCCGCGGACTTCTTCATGTGGGAGATGGCCCCGGCGTCGATCATGCCGCGGTTGCTGTCGGTCAGCGGCACGTGCAGCGTGATGTAGTCGCTCTTCTCGATCACCTCGTCCAGGCTCATCGCGTGGCGCACGGCGCGGGACAGCCGCCAGGCGTTGTCCACGGAGATGTAGGGGTCATAGCCCAGCACGTCCATGCCCAGGGCCACGCCCGCGTTCGCCACCTGCAGGCCGATCGCGCCCAGGCCGATGACGCCCAGCGTCTTCCCGGCCAGCTCGGGGCCGATGAACTGCTTTTTGCCGGCCTCCACCTGCTTTTCGACGGTCGTCTCGCCGTCCTTGAGTCCCTTGCACCACTCGATGCCCTCGGAGATGCGGCGCGAGGCCAGCAGCAGGCCGGCCAGCACCAGCTCCTTGACGGCGTTGGCGTTGGCGCCGGGGGTGTTGAATACCACCACGCCGTGCTCGGCCATCTCGTCCAGGGGGATGTTGTTCACGCCCGCACCGGCGCGGCCAATGCAGAGCAGGTTGTCGTTGACGGGCATGTCGTGCATGTTCGCGCTTCGAACGATAATGCCGTCCGGATTCTCCACTTCGGAGCTCACCGCGAAATCGGCGTCGGAGAGGATGCCGTGGTACACCGGCGAGATCGAATTCAGCTTCTTGATGTTATACATTTACTTATTCTCCATCTCAAACTTTTTCATAAATTCGACGAGCTTTTCAACACCCGCCATCGGCATGGCGTTGTAGATGCTGGCGCGGATGCCGCCCACCAGGCGGTGGCCCTTCAGGTTGACCAGGCCGTTCTCGGCGGCGGCCTTCACGAACGAGGCGTCCTGCTCGGGGCTGGGCGTGGTGAAGGTCACGTTCATGCGGCTGCGGCTCTCCACGCTCGCGGTCGGGCGGTAGAAGTCAGAGTCGTCCAGCAGGCCGTACAGCAGGTTCGCCTTTTCGATGTTCACCTTTTCAATGGCCTCCACGCCGCCCTGCGCCTTCAGCCACTTCATGCACAGGCCCGCCATATAGATGGCGTAGGTGGGCGGGGTGTTCAGCATGCTGCCCTTCTCGTCCATGATCTTCCAGTCCATGATCTTGGGCGTGGTGGGCATCGCGTTGCCGAGCAGGTCGCGCCGGGCGATGACGATGGTCAGGCCCGCGGGGCCCACGTTCTTCTGCGCGCCGGCGTAGGCCACGCCGAACTTGTTGATGTCATAGACCTCGCTCAGGATATTGGAGGACATGTCGGCCACCAGCGGAACGCTGCCGGTGTCGGGCAGCTCATAGTAGCGGGTGCCGTAGATGGTGTTGTTGGTGGTGATGTAGAAATAATCGGCGTTGGGGTCGAAATCCGCCTTGTTCAGCTTGGGGATATAGGCGTAGTTGTCGTCCCGGGACGAGCCGACCACGTGCACATTGCCGTATTTCTTCGCCTCCACCAGCGCGCCGTGGGCAAAGTTGCCGCTGTCCACATAGTCCGCGCTGCCGCTCTTGGTCATCAGGTTCATCGGGATGGCGGCGAACTGGCCCGTGGCGCCGCCCTGCAGGAACAGCACCGCGTAGGTGTCGGGAATGTGCATCAGGTCGCGCAGCGTGGCCTCGGTCTCGTCAAAGATGGCCTGGTACTGCTTGGAGCGGTGGCTCATTTCAGCCACGCACATGCCCGTGCCCTGGTAGTCCAGCATCTCCCGCGCGGCGGTCTCCAGCACCTCCTGGGGCATCGTGGAGGGACCGGGGGCAAAGTTGTAAACTCGACTCATGCGTATTCATCCTCTCGGATCGTTGTCGGCCCGGCGCCCGCCGGGAATGGCTTGTGCTTTATTATAGTGCATCAATGTTTGGAAATGGGGTAAAGCGCGTTAAATGTGTCTATTGAGAAAAAACATGTGTGCGCGAGAGACGGATTGAGCGTATCACCCACTGTTCTTAACCCGGCTGTGCTATACTACATATAATTGCGGGAAGTTTGGGCTTTTCCAACTCCTCACTCCTAACTCCTCACTCCTCACTCAAACAGGAGGTCCTTTAACTTGGCACGCACGCAGCGCGTATTGAAGACCACGATGCTGGTCACGGCGGTCATCATCCTCAGCAAGGTTTTCGGCTTTGTGCGGGACATGATCCTGGCCAACTACTTCGGCACGGGCATCGCCAACGACGCCTATGTGTCGGCCTACAGCCTGTTTTACCTGCCGGTGCTGCTGTTCAACTCCTGCATCTCCGCGACGCTGATCCCGCTGTACGTGGAACAGCGGGAGAAGCACAGCCTGCGGCGCTCCAACCACTTCGCCAGCAACACGATGAACCTGTTTGCGCTGGCGGCGCTGGCGATCTCGGCGCTGTTCTACGTGCTGGCGCGGCCGCTGGTGGGCCTGATCTACGTGGGCTTTGACCCGGAGAAGGCCGATTTGACGGTGCGGCTGGTGCGCGTGATGCTGCTGTCGCTGGTGTTCAACATCACCTCGATCAGCCTCGCGAGCCTTCTGAACGCGACGGAGAAGTACGTCGCCGCGCAGCTGACCGGCTTCCCGCTGAGCCTGTGCGTGATGGTGGCGTCGATCGTATTCTCCGCAAAGTACGGCATCATGGCCGTGGGTTGGGGCGTGTTCACCGCGAACATCCTGCAATTTCTGATCCTGGTGCCGTTCCTGCGCGGCTGGTTTTCCTACACGCCGGTGATCGACTTCACCGACAAGCGCTTCCACAAGCTGCTGCGGCTGGCCGGGCCCGCGATGCTCTCAATGGGCATCAGCGAGCTGAACCACATGATCGACCACGCGCTGGCCTCGGGCCTGAACCCCGGCGACATCTCCGCCATGAGCTACGCCTACCGGCTGATCACGTTCCTGCTGGGCGTGCTGATGGTGCCGCTGACGACGGTGATGTTCTCGAAGATGAGCCGCCTGGCCGCCGAGAAGGACCAAAAGGGCATGCTGGACGCGCTGCGCCGCAGCATCCTCGTGATCGCGCTGGTGGCGCTGCCGATCGTGGCCGTGGCCGTGGTGATGTCGACCGACGTGATCAAGTTCGCCTACATGCGCGGCAAGTTCGGCATGGACTCCGTGCGCGTCACGGCGGGCATCCTGATCTGCTACGTCGTGGGCGTCCCGGCGTTCGGACTGCGCGACTTTTTGAGCCGCGTGTTCCACGCCCTGCAGGACACCAAGACGCCGTTTCGCGTCTCCTGCCTGGTGGTGGCGCTGAACATCGTGCTGAACCTGATATTGCGCATCTTCCTCGGCGCGAACGGCCTCGCGCTGGCGACCTCCATCGCCGGGACCACCGGCATGGTGACGCTCCTATTGCTGCTCAAAAAGCGCTTCGGCACGCTGGGCTTCGGGGCCGTGCTGCCGGAGCTTCTGAAGATCGCCGTCGCCGCGCTGGTGTGCGGCGCGGCCTGCGCGCTGATGAACCGCGCGCTGCCCGAAGCGCTTGGCACGGGCCGTGTGTTTCTGCGGCTGGTCGCGTGCACGGGTGTCGGGCTGATCGCCTACCTGTTCAGCTGCGTCCTGCTGCGCGCCAGGGCCATGCACGCATTCGTCATGGAAATGCTGCGCCGGAGATAGCGCTACGAACAAATACCCGTAGGGGCGCCGTTGCGGCGCCCGACCAAACCCCCGATCTCATCCCAAGGAGGTTCCCCATGTACGACGAGGAACGCATCATCACCACCGGCTACCGCGAGGAGGAGGACGAGGCGGAGCTCTCGCTGCGCCCCCATTCGCTGGCCGAGTACTACGGGCAGGACAAGCTGAAGCAGAGCCTGACCGTATACATGCAGGCCGCCCTCGCGCGCCACGAGCCGCTGGACCACATCCTGCTCTACGGCCCGCCCGGGCTGGGCAAGACCACGCTGGCGGGCATCATCGCCGCGGAGATGGGCCACAATATCCGCGTCACCAGCGGTCCGGCCATCGAGCGCGCGGGCGACCTGGCGTCGATCCTGACGAACCTGAACGCGGGCGACGTGCTGTTCATCGACGAGATCCACCGCCTCAGCCACCAGGTGGAGGAGGTGCTCTACCCCGCGATGGAGGACTACGCGCTGGACATCATGATCGGCAAGGGCCCCGCCGCGCGGTCGATCCGCCTCGATCTGCCGAAGTTCACGCTGATCGGCGCGACCACCCGCGCCGGCATGCTCACCAGCCCCCTGCGCGACCGCTTCGGCATCACGTTCCGCCTGGAGCTCTACCAGCCGGAGCAGCTGGCCGTGATCGTGCGGCGCTCGGCGCAGATCCTCAAGATCGATTGCGACCACGACGGCGCGCTGGAGATCGCCAGCCGCAGCCGCGGCACGCCCCGCGTCGCCAACCGGCTGATCCGCCGCGTGCGCGACTTTGCGCAGGTGAAGGGCGACGGGCAGATCACCGTGGACATCGCCCGCGAGGCGCTGAACATGCTGGAGGTGGACGAGCTGGGCCTGGACCACGTGGACCGCACGATGCTGACCACGATGATGGAGAAGTTCGGCGGCGGGCCCGTGGGCTTGGACACGCTGGCGGCAAGCACTGGCGAGGACACCACCACCATCGAGGACGTGTACGAGCCGTACCTGCTGCAGCTGGGCTTCATCATGCGCACGCCCCGCGGCCGCGTCTGCACCCAGGCGGCCTACGACCATATGGGCATGAAGATGCCCCGCCCCGCGTCGCCCGCAGGCGACGGCCAGACCCGCATGGAGCTGTGAGCAATAGAGCCTGAACTGTGACAAATTGGAGGTCATGTCCATGTACACCAGCAAGAAATCCAAGGCTGCCGCGATCATCAGCTATCTGTTCGTGTGGATCGGCGTCATCGTGGCCTTCATACTGCGCGACAAGGACGACGCGCTGTCCCGCCATCACCTGAACCAGGCGATCGTGCTGTCCACCTTGGAGTGCATCGCCTCGCTGATGATCAAGCTGGGCGGCATCTTCGCCGTGGTGGGCGAGGTCGCCGACGTGGCGCTGCTGATCCTGATCCTCATGGGCGTCTACCGCGCCGCCAAGGGCTCTGACGAACCTCTGCCCATCATCGGCAACATCAAAATGCTGTGAGATTGAAATGAAATTATCTGACTTTATGTACGACCTGCCCGAGGAGCGCATCGCCCAGACGCCCGTCGAGCCCCGGGACCACAGCCGCCTGATGGTGCTGCACCGGGATACAGGCAAAATTGAGCACAAACACTTCTACGACATCGTCGACTATTTAAACCCCGGCGACTGCCTGGTGATCAACGAGACGCGGGTCATCCCCGCGCGGCTGTACGGAGAGCGCCCGACGGGCGGGGCCTGCGAGGTGCTGCTGCTCAAGCAGCTGGGCCCCAAGCGCTGGGAGACGCTGGTGCGCCCCGGCAAGAAATTAAAGCCCGGCGCGGAGGTGATCTTCGGCGACGGGCGCTTGAAGTGCCGCGTGCTGGAGAGCACCGACGCAGGCGGGCGCGTCGTGGAGTTCGAGTGCGAGGGCAGCTTCGAGGCGACGCTGGACGCGCTGGGCGAGATGCCCCTGCCGCCCTACATCCACGAAAAGCTGGAGAACCCCGGCCGCTACCAGACCGTCTACGCCAAACAGGACGGCAGCGCCGCCGCGCCCACGGCGGGCCTGCACTTCACGCCCGAGCTGCTCGACAGGATCAAGGCGAAAGGCGTGGACGTCGTGCCGGTGCTGCTGCACGTGGGGCTGGGCACGTTCCGGCCGGTGAAGGCCGAAAACATCGAGGAGCACGAGATGCATTCGGAGTACTTCGAGGTCTCCGAGGACGCCGCGGCGCGCGTCAACGCCGCCCGCGCGCGCGGGAATCGCGTGATCGCCGTGGGCACCACCAGCGTGCGCACGCTGGAATCCGCGGCTGAGGACGGGAAGCTCGTCGCCAAGCGCGGCGACACCAACATCTTCATCAAGCCCGGCTACCGCTTCCAGCTGGTGGACGCGCTGATCACGAACTTCCACCTGCCCGGCTCCACACTCATCATGCTCGTCTCTGCGCTCTACGATCGCGAGCGCATCCTGGACGCCTATAGGATCGCCGTGGACATGGAATACCGCTTCTTCTCGTTTGGGGACGCGATGCTGATCATGGGGTGATCCGATGAGAAAAACCCGCGCAAACGCGCGGGTTTTTCTCATCTTCCCAGCGAATACCCTTCCTTCTCGTACACCGCCAGCCAGCCCTTGAGGCGGTTGAAGAAGTCGGCGTTGTCGCTGGTCTTGGTCATCAGCTCGATCAGCTGCTCGTACATCTCCTGCTGGCGTCCGGCGAGCATCTTGCGCACCTGGTATTCGCCGTTCATCTCCTCCTCGCTGAGCAGGAGCTCCTCGCGGCGGGTGCCGGACTTCAAAAGGTCGATAGCCGGGAACACGCGCCGGTCGGACAGCTTGCGGTCCAGGTGCAACTCCATGTTGCCGGTGCCCTTGAACTCCTCGAAGATGATGTCGTCCATGCGGCTGCCCGTGTCCACCAGCGCGGTGGCGATGATGGTGAGGCTGCCGCCGTTTTCGATGTTGCGGGCCGCGCCGAAGAATCGCTTGGGCCTGAACAGCGCCCCCGGATCGAGGCCGCCGGACAGCGAGCGCCCGGTGGGCGTGATGGTCAGGTTGTAGGCGCGGGCCAGGCGGGTGATGGAGTCCAGCAGCACCACTACGTCCTTGCCCATCTCCACCAGCCGCTGCGCCCGGGCCAGCACCATCTCCGACACGCGGGTGTGGTGCTCCGGCTCCTCGTCGAACGTGGAGTAGATCACCTCGCCCTGGATGGAGCGCTGCATGTCCGTGACCTCCTCCGGCCGCTCGTCGATCAGCAGCACGATCAGGTGCACGTCCGGGTACTGGCTTGTGATGGCGTTGGCCAGCTTTTTGAGAAGCGTGGTCTTGCCTGCCTTCGGCTGGGACACGATCATGCCGCGCTGGCCCTTGCCGATCGGCGCGAGCATGTCCACCAGCCGAAGCGACAGGTCGCCCTTGCCCTCGGCGGGCTCCAGGCGCAGGCGCTGGTCCGGGTAGATGGGCACAAGGTCCTCGAAGCGCGGGCGCTCCAGCGCCTTCTCGGGGCTCTCGCCGTTGATCTGCGTGATGTAGAGGATCGCGCTGTAGCGATCGCCCTCGCGCTGCGGGCGCGTCTTGCCCGCCACCAGGTCGCCGTTGCGCAGGTTGAAGCGGCGGATCTGCGCGATGGAGATGTACACGTCGTTCGGCCCGGGCAGGCAGTTCTCCGCCCGCAAAAAGCCGTAGCCGTCCGGCTGGATCTCCAGCACGCCCGCGCCCTCGCCGCAATCGCCCGAGGCCAGCAGCTCCCCGGCGGCGGGGTTGGATGTCCGGTACTCCCCGGCGTAGGACTGCTCCGCGCGGACCGGTGCGGGTCGCGCCGGGGTGCGATTGGGGAAGGTCCGCTGGGCCGGGCGCGCATTGCCCTCCCCCGCGGCGTTCGCGGGGCGGAAGCTGCCGTGGACGGGCGACGCGGCGCGCGGCTGCGCGGGCTTTGGCGCCTCCGCGACGGGCTTCGCCTCCGGCTTTTCCGCGGGCTTGGCCTCTTGCTTAGCGGCGGGTTTCGTCTCCTGTTTCGGCTCGGGCTTCGCCTCCTGCTTCGGCGCAGACTTCGCCTCCGGCTTGGCGGCGGGTTTCGTCTCCTGTTTCGGCGCAGACTTCGCCTCCGGCTTTGCGGCGGGCTTCGCCTCCGGCGCTTCGCGGCGGCTACGGGGCCTGCCGGGGCTGCGCTTCGCCTTCTGTTCCTTATCCTTGGCCGCCTCCGCGGGCTTCTCCGGCTTGGGCGCGTCGGCCTTTTCAGCGGCTTTCTCCGGCTTGGCGGCGGGCTTCGTGGATTTCGGCGCGGCGGGCTTCTCCGACTCCAGCAGCAGCTGGATCAGCGTCGTCTTGTTCGTGCCCGCGGGAACCTTCACGCCGGCGTCCTTCGCCAGCCTGCGCAGCTCCACGACGGTCTTCATGTGCAGCGATTGATAGTCCATATTGACCTCCGATGGGGGTTGGGATGGGAAGAAGTGCAATATATGGGATGCGTCACTGTGTCTTTTTGCAAACGGCGATGTCGCGGGTGATGGCCTGCTCCACCCAGTGCTCGAAGCCGTCCCAACGGCCGCCGCGGAGCACCTCGAACCCGGCGTCCTCCATCAGACCGCGCACGCGATCGAGGCGCATGTTCTGGGCGTTGAACGACACGGCCACGGTGCCGCCCGGCTTCAATGCCGCCCGCCAGACGGGCAGCGTGCGCCGAAGCAGCGTCTCCAGCCAGTTGCCGCCGCGATCCGCGCCGCGGGCCAGCTGCGCGTCGTGGCGCACGCCGTAGGGCAGGTCGCAGGCGACGATGTGAAAGGCGTTCTTCCCGAAGACCGCCTCGGCCTGGGAGGCGTCCGCGTGCGCCAGCGACAGTTTGCTTGCGCGCCCGGCCTTGAAATCGGCGGCGTCGGGAGCGTATTCGAAGCGGCTCACGGTTGCCTGCCCCTTCTTCAGCGTCCGGGATTCCCGCGTCAGGGTGTGCTTGAAGCGGTGGTACTCCAGATAGCGCTTGAAGAAGCGCTCGGCCTCCTTCAGGTCGCCGCCGTCCACGTCCGCGCCGTCGGCGTCCCAGCCGTAGTTGGCCGCCACGAACAGACTCGTAGCGCGGCCGCACATCGGATCCAGCAGCCTAAGCGGCTCCTTCGCCCGGGGCCAGAAATCCCCGCCGTAGAGCGCCGCGTTGATCAGCAGCTGCAAAAACAGCTCGTTGGTCTTGCCCTTGTACTTGAGGATGGCGGGCAGATCGCCGCCCACGCGGGGCACAGCCCTTCCGGCGATGGGCGAAAGCAGCCCCTCCCGCACTTCAAAGAGCGCGTAGAGCAGCGAGTGCGCGCGCAGCGCCTCGATCGCGTCCTCGCCCAGCGGGGCGTCGCAGTCGATGGCCAGCGCGGGCAACTCCAGCCCCGTCTCGCGGGCGATCCGCGCCCCGGGCGCGAGGCGTTCCAGCATCAGCCCCAGCTCGGCCTCGGCCAGGTTCACGGTCTCGGCCTGGTAGCGGGCGTTGGCGTGGGGCCACAGCAGCATAATGGTTCGCATATGTGGTTTTCTCCAAAAACGGACGATAGAGCGCACGGGGGCGCGCGTTCGTTGCTATATACTTATGTTGCAATCAGGCGAAACATACATGCCGCGACCGGCGCAGCTCACCCGATCGGCGCGCATCGCGCCGGGGAAATATCCTGAACAGATGGGTAAAAACAGACGGTTTGTTATCTGAAAACAGCCCCTCCGGGTGACCAGAGGGGCTTTCATTGGGCTTAATACTTGCGCTTGCGAGCGGCTTCGGCCTTCTTCTTACGCTTTACGCTGGGCTTTTCGTAGTGTTCCCTTTTCCTGGCTTCAGCGAGAATGCCATCGCGAGCCGTCTTGCGCTTGAACCGGCGCAGCGCGCTTTCCAATGATTCATTTTCCCGAATGCGTACCTCGGACATGTGCTTTCCCTCCCCTCGCGTTTGAATGGCAAATGCCAATGTAGCATGGGGTTCGCCACAACGCTTATTATACCTCAAACCTTATGTACTCGTCAAGCCTTGGAGGCGTTAAAAACCAGATTTTCACAAAACTTTGAAGATACGCCGCCAATTTGACAAACTTATCGATTCACGCCAGCGTGGTGAGAAGGGTTGCCAGGCAAGGAAACAAGCCCGCGCAAGAGGGAGTTTACATAAACCGTAAATGACCGATTGCGCGGGCGCGGTTGACACCCATGGCAGCCCTTATCGCCGCACTGTCAGGCCATCTTCTCCGCCATCTGCGCGCCGCCCAGCAAATGCACGTGCAGGTGGTTCACGGACTGGCAGGCGTCATGGCCGCAGTTGCTGATGATGCGGAAGCCGCTTGCATCCACGCCCTCCTGGCGGGCGATCGCGCCCACGGCGCTGGCCAGGGCCGCGGCGGTTTCGGCGTCGCACTCGAGCATGTTGGCCATGTGCTTCTTCGGCACGATCAGCACGTGCACCGGCGCCTGGGGGTTGATGTCGCGGAACGCGAACACCGCGTCGTCCTCATACACCTTGTTGCAGGGGATCTCCCCGGCGATGATCTTGCAAAACAGGCAATCGTTCATGAATAATCCCTCCGATTATTGATTTTCGATGATCGTTCCCAGCGCCAGCGTGTCGTCGGCGCTGTCCAGCCGCACGCGGGCGATCGTCCCCGGCTCGGCCGCCGCGCGCACGCGCACGTACTGGCCCGTGTAGCCCTCGGCGAGACCCGCGCCCGCCGGCGTCTCGAAGAGCACCTCCTGCGCCGTGCCGATGAGGCCCGACACGAAGCGCCGCTCCAGCCGGTTCCCCAGCTCGATCAGCCGCCGCGCGCGCGCCTTCTTCACGGCCTCGTCCACCTGGCCCTCCATCCTGTCGGCCAGCGTGCCGCTCCTGCGGGAGTACGGGAACACGTGGATCCGCGCGAGACGCACTTCCTCGGCGAAGGCCAGCGTCTCGTCAAACTCCTGATCCGTCTCGCCGGGAAAGCCGACGATGATGTCGGTGGTCACGGCACAGTCCGGCATGTGCTTTCGCAAGAGCTCCGCCGCTTGCAAATACTCCTTGGGCGTATAGCGGCGGCGCATCCGCTTCAAAACCGACGCGCTGCCCGACTGCAGCGACAGGTGGAACTGGCGCATCAGCCCCGGCAGGTCCGCGCAAGCGCGGGCGAAGTCCTCCGTGACGGTCACGGGCTCCAGCGAGCCCAGCCGCACCCGGCGCACCCCCGGCGCATCGTGCACGGCGCGCACGGCGTCCATCAGCGTCTCATCCGCGCCCCGGCCGTAGCTGGCCAGGTGGATGCCCGTCACCACGATCTCCCGGTAGCCCGCCGAGCCCAGTCGCGCAGCCTCTCGGGCCACCTCCGAAAGCGGCATCGAGCGCACCGGCCCGCGGACGCTTGGGATGATGCAGTAGCTGCACCAGCGGTCGCAGCCCTCCTGGATCTTCATGGCGGCGCGGGTCTTGCCCTCGTGGCGCGAGACGAACAGGCTCTCAAACCCGGCGTCCTTCAAGGGCGCGACGGCGTTGATGGTCGTGTCCTCGTCAAGCGCCCGCTCCAGCAGTTCGACCACCTCGGCCCGGCGCTGCACGCCCAGCACCAGCCGCACGTTGTCCATTTCCGAGAGCCTTTCGGCCTCGCGCTGGGCCAGGCAGCCGCACACCACGATGGCGCAGTTCGGATGCTCCCGGGCGGCGCGGCGGATGGCCTTCATCGACTTCTGGTCGCCGGTGCCGGTGACGGTGCAGGTGTTGATCAGGACCACGTCCGCCTCGCCCGGGAACGGCACGACGGCGTAGCCCGCGCGCTCGAACGCCTCCAGCATGGCCTCGGTGTCGTACTGGTTCACCTTGCAGCCGAGCGTATACGATGCGATCGTTTTCATAGAACTAAATATCTCCCCACAGCTGCATCGCCAGCGCGGCGGCGACCACGGCGGCGGTCTCGGTGCGCAGGATGCGCGGCCCGAGCGTGACGGTCCGCCCGCCGACGGCGCGCATCGCGTCCACCTCCGAAGGCGACATGCCGCCCTCGGGACCGATCACGACGCCGATGTCCCGCGCGTCCGGCAGCTGCGCATGCACGTCCCGCATCCGCGCGCCCCGGGCGTCCTCCCAGGGGATCAGCAGCGCGTCGTGTCGGGCCATCTGCGAAAGCGCCTCGCGCCAGTCCAGCGGCTCGGTCACGTCCATGGGCAGGCCCCGGCCGCACTGCTTGGCGGCCTCGCGCGCGATCTTCAGAAGCCGCTCGCGGCGCTTCACGCCGTCCTTCGCGTCCAGCTTCACCACGCAGCGCTCCATCTTCACCGGCATAAGCCGCGCCGCGCCCAGCTCCGTCAGCTTCTGGGCGATGAAGTCCAGCTTGTCGGCCTTCGGAAGCCCCTCGTACACGGTGATCCGCGCCGGGGCCTCGTTGGAGGGCAGCTCCTCCAGCAGGCGCACCGCGAGGCCGTCCGCCTCGACGAGTTCCCCGCGCCAGCGCCGCCCCGCGCCGTCCATCGCGCAGACCTCGTCCCCGGCGCGCAGCCGCAGCACCTTCGCCGCGTGCTTCGCCTCGTCGGCGGGCAAGAGCGCGATGTTTTCCACGGGGGATTCGATGTAAAAGCTGTGCATGGGCTCACCATCCCAAGCGATGTGTATTTAGGTCGCCGCGGCTGTTTTTTCCTGAATCAGCGGAAAAGCAGCCGGTCAGTCCGCGCGGCAGCGTTAAACGGCGGGTTTTTTCCGCGCCGCCATCGCGCACCACTCGCCCTGGTTCAGGTCGTCCAGGATCTCGTAGTTCGCGGCGATCAGCGCGTCGCGCACGTCCTGGCGGCGCTCCACGGAGATGCCGGAGCAGATGAAGATGCCGCCGTCGGCGATGCGCGCGCGCACGGGCCCCGCCAGCAGGATGATCACGTCCGCGATGATGTTCGCTATCACCACGTCGCCCGTCTCCTGCACCACGTCCAAGAGGTCGCCGCAGCGCACCTCGATCACGTCGCCGAAGCCGTTGATGCGCACGTTCTCGGCGGCCACGCGCGCGGCCACGGGGTCCAGGTCGGTGGCCAGCACGGGCTTCGCGCCCATGTAGGCCGCGGCGATGGCGAGGATGCCGGTGCCGGTGCCGATGTCGATCGCGCGGTCGCCCGGCTTCACGTACTTCTCCACCAGCTGGACGCACATGCCCGTGGTCTCGTGGGTGCCGGTGCCGAAGGCCATGCCGGGGTCGATCTCGATCACGTGGTCGCCGGGACGGATGTCCGCGTCCTCCCAGCTGGGCTTCACGATCATGTGCTCGCCCAGCCGAAACGGCTTGAACGCAGCCTTCCAGCTCTCGGTCCAGTCCTGCTCGGCCACGTCGTGGCGCAGCGTTTCCAGCTTGCCCAGGTCGATGCCCAGGTCCATGCCGCGCAGGCGGCGCAGCTCCGATTCGATGAACGCCACGCGGTCCGCGAGCTTCTCGTCCGCCTCGAAGTAGCCGGTCACCTTCACGTCGTCGCCGATGCGCTTGGCGATGGCCTCGTCGATGATGTCCCACTGGCCCTCGGGGCGCTGGTTCGCGGCCACGTCGTTCTTGTCCTCGATCATCGTGCCGGTGCTGCCCGCGTCCATCAGCACCTGCGAGACGAGGTCGCTGCCCTCAGTGGTGGTCAGTATCGTGTATTCCATCCAGTCCATTGATGTTTGCTCCTCGTGTTTTTTCGCGCGCCGGGCGCGTTTCAAAATGTCATGACAACAGTATACCACAGGACCGCCGCGCGGCGCAATCCCGTTCAGTACACCTTTCCCAGCCATAGCCCGACGATCGTCATGAAGGCCAGCAGCGCGCACTCAGCCGCCAGCATCGCCGCGAAGCCCCGCTTTCGCGCGGGGATCCGGGCCAACAGCGGGTAGAGGGCGTAGGCGGCGGACAGGTAGCGCGGGCCGCTCAGAAGCCAGGTGGGCGCGAAGCTGACGTAGAAGAACGCCAGCAGGTAGGCCACGTCGGCGGGCGATTCCCGCTTGCGCCGCCAGGCCAGCAGCGCGGGCACCGCCGCGATCAGCAGCGCCTGCGGCCGCCAGACGCCCAGCTGGTACAGGTGGTCGTCGTAGTCCAGCGCGTTGTTCAGGCAGTAGCGGAACGTATTGGCCAGCGTGCCCAGGTTCTGCGACCAGTTCTCCCGCTGGAACACCATGAACTGCAGCGGGTTTCCAAACAGCCGCCAGTTGCCGTACAGATACAGCAGCAGCCCCAGCGATACCGGCAGCACCGCCAGCGTGCCGATCAGCGCCCGGGCCAGCGCGCCGCGCGAGGGGTGCGCCTCGCGATCCGCGCGCAGCCACTCCCAGTAGATTGGGATCGCCGCCGCCATGCCCACGATGCGGGCGTTTGCCGCCAGCGCGCCCAGCAGCACCGCCAGCGCAAAGCGCCGCCGCCGCGCGCAGAGCGCCGCCAACAGCGTCAGCAGCAGAAACAGCGATTCCGTGTAGGGGATCGAGTAGAAGTAGGTCATCGGGCAGAACAGCGTCAGCAGCATCGCCCGACGCCCCAGCGCCGCGCCGCCCTCCCCCTCCGCCAGCCGGAACATCACAAAGCCGCAGCCGACGAGCGCCGCGTTGGACACGATCAGCGCCGCCGCGAACGGGGACAGGCCCGTCAGCAGGCGCAGGCCCCGGCCCAGCGCCGGGTAGAGGGGCAGAAACACGATGTGCAGCCGCGGGTCGCCCTCCGTGACGTACCATCTCTCGATGATGCCGAGGTAGTGGTCGGCGTCCCACGGGCGCAGCCTGCCCTCGAAGTACATGAAGAAGTCCGCGGGGCTGCCGGTCCCGATCCAGTGGCAGGCGAAGCACGCCAGCACGACCAGCAGTCGCGAAGCCGCAAACGCCGCCAACACCTCGGCCAGCACGCGCTTCCACGGCAGCGGGTCGTGCGGCTGGGCGCGCGGGGCAAGGGGCTCGACCAGTGCCGTCCGGAAATAGCGAATGAGCTCCGCGACCACCAGCGCCGCGAAGCCCGCCATGATCAGACGGCCCAGCCAGAGTCCCACCGCGTCCAGGTTCATGCCAAAACCCCAATCGCATTCGATATTTCCATGATTATAGCATTATTTGCAGAGCGCGGCAAGGTCTTGAGGTTAACGATCCAAATACAAAAAGTAGGGGCGGCGTTGCGCCGCCCCCATAAAGTTGCCCTTCTTCCTTACCGGAACGCGTCCTTCACCATGTCGATGAACGTCTTTTTCTTTTCGTATTGGCTGCCGTTGGCGCTCTCGTCGAACTGCTTGAGCAGCTCCTTCTGCTGCTTGGTCAGCTTCTTGGGGATCTCCACCACGGCGGTGACGTAAAGATCGCCCTTGGTGTCCGGGTTGCGCAGGTGGGCGATGCCCTGGCCGCGCACGCGGAACACCTGGCCGGGCTGCGTGCCCTCCGGGAAGTCGTACTGGATGGGCTTGCCCAGCGTCGGCACGTCCAGCTTCGCGCCCAGCGCCGCCTGGGTGAAGGTCAGCGGCATTTCGATGTACAGGTCGTCGTCGCGCCGCTTGAACAGCTTGTGCGGCTTCACGTTCACCACGATCAGCAGATCGCCCGGCTGCCCGCCGCGCTCGCCCAGGCCGCCCTGGCCGCGGATGGTCAGCACCTGGCCGTTGTCGATGCCCGCGGGCACCTTCACGGTGCGGCGCTTGCTGACGCGCACCTTGCCGCGCCCATGGCACTTCGGGCAGGGCTCGGTGATGATCTTGCCCGCACCGCGACAGCGCGAGCAGGTGCGCACGTTCTGGATGCGCCCGAACGGCGTATTCGTCACCACGCGCTCCTGGCCGGTGCCCTGGCAGGTGGGACAGGTGTCCACCTTGCTGCCCGGCTTCGCGCCGGAGCCGTTGCAGGTGGGGCACGCCTCGTCGCGCACCAGGTTGATCTCCTTCTCGCAGCCCAGGGCCGCTTCCTCAAAGGAGATGGTCAGGTCGTAGCGCAGGTCGTCGCCGGGGATCGGGCCGTTTTGCCGCGCGCCGCCGCCGAAGCCACCGCCGAACACCGAGGAGAAGATGTCCTCAAAGCCGCCGAAGCCGCCGCCGGAGAAGCCGCTGAAGTCGCCGAACCCGCCGAAGCCGCCCGCCTGCGGGCCGTCGTGGCCGAACTGGTCGTACTGGGCGCGCTTCTGGGGATTGGAGAGCACCTGGTAGGCCTCGTTGACCTCCTTGAACTTCTCCTCGGCGGTCTTGTCGCCCGGGTTCACGTCCGGGTGATACTTCTTCGCCAGCGTGCGGTAGGCCTTTTTGATGGCCGCCTCGTCCGCGCCCTTCTGCAGTCCCAGGACCTCGTAGTAGTCTCGTTTATTCGCCATTTACTCAACCCCCAAGGGGGCAAGGGCGAAGCCCTTGCCCCCGGAGAAATGATGATCTATCCCTTAGTTCCCATCCGTGAACTCGCTGTCCACGGTGCCGTCGTCGTTGACGTTCGCGCCGGGGTTCGCGCCGGGGTTGCCGGCGTCATAGCCCGCGCCGGGGTTGCCCTGCGCGCCGGCCTGCTGGTACACCTTGCCGAAGATGTCCATGGTCTGCTTGCTGAAGCTCTCCATGGCGCTCTTGATCTGCTCGACGTCGTTGGACTGGCGGGTCTGCTTGAAGGACTCCAGCTCGCTCTCCAGCTTCGCCTTGTCGGCGGGATCCAGCTTGTCTGACAGGTCCTTGATGGTCTTCTCGGTCTGGTAGATCAGGTTGTCGGCCTGGTTGAAGGTCTCGGCCTGCTCCTTGTTCTTCTTGTCCTCGGCGGGAGGCGGTGATGGCGATGGACTGCTCCTTGCCGGTGCCCAGGTCCTTGGCGGACACGTGCACGATGCCGTTCGCGTCGATGTCGAAGGTGACCTCGATCTGCGGCACGCCGCGCGGCGCGGGCGCGATGCCGGTCAGCTGGAAGCGGCCCAGCGTCTTGTTGTAGGCGGCCATCTCGCGCTCGCCCTGCAGCACGTGCACGTCGACGCTGGTCTGTCCGTCGGCCGCGGTGGAGAACACCTGCGTCTGCTTGACGGGGATGGTGGTGTTGCGCTCGATCAGGCGGGTGAACACGCCGCCGAGGGTCTCGATGCCCAGGGACAGCGGGGTGACGTCCAGCAGCACGATGTCCTTCACGTCGCCGCCCAGCACGCCGCCCTGGATGGCGGCGCCCACGGCCACGCACTCGTCGGGGTTGATGCCCTTGAAGGGCTCCTTGCCGGTGATGCGCTGCACGGCCTCCTGCACCGCGGGGATGCGGGTGGAGCCGCCCACGAGGATCACCTTGTCGATGTCCTTGGCGGAGACGCCGGCGTCGCGCATGGCCTGGGTCATCGGGCCCACGGTCTTCTCCACCAGGTCGGCGGTCAGCTCGTTGAACTTCGCGCGGCTGATGGTCACATCCAGGTGCTTTGGGCCGGTGGCGTCGGCGGTGATGAACGGCAGGTTTACGTTGGTGCTCATCAGGCCGGACAGGTCGATCTTGGCCTTCTCGGCGGCTTCCTTCAGGCGCTGCAGGGCCATGCGGTCCTGGCGCAGGTCGATGTTGTTTTCCTTCTTGAACTCGTCGGCGATGTAGTCGATCAGCCGCTGGTCGAAGTCGTCGCCGCCCAGGCGGTTGTTGCCCGCGGTGGCCAGCACCTCGAAGATGCCGTCGCCGACTTCCATCAGCGAGACGTCGAACGTGCCGCCGCCCAGGTCGTACACCAGGATCTTGTGGGCGTCGCCCTTGTCCAGGCCGTAGGCCAGCGCCGCGGCGGTGGGCTCGTTGATGATGCGCTTCACGTCCAGGCCCGCGATGCGGCCGGCGTCCTTGGTGGCCTGGCGCTGGGCGTCGGAGAAGTAAGCCGGCACGGTGATGACGGCGTCGGTCACGGTCTCGCCCAGGTAGCTCTCGGCGTCCGCCTTCAGCTTCTGGAGGATCATGGCGCTGATCTCCGGGGGCGTGTAGTTGTGGCCATCGATGCTGATCTTGCGATCGGTGCCCATGTCGCGCTTGATGGAAATGACGGTGCGGTCGGGGTTGGTGACCGCCTGGCGCTTGGCGACCTGGCCGACCAGGCGCTCGCCGTTCTTCGAGAACGCGACGACAGACGGGGTGGTGCGAGCGCCTTCCGCGTTCGCGATGACGACGGGCTCGCCGCCCTCCATGACGGAGACGCAGCTGTTGGTGGTGCCCAGGTCGATGCCGATGATCTTGCTCATAATAATACCTCCTATTTACAATCGAAAATGTTCGTTGTTGACTTCATGCTATTTTTCGACGGAAACTTTCACCATCGCGTACCGGATGATCTTGTCCTTGACCTTGTAGCCCTTCTGGAACACCTCCAGCACCTTGCCGGGGTCGTCGCCGGTCTCGCGCATCACGGCGTTGTGCTTCTCGGGGTCGAAGTCCTCGCCCAGGGCGGGCACCTCCTCGAAGCCGAAGCGCTTGAGGCTCTCGAACAGCGTGTTCAGCGTCATGCTGACGCCGTCGGCCAGCGCCTTTGCGCCCTCGTCGTCGGTCTTTTCGGCGGCGTCGATGGCGCGCTCCAGGTTGTCGATGGCGGGCAGCATGGCCGCAATGGCCTCGCGCACGCCGTCCTCATAGCCGTCCGCGCGGGCGGTCTGGTTGCGGCGCTTGAAGTTCTGGAAGTCCGCCTGGGCCCGCAGCAGCGAATCCTTCAACTCGTCCCGCTGCTTCACGGCCAGCTCCAGCGCGGCCTGCCACTCCTCGGCGGTGGCTTCCCGTTCCTCCGTCGGCTGATCGGCCTCGACGGCCGGGGCCTCGGCCTCGTTCAGCTCCTGCCCGACGGCCTGCTCGGCCTTGGTGGCCTTGTCCTTCTTCTTCATCTCTGATTCTCCTTAACGATATTCGCTCAGCACGTCGCTCAGCGCGCGGCCCATGAACTCCAGCACCGAGATCACCCGGTTGTAGTTCATGCGCGTGGGGCCGATGATGCCCAGCGTGCCGCTGGAGTGGTCGCCCACGCGATAGCTGGCCGTCACGATGGAGCAGTCGTTCAGCGCGGGCAGCTGGTTTTCCGGGCCGATGCGGATGGAGATCTCCATGCTGCCGTCCCGGCTGAGCAGCTTGCGCAGCGTGTCCTTCGACTCCAGCACCGCCAGGAAGTTCCTGGCCTTGCTCACGTCGCTGTACTCCGGGTATTCCAGCATGTTGGCCGGTCCGCCCACGATCACGTCCGAGGCGTCGCCGCCGGCCTCCAGCCGCTTCTCGATCACCTGCAGCGTCTCGCCCAGCAGCTTCCGGTTGTACTCGGCGTTGCGAAGCAGCTCCGCGAACGCCTGCCGCACGGCCTCCAGCGGCTTGTCCGCCAGCTTTTCGGTCAGCGTGCGCGACACGGCGTACAGCTCGTCGGCGGTCATGCCCTCGGGAACGCTGATCACCGCGTCCTTGACGATGCCGGCGTTGGTGACGATCACCATCAGCGCCATGCGCTCCGCCACCGGCACCAGCTGCACGTGCTTGATGCGCAGCGTGCTCAGCTTCGGGGCGACGATCACCGAGGTGTACTTCGTCGCGTCGGACAGCACCCCGGCGGCGCTGCGGATCACGCCCTCCACCTGCTTGGACTTGGCGGCGAGGTGGTCCTGCATGCGCTCGCGCTCGTCGTTGGTCAGCTTCACGGTCTTCATCAGGTGATCCACGTAGAGGCGATAGGCCTTGTTGGAGGGCACGCGGCCGGCCGACGTATGCGGCTGGTCCAGGTAGCCCAGCTCCTCAAGGTCACTCATCTCGTTGCGGATGGTGGCGGGCGAGTAGCCGACGCCGGACTTGCGGGAGATCGTGCGGGAGCCCACCGGCATGGCCGTGAGGATGTAGTCGTCGATGATGGCCTGAAGGATCAGGTACTTTCGCTCGTCCAACTGCATCGGGCATCCTCCCTTTCCGTCCTCGTTGCCTGTTAGCACTCAACAGCATCGAGTGCTAACGGCTGAACATAATATACATCCTCCCCCCATTTTTGTCAATGGATTTTGAAAATAAAAGTTGTAAATTTTTCATGAAGGGGGCTTTTTATTTTATATGTAAAACTTTCCGCAACCTATTGCCCTGGCGCGCCGCTTGTGCTATAATAACCGTTGCGTGATTAATCAGATGCCGGTTCCGCCGGAGAGCCGACAGTCCGATTAGAGTGAGGTGAATACCATGAAGGAGAACATCCATCCGAATTACGGCAAGGCAGTGGTCCGCTGCGTGTGCGGCGAGACCTTTGAGACCGGTTCCGTGAAGAAGGAAATGCGCGTTGATATCTGTTCAAAGTGCCATCCCTTCTACACCGGCAAGCAGAAGCTGGTTGACACCGGCGGACGCGTGGATCGCTTCAAGAAGCGCTACGGCATGTAGGCAAACCGAGAGCATCGGCAAGGCAAGCGCCTTTGCCGGTGCTTTTGCCGTTTAAATGCGCGTAGTCAACGAAAAACCCGGCGCTGCGCGCCGGCGTTTTTTAGTTAGGAGTTTTATTATGGCTCATCAAACCATTATCCACGCCTCTCCCGTGGCGGAGGGCGTGCGGGTGCAGATCGGCAGCGCCACGGCGTTCGCCGTGCGGCGCGAGAGCAAGGACATCTCGCTGCGCATCCGCCGGGAGTACCACACCGCCCGCGACGCCATGGAGCGCGTCCCCTTCGTGCGGGGCATCCTGCGCCTGGCTGCCGGCACGGTGGACTTCATGGACGGCGTGGCGGAGTCGGCCCAGCTTCGGCCCCAGCACATCGTGAAGGGCAGCCGCTTCGAGCAGCGCTTCGCGGAGCTGTTTCGCGTGGACCCCACCGGGATGGTGGCCGCGGGCAGCGCGATCGTCATCATCGTGCTGCTGGTGGGGCTGGTGCTGCTGGGCCCGTGGGCGCTGGCGAAGTGGGTACTGCCCCGCTGGGAGCTGTCCCGCCCCGCGATGAACGCCGTGGCCTGCGCCGCGAGGGTGCTGGGCGGGCTGATCTGTGCGGCGCTGATCCCGCGGCTGCGCGTCGTCAACCGCTTCTGCATGTACCGCGGCGCGATCAACAAGCTGCTGAACGCCACGGGCGGCGAGGAGCCGGCCGAGCGCGAGCGCGCCGAGAAGGCCTCGCGGCTCACCGGCAGAAGCGACGCCGCGTTCGTGATCACGGTGCTGCTGTTGTCCGTGATCGCCTTCGCGCTGGTGCGCACGTTCACGCTGCCGGTGCAGCTGCTGGTGCGCGCGCTGATCGTGCTGATCATCGCCGCCGTGGTGAACGAGCCCATCCGGCTGCTGGAGCATCATCGCAAGAACAAGGTCGCTGCGGCGCTGCTCAGCCTGCAGCTGGGCCTGGAGCGGCTGCTGGTGCGCGAACCCCACCCCCAGATGCTGGAGGTCGCCGTCTGCGCCTACAACGCCGCGCGGGAAAACAACCAATGAAAGGATAAAATATGACCATCACCGACTGGCTCACGCGCGCGAAGGCGGCGCTGGCGGCCTCCGGCTGTCCCGACCCGGAGATCGACGCCCGCTGGATGGCGGAGGACACGCTGGGCATGACGCGCACCGACCTGAAGTTCGAGGCCGACCGCGCGATCGGCGACGCGCAGCTCAAGCGCCTGGAGGCGATGCTGGAGCGCCGATGCGCCGGGGAGCCGGTGCAGTACATCCTCGGCAGCGCGGACTTCATGGGCCTCAAATTCGAGGTCGGCCCGGACGTGCTGATCCCCCGGCAGGACACCGAGACGCTGGTGGAGGCGGCGCTGATCGCGCTGCAATCCGCCGGTCCCGATTCCGCCCCCAGCGCGTATTCCAGCGTACTGGACCTGTGCGCCGGTAGCGGCTGCATCGGGCTGAGCCTGGCGACGCTGGTCCCCCACGCGCGGGTGACGCTGGCGGACGCCAGCCGGGACGCTCTGGAGATCGCGAAGCGGAACATGCACGCGCTGGGCGTGAAGGCGGACCTGCGTCACGGCGACCTGTTCGCCGCCGTGGGCCGCGAGCGCTTTGACCTGATCGTCTCCAACCCGCCCTACATCCCCCGCGGCGAGCTGGCCCAGCTGCAAAAAGAGGTGCAGTACGAGCCGCGGCTGGCGCTGGACGGCGGCCCCGACGGGCTGGATTTCTACCGCCGCATCGCCGAGGGCGCGGGGAGCCACCTGAACCCCGGTGGCGCGCTCTACCTCGAGGTCGGCGCGGGCCAGGCCCCCGACATACTGGAGCTCGTCAAGGCCCACCTCCCCTGCGTCGAGGCGGGGACGATAAAAGACCTGAACGGGATCGAGCGCGTCGTATTCGCAAAGATATAAGGAGCACACTATGCAATCCGTTTCATTTAACGAGCAGGAGCGCATCGCGGCGCAGCTGGAGGCCATCCAGGGGCGCTACGAGGAGCTCTCCATCCGCATCACGCTGCCGGAGGTCATCGCCGACACGGCGACGTTTACGAAGCTGATGCGCGAGCACAGCGAGCTGGCCGAGCTGAACGACATCGCCACGGCGTACAAGAAGCTGCTGGACGACATCGAGGGCGCGCGCGAGATGCTGGACGACCCCGACATGGCCGAGCTCGCCCGCGAGGAGCTTCCGGAGCTGGAGAAGCAGCTGGAGGAGGCCACGCAGAGGGCGCGCATCGCGCTTCTGCCGAAGGACCCGGACGACTACAAGAACGCGCTTTTGGAAGTGCGCGCGGGCGCGGGCGGCGACGAGGCCGGCCTTTTCGGCGCGCAGCTGCTGCGCATGTACACCCACTATGCCGACAGCCAGGGCTGGAAGGTGGAGATGGTGGAGGACGGCAGCACGGAGCTCGGCGGCCTGAAGGAGAGCGTGATCCTGATCCAGGGCAAAAACGTGTTCCAGAAGCTGAAATTTGAATCGGGCGTGCACCGCGTGCAGCGCGTGCCCGTCACGGAGAGCTCGGGCCGCATCCACACCTCCACCGCCACGGTGGCGGTGCTGCCGGAGGCGGAGGACGTGGAGGTGGAGATCAACCCGAACGACCTGCGCATCGACACCTATCGCGCGTCCGGTGCGGGCGGCCAGCACGTCAACCGCACCGACTCCGCCGTGCGCATCACCCACATCCCCACCGGCCTGGTCGTCACCAGCCAGGACCAGCGCAGCCAGATCCAGAACCGGGAGAAGGCCATGCGCGTGCTGAAATCCCGGCTGTACGAGTTGCAGCGCGAGCAGCAGGAGGGCGAGTACGCCAGCCGACGCCGCCTGCAGGTGGGCACCGGCGACCGCAGCGAGCGCATCCGTACCTACAACTTCCCGCAGGGCCGCGTCACCGACCACCGCATCGGCCTGACGCTGTACAAGATCGACGAGATCATGGAGGGACACCTCGATGAGATCATCGACGCGCTGACCCTGGCGGAGCAGACGGCGCTGTTGAACGAAAGCCGGTAACTTCTCCTCGAAATACAGTACGGCAGCAAATCATACAGATCCTTCGACTCCGCTGCCGCTCCGCTCAGGATGACAGGTTTGGCGAATGGTTGTCATTCTGAGCGAAGCGTAGCCAAAGGCGAAGCGAAGTCGAAGAATCTTCTCACTGATATACACAAACCATCGGAGGTATCCCATGCCTATCGAAGTCCGCCGCGCCACGGAGCGCGACATCCCCGCGCTGATGCGGCTGCTCGTGCAAGTGAACATGGTGCACCACAACGGCCGCCCGGACCTGTTCAAGGGGCCGACCACGAAGTACGACGAGGGCGAGCTGCGCGCGCTGCTTTCCGACGACGCCGCGCCGGTGTTCGTCGCCGTCGACGAGGAAGGCAACGTGCTGGGCCACGGCTTCTGCGTCCTCCAGCGGCAGGCGAACACCCGCCTGATGGTGGAGAACGCCACGCTGTACATCGACGACATCTGCGTGGACGAGGCTGCCCGGGGCCGCGGCGTCGGCCGGGCGCTGTACGAGCACATCCTCGATTACGCCCGAGAGATCGGCTGCTACAACGTCACGCTGAACGTGTGGAGCTGCAACCCCGGCGCGATGGCGTTCTATGAAAAGCTGGGCATGACGCCCTACAAGGTCGGAATGGAGACGATACTGTGATCCGCGAAGCCGTCGCGTCTGACCTCGACGCGCTGCTTGAACTGTACCTGCACCTGCACGAGACGGGCCTCCCCGGGGACGGCGCGCGCCTGCGGGCCGCGTGGACGAAGATCATGGCCGACCCGGACCATCACGTCCTCGTCTGCGAGCAGGGCGGGCGGATCGTCGCCTCCTGCGTCTGCGTCGTCGTGCCCAACCTGACGCGCGGCGCGCACCCCTATGCGCTGATCGAGAACGTGGTCACCCACCGCGATTATCGCCGCCAAGGCCACGCCACCCTGTGCCTGGACCGCGCGCGGGAGATCGCCCAGGTCGCGGGCTGCTACAAGATCATGCTGATGACGGGCGCGAAGGACGCCGCCACGCTGGACTTCTACCGCCGCGCGGGCTTCGACGACAAGGCCAAGACGGCGTTCATTCAGAGGCTGGAGGATTAGCAAGACATACAGATCCTTCGACTTCGCTTGCGCTTCGCTCAGGATGACACCGTTGCGGTTTCCGCCGACCTGTCATCCTGAACGAAGTGAAGGATCTGTACGTTTCGTCCACAAACCACACTCCGTCAATCGCAATACCATCAAGGAGTACCCCTTATGCAAACCCAACTTCTCCCCGTCTCCCCCGAGACGCTCGAACGCGCAGGCGAATTGATCCGCGAAGGGCACCTCGTGGCCTTCCCCACGGAGACGGTGTACGGCCTGGGGGCAAACGCGCTGGATGCGGACGCCGTGCGGCGAATCTTCGAGGCGAAGGGCCGCCCGGGCGACAACCCGCTGATCGTGCACATCAGCGCCCTCTCCCAGCTGCCCGCGCTGATCGCGGGCGCGCCCTCCCCCGCCGCGCGGGCGCTGATGGACGCCTACTGGCCCGGGCCGATGACGCTGATCTTCCCGAAGTCCGACGCCGTGCCCGAGGCCGTCACGGCGGGCCTTGGCACCGTGGCCGTGCGCTTCCCGGCGCACCCGGCGGCCCGCGCGCTGATCGACGCCGCGGGCGTGCCCATCGCCGCGCCCAGCGCCAATCGCTCCGGCCGGCCCAGCCCCACGTCGGCGCGGCACGTGCTGGAGGACATGGATGGGCGCGTCCCGCTGATCCTGGACGGCGGCGACTGCGAGGTGGGCCTCGAATCGACCGTGATCGACCTGTCCGGGGAGACGCCCCGCGTGCTGCGGCCCGGCGGCGTGACGCCCGAGATGATCGTCGCCGCCTGCGGCAGCGCGGGCGTGGACCCCGCCGTGATGCGCCCGCTGGGCGAGAACGAGGTCGCCCGCAGCCCGGGCATGAAGTACCGCCACTACGCCCCCGTCGGAGCGCTGACCGTCGTGAAGGGCGAGGACGTAGCCGTGGCGCAAACGATCTGCGACACCTGCCCGACTACGGCGAACGGCAGAAGCTGTCGCTGGGCCCGGACGCCGCCGGAATGGCGCACGCGCTGTTCGCGCAGCTGCGCGAGGCTGACCACCTGGGCGCGGACGCGCTGTTCTCCGAGGCCGTGGAGGCCGACGGCGTGGGCCTGGCCGTGATGAACCGCCTGGGCCGCGCCGCGGCGTTTCACATCGTGGAGGCGGAATAGTATTGAAAAGATCCTTCGACTTCGCCTCTTGCGCGGCTACGCTCAGGATGACAGACATTGCTTCGGTGTCATCCTGAGCGAAGCAGTTGCCGCAGGCCTAGTGGAGCGTCAAGGATCTTATTCGTCCGCAAAACACGTCAAAACGGGGTCGTTCCGCAACTGCGGAACGACCCCGTTTTTATGGGTGGAAAAACCTTTCAGTCAATTATTCCTGAGCGGCCTTCCACTCGTCGTACTGAGCCTGCACCTCAGCGATGATGTCAGCCATGCCGGCATCCGCCAGGGCAGCCTTCAGGGCCTCGATGCCAGCGTCGGGATCGTCGGGATCCACAGCGCCGCACATCAGGGGCTGAGCGTACTCGGACACGACAGCGTCAACCGCCGCGATCTGATCGGCCACGTTGTCCTTCACGAAGCGGAAGCCCAGGGAAGCGGTCGCCACGGCGTCGTCCGCATAGGACTGCAGCAGCTCGTTCTTGGCGGGATCCTCGGTGGTCAGGACGTACTGGAGCTTGGTGTTGCCCACGGTCCAGGCGCCGCCGTGCACGCCGTACCAGTTCTGGTCGGTCAGCTCAACCTGCTGATCGTTCACCTTGGTGTAGTTCACGCCCTCGGCGCCGAACAGCATCAGGTTGACCAGGGTGGCATCGCTGTGCATCAGGTTCAGGTACTTCATGGCAGCTTCCGGATTCTGAGAGGTCACCGGGATGCCGAACATGGAGCCGCCGGCGTGGGTGGTCACGACGCACTTGGGCTGCATGGTGATCTCGATGCACTCGAACTCGGCGGTCGCGTTGGCGGCATACATCTCGCTGGCCTTGATGTTGTTGCCCTTCAGGGGCTGCGCGAAGGCCAGGAAGTCGCCACGGCCGAAGGTGCCGTTGTAGTCGAAGGAGGTCAGGGAAGCGTCGGGATCGATGTAGCCCTTCTGAGCCCAGTCATACATCAGGCGGATGTGCTCCTCCTGCTCGGGGGTCTCGAAGATGCTGTAGATGGTCTCGTCGAAGGTGCCGTCCTCAGCGGGCGCCATCTTCATCGCGATGGAGTTCGTGTTCATGCCGCACCAGTCGGGGCACCAGGGCTCGTCGGGCCAACGGCCGGCCTGGCCGTCCATCAGGTAGGGATACTTGTCGGGATGGGCTTCCTTGTACTTCTCAAGCCAGGGCTCGAGGTCCGCCAGGCAGGTGATGGAGGGATCGTCAGCAGTGACATCCCAGCCGATCTCCTCGGCAGCGGTCTTGTTGATGATAACGCCTTCCGGCACGCACAGCTCCTTGTTGGTGGGGATGCCGTACAGAACGCCGTTCACCTTGACGCCGTCCAGGAAGGTCTGGGGCAGGGTCTCCTTGATGCCCTGGCCATACTCCTCGAGCAGGTCGTCCAGGGGCAGCAGCAGGCCGCCGGCACGCCGTAGCCTTCCCAGTCAGCGGTGAAGATCAGGTCCATCTTCTCGCCGGACTGCAGGGCGTTGATGGCCTTGTCGTTCCAGTCGCCCCAGCCGATGATGTGATAGCTGACTTTCGCGCCGATCAGGGGCTCAATGTACTCATTGACAGCCGCCTCAACGCCCGCGCGCACGGCTTCGTTGTCGCCGTTGCCAACCCAGTAGATGTCCAGGGTGTAGGGCTCCTCAGCCACAGCCACGGTCAGCATAGCCAGAACCATAGCCACCGCCAGAAGCAGAGTAACCAGTTTACGCATGTGAATTCCCTCCTTGGTTGATGTTATTTCGAGGGCCGCGTACGCCCTTGAAATCATGATTGGATTAGGGACTAGGGATTAGGGATTAGGGAAAGCTTGCCGCTACTCCTTACTCCTCGCTCCTCACTCGTCTTAGCCCTTCACGGCGCCGACCGTCAGGCCCTTGACAAAGTACTTCTGGAAGAAGGGGTAGGCCAGGATGATCGGGCCCACCGTGACCACCGCCATGGCCATGCGGAAGGTCTCCGCCGGCAGGTTGGCCACGTTCGCGCCGCCCATTCTCGAGGCGTTCTCCTTCAGGAAGCGCAGGTTGTTCATGGTCTGGTAGATCGTGTACTGCAGGTTGTAGTACTGCGCGTTGTCGTTGATCAGCAGGCAGTTCCTGAAGTCGTTCCACACGCCGATGGCGCTGAACAACGCGACGGTGGCAAAGCCCGGCAGCGCCAGCGGGGCCACGATCTGCAAGAGCGTGCGCCACTCGCCGCAGCCGTCGATGCGGGCGGACTCAATGATGGCCTCCGGCACGGACGATTGATAGAACGTGCGCATGATGATGACCCAGTAGGCCGAGAACGACATGGGCAGGAACAGCGCCCAGACCGTGTCCTTCAGGCCCAGAACGGAACGGGTCATGTTGTAGTAGCTCACCATGCCGCCGCCGAACAGCATCGTGAAGAACGAGAAGAACGTGAAGAACTTCTTGTACTTGAAGTCCGGGCGGCTGAGCGCGTAGGCGTACAGGCCGACGGTGATCACGGAGATGATCGTGCCGGACACGGTGGCGATGATCGTGTTGCGGTAGGCGGTCAGGATCGCCGAACCATCGCGGAACAGGTAGGTGTAAGCCGTGGTGGAGAACTCCAGCGGCCACAGGCGGTAGCCGTAGGTGGTCAGCGCCGACTCACTGGTGATCGAAGAGATGATAATGATCCACAGCGGGAAGATGACGAGGATACAGGCGACAACCAACAGGATGTTGAAGCCGAGGTTCGCGCCCCGGGAGATCTGGTTGCGCGCCGCGCTGTGGCGAGCGGCTTCCTTCTCCGCCTTCTTGAGCTTTTTGACGTCGACAGCAGTCATGTTCGCATCCTCCCTTCCTTAGAACAGCGCCATGTCGGGATGGCTCCTGCGCACGATGCCGTTGGTGACCAGGATCAGCACAAAGCCGACCACGGACTGGAAGAACGCGCCCGCGCCGGCGTAGCCGAACGAGTTGCGCAGGTTGCCCTTCTTCAGCATGTCGTACACGTAGGTGTCGATCGTACTCGTCACCTGGCGCAGCGTGCCCGAGCCGTTGGGCAGGGAATAGAACATGTCGAAGTCGCCGTTGAAGATGCGGCCGACCGCCAGGATCTGCAGCATCACGATGACGGGCATCAGCTGCGGCAGCGTGATGTACTTGAACTGCTGCCACTTGCTGGCGCCGTCGATGGCGCCGGCCTCGTACAGCTGCTCGTCAAAGCCGGTCAGCGTGGCCAGGTAGATGATGGAGCCCTGGCCGGTGTACTTCCAGACGTTGGCGCACAGGAAGATCCACGGCCAGTACTTCTTCACGGAGTAGAACTTCACGGCGGAATGCCCCAGCGCGGCGTTGACTTGGTTGAAGAAGCCGTTGGCGGCGATCATCGCGTACAGCGCGTACATGACCACGATCCAGCTGATGAAGTAGGGCATGAACAGGATGGTGTGGTACACCTTGGCGGTCTTGCGGTTGCGCAGCTCGTTGATCAGCACCGCCAGGCCCACCTGCAGCACCACGCCGACGATCATGAACAGCAGGTTGTAGCCCACGGTGTTGCGGATGAGCATCGGGGCGTCCTTGAGCAGGTAGGTAAAGTTGTTCAGGCCGTTCCACTCGGAGGCGAACAGGCTGTTGAGGAACACGTTCTTGAAGAACGAGGACGCCGTGGGCACAGTCATCTGATACTTCTTGAACGCGAGGATGATGCCGGGCATCGGCAGGTACGCGAACGCGAGCAGGAACAGCGTGCCGGGCAGCACCATTGCCAGGTACGCCGCCTGTCGCTTGCCGGAATCCGCCAGCGACCTCTGAGCCGTTCCCTTCTTCTTTCCGAAACTCATGCCGGGATGACCACCTTTCTGTACTCCGTGTATTCCTGGCGAAGGGGTCCGGCACGGGGCGGCAGGCCGCCCTATAACCCCCTCAAATAAAATCCACATGAATTGTAGCACAAGTTTGTCCTGATTGCAAGGGCAATTTATACAAAATGCAGTATTTAATCCAACAATTTTCGATAATACTGACTAATTATGGCTGTTTTTGTGCAACTTTCCCCAATTTTTGCGCAAAAGATAACAGAAAGTGCGAAATCGATTTCGCCCGGCCTCATCCCCACAGGCATTTTTCCGCCTCCGGGCGCACATGATGAACGGGAATCATTCGATCCGGAGGTATTTTCTGATGCGAAAACGGATGCTCGCGCTGCTCGTGTGCCTGGTGCTCGCCTGCCTGCTCCCGTGGGGCACGGGCGAAGAAATCGACCTGTCCCCCACCCCGTCGCCCGCCGTGCCGGACGCCCCGGACGCCGGCTCGCTCCGCCTGCCGCCCATCTCCGAGGCGCCGCTTCTCCAGGCCCCGCCGATGCGGCTGGACTGTGCCGCGGCGCTGCTGATGGAGGCGGAGAGCGGGCAGGTCATCTTCGAGATGAACGCCGACAGTCCCCGCCCGGTGGCGTCGGTCACGAAGGTGATGACGATCCTGCTCACGCTGGAGCAGATGGACGCCGGGCGCGTCTCGCCGAATCAGCCGGTCACGATCTCGCAAAGCGCGGCGGGCATGGGCGGCTCGCAGGTGCTGCTGGACGTGGGCGAGACGCAGGACGTGGACGCGCTCTTGAAGTGCATGATCGTCGGCAGCGCCAACGACGCCGCCGTGGCCCTGGCCGAGACGCTCTATGGCAGCGAGGAACTCTGCGCCGAGGCCATGAACCGCCGCGCCGAAGAACTGGGCATGTCGGACACGCACTTTGTCAACTGCACCGGCCTGCCCGCCGAGGGTCAGCACACCACCGCCCGCGACGTGGCCGTCATGTCTCGCCAGATGTTCGCCCACCCGCACTACTTCGACCACTCCGCCGTCTGGATGGAGGACATCGACCACGGCGACGGGCGCGTGACCCAGCTGGTGAACACCAACAAGCTGCTCAGGCTCTACGACGGCTGCGACGGCGGCAAGACCGGCTCCACGAAGGAGGCGGGCTACTGCGTCAGCGCCACCGCCAATCGCGGCGACATGCGCCTGATCGCCGTGGTGCTGGGCGCGGCCTCCGGCAAGGAGCGCTTCGACATCGCCAAGCGGATGTTCGACTTCGGCTTCGCCAACTACCGGCGCTATCCCGTGGCCAAGCGCGGCACGAAGGTGAAGGGGCGGCTGCCCGTCACCGGCGGCGAGGCCGACGGCGTCGGCCTGGTGCTGGACGGGGATTTGACGCTGCTGGTGAACAAGGGCGACGAGCAGCGCGTGGCGCTCTCGCCCGACCTGCCCGAGTCCCTCACCGCGCCGGTGCGCGAAGGCGACGCGGTCGGACACGTCACGGTCGAAGTGGACGGCCGCCCCGTCGCCCAAATCCCCGTCGCCGCCGCCGAAACCGTCGAGGCAAAAGGCAACGGAATCAAACGCTTCTGGCATAACTGGGCGTGGAGACTTTGATGAGAGTTTAGAGTTGAGATAATGGCGACAAACAAGTAGGGGCGGCGTTGCGCCGCCCCTACATATTCCTAATTCCTCATTCTTCACTCTCCACTCTCCACTCTCCACTCTTCACTCCACGCTCCACTGACTGTTGTACAACTCCGCATAAAACCCGCCCTTCTTGAGCAGCGAATCGTGGTCGCCCTGCTCGACGATCTTGCCCTCGCGCATCACGAGGATCACGTCGGCCTCGCGGATCGTGGAGAGGCGGTGCGCCACGATGAACGACGTGCGGCCCGCCATCAGCTTGGCGAACGCGGACTGGATCTTCAATTCCGTGCGCGTGTCGATGGAGCTCGTCGCCTCGTCCAGGATCAGTATCGGCGGCAGGCACAGCATCACACGCGCGATGCACAGCAGCTGCTTCTGTCCCTGCGAGAGCTGCCCGCCGTCCTCGCCCACCACGGTGTCGTAGCCGTTGGGCAGGCGGCGGATGAACCCATGCGCGTGCGAGGCCTTCGCCGCGGCGACGATCTCGTCCTCGGGGGCGTCGGGGCGGCCCATGGCGATGTTCTCGCGGATCGTGGCGTTCTTCAGCCACGTCTCCTGCAGCACCATGCCGTAGGCCTCGCGCAGGCTGCGCCGCGGGATGTCGCGCACGTCGCGTCCCTCCACCGAGATCGCCCCGGCGTCGGCGTCGTAGAATCGCATCAGCAGATTGATCAGCGTCGTCTTGCCGCAGCCCGTGGGCCCCACGATGGCCACGCGGCAGCCCGGCTCCACCGACAGGTTGAAGTCCTCGATCAGCCTGCGGTCCTTGACATAGGAGAAATAGACGTGGTCGAACGCCACCGCGCCCCGCACGTCCGAAAGCGGCGCGGCGTCCGGCGCGTCCGGCGTCTCCACCGGGGCCTCGATCAGCTCGAACAGCCGCGCAGCACAGGCGACGGCGTTCTGCAGCTCCGTCACCACGCCGGAGATCTCGTTGAAGGGCTTGGTGTACTGGTTGGCGTAGCTCAGAAAGGCCGTCAGCATGCCCACGGTCATCGCGCTGCCGGGGGCCAGCGCCGCCAGCGCCCCGGCGAGGGCCACCAGCGCGTACACCACGGCGTTGACGAAGCGCGTGCAGGGGTTCGTCAGCGAGGAGAAGAACGTGGCGCGCAGCGAGCAGTCCCGCAGGCGCTCGTTGATGCCGTCGAAGCGCGCGGTCTCGGCGGCCTCGCGCCCGTAGGCCTGCACCACCTTCAGATTGCCGATCATCTCGTTGATGAAGGCCGTTTGCTCGCCGCGGGTCTCGGACTGGGCGCGGAACATGGCGTAGGTGCGCGTGGCGATGAACCGCGCCACGAACAGCGAAAGCGGCGTCACGCACACGACCACCAGCGTGATCAGCGCGCTCTGCGTCAGCATGAACGCCAGCGTGAACACGATCGTCAGCGCGCCGGAGAACAGCTGCGTAAAGCCCATCAGCAGGCCGTCCGCGAACTGGTCCGCGTCGGCGATCACGCGGCTGACGGTCTCGCCGTGGGGATGCGCGTCGATATAGGAAAGCGGCAGCCGGTGGATGCGCGAGAGCGCCTCCTCGCGCAGATCGCGCACCACGTCGAACGTCACGCGGTTGTTCACGACGTTCATCACCCACGTGCCCAGCGCCGTCAGCGCCACGCAGACGCCGATGCGCCACAGCAGCGGCCACACGATGTCGAAGCGCACCTGTCCCGCGCCGATGATGCCGTCGATGGCGCGGCCTACCAGGATCGGCACCGCCAGCGTCAGCAGCACCGTCGCCGCCGACAGGATCAGCGACGCCAGCACCAGCCACCTGTAGCGGCCGATGTGCCTTAAAACCTTCTTGATCGTCCCGATCTGGCCCGTGGAGGTTCGCATCACGCGCTCACCTCCCCATTATCCTTTTCAGGATCGCCACACAGACGGTTCGCGCTTGAATCTATGGCGCGAACCGGATGGCTTCCCGTCGCGGCAGCATCCGGCAGCGGGGCCTCCCCGCCGAATTGAGAGTCGTAGATTTCCTTATAGATCGGACAGGTTTCGAGCAATTCGGCGTGCGTGCCCTTGCCGACGATCCTGCCGTCGTCCAGCACCAGGATCAGGTCCGCGCGCATGATCGAGGCCGCCCGCTGGGAGATGATGAACACGGTGGGCCGGTACGACAGCCCCGCAATGGCCCCGCGCAGCCGCGCGTCGGTGGCCATGTCCAGCGCGGAGGCGCTGTCGTCCAGGATCAGGATCTCGGGCCGCCGCGCCAGCGCCCGCGCGATGGTCAGGCGCTGCCGCTGGCCGCCGGACAGGTTGCCGCCGTTCTGGGCGATCTCGCCGTCCAGCCCGCCCTTCGCCGCCAGCACGTCCGAGGCCTGCGCGATGGCCGCGGCCTCGATCAAATCTTCGTCTGTGGCGTCGGGATCGCCCCAGCGCAGGTTGTCGCGGATCGTGCCCTTGAACAGCGACGCCTTCTGGGGCACTGCGCCGATCTTCGCGCGCAGCGCGTCCTTCGACCAGTCGCGCACGTCCACGCCGTTCACGCGCACCGCGCCGGAGGTCACGTCGTAAAAGCGCGGGATCAGCCGCGCCAGCGAGCTCTTGCCGGAGCCGGTGCCGCCGATGATGCCCACGGTCTGCCCGCGCGACACGGCGAAGTCGATGTCCTCCAGCGCGGGGCTGCCCGCGCCGGGATAGGTCAGCGTCACGTGCTCGAACGCCACCGCCGGGGCGCTCTCGGACGGCGCGCCGCCCATCTCGCCGGGCACGGCCATCGAGGGCGTCAGCGCCAGCACGTCCTCCACGCGCTTCCAGCTGGCCCAGCCCTTGTTGATCGTGATGATCAGCGCGGCGAACTTCAAAAGCTCCACCAGAATCTGGCTCATGTAGTTGTACAGCGCCACCACCTGGCCGGTGCTCAGCGCGCCGGAATCGACGCGGATCGCGCCCTGGCGCACCAGCAGGATCACCGCCAGGTTGATCAGCACGTAGGTCACGGGATTGAGGAGCGCCGACACGCGCCCGGCCCGCAGCTGGCGGGCGGCCAGCTCGCGGTTCTTCGCGCGGAAGGCCTGGTACTCCGCATCCTCGCGGCGGAACGCGCGGATCACCCGCGCCCCGGCGAGGCTCTCGCGCGTCGCGCCCAGCACGGCCTCCAGCTGCCGCTGCACGCCCTGCATCATCGGAATGTTCGCCGCCATGATGGCGGCCACCACCGCCGACAGCGCCGCGATCACCAGCGCGAAGATCAGCGCGCAGCGCACGTCGATCGTAAAAGCCATGATCATCGCCCCCAGCACCACGAACGGCGAGCGCAATAGCAGCCGCAGCGCCATGTTCACGCCGGTCTGGGCCTGGTTCACGTCGCTGGTCATGCGCGTGATCATCGCGGACGTGCCCAGCCGGTCCACGTCCGAAAACGCCAGCGACGTCAGCTTTTCAAACAAGCCGGTGGCCGCCTTCGCCGCGAAGTATTGCGCCGTGACCGCCGCCGCCAGCCCCGCCAGCCCCAGCGCCACCAGCAGGCCGCTCATGCGCCACACGGGGCCCGCGCTTCCCGCGGCGATGCCCTTGTCGATGATCGAGGCCACCACCAGCGGCACAAACAGGTCCAGCAGCGCCTCAAACATCTTGAACAGCGGCGCGCACACGCACTGGACGCGGTACTTTTTCAGGTATTTCAGCATGTATGAGTTCCTCGCGATTTTGGTGTGACTTTATTATATCGGATTGCGCGGGCGCTTGCAATCGCCGATTGGCAGATATTACCTTTGATTTTGGAAAGCGATATATGGGATAATGTGTGCGATACATATGGGTTTACCAAGGAGGTTTCACCATGGCGAGGAAGGGAAAGCGCCTCTGGATCCTCTGGGCATCGTCCCTTGCCCTGTTTTGCCTGCTCTGCCGGGCGTTTCCCGCCTTTCTCCGCGAGCGCCTCTCCCATCCCCTGACGATGGCGCTGCACCGGCTGACGGCGCGCGTCCCCTTCCCCGTCTCGGAGCCATTAACCTTTGCCGTCGGCGTCGCGGCGCTGCTGGCGCTGGTTTCCGCGGTTCTCCGCGCGCTCCTTCGCCGACGCATGGAGCCCCTCCTGCGCTGGCTGCGCGGCGTCGCCGCGGCGGCGCTGGCGCTTGCGACGCTGCTGGCGCTCGCGTGGCTCCCAGCAATGCTCGCGCCGGCGGACCTCCCGCCCGAGCCCGACGCCAATCAGCTCGCGTGGCTGTGCGACGCGCTCGTCGACCGGCTGAACGCCGCGCCGCTCGAATTTCCGGAGAGTGCCGAGGCCCTGCGCCTCGCGCCTGGGGTCGCGGGCCTGCCGGACTGCATGGTGAAGGCCGCGCGTTACCCGGAGTGGATGCGCGCCGGGGGCGTGTCGGGGCTGTTTGCACCGCCGACCGGCGAGGCCGTCGTGGACGCCAGCGCGCCCGCGGCGCTTCTCCCCTTCACGGCCGTGCACGAGCTGATGCACCTCAACGGCATCGCCGACGAGGGCGCGGCCAACATCGCCGCGTGGCAGCGGTGCGCGGATGCGGGCGGGGTTTTCGCCGACTCGGCGCAGCTGTGGGCGCTGCGCTACGCCGCGGGGCTCCTGGCGCGGGACGACCCGGACGCCTGGGCGCGCATCCGGGGCAATATGAAAGACCCGCTTGCGCGGGTCTTCGGACAGTCGGGCGGCGAGATCGTCCCATCGTCGGGCGCGTCCGCCCTGCCGGGGCTCTCCCCCGTCCGGGGCGACTACGCCGCCCTGGCGCACTGGCTGGCGGGAAATGGGTAGCGGCGCAAGTATCGCGACCGCGAATGTTGGACACAGTGCAAGGTGGGCGGCGCAACGCCGCCCCTGCGCCATTCCTATTGCCGAGGGCCTGCCGGCCCGACCTCGCTAAAAACAGTCCACCGGACTGTTTTTCGGGTGCTCGGTCTCCCTATTGCCTATTCCCTTTTATCGCATTTCATCGTGCAGTTCGCGCAACCGCAGCCGCACGTGCCCTTGCCGCGCTTTTTGTCGCGGACGAGCTTCCAAACCGCCAGCGCGACGGCGACGGCCACGAGGGCGAGGATCAAAGCATCCAATGGGTTCATGGTTGATCTCCTTTATGATCGAATCGGTTTGGGCGAATAGTGAGGAGGGCGCTCCGACAGAAAAGGGAGACGACCTCATCCGGCGCTACGCGCCACCTGACGCTGACGCTAGGCCTTCGGCCCCCTAAAGGGGAAGGCTTTGGGCGGGCGCGGGGGCGGACCTTCCGCCGCAACGCCGCCCCTACAACCCCTCCGGCCCTACGGGCCACCTCCCCTTACACAGGGGAGGCTTTTGGCGCGCGGCAGCCGCCATCAACTCCTAACTCCTCACTCCTAACTCCTCACTCTCAACTCTCCACTCTCCACTCTTCACTCTCCTAAATCACACTGCCAATAAGCCGCACGACGAGCGCGACGAGCCACGCCACGGCGCACTGCCACAGCGCGACGCCCAGCGCCCACTTGCGGCCCAACTCGCGCCGGATGGCGGCGACGGCGGCCACACAGGGCGTGTAGAGCAGGCTGAACGCCAGCAGCGAGGAAGCGGTCAGCGCCGTCATCGAGGCGGCGACGCCGTCCGCGAACAGCACCTCCAGCACCGACACCACGCTCTCCTTGGCCATGAAGCCGGAGATCAGCGCCGTGGCCACGCGCCAGTCGCCCAGCCCAATGGGCCTCAGGATCGGCACCAGCACGCCGGAAATGGCCGCCAGGATGCTCCGCGCGGACTCCTCCTCCGACAGCAGGTTGAAGCGCAGGTCAAAGCTCTTGAGGAACCAGACCACGATCGTGGCGATCAGGATCACCGAGAACGCGCGCTGCAAAAAGTCCTTCGCCTTCTCCCACAGCAGCTGGAACACGCTGCGGGGGCTGGGCAGGCGGTAGTTCGGCAGCTCCATCACGAACGGCACGGCCTCGCCCTTGAACAGCGTGCCCTTGAACAGCAGCGCCGCCAGGATGCCCATGCAGATGCCCAGCAGGTACAATTCCGTCATCACCAGGCCGCCCCGCTTGGGGAAGAAGGCTTGCACGAAGAAGGCGTAGATGGGCAGCTTCGCCGTGCAGCTCATGAACGGCGTGAGCAGTATCGTCATCTTGCGGTCGCGCTCGCTGGGCAGCGTGCGCGTGGCCATCACCGCCGGAACCGTGCAGCCGAAGCCGATCAGCATCGGTACGATGCTGCGCCCGGACAGGCCGATCTTGCGCAGCAGCTTGTCCATGAAGAAGGCCACGCGGGCGATGTAGCCGCTGTCCTCCAATAGCGACAGGAAGAAGAACAGCGTGACGATGATGGGCAAAAAGCTCAGCACGCTGCCCACGCCCTCGAAGATGCCGTCGATGATCAGCCCGTGGATGGCGGGGTTCACGTTCCCGGCGGTCAGCGCCGCGTCCACCGCGCCCTTCAGCGCCTCCACGCCCATGGCCAGCAGGTCCTGCAAGAACGCGCCCACCACGTTGAACGTCAGGTAGAACACCAGCGCCATGATGCCGATGAACACCGGCAGCGCCGTGTAGCGCCCGGTGAGGATCCTGTCGATGCGCTGACTGCGCAGGTGCTCGCGGCTCTCGCGCGGGCGGGTCACGCAGCGCACGCACACGCGGTGGATGAACGCGAAGCGCATGTCAGCGATGGCGGCGCTTCGGTCCAGGCCGCGCTCCTTCTCCATCTGCAATACGATGTGCTCCAGCGTCTCGCGCTCGTTCTCGTCCAGCGCCAGCTGGTCCAGGATCAGCTGGTCGCCCTCGATGATCTTCGCCGCGGCGAAGCGCACGGGCAGCCCGGCGGCGTTCGCGTGGTCTTCGATCAGGTGCACCACCGCGTGGATGCACCGATGCACCGCGCCGCCGTGGTCGTCGCTGTCACAAAAGTCATATCTTAAAGGTTTTTCCTGGTAGTACGCGATGTGCATCGCGTGCTTCACCAGCTCGTCCACGCCCTCGTTCTTCGCCGCCGAGATCGGCACTACGGGCACGCCCAGCGCCGCCTCCATGCCGTTGATGTCGATCGCGCCGCCGTTGCCCGTCACTTCGTCCATCATGTTCAGCGCCACCACCGTGGGGATGCCCATCTCCAATATCTGCATCGTCAGGTACAGGTTGCGCTCGATGTTGGTGGCGTCCACGATGTTGATGATGGCCTTGGGCTTCGACTTCAGCACGAAGTCGCGCGACACGAGCTCCTCGCTGGAGTAGGGCGACATCGAGTAGATGCCCGGCAGGTGGCCGCGGATCGCGCCGTCCTTGCGGTCCACCGTCACGCCCGGGAAGTTGCCCACGTGCTGGTTCGCGCCGGTCAGCTGGTTGAACAGCGTGGTCTTGCCGCTGTTCTGGTTGCCCACCAGCGCAAACGTCAGCTTTTCGCCCTTGCCGAGCGGGTCGCCGCTGCCCTTGGGGTGGAACTTGCCGTCCTCGCCCAGGCCCAGGTGGGGCGCCTCGCGGCCCCGGTCCGCCTCGTCGGCGATCTCGGTCAGATGGTCGATGGGGGTGATCCCGATCTTCTCGGCGTCCGCCAGCCGCAGCGTCAGCTCGTAGCCGCGCACGCGCAGCTGCATGGGGTCGCCCATCGGGGCCAGCTTCACCAGCATCGCCTCGGTGCCGGGGATCACGCCCATGTCCAGAAAATGCTGCCGCAGCGCGCCTTCGCCGCCCACCGCGTCGATGCGGGCGCACTGGCCCACCTTCAAGTCCCTCAGCGTCATTGTTGCCTCTCTCCATTCCTGCGCCCGTCGCACAGCGTTCTATATGCGCGCCGGTGCGGGTTCAATCCCCTGTATCCTGCGTATAGTTTATCATAACTAACTATTACATGTCAAGTTAATTATGGTTAACTTTCACGCAAACAAAAAAGATTCTTCGACTTCGGCTGCGCCTCCGCTCAGAATGACAGGTTTACAAGCCCTGTCCTCCTGAGCGGAGCGTTCGCGAAGTCGAAGGATCTTCCTTGTTTCCTACTTCCCCCGGATCACGATCTTCACCCCGGCCTTGGCCCACTGCAGCACCTGCTTCATGGCCGCCTCGGGGATGGCCACGCATCCGGCGGTGTACTTGTTCTTGCCGGTGCAGTGCAGGAAGATGCAGCTGCCCTTGTGGGGCACCCCGGCGGCGTTGTAGTCAATGAACATGGCGTAGTTGTACTCGCCCACGTAGTCGATCAGGTATTCGTCGGCGGAGGTGTGTTTGCGGTCGCAGGTGCGCTCGTCCATCAGCTGGTTGTAATACGGACTGGAGGAGTCGCCGCACCAGTAGTGATACTCGGTCACCTTCGTGTAGGGCATGGCCGCGCCGGGGTCGTCCTTGATGCCGAACGGCGTGGTCAGGTTGTACACGCCCAGGGGGGTCTTCTTGTCGCCCTCCTTCTCCTTGCCGACGCCGTTCTTGCCCACGTAGGCGGCGCACTCGTACAGCTTCTGCCACGCGCCGTCCTTCTTCTCGTGCAGCGAGAGCACGGCGTTGCTGCCGCTGGAATGCTCCACCAGCACGACCTGCGTCGCGTCGCCGACGCCCTCAAACGGATTGAGATTGTTTTCCACGTTCCCCACCGTCACGGTCAGCACCACCTTCTGCTTGCCGTACTTCACCATCAGCTGCGTCTGCCCGGCGGCGACGCCGGTGACGACGCCCTTCTTCGAGACCTTCGCCACCTTCTTGTCCTGCACGGCGTACTTTTCCTTGCCGCCCCGCGGCAGGTTGAACTTCTCGCCCACGGCGACGGTGACCTGCTTGGGCAGCACCACCACGCCGCACTTCGCCTTCGCGCGCCCGCCGGACGCCGTCACCACGGCCTTGCCGGGCTGGAGTGCCGTCAGCTTGCCGGCCCAGACCTGTACCACGCTCTCGTCGCTGCTCTGCCAGGTCAGATCGCCGGCCGCGATGCGCTTGAGCTTCGGCGTCAGCGTCGCGTCGCTCCCCTCCAGCATCAGGCCCAGCTTCGCCGGAAACTTGATGCTCGCCTTCTTCGCCGCCAGCGCGCCCGCGGGCAGCGCCAGCATCAGCGCCGCCAGCAGCACAAGGCAGATGATCCGCTTCGTTCGCATATCGTTCCTCCCGGGATGATCGCATATTCATACAGGGTCATTGTATCATATAATGTTGACATCCCTGTAAGCATCCCGGGGCGGGAATGTGGAAAAAGAAAGATTCTTGACGCTTCGCTTGCGAAGCGTCAAGAATCTTTCACCTATATCCTATGCCAAATGCCCCTTCTTCTCGATCTGCCAGACGACCTCGTCCACGTACTTCTCGCAGATCTCGTCGCTGGTGGCCTCGACCATCACGCGGATGACCGGCTCGGTGCCGCTCTCGCGCACCAGGATGCGGCCGTCGTCGCCCAGCGCCTCGGCCACCTTCTTCACGGCGGCCTGCACGTCCGGGTCGTTCTGCGCGTCCGGCTTGCTCTTCACGCGCACGTTCTTCAGAACCTGCGGGTAGAACTGCACCGGGGCCGCCAGCTCGCTCATCGGCTTCTGCTTCGCCAGCATGACCTCCATCATCTTCAGGCTCGTCAAAATGCCGTCGCCGGTGGTCTCGTACTTCGAGAAGATGATGTGGCCGCTCTGCTCGCCGCCGATGCGGTGGCCGTTCTGGACCATGTTCTCGTAGACGTACTTGTCGCCCACCTTGGTCTTCTCGTAGTTGATGCCCGCCTTGTCCAGCGCCTTGTAGAGGCCGAAGTTGCTCATCACGGTCGTCACGATCGTGTTGTTCAGCAGCTTTCCGCGCTCCTTCATGTACAGGCCATAGATGTAGAGGATGTGGTCGCCGGTGATCACGTTGCCCTTCTCGTCCACCGCCAGGCAGCGGTCCGCGTCGCCGTCGAAGGCGAAGCCCACGTCCAGCTTCTTGTCGCGCACCAGCTGCTGCAGATGCTCGATGTGGGTCGAGCCGCAGTCCATGTTGATGTTGTAGCCGTCGGGCTCGGCGTTGATCACGTAGGTCTTCGCGCCCAGCGCGTCGAAGATGCCCTTGGCGACCTGCCAGGAAGCGCCGTTGGCGCAGTCCAGGCCCACGCGCACGTCGCGGAAGCTGTAGCGGCTCATCGAGATCAGGTGGCCGACGTAGCGGTTGCGGCCCGCGACGTAGTCCACGGTCCGGCCGATGTCCTTGCCGTCGGAGACCGGGATCTCCAGCCGGTCGTCGATGTACTCCTCGACCTTCAGGATCGTCTCCTCGTCCATCTTCTCGCCGTTTCCGTTGAGGAGCTTGATGCCGTTGTCGTAGAACGGGTTGTGGCTGGCGGAGATCATGATGCCGCAGTCAAAGTCGTCCACGCGGGTGATGTAGGCCACAGAGGGCGTGGTGGTGACGTGCATGATGTAGGCGTCCGCGCCGGAGGCCATCAGGCCCGTGCACAGCGCGTACTCGAACATGTAGGAGGACCGGCGGGTGTCCTTGCCGATGACCACCTTGCACTTCTTGCCCTGGCGCGCGCCGTAGTACCAGCCCAGGAAGCGGCCGATCTTGATCGCGTGCTCAAACGTCAGCGTCTTGTTGGCTTCGCCGCGGAAGCCATCCGTGCCGAAATATTTTCCCATATTACAGCCGCTCCTCCTTTTCGATGTCCAGGAAGTACTTGTAGGCGTCCACGGTCAGCTCGCCGCAGGCCGCCTCGTCGCAGGCGATGATGGCCGCCGGGTGCAGCTGCAGGGCCGAGCAGGTCCACTTTTGGCTGACGCCACCCTCGACGGTGGCCGCCAGCGCGCGGGCCTTGTTGTGGCCGTTGATCAGCACCAGGACCTCCTTGGAGTCGGTGACCGTCCCGATGCCGACGGACAGCGCGTAGGCCGGCACCTTCTCGGGGTCGTTCCCGAAGAAGCGGCTGTTCACGATGCGGGTGTCGGTGGTCAGCGCGCGCACGCCGGTGCGGCTGGACAGCGAGGTGAAGGGCTCGTTGAAGGCCAGGTGGCCGTCCACACCGATGCCGCCCATGAACAGGTCGATGCCGCCGTAGGAGGCGATCTTCGCCTCGTAGGCCGCGCACTCCGCCTCCGGGTCGTCGGTCATGCCGTTGAGGATGTTGATGTTCTCCGGCTTCATGTCCGTCAGGTGGTCAAACAGGTTGTCGTGCATGAAGTACCAGTAGCTCTGGTCGTGCTCGCGCGGCAGACCCAGGTATTCGTCCATGTTGAACGTCACCACGTTCTTGAACGAGAGCTCGCCGGCCTGGTTCTTGCGCACCAGTTCCTTGTAAACGCCGATCGGCGAGGAGCCCGTGGGCAGGCCCAGCACGAAGGGACGGTCCTCCTTGTGCGCGTTGATCTTCGCGGCGATGTAGTCCGCCGCCCACTTGCACATCTTCTCGTAGTTCTCCTGAATGACGACTCTCATGCCGATCGCTCTCCTTTTTATCTATTTAACCAAAAAGCCTGCGGGTTCAAGCCAGGCTCTCCCGCGGCGCGCGCCAACATCCGCTTATTGCTGCTGCCTTCCGGCCCTGACAAGATTCACAGCATGACGCCGCACGGGACCCAGCCATCATCACCCACAGACGGACAGAGTATAGCATATCACCGGTCAAAATGCAAGTTATTTTGGCGTTGCGAGGGGATCATAAAAGCGTCCGGCGCGCATCATGCGCGCCGGACGCTTTTCCTCGCTCCACACTCCTAAAACACCCTTCTGCCCCAGCTGAACACGCGGTTGTAGTAGCCGGTGGTGATGTTGCTGACCACCACGCGATGGCCGCCGGAGGAGGCGTGGATGAAGTAGCCGCTGCCGATGTAGATGCCGGCGTGGTCGGACAGGTCGCTGTCGGACACGGTGTTGAAGAACACCAGGTCGCCGCGCTTGAGGTTCTCCACACCCTCGATCTTGGTGTAGGTATCGTCGTAGCCCTGGGCGTAGGCGCTGCGCTTCAGCGCCACGTTCACCGCCTTGAAGATCCAGGTGGTCAGGCCGGAGCAGTCGAACTTGTCCGGGCCGGCCGCGCCGTAGACGTAGGGCTTGCCCAGCTTGCTCTGGGCCAGGTAGATGGCGTACTCCAGCTTCTCCGCGGCGGAGGCGTTCGTGGGCAGGGTGCTGGTGGTGGAGGCCAGCCCGCTGGGCACGCTGTCCAAGTAGGTGCTGGACGAGCCGGAGGAGGACGAGCCGCTGCCCGCGTCGGCGGCCTTCGTGCCGGAGGGCAGGCTCTTGGCGTCGATGGAGTAGAGCGCCTTCAGCGTGGCGGTGTCCGCCGTGCCGGTGGCGCTGATGCCATTGGCGGTCTGGAACAGCTTGATCGCGCTGACGGTCGTCGCGCCGTACTCGCCGTCCAGGCTGGTGGTCTTGGTCAGGTAGCCCAGCGCGTAGAGACGCGCCTGCACGCGGCTGACGCTGTCGCTCTTGTCGCCGCTGGAGAGGGCCTTGTACAGCAAATCGCTCACCGGAGCGCTTCCGCTGTAGAGCACGCGCTGCAGCGACTGGTCGGCCACGCCGGTCTCCTCCATGCCGCAGGCGCTCTGGAAGCGCTTGATGGCGGCGATGGCGGCGGCGTTGTAGCTGGTGGAGGGCACGGCGTCGTAGTAACCGCCCACGAGCAGCGCCTTCAGAAGCGTCTGCAGGGCGGTGCCGTCGCCGTCGATGGCGGCGTAGGTCGCCTTGCTCAACAGCTTGACCGGAATGAAGCCGTAGCGGCCCGACTGCGTGATCCACGCCCAGCTGTCGCTGTAGGCCTTCACCTGCACCTCCGTGCCCAGCTTGATCGCGGCGCTCTCGGCGTCGGCGCTGGGAGAGGCATAGACGCGCGCCTCGGCGCTGACGACGGTGGCGGCCACGTCCGTCTGCTTGAAGCCGGAGGGCACGCCGCTCTCATCGACGGTCACGCCCTTGGCGGCGCAGTAGCCGTACTGTCCGCTCAACTCTATGTAGGCCCAGCCGTCCTGGGTGTTCAGCACGGTCACGATCTGGCCCTTCTTCAGGGTGCCCAGCTTCTTGGACTTCTTGCTGGCCTCCTTGTACACGGCCAGGGTCTTGCTGGAGACCACGGCGCTCTTGCCGGCCGGCGCGACCTGCGTGGCCGCGGGCAGCGTCGCGGCGGGAGCGGTGCCCTCGCGCAGGCTGATCAGCTTGCAGAAGCCGTACTTGCCCTTGTATTCGATGCACGCCCAGCCGTCGCTGCTGGTGGCCTTCACGGTCACCTGCGTCCCGGCCTTCAGCGTGCCCAGCTTCTTGCCCTTGTCGCTGGCCGTCTTGTAGACCTTCGTGTTCTCCAGCGTCACCGCGTCAAAGGTGCGCACGGTGATGCCGTTGCTCGTGGTGCTCGCGGCGGCCGAGACGGCGGCGGCGTCCGAAGCGTCGTCCGCCTCGGTGACGAACGCGCCCTTCACGTAGCCGATGTAGCCGTTCTTCTCGACCATCGCCCACTCGCCGGAGCGGGCCAGCAGGTTGACCTTCGTGCCCTTCGGAGCCAGGACGCTCTTTCCGCCCTCCTGCGGCTCCTTGTACACGGGCGCGGCCTCGTTCAGCACGGCCTTCACGGCGGATTCGTCCACGCGCTTCATGTCGGAAACCTTCGCGTAGGCGGCGCTTCCGTTGTAGGAGATCTTCGCGACGGAGGTGGAAAAGCCGGTGATCTGCACCACGGAATTCTTCGGCAGGCTGCCCACGGCGTTCGACAGCGACGCCTCCTGGTACACCGACATCGAATCGGCGGTGACCACGGCGTAGAATGTCTCGGCCAGCGCCGGCGCGGCGCATGGCAGCAGCAGAAGCAGCGCCAGAAGCGCGGCGGTCAGTCTCTTCATCGCTCTTGTGTTTGCGTTCATCGCTGTACTACTCCTCAGGGTCCCGGACCGTGTTTCCGGCCGCGTATTTCAATCGATTTCAGATGGGCATAGCTATCGCCCGTCGGTATAAAATTCGACGCCTCCTGCCCTTCTCCTGCCAAAATGAAATTCAAAAAAAATAGGTCTGAATTATGTCTGTAATATGTTCGCAACAAATATGAAATATCGACCCACCCTGAATTGACACGGGGCGGGGGCTGTGCTATAGTGGTTCCAGCACAGAAAACGATCATATGGAGGCGTGCCCATGGGAATCTTCAACAGCCCCGAGGATATCGAGCGCAAGGCAAACCTGAAGAAGCTGGAGGACAAGCGCGTGGCCCTGGCCCAGCGGCTGGCCCGGGAGGGCTTCGCCCCCGAGCGGATGCTGTTCTGCCAGACGCAGATGGGCGGCTTCGTGGCGCTGGCCCGCTTCCAGAACCAGGCCTGGCTGATCGTCTCGCCCGACTTCGGCTCCGACGCCGACTTCGCCGTAGAGCGCCTCGACGCGCTGGACTACACCCGGCAGGAGGTCCACGTGAAGGCCGAGGGCATGGGCGGCATCTTCGGCTTCGGCAAGAAGCCCGAGACGGGCGTGGAATACCGCGTCCGCCGTCCGGATGGCAGCGAGGTGTGCATGCCCTTCGTGGCGGGCCGCAACGGCTGGCTGGAGGTCAACCTCGCCAAGAACCCGCTCCTGAAGACCCAGCGCCGCCGCGGCGACGCCAACATCGTCTGGGACTTCAAGCCCCTCGACCTGAGCACCGTGGGCCGCGCCATCGAGGTGGCGGAGGGCTACTTCAATCCCTGACGGGCGCGCTCTCGCGCTGTTATTTTTCCGAAACTTGACGCCCTTCCCCGCCCCGCGCCTTGACATCCCCGCCCCCCGTGGGGTATAATGGTATCCGCCGTGGAGGTGTATCGAAGTGGTCATAACGGCCCTGACTCGAAATCGCGGCAACTATTTGGAACCTTGGTCTTTCAAACCCCCTGTGTTTCAAGGGGTTTGTGGGATTGAATCGAAGAAAACCGATTGAGTTCTCTCCAAAAGTTCTCTCCAATTTCCTGGAGGCTCTTTTGAGGAAAACACTGTGGAAGCGTATCGAAGTGGTCATAACGAGAACGACTCGAAATCGTTTGATCGGTTAGAAGCCGGTCCGTGGGTTCGAATCCCACCGCTTCCGCCACGCCCCGTCTGCGCGATCAGGCGGGGTTTTTACGTCGTTACTGGCTTCATTCCCAAACCATTCATCATGGCTTGGGCCGACGAGAGCTTGGAATTGATGTCCAGATGCGCGTAGATATTCGCCGTGGTTGAGAAGTCGCTGTGTCCCATCCACTCCTGGATCTGCTTCATCGACACCCCATTGGCAAGCAGCATACTCGCGCAGCTGTGCCGCAAATAGTGGAATCGAACGTGCCTCAATCCATTCTTCTTCAGAAGATTCTGGAATGCCATTGATAGATAATGCGGCGAGGTCAAAGTCCCCATCTCATCCACGCAAATGTAATCCAGGTAGCGATTGTCATACGATCTGCCGCACAACCTTCGATAGTCGACTGTGATGCGTACCACTGTGTACTGGCTTATCACAGGTACAACGGCGCAATGGTGACGGGCTGGCACCAATTTGATGCAAGCACAATGTACACGCATTGGATGCCGTTACCTCCGCCGCCGAAGTGCTATAGAGATCGGCATGGGGTTACAGACAAAAAGTGACCGTGGCTGGTGACAACAGCGCACGGTCAGGAGATTGTTGCAGGCTATGCGTCAAATCTCACTATCATTTACCATACCCAGGGGAAAAGTCAAGCAATATTTCGGGAGGTATGTGTATGAATGAGTTGGCAACATTGAAACAAGGCCAGATTGCCCTATTGGACGCTCTGGCCGTAGAGGCCCGGACCTATGCCGAGAACGCCTATGCGAACATGATGGCTCTTGGCCGCGTACTGTCGCAGGCGAAGGAAATGCTCCCCCACGGGGAATTCCTGGCATGGGTTGAGGAGAAGGTCGGGATCAGCAGCAGATACGGGGAACACTTCGCAAGCTGCTACAGGGTATACGGCGATAAGCCGGAGTATGCAAAGCTGGGGAAAAGCAAGCTATCCCGCCGAAGTGGTTCCGGGAAACCATGTCGCGTATTTCGTCGTTCAGCTGGGTGATGTTCTCCCTGGGCGGCTCCTCCTCCGGCAAGTCCTCGCCCTCCGGCGGGACCTCCTGCCACACGCGGAAGGACGCGATCATCATCTGCGCGACCTTGTTTTGCAGGCTCATTTCGGAGAGTATTGCCTCCAGGGGATCGCCCTGCGCGCTCTGGGCGAACGCCGCGGCCCCGAAAGCCATCGCCAGAGCCAGTATCAGGCACAGAATCTTCTTCATCATCGTCACCCTTCCGGTTTTGCTATTGTTTACAGCCTTTTTCGCCGGTTCACAGCGCCTCTCAGGCGGCTTCCGACAGCGCGGGCAGCGCTTCGACGATGGCCCTGAAGAACGCCAGCGCGGTGTCGTAATCCATGTACTCCGCCTGATTCTCCGCCCCGTCCAGGTGCTTCACCAGCGCGGCTTCCGGGTGGAATTGCAGCCCCACGGCGAAGGTCTTGTCCGTGCGCTCCACGGCCTCGATCATCCGGATGCCGTTGGTGTCGGTCGTGCCGGTGACGGCCAGCCGGGTATTGTCCACGTTCCCGATCGCCTGGTGGTGCCAGGAGGGGCAACCGGTGAGCGTCGTCCCGCCCACGATGTCATGAAGCCGCGAGCCCTCCGCCACCTCCACGTCATGCGCCGCGTAATCCCGATAGGCTTCGGGCGCGGTCTTCTGGTTGCGGTGCGTGTAATCGTATTCCACGCCGAGCTCGGCAAACCAGGCCGGTATGTCCTGGATCATCTCGGCGCCGGAGATCACGCCCAGCATCTGCATCCCGCGGCAAAAGCCCATCACGGGAATGTCGTTGTCCAGGCAGTAGCTCATCGTCAGGTAGTCGGAGACGTCCCGCTCGGCGTTGTAGTCGATCTCCGCCACGATGCCGTGCCAGGGCTCGGGGTCGAAGAACAGCGTGGAACTGATGTCCTCGCCGCCGGTGAACAGCACGATGCTCACGTCGCCCACGGCCTCGGCGGCGTTGGAACCATGCCATGTATTCAAGCGCACGTATTTCGCCGCGTCCGCGTCCAAAGAGCCCAGCGCCGTCACGCCCTCGGTCAGTTTGCACGCGTCGTCATAGGCCAGATCGGCGGATGTGACCTGATCCAGCAGCACCCAAGTACCGCCCGCCTCCTCCACGGCCCGGCAGATGTTGGTGAAGAACTCGGAATCGGTATCCGCCCGCCAGGCGATGCCGATCACGGGCGTTTCGGGGAAGGGAACGACCTCGGCCGTCGCGCAGACACCCCATGCGCCTACGATCATGAGCAGCGCGAAAATCAGTGTTGTCAATCTCTTTTTCATGGTGATACCTCCCGTCGTTTATCGGTTCTGCGTCCTTCTTCGGTCGTTGCCGTCTTTTCGACAATACGCGGCTTTCGCATCGTACATCTCCCGAAAAGTGGGTGCTTCAAGAAAGACAACCACAACCCGTCTTGATGCCGGGTGTGGTTGTCGATATACAGACATTATGTCGAGTGGCTGTCCTGCATATGCATCCGTCTCCAGGCTCAAAGGCTGTTGCGGATGGTCTTCGCGCAGGCGAACGAAGTCGCGCTGAAGACGATGCCCACGATGCCGTCGAGTATGCTGGTGGCATTCACGCCGTTCGCGAAATTGAGGATCATGGTAACGACCGACAGTATGATCGCGATGATCGAGAGCACATAGGCGGGCATGATCTTGACCGGGTTCTTCCCGCCGATGATCGAAAAGATGCCCAGCAGCAGGTAGACGACGGCGGCGACCAGCACGAAGACGCCTAAGACGAGCATGATTCCCGACACGGTGAGCGCCTCCGCCGCGCCCTCCGCGCCCGGCGTGGCCGTTTCAATGACGTTCTTGCCAAGCATATTGCCGCCCGAAAAGAGAGCGACGCCCAGGACAATTCCGAAGAGGCCGAGAATGATGTTCAGCACGCCGAGGATGATGATTGACTTCTTTGCGTTGTCAAGGCTCATTTTGTTTGTTCCTCCTTTGTATGGATGTGTTTTTCACAACAGGCCTTTGTCATTGTGTGCATCCGTTTCCATTATATTCAAATAAGTGGCATCAGAAAAGGGACGTTTCAGAAAGACACAACGATTATGGCGCTTGCACTTGTATTTTCAATCCATATTCTGTATGCTATTGACAGGAGAAGGGGGCAGAATCGTCATGGCGAAATCCTTCGGGGAGACGGTGCGCCGTCTGCGCATTGAAAGCGGGCTTTCCCAGCAGCAGCTGGCGGATCGTCTGCACGTAGGCCGCCCCAGTGTGGCAAACTGGGAGGTGGGCCGCCGCATGCCCGATGTAGCTACGATTGCCCTGATCGCGGAGACCCTGGGCATGGATACCGCGGCGCTGCTGGCCGCCGCGGAGGAGTCTGACGAAGCGCCCAACGTACTGCTGGTGGACGACAGCCCCATCGTTCTTAAAGGAGGGCTCCCCATATTGCGCCAGGCACTGCCAGGCGCGAATGTCGTAGGCTTTACAAAGCGGCAGGAGGCCGTGGAATATTTTAAGCAGAACCCGGTGGCGCTGGCGTTCCTGGACATTGAGCTGGGCAGGAGCAGCGGCCTTGACCTGTGCCGGGAGCTGCTGCGCATCCGTCCGCGCACCAACGTGATCTATCTGACCGGCTATCGGGAATACGCCTTCGACGCATGGGACACCGGCGCCTGCGGCTTTCTGCTCAAGCCGCTGGACGCGGAGGAGATCCTTCGGCAAATTCCAAAGCTGCGATATCCCGTGAAGGGGCTGATGTGATGTCGGGGTTTGATTTTTGGGCGGCGGCGGATGCGTCGGCGGTTCTGTTTGGCCTGTTCGGGTTGATCCTGGCCTTTCTTGCCCGCGACGTCGACCGATGGCCCGCGCGCCTGTGCGTCGCCATACTGTCCTCGGCCCTTCTCAGCGCGGCGCTCGCCCTGTCGGAGCGCGCCGCCGCGCAGGGCCAGGTTTCGCATGCCCTGTTTCGGGCGCTGCTCTGTGCCAAGGCGCTGATCACCCCGCTTCCGTCGCTGCTGGTGTTCGCCTATTTCCTATATTGCTGCGGCGAAAACGATCTCAAAAGCGCGGCCATGCGCATCCAGTGCGCGCTGACGGCGGCGCTGGTCGCGGCGCAGTGGCTGGCACAGCTGACCGGCGCGGTCAGCATCACGCCGAACTATGCGACGCACTCTGGGCGCTGGTCTTATGTGTATGTCGCCATCATCGCATCGCTCACGGTCAACGGTTTGATCGCGCTGTTTCTCAGACGCAAGCGGGTAACGGGTGCGCAGTTCGTCATGTTTCTGGTTTGTTTTTTCGCCGTGGACGCCATACAGATCATCCTCGTGGAGCTGTACCTGATGGCGGGGCTGGTCAAGCGCTACCTGGCGCAGCGGGATGAAGCGGCGCAGCAGCGGACGCGCGCCGCCGTGGCGCAAATGCGGCCGCATTTCATCTACAACACGCTGATGAACACCTATTACCTGTGCGCGCAGGACCCGCCCAGGGCCCAGGGCGTCATACGCGACTTCACCCGCTACCTGCAAAACAACTTCACAGCCATCGCCCAAGAGGACACGATTTCCTTTGAGAAGGAGCTGGAGCACACCCGGGCGTATCTCGCGGTGGAGCAGGCGTGCTTTGAAGGCCGCCTGTTCGTGGAGTTTGACACGCCGGACACCTTCTTCCGCATACCGCCCCTGACGCTCCAGCCCATCGTGGAAAACGCCGTCAAGCACGGCATGGACCCGGACCTGGAGCCGCTGTACATCTCCATCGCCACGGAAAACACTGACCTGGGCGTGAAGATCACCGTGGAGGACACCGGCCCCGGCTACGCGCCTTCGGATGTGGACGAGCCGAACTACGCGCTCAAAAACATCCGCGAGCGGCTGAAAGCGATGTGCGGCGGGACGCTGGAAATCGAAGAGCGCGAAGCGGGTGGAACAAGGGTAACAATATTTATACCACAGGATGAGGGAAAATGAAGAAGAATCTCTGAGAACAGGAACCGCAAAAATGAGCGTGTTCTGAAGGACATCGCCCATCGTGAATAATGATTATATGATTGACTAAGCTATAGCATCAAATCAATATTGGAAAAATGCTGTCGTAGGCACGTTTACCTACGACAGCTAATATAATCATCTTGCTTCATTACGGATTTTCTGTTGGGGCTTGACCAGGTTCCCTTGTTCATCATAGTTCTTCGGGTCGGCGGCGGGGGTGTGCCAGCCGAACATGGAACCGGCGAGCATGGCGGCCTCTTGGGCTTTGGTGATGCCGACTTTCCGGTTGAGCCTGTCGGCGGCTTCGCGGCCTGTCTCGCCAGGCATTGCTTCTTTGGACGGCATATAGCCGTCTGTTCCCCGTCCAATGAGAATCAACTCTCCCGTGGACGGCAATACGCTGTGGCAGTAATCCGGCAAGGGTAACATTCAAGCACAACTTGATTGTGGATTACAACAAAAAAAGATACTTCCAGACGATCTTCCAAGGCAGTTTTTATAAGCAGATATCTGGGTGCATTTGGGTGCATGTACCACTAATGTCGGATTAGACAATTCAAAAAGCCACCCTTTATGGGTGGCTTTCTTTGAATTGTCGGAGCCGGTGGGACATGCGAACCCTCTTTGCGAAGCAAATGGCTGGCGGCAAAGCCGCGCGGCGCGCTTGCGCGACGCCATCCCACCGCCTCCGCAAATAAAACCCGCATCAGTACTGCAGAAACAGATTCTCCAGGGTCTCCTGGCTGGCGTCCCCGGTCAGGGCCAGGCGCAGGAGGATGGCCGCCTTCTGCGGAGAGAGGTTGTTCGCGGCCACGGTGTTGTCGCAGAGCAGGTTGTCTTTGGTGATCACGCCGTCGTCGATTCGGGAGCTGATGACGACGGGAATGGACAGCCCGTTGATGATGTCGATCCACGCTTCGCTGAACTCTCCCGCGCCCGCGCCGGCAATGACCAGTCCGTCCGAGCGTTCGGCGGCGAAGCGCAGAAGCTCCGGGTCCGCGTCGACGGAGAAATAGAGGATCGAAACCCTGGGAAGCGCCGACAGACCCGCGATGTCAAACTCCGTTTCGGTCGTATGTACCTTTGTCGGGTTCTCGTACAGAAAAACCGTTCCGTCGCGCACAACGCCGATGGCCCCCATCTCACCCGCTGAAATGGCCATGACATTGTAGGTGCTGGTCTTTGTCACGGAGCGCGCGGCATAGATCCGATCGGAGAACACGATGAGCACGCCCTTTCCGACCGCTTCATCCGACGCGGCGACGCAGACGGCCTCGTACAGATTCATCGGCCCGTCCGCCGAAATGGAGGTGGCGGGGCGCATGGACCCGGTCAGCACGACGGGCTTGTCCGTCTTTACCGTCAGGTTCAGGAAATACGCCGTCTCCTCCATGGTGTCCGTTCCGTGGGTGATGACAAAGCCCCTGACGGCGGGATCGTCGGCGAGCTCGTTGATCTTGTTGGCCAGCGTGAGCCAGACCTCCGCCGTGATGTCGTCGGAGTTGACGTTGCAGATCTGGATGGCTTCGATCGGCGCGACCTCCGCCAGCTCGGGCACGGCCAGCAGCAATTCCTCGGCCGTCAGCGCGCCCGGCTTGTATCCGGCTGTCTTTCCCGCTTCCCCCACGCCGGCAATCGTTCCACCCGTGGCGAGGACGACGATTTTTCCCCCGTCGTCATGAATGGCGGTTTCCTCGGCGGTTTCCGCCAGAGCGGGGACGAGCGCGAGTGCGATCATGAGACACAGAACCAGAGCCATGCACCTTTTCATCATCTTTTCCTCCTTTTAGGCTGTTCATGCAAAATATAGCTTCGGCAGCCGACCGGCGCGCACAGCGCATCCCGGGAATCCGCCGCGGCGCGCGGGGGTTGGCTTCTATTCCTCCCCCTGCCCGCGGTAGGTCAGGCCCAGCATCGTGATGTCGTCGAACTGCTCGGCATTGCCCGCGAAGGCGGCGATGTCGCGGCGGACGGCGGGCAGGATGATCTCCAGCGGCTCGCCCTTGGCGGCGTTCAGCACGTCCACCAGGCGCCGCGTGCCGTACTGCTCCACCTGCTCGTCGATGGCCTCGGGGACGCCGTCGGTGTACACGAAAAGCCGATCGCCCGGGTCCAGCTGCAGCTCGTACTCCTTGAAGCGCACGCCCGGCATGGCGGCCAGCGCCAGGCCGTGCTTGTCGCGGATCAGCTCGAAGTCGCCGCCCGCGCGCATCAGCGCCGGATACTCGTGGCCCGCGTTGGCGCACTTCATCAAGCCCGTGGTCAGGTCCACGATGCCCAGCCAGACCGTGACGAACATCTCGGCGTCGTTGCCCTCGCACAGCGCGTTGTTGGCGCGGTAGAGGATCTCGGCGGGCGCGCTGCCCGACTCCGCCAGCCCGCGGATGGCCGTCTTGGCGCGCATCATGAACAGCGCCGCCGGGATGCCCTTGCCGGACACGTCCGCGATCACCAGCGCCAGCTTGTTCTGGTCCACGAAGAAGAAGTCGTAGAAGTCGCCGCCCACCTCCTTGGCGGGGTCCATCGAGGCGTAGATCTCAAAGTCGTCGCGCGGGAACACAAAGTTCTTCGGCAGCGCGGAATCCTGGATCGTGCGGGCGAACTCCAGCTCCTGCTCGATGCGCTTCTCGGCGGCTTCGATGTAGCCCTTCAGCACGCTCACCGTCTGGTTGATGTCGTTGGACAGCGACGCGAACTCCGAGGAGTTGCGCACGGACACCACCTCGTCGAGGTTGCCGTGGGTGATGCGGTCCAGCGAGGCGTTCACCAGGTTCAGGTTGTTGACGACGATGGCCTGCACCAGCATCGATATCAGCACGTAGATCACCGCGAACAGCATGATGGCGGCGAAGGACGATTCGTAGGTCTGCGCGTCGCGGCTGGCGTAGACCTCCGCCATCGGCAGCCGCGCAAGCAGCGTCAGGCCGTCGTCCAGCGCCTCGGTGCGGCACAGCGATTCGACGCCGAACATCCGCGCCGTGAAGCAGGTCTCCTGCGGCTGCTCCTGCATGCGCTTCATGTCGTCCGAGGCCATCGACTTGCCCTTGTGGTCGCCCGCCGCGACGAGGCCGCTGCCCCGCACGATGTCGAACGAGCCCTCGCTGCCCACGTGGAAGTAGGAGAGCGCCTCGTTCAGCCCGTCCAGGTTCAGCGCCTCGGCGAGGCTCTTTTTATCGATGACCACCTGGATCATGCCGCCCTGGCAGCGCGCGCCCGCCACCACGCGCGAATCGGATGGGCTCGCCGTTTGGGACTCCGCTGTGTCGTCCAGCACGTCCGCGAGCAGCCCCGCGTAGACGGGCGATTCGCCCGCGGAGGCGACGGCCTCGCCGCCTGCGTTCACCGCAGTCACGGCCACCAGCCCGCCGATCGAGCGCATGCGCTCGAGGAAGGCGTCGTCGGCGGCTTCGATGCCGCCCGAGCGCTCCACCGCCTCCGCGATGGACAGCGCCTGCATGCGCGCCGTCTCCCCGGCCAGCGAGTCGGTGTTCTCCTCGGTCTGCCGGAGCCGCGCGTAGGTCTGGCGAATATCCCCGGAAACCGCCTCCAGCGTGCTGCGCGCGCTCTGGATGGCCGTCTGGGTCTGCACGGCGAAGGAGAACAACAAATTCAACGTCAGGATCGAGAACGTCACGGCGAACAGCCAGGTCTGGAAGCGCTGCGAAACCGGCACTTCCTCTGCGACGACCTTCCTAAATGGGTTTTTCCACTCGCCCGCGCAGATGCGCAGCACCGTGGAGGACGCCGCCATGCCCAGCCCCGTGAACACGATCATCGCGGGCGCGCAGTTGCGCACCACGTAGAAGGCCATGCTCATGTCGTCGCGGTGGGTGATGAACACCACGTACATGTGGAAGACCTCCATCACCGCGCCCATGAAGAAGGCGTAGACGGCGGAGGGCTTCTTGCGCTTGAATATGAACAGGTGCATCGCCGCGGCCACAAAGCCCGCCAGGCACGTGGACACGCTGCACGCGACCTTGGTGTAGCTGCCCACGCCCCAGTACGTGCCCGCGATGTAGCGCTCGACGCCGCCGATCAGGCCCGCAATGATGCCGGAGACGGGGTCGAAGAACAGGCCCGCCGACAGCGGCCCCATGTCGCGCACGTTCAGCATCATGTGGCTGTAGTCCACGCCGAAGTGGGTGGACAGCACCGCGCAGGCGCCGTAGATCACGCCGATCAGCAGCCTGGCTCCCCAGCCCAGCCGATTGCGGCGCACCCGCGTCCATACCAGCGCCGTCACCAGCACGTACAGGGACGTGACCCCCGTCATTTTCAGTATCATCGTCAGCATGCGCACACTCCCAGTTTCTCGGTCCGGCGTCCGTCAGGACGGCCCCGCCTTTTTCTTCCTTATATTATCAAAAGCGCTCCAAAAAAACAAGAGTCTGACGAGAATTATCGGATTTCAACCCCCGCCGCAAGACCCCCTTGCGCCCCGCGCCGAAAACCGGTATAATCTATAGGTGAACGGACCGGCGATCCTTCGCCGGAGACAAACAAAACGGGAGGGAATCCCTTGATCAGCTACATCGAGCAATTCTTCCGCGACCCGAAGGGCATGCTGATATTCTTCCTGCTGGCGTTCCCGGGGCGCATACTGGCGCTTTCGCTGCACGAGTTCGCCCACGCCTGGACGGCGCACCGCTGCGGCGACGACACGGCGAAGATGCTGGGCCGATTGACCGTGAACCCGCTGAAGCACCTGGACCTGCTGGGCACGGTGCTGATGCTGGTGGTGGGCTTCGGCTGGGCCAAGCCGGTGCCGGTGAACCCGCGCAACTACCGCAACTACCGTAGGGACGACCTGAAGGTGTCCGTCGCGGGCGTGACGATGAACCTGATCCTGTTCTGCGTGGGGAATTTGCTGATGCTGGCGTTCCTGGCGGCGGCGATCAAGAAGGCCGCCGACCCGACGTCCAGCCAGTACCTGACGCTGCTGTTCGAGCGCTACGACTACTACAACGTGGCCATCTGGCAGGTGCAGGAGAGCTTCGGCGAGATCGCTGGGTATCTGTTCCAGATGCTGTACTACTTCACCGTCACCAACCTGGTGCTGTGCGTGTTCAACCTGCTGCCCATCCCGCCGCTGGACGGCTACCACGTGCTCAACGACCTGGTGCTGCGCCGCCGCCAGCTGTTCGCCAACCCGCAGACGGCCCGCTTCGCCAGCACCGCGCTGTTCGTGCTGGTGCTCACGGGCGTCGTGGGTCGCGTGCTGGGCTGGGTGGACGCCCGCATCCTCACCGGCGCGGGCAACCTCGCCCTCGCCGCCCTGCGGGCGATGAAGCTGATCGTATAGCGTGGAGGTATTATGGCCTACATCGTATCCCTCAAGGAATTTGACGGTCCCCTCGACCTTCTGCTGACGCTGATCTCCAACGCGAAGATCGACATCCACGATATCTTCGTTAGCCAGATCACCGAGCAGTACCTGGAGACCATGAGCCTGGTGGACGAGCTGGACATGGACAGCGCCAGCGAGTTCTTGCAGATGGCGGCGACGCTGCTGGAGATCAAGAGCCGCGCCATGCTGCCCAAGCCGCCCAAGCCCGAGGACCCGGAGGAGCTCTCGCCCGAGGAAGCGCTGATCAAACAGCTGGAGGAATACCGCCAGTTCAAGGAGGTCTCCAGCCGCATGAAGCAGCTGGAGGAGGAGGCGCGCGCGCTGCTGACGAAGTTGCCCGAGGAGTATCCGCTGCCGCCGCCAAACATCGAGATCACCGGCCTGACGCTGGAAAAGCTGATCCGCGCCTACCGGAAGGTACTGGAGCGGGCGGAGCGCGCCGAGGCCGACGACCGCATGGCCAGCCGCGAGATCCGGCGCGACAGCTTCACCGTCGCGGGCTGCATGGCCCGCATCAGCCGCAGCGTGCGCCGCGGCGGCTGTCGCTTCTCTGAGCTGTTCGGCGAGGACTTCACCCGCCAGGAGGTCGTCACGATGTTCCTGGCGCTGCTGGAGCTGATCAAGCTCAACCGCCTGCACGTGCAGCAGACCGCGGCCTACGAGGAGATCATGCTGACGGCGTAGAATATGAGGGGCGGGCGGCGCATCGCCGCCCCTGCACTATTCCTACTCCCTACTCCCTACTCCCTACTCCCTACTCCCTACTCCCTACTCCCTATTCCCTAATCATGGAACCTTTCCGCCACCTTCTTCGTCCAAGTACCAGCAAGCGTGAAGGAGGTTCAAAGCCATGAGGAAACGGATCATTGCGCTGATCGCGGCGCTGGCGCTGCTGGCCGCGGGCGCGGCGGCGGAGCGCTACACCGCCCAGACGCCGCTGTCGGGCGCGGGAAGCGCCAAGCTGCACAACATCGCCCTGGCGGCGGAGGCCATCAACGGCGCCTCCATCCCCTACGGTGGCCGCTTTTCGTTCAATGAGACCGTCGGGCCGCGCACCGTCGGCCGGGGCTACGAGACCGCGCCTAACGGACGCGGCGCGCCCGTCACCGGCGGCGGCGTGGCGCAGGCGGCCTCCACGCTCTACCTCGCGCTGCTCAGCGCCGGGGACGGCGTGGTCGTCGACCCGGTCAAGACCTACGGCAGCCGCTTCACCGACCATTACGTATCCGACCCCGACATGGCCGTCGTCACCGACTACGACGCCGGCATCGACCTCGCCTTCACCAACCGGTCCGACACGATGACCGTCTCCATGTGGATGGACGAGGACTACGTGTACTGCGCGCTGTCCACGGGCGCGGAGAACAGCAACGGCAGCGCCTCCGGGTGGTTTTCCGAGACGCCCTTCGCCCCGGTGGGCACCATCGCCCCCGCGCGGCAGCTGGTCGCTTCCGCCAGCCTGGACTGCGGCGGCGACGCCGACGTGCTGGGCAACGTGCAGCTCGCGGCCGACAGCGTCAGTGACACCGCGCTGAACACCGGCGACACCTTCTCGTTCAACGACGTGGTGGGCCCGCGCGAGAAGCGCTACGGCTACCGCAAGGCCGTGAACGGGCGCGGCGCGCGCGTGATGGGCGGCGGCGTGGCGCAGGTGGCCAGCACGCTGTGGCTCGCCATCAAGGACAGCCCCGACTTCGCCATCGTCGAAAAGTCCACCTACGGCAAGAAGTACAACCAGAATTACGTGTCCTCGTCCGCCGACGCGATCCTGACCGACTACGAATCCGGGCGGGACTTCTCGTTCCGCTACATCGGCGCGGGCAGCGTGACGATCTACACCAGCGTGAGCGACGGGCGGTTGTACTGCGACATATACCGGAACTGAAACAGCGCCCGAAAACCGGCCGACGAACGTCGGCCGGTTTTCACGTTACAATGATTTCAACAAAACGTAACGCTTTGTCCCTGTACTTTAGCGCGATAACGTGGTAAACTGAATGAACAGACCATATGACATGGAGGGATTTTTACTATGAAGCGTATTTTCGCAATCCTGCTGGTTATCGCCATGATGCTCGTGACCGCCGCCTTCGCCGAGGCCGACAGCGACCTGGCCTACGTGATGGACAAGGGCGTGCTCGTGGTGGGCATCACGGACTTCGAGCCCATGGACTACAAGGACGAGAACGGCGAGTGGATCGGCTTTGACGCCGACATGGCCGTGGCCTTTGCCGCCGCGCTGGGCGTGGACATCGAGTTCGTCGAGATCGACTGGGACAACAAGATCATGGAGCTGGACAACAAGTCCATCGACTGCGTGTGGAACGGCATGACCCTGACCGATGACGTGCAGGCCGCGATGGAGTGCTCCGCCGCCTACGCCAACAACGCGCAGGTTGTGATCGTGAAGGCCGACGTGGCCGACCAGTATCAGGACGTGGACAGCGTCGCCGGCCTGACCTTCGCGGTGGAGAACGGCTCCGCGGGCGAGGAAGTGATCGACGCGCTGGGCTTCGCCAACAAGACCGAGGTCGCCACGCAGGCTGACGCGCTGATGGAAGTCGCCGCGGGCACCTCTGACGCCGCCGTGATCGACAGCCTGATGGCCGCCGCGATGGTCGGCGAGGGCACCGGCTACGCGGACCTGACCTACACCGTGGCGCTGAACAGCGAGGAGTACGGCGTGGGCTTCCGCAAGGGCTCCGACCTGGCCGCCGCGCTCGACGAGTTCTTCGCCGCCGCCGCCGAGGACGGCCTGACCGACGAGATCGCCGAGGCCTACGGCGTGCAGGCCGCGATCATCAAGCCGTAAGCGCGCACCGGTTCATCGCACAACACCCTGTAGGGGCGGCGCAACGCCGCCCCTACAGGGTGTAACGCATTCATCCATCCTCCAACCGAAAGACGTGAAAGCATGCAGCTGTTCTTCGAGCAATTTCCCATCGTCGTGCGATCGCTGAACGTCGGCTTTTTGCAGACGCTCAAGCTGTTCTTCGTGACGCTGATCGGCGCGATCCCGCTGGGGCTGGTCATCGCGCTGGGCTCCATGTCCCGCGTGAAGCCCCTCAGCATCCTCTCCCGCGTCGTGGTGTGGATCATCCGCGGCTCGCCGCTGATGATCCAGCTGCTGATCATATTCTATTTCCCGGGCATCGTGCTGGGCAAGCCCATCTGGGGCGGCGGCGAGGGCGGGCGCTTCGCGGCGGCCTCGGCGGCGTTCATCATCAACTACGCCTGCTACTTCTCCGAGATCTACCGCGGCGGCATACAGTCCGTGCCGGTGGGCCAGGAGGAGGCCGGGCTGGTGCTGGGCATGACCAAGCCGCAGATCTTCTTCCACGTGAAGCTCTCGCAGGTGATCAAGCGCATCGTGCCGCCGATGTCCAACGAGATCATCACGCTGGTAAAGGATACGTCGCTGGCGCGCATCATCGCGCTGCAGGAGATCATCTGGGCGGGCCAGGCGTTCATGAAGAGCAGCATGGGCATCTCCGGCGCCATCTGGCCGCTATTCTTCACCGGCGTCTACTACCTGGCCTGCAACGGCCTTCTGACGCTGCTGTTCGGCTGGATCGAGCGCAAACTGAGCTATTACAAGGTGTGAGTCTATGGCGATACTGGAAGTCAAAAACCTGCGAAAGAGCTTCGGCGCGACCGAGGTTTTGAAGGACATCTCCTTCACGATGGAAAAGGGGCAGGTCGCGTCCATCATCGGCTCCAGCGGCAGCGGCAAGACCACGCTGCTGCGCTGCCTGAACTTCCTGGAGCTGCCCGACGCCGGGCAGATCATCGTGGGCGGGGAGACGCTGTTCGACGCCGCCGACCCCGCCACGCAGAAGGAGCGCGAGCTGCGCCGCAAGCGGCTGCGGTTCGGGCTGGTGTTCCAGAATTTCAACCTGTTCCCGCAGTACACGGCGCTGAAAAACGTGATGCTGGCGATGGAATTGCTGGCCAAGGACAAGACCGCCGACGCGCGCAACCGCCGAACGCCCGATGAGATCGAGCGCGAAGCGAAGGCGCTTCTGGACCAGGTGGGCCTGTCCAACCGGATGGAGAACTATCCCTGGCAGCTGTCCGGCGGCCAGCAGCAGCGCGTCGCTATCGCCCGCGCGCTGGCGCTGAAGCCGGAGATCCTCTGCTTTGACGAGCCCACCAGCGCCCTCGACCCGGAGCTGACCGGCGAGGTGCTGCGCGTGATCCGCAGCCTCAAATCCTCGGACCGCACGATGATCATCGTCACCCACGAGATGGCCTTCGCCCGCGACGTGTCCGACCACGTGATCTTCATGGACGGCGGCGTGATCGTGGAGCAGGGCGACCCGAACGCCATCATCAACAACCCCACCCAGGACCGGACGATCCAGTTCCTGAGCCGGTTCAATTAGGGTGGAGAAAGTCAAGTAAACAGCAGAACCTCCCCTTCGGGTGGTTCTGCTGTTGTCGTTGCAGCAGGCTTGAACCTGTGATGTCGTTCACACAACCAACATATCATTAGCCGAACGTAAGCGATCCGTCTTTTGGTGCGATTGTATCGTAGCGTCTCAACCTTTTTACAATAGGAAATGCCGGTTTGTGGTTCCTGTGAATGTGTGTCAAAAGAACCGTCTCGCGACACACAGAATTAAATATATCCCTTGTTTTACAATATTGCATATGCTATAATACTGTCACATCACTATGAATGAGGGTGCTCTTATGATGAAGAAATCATTGGCTCTTTTACTTGTGATTGCGATAGCTTTGTCTGTTTTAGAGCTTAGTGCATATGCCTTGGAAAAAGGAGACAATGGGAATGAAGTTAAAAAACTACAAAAGCGCCTGATAAAATTGCACTATCTGCATTCCAGCACTATAACAGGCATATATGGTGATGATGAAGTTGAAGCCATAAAATCCTTTCAAAAGGATAACGAACTTGACCCCACCGGGATAGCGGATGAAGAAACTCTTAACGTACTATTCGGAAAAAATGCAAAGTACAAGAAAAAGTACGTTTTTGAAATCCGTGATGGCGTGAAGTGGGGAATGTCCAGAGATGAAGTCAATAGGAAAGAATACTATTCTGTTGGGGGGGCGCAAGGCACTTCTGTTGGAGTTTCACATCTTTACTGTTGGGATGTTAACATTGGAAACATGAAAGGTGATCTTACATATACATTTCTTGATGACTCACTGGTTATGGTTCTTTTTCAGATGAATCAGAAGAAAAAAAGTGCAGCCGTTCTTGCAGAATCATTAAGTGAGGAATACGGAGATCCGTCTGGTGAAAGCTATCAATTGTCTGAAAAGATATTTAATAAGATCTATGAGACAAGAGTGGATGAATTGTATTATCCCAAAGGAGACTTTTTTTACGCAGGGTGGATAAAAGGTGGTACTTATATTTCTATAGATGATGCTTTTAACATGATTTCGCTATTATACTTTGATGCAGCAACCGTTATGCCAGACGATAATAGATTTATAGATTCAGCAACTTCATTATCTTTACCCGAGGTACCGATGCAAAAAGGTGATAAAGGCGAGGACGTGAGAAAATTACAGCAAGCTTTGATTGATTTAGGCTATTTGGAAGGGGTTGCTGACGGAGTATTTGGAGCAATGACTGAAGATGCAATAAGGCAATTTCAGATTGATAAAGGGCTTCAGGTGACAAAAAAAGCAGATAATGCTACTCTACAAGCCATAAACGAAACAATATCATCCCGTTAATATATCTCAGTAGACTATAAACACAAGGATAGAATATTTCAAAGATAGAATTCCCAAAACAAGCGGAGACGCTGAAATCGAAAAACACAAGATGGACTTCCCGAATACTCGGGAGGTTCGTCTTGTTAGGAGAAACAACAATGAGACTTAATAAAACTGTGTACCTATGACAAGGAGATGATTCTCTTGTACATGACGAATTAAAGTAGATAATGTATATTTGTTTCCCGTCCTTCAAAAGAAACGTATTTTTGGCCTTTGTTTCACCCAAAAATCTATCATCGTTTTTTTCTCTTCATCTGAAACGATCGGAATAATATATCGTTCTATCCCTTCTGGTTTCATGTAATAACCTTCTCCAAAGCGAGGCAATGATTCACACCCAGACACTCCAAGGATATTTCGGCTATCTTGTGCAGAAAATGTCCGGAGCCCAACTCTGCTGTCAAAATTGACCTTTATGGGAGTCGGTATTACATCACTTTTCGGGCACTTTGTCACAGCTATAACATGAATACGCGCAGGACGTCCAATCTGGCATAAACGTTGTATCAATGGGATATAGATCTTTTTTTGTGCCGTCGTTGTTAAATCTGCTAATTCATCGATAACTACATAGACATTTGAACCATTATATAGTTTTTCTTTTCGTTTTTGCATTTCTTTGTATCTACTGTCAATTAATTGCAGAACAGAATTAAGTATTCTAACTATTTCATCAGGTTCACTCGCATAAACTAAGGTATGAGGCAGTTTCTTATACTCACACAATTCCATGCGTTTAGGATCAATAAACACGAATCGTGTACTAGCTGGCGAATCGAACAACGCCGTATATACCAGACCGTGTAAAATTGTGCTTTTTCCGCTACCTGGAGCACCCGCTATAAGTAAATGTGACTGTTGTAACATATCATAATATAATTTGGAATAAGAACCTGCGGGTGTTGACCATATTCTCTTCATCAATATTACCCTCCGACTACCGCATATTGTTATTACTATGTATTAGTTACCTTGTATCACGGGGATGCTAGAAATGCGACACCCCCAAAGGAAAGTCTTTTGAATTCCACTCTCAACTCTCAACTCTCAACTCTCCGTTCTCCACCCGCCACGCCCTGCCGACCTCGGCCCCGGCGAGGTCCTCGGCGTCGGTGCAGGTGATGAAGGTCTGGATGCCCGCGAGGTGGCTGACCAGCTGGCGGCGGCGTCCGGGGTCCAGTTCGCTCATCACGTCGTCCAGCATCAGCATGGGCCATTCCCCCAGCTCGTCCTTCATCACGTCCAGCTCCGAAAGCCGCATCGACAGCGCCGCCGTGCGCTGCTGGCCCTGCGAGCCGAACGCGCGCACGTCCCGGCCCTCCACCAGGATCTGCACGTCGTCGCGGTGCGCGCCGACTGAGGTCGTCAGCCGCCGCAGGTCCGTCTCCCGCGCGGCGAAGAGCGCCTCGATGTTCGCCTGCACGTCGTCGCCGCCCGCCACGCACGGCAGGTAGCGCAGTTCGAGCCGCTCTTTGTCGTCGGCGATGTCACGGTGCGTCTCGCCCGCCACGGCGCTCAGCTTCTCGATGTACGCGCGGCGGTGGCGCGCCAATTCAGCCCCGGCGCTCGCCAGCTGCTCGTCCCAGCTGTCCAGCGTGGCCATGAAGGCCGGCTGCGCGGCGATCGCCTTCAGCGTCTCGTTCCGCTGCTTCAGCGCGCGGTTGTAGCGTTGAAGCGCATAGTAGTAGGCCGGGCGGATCTGCGAAAGCGCCATGTCCACGAACCGGCGGCGCTCGGCGGGGCCGTCCTTCACGGTGCGCAAATCCTCCGGGCTGAACAGCACGCCGGTGACGTGGCCCATCAGTTCGCCTGATCGCGACGCCTCCTGCCCCGCGATCCGTATCTTACGCCGCCCCAGCGCGGGCAGCACCAGCTCCACCTCGTGCGAGCCGTCGCGCCGCGCGGCCTCGGCCTTCACGGCGGCAAAGTCCGCCCCCCAGCGGATCAGCTCGCGGTCCTGCCGCGTGCGGTGCGAGCGCCCGGTGCAGCACAAATACAGCGCCTCCAGCACGTTCGTCTTGCCCTGCCCATTGTCGCCCAGCAGCACGTTCACGCCCTCGCAGGGCGCGATCTCGCAGGCCTCGTAGCTGCGGAAGTTCGTCAGTTGCGCGCGCGTAATGATCACAGGCTGCCCGCCTTTCCATGCTTTCTGTAAGCATTATAGGGCATTTGGGGCGGAGAATCAAGAGGCGCGCCGCGGCGATCCGCATAGGGGGGGCTTTCCGGCGATCTTCGCACAGGCTTCCCGGCGATTTGGGCGCGCGATTCCCGGCGCCCCGCTTGCGCAAAACTTTACAGCTCTGCCTCCCCCTTCCCCGCATTTTTGCCTTGACAAACCCATCCGACCATAGTATAATATCTTGTGTTGCCGAGGGAAGCGCCCCGCGCCGATCCCAGCGATCAACTTCATATCTGGGTGTAGCGCAGTTTGGTAGCGTGCTTGAATGGGGTTCAAGAGGCCGGAGGTTCGAATCCTCTCACCCAGACCAACAAGTCCGAAGCCGTATGGCTTCGGACTTCTTGTTTATATAATTATCGAACATTTATTCGATTTACCCCTTGTATTTTGGCGGGGCGTGTGGTATAATGCAGATAAATCGAACAGTTGTTCTATTCTGAAGCACAAAAAAAGCATCAACGGGGGTGAAGGGGATGTACGAGGAGGTTTACGAGCAGAACAGGGGGCTGCTGGTGATGATGGCGCGGCGGTACGAGCGCATCTGCGCGCTGGACCGGGCGGTTTCGATGGAGGATCTGATGCAGGCGGGGGCGCTGGGGTTGATAAAGGCGGCGGACAGCTTCGACCCGGGCGCGGGCAAGAGCTGGTCGGGCTGGGCCTGCTGGCACATCCAAATGGAGTTCAACAGCGTGCTGGGACTGCGGAACGGCCGCTTCACGCGCCCGCACACCGGGGCAGCGGCGCTGGACAAGCCGATCTCGCGCAGCGAGAGCGACGGCATGACGGAGGGCGACCTGCTGGCGGACGAGAGCCTGCCGGCCGCGGACGAGGCGCTGCTGCGCGAGGAGCTCGCGCGGGACGTGCGCGCGGCGGTGGGGCGGCTCAAGAGCGAGGGACAGCGGCAGGTGGTGCAGATGTGCAAGCTGGAGGGGTTCAGCTACCGGCAGGCGGCGCAGCGGCTGGGCGTCAGCGTGGGCCAGGCCTACCAGCTGTTCTTCCGCGCGTCGAACAATTTGAAGCGCGACCCGCGGCTGCGGGCGCTGGCGGGCAAGGACGCGCCGATCAACGCCCGGCAGCGCCGCGGAGGGATGTCCGCGCGCCACCGGGCGGGGTGAAGATGCGGGGGTGGAGAGGAGACGACCTCTCCCGCCTCACTTCGTTCGGCACCCTCCCCTAAAGGGGAGGGCTTTTGGGTGCGGGGCGGGCGACACAATGCCGCATCGCCACCCCTACGAGGAATGGGGCACGACCTCATCCGTCTTGCCGCTTCGCGGCAATCCACCCTCCCCTAAAGGGGAGGGCTTTTGGTTATCGCGCGGCAGCGGCCATCAACTCCTAACTCCTAACTCCTAACTCCTCACTCCACACTCACACATAGTCCTTCCACTCCCCGCCATCGGGCGCTGTGTGGTGCAGATGGCCTTCGCCGGAGAGGCCGGGGAAGCCCTGCTGGCGCAGGGCCTCGTAGAGCAGGATCGCCACGGAGTTGGACAGGTTCAGCGAGCGGGCGTCGGGCCGCATCGGGATGCGCACGCAGCGGTCGTAGTTCGCGGCGAGCAGGGCTTCGTCCAGGCCCTTGGTCTCGCGGCCAAAAACGAGAAAGTCGTCGGGGCCGTAGGCGGCGGCGCAGTAGTCGCGCGGGGCCTTGGTGGTGGCGAAGTGCAGCGCGGCGTCGGGATAGGCGGCGCGAAACGCCTCCCAGCTGGGGTGCGTCTCGTAGGTCATCAGGTGCCAGTAGTCCAGCCCCGCGCGCTTCAGGTACTTGTCGCTCAGCTCGAAGCCCAGCGGCTCGATCAGGTGCAGCTTCGCGCCCGTCGCCGCGCACGTGCGGGCGATGTTGCCGGTGTTCTGCGGGATCTCGGGATTGACGAGGACGATGTGGAGCATGGGAACCTCCTTAAAAGAGTGGAGTGTGGAGAGTGGAGTTGAAGTCAATGCAGAACGACCTCATCCGTCACGGCTTGACGCTTCGCTAGGCCTTCGGCCACGCCGTGCCACCTTCCCCTAAAGGGGAAGGCTTTGTTCACTCCACACTCCACACTCCACTCTCCACACTCCAAACTCATTTGATCCATTCCGGGGTGTCCGCCTCGAAGGTTTTTCCGCGGTAGTCGACCAGCGGGCTGTCGGCGGGGATGGTCAGGCGCGCGTGCCAGAGGCAGAGCTTTGCGCCGGGGAAGCGGCGGTTGGCGGCGCGGTCGCCGTAGCGGTCGTCGCCCAGCAGCGGGTGGCCGAAGTCGGCCATGTGAGCGCGCAACTGGTGTGTGCGGCCGGTGACGGGTTCCAGCTCGACGCGGGTCAGCCCCGGCGCGGCCTCGCCGATCACGCGGTAGTTCGTGGTGATGGGCCGCGCCCCGGGGGCGTCGCGGTGCAAAACGCGCACCTCGGCGCGCCGGGCGTCCTTGACGAGCCACGCATGCAGCGTGCCCTGCTCTTTGTCGAAGCGGCCCAGCGCCAGCGCGCGATAGGTCTTTTGCACGCCGTGGTCCTTAAAGGCCGCGAAGGCCTGCTCCCACACGGCGTCGTCCGCCGCGGCCAGCACGATGCCGCCCGTCTGCGCGTCCAGCCGGTGGCACAGCCGCGCGCCCGGAAAGCGCCTCTGAAGCCGGGTCAGCAGCGTGTCTGCGCCGACGCCGTCCCGGTCCGCATCCACGGGCAGGCCCTGCGGCTTCACCGCCACGATCAGTTTGTCGTCCGTCCACAGCACGTCCGGCTCCGGCTCCATCCACTTCGCGTCGATGTACAGCGCGAGTTCGTCTCCGCCGCAAACGCGCGCGTCCGCGCCGCTGCGCGCGCCGTTCACGCGCACGTCCCGCCGCTTCAGGGCGTCGCGAAGCACGCGCCCGGGCACGAGCGGCCACGCGCGGCGCAGGTACTTCTCCAGCCCCATCTCCGGCACGCCCGCCGGCACGCGGTGCGCGGTCATTCGGCAGCCTCCTCCGGCCAGGCCAGGTAGAGCTCCTCGCAGCGCAGCGGCTGCGCCGTGCCCTCACTCATGTTCGTCAGCCGCGCGAGGAACGCCGCCTCGTCGGCGCAGCGCACGACGAACGTGTAGGTGATCACGTCGGTGAAAGCCTTGTCCTCCACCCGCACCGGCTCATCCTTCAGGAAGAAGTCCATGCGGTTCAGCATCGGATAGCCGATCTGCATCAGATACCGCGCCGTGGGGTGCATCACGCCGACGCCACAGGCGTTCAGCGCGCACACCGCGCCCTGCGTGTAGGCGCGCACCAGCCCGCCCGCACCCAGCAGGATGCCGCCGAAGTAGCGCGTGACCACGACGGCGGCGTTGGTGACGCCGCGCGCCTTCATCACCTCGATGATGGGCATGCCGGCGGTGCCGCCGGGCTCGCCGTCGTCGCTGTAGCGCATCACGCCCATGTTCGCGCCGATGATGTAGGCGTAGCAGTTGTGCGTGGCGTCCTTGTACTTCGCGCGCATCCGCGAAAGGAACGTCAGCGCGTCCTCCTCCGTCTCGCAGGGGCAGCCGTGGCCGATGAAGCGCGACTTGTTCACGATGAACTCGTCGCTCGCCGCGCACAGCAGGGTCTTGTAGGGCTTTAAGGGCATGGGCATCTCCTTTGTTCAAACTATATCTCGATGATGTACCGCTTATAGGCGTTCACCAGCGTCGTGTCGCCGTACTGGCGCTCGCGGGCGAAGGTCATTGCGCCGTACTCCTGGTGGACGTGGCCGTAGACCAGGTAGCGCGGGTGCCAGCGGTCCATCAGCGCAACGAACGTCTCAAACCCGCGGTGGGGCATGTCGTCCATGTCGCCCTGCCCGCGGGCCGGGGCGTGAGTCAGCAGGATGTCAAAGCCCTTGCGGCGGCGCAGCTTCCAGCGGAGCTTGCGCACGCGGCGGGCCATCTCGCGCTCGGTGAACATGTAGGGCTCGTCCGGGCGATAGCGCATGCTGCCGCCCAGGCCCAGCACGCGCACGCCGTTCACCTCCACGATGTCGTCGTCCACGCAGACGCAGCCCTCCGGGGGCTTTTTGTCGTAGTGCCGGTCGTGGTTGCCGTGCACGTAGAGGATCGGCGCGTCGGTGAAGCAGGTCAGGAAGGACAGGTACTCCGCGGGCAGATCGCCGCAGGAGAGGATCAGGTCCACGCCCTCCAGCAGCCGCCTGTCCAGGTAGTCCCACAGCGCCTTGTCCGCCACGTCGGCCAGCACCATGATCCGCATGAGCAACGCCCCTTTTGTAGTGATTGGATCGCCACAATTTTGCCTTCCCCTGTGGGGAAGGTGGCCGAGCAGGCGCTTTAGCGCCGTCGCGAGGTCGGATGAGGTCGAACAGCGTCCGATCGCATCGTCTCACCATATCGACCTCATCCGTCACGGCTTCGCCGCGACACCTTCCCCAAAGGGGAAGGCTCTTGGGTTACGACGCCCCCGCCACATCAATTCTCCTCCGCCTTCCAGCTAAACGCAGACGGCGCGGGGAGGGCGATCTCCTTGATGCCCTGCAGCTCCACCAGCGCGCGGCTCTCGTCCTTCACCTCGTCGATGGTCGGGAAGCCGCCCACCACGTTGTCCACCAGCCAGTCCATCGCGATGACGTCCGCGGGCGTCAGGCGGCTGTCCACCGGGCAGCGGATCTCGCCGGCCTGGTCGCGGATGATGGACTCAAACGGCCAGAACACGCCCTCGCGGATGTGCTCCTTCACCAGTTCCACCAGGCGCTTGAGGCCGATGTCCATGCGCTGGGACATCACGATGTCCACCGCGCCGGAGGACAGGCCCCACCAGTAGTTCACGGCCTTGGGCTGGCTCGTGCCGACCTCCTTCCAGCTGCCGTTCAGAACGCTGCGCGCCAGCGTCTCGTAGATGCGGCTCCAGTCCAGCACGGGGATGGCGATCGACTCCTTTCGGCCGTCGCGCTGGGCGTAGAGGCCGTACTCCACGGCGTGGTGGCTCGGCGCGCCCACGTCGCGGCTGGAGATGATCTCCACGGACGGATCGCCGAAGGGATCGTCGGGGTCGAAATCCCTGCGGCTGGACCACTCCAGGATCACCTTCGCCCGGGGGTTGACCATCCGCGCGCCGAGCGCAAAGGCGTTGATGTTCGCCGCCACGCCCGCGATGGGATAGTCGCCGATGTAGCCCACCTTGCCGTTTTCCGACAGTGCCCCGGCGATCATGCCGATCAGGAACTTCACCTCGTACAGGCGCACGTAGTAGGAGCGCACGCGCTGCCACGACGCCAGCAGCGAGCAGTTCAGGAGCTTGACGTCCGGATGCTTCACCGAGGCCTTCATCGAGGCCGACAGCATCTGCGGCGACGTGGTGAAGATCAGGTTGTTGCCCTCGTCGATCAGCCGCTCGATCTCCGCCTCGTAGTTCTCGGGGGCCTCGCATACGCAGACCGTGGTCTTCACGCGCTCGCCCATGTTGTTCTCCATGTTGATGCGGCCCAGGTCGTGCCAGTAGGTCCAGCCGTTGCCGCTGGGCTCGCGGGCGTAGAGGAAGGCCACCTTCACGCTGGAGGGGCCGAACAGCGTGTTCAGGATGCCGGAGGCGGGCGCGGGCTTGGTCTCGACCGGCTTCATGATCAGCTCGACGTTGCCGGCCTCCTTGTCCTTCTCGAACTCGCCCCACAGCGCCTTGACCTCGCCCTTCAGCTGCGGCTCAAACTTCTTCGGCGCGTCGGCGTAGCCGCAAGCCTCCAGGTAGATCAGGAAGGCGTCGCCGGTGGTGGCGGGCAGCTTTTTCGCGTCGCTGACGGCCTCGCGGGCCTTGTACTCCGCGCGAAAGCGCATGTAGGCGGCGTTGAAGTCGCTGCGCTCCTCGCTGGTCCACTTCACGCCCGGCGTCTTGCCCGTCAGCTCATAAAGCCGCGCGACGCTGCCGGGCTTGGAGAACCACAGGTCGTTGATCTGCGCGTCGTTGTAGAAGGGCAGGTATTCGTAGTACAGCACGTTCTGGAGGTCCTCGGTGCGCGGCGGCAGCACGCGCACGACCTCGGCCTCGATGAAGATCGAGTCCAGGTACTTCATCACGCTGACGCGCTTGTTGCCCTCCATCAGGTAGTACTGGTTCAGGTACTCCAGCACCTTCACCGGCTGGTTCAGGCCCTGCGCCACGATGCCCTCGTACAGCACGCTCCACTTCGTGGAGAATTCGCTGCCAGGGTCCAGTATGGGCATGAAGTTGGCGGCAAAGGCGTTGGTGCGGCCCTTCGAGGCCGTGCCCACCACCTTCTTCAGCGGGATCTGCACCAGTCCCACCGGCACGTGGCTGAGCGCGTACAGGCGCTCCTCGATCTCCTCCAGCACCGGGAGGAACGGGCTCTCATGGCGCTGGATGCGCCCGTGGTATTCCTTCAAGCCGATCTTGCGCGCCCGCGCATAGGCCTCTTCACCCATCATGGTATCACACTCCCGTCGTCAGGATTCTGCGCCGCGATCGGCGGCGCATCGAACGAGTATAGCCCCGCGAGGTAAAGAAAGCAAGACGTAACGATGTCAATTCCGGTTAAGCGCCATGTGATTCAAAGGCAGATCGTACAGATCCTTCGACTGCGCCTTGCTCTCCGCAAGGCTTCGCTCAGGATGACACAATGCGATATGATGTCATTCTGAGCGGAGTGTGGCCGAAGGCGGCACGAAGTCGCGCCGTAGGCCCGCGAAGCGAAGAATCTGTACCTTTCGCCATGTGTAACAGGATATCAAAACTCCACGTCCATCGCCTCGACCCCCGCCGCCGGCAAGAACACCCCGAAGAAGTCCTCCCCCGCCATGGCGAGGGTGCGCGTGTTGTCGCAGGGGTGGAAGGCAAGGGTCTCGACCTCCCTGAGCGCCGAATCGACGATCAGGCCCACGCCCCGCGCCTCGGGAAAGATCAGGCCCATGGGGCTGGCGGAGCCGCCGTGGCAGCGCAGCCTTTCAAACAGCATCTCCTCCGGCGCGAAGCTGAGCCGGGAGGAGCCGACCTGCTTGGACACGTCGGCGGTGTGAAAGCGCGCGTCGGGCCGGGCGATGCACAGATAGCAGTTCTTTTTATTCTTCGTGGTCAGAAAGATATTCTTCACCGTCAGCGCGCCGAGCGCCGCGTCGATCGCGACGCAGTCGGCCATCGTGAAGGCCGGGGCGTGCTCCACGGCGCGATACGCCACGCCCAGCCCGTCCAGGAAGGCGAACACCTCGCCCGCGACGCTCACAGGCTCCTCAGATCCTTTCCCTTGAGCTGCACGGTGCGGCAGGTCGTCTTATCCAGCAGCCGCGAGGCCACGCGCTCGCCGTAGCGCTCCTTCAGCTCCACCGGGGTCAGGTTCGTGGCGATCACGGTGTGGCGCTTGGCCGCGCCGCGCTCGTTGAGCAGCGTGAACAGGTATTCCACGGTGATGTTGCGCATCATCGGCTCGCTGCCCAAGTCGTCGATCAGCAAGAGCGGCGCTTCGATCAGCGAGGAGAAGCCGTCAAAGTCTTCGTCGTTGCCCACGTGCTGCTGGCGCATGGCCTCGAACATCCGAAACGCCGTAATGCGCACGGCGGTACAGCCGCGGCTGGTGACGCGCTCGAATATGCTGTTCAGCAGGAACGTCTTGCCGAGGCCGCCCTTGCCCGTCAACAGCAGGTTGCGAAAATCCGTATTCGGAAAGCGGTCCGCGTATTCCTCGCACATCTTTCGCAGGGACACCATCTGCTCCAGCTGGCCGTTCTCCGCCGGAATCCTGCTCGCGTCAAATTTTTGGAAATTCTGCTCGTCGGTGCCCGCCATGGAGCCGTCCTCATACTGGCGCCGCTTCAGGCGCGCCTCAAAGCACTCGCAGAAGCGCGACGGCGCTTCGCCGACATAGCCCGTGTCCCGGCACTTGCTGCAGCGATACCGCATTTCCATCTGATCCTCCGGAAATCCGGCCTTTTCAAGCAGTTCCCGAATCTCGGCGTTGATGCCCTGGCCCTGGCGCTTCATGCTCTTTGCCAGGCTCTCGCGCTGCTCCAGGCTCTGCTGCGTGAGTATGCTTCGCATCGCGCTCAGCGCGAGCTCCGCGCTCTCGGACCGCAGCTTTTGAATCTTGGGGATCTTCTCATAGACTTCGGCGATTCGCCGCTCCATGTCGGCTTCATCGGCGGCTCTCTGTCGAGCGTACTCCTCCTGCAAGGCTCGGATGTGTTCAGATCGTTTCAAGCCTCTTCGCCTCCATCCTTGTATTCTTTCACCACGTCAAAGAAAAAGTCGTCTCCGAAGTCCTCTTCCCTGTACTCCCGCTGGGCGTAGTCCAGCGCGGGGTTCGCGGGCGCGCCCTTCTGCGCGCCGCTCTCCGCCCGGCGCTCGGCGCGCCTGACCTCGTTGCGGGCCCGGGCGTCGTCCACGCCCTTTACCCCGGCGGCGGCCCACTCGGAAAGCAGCTTGTCCGCGTACTTCATCGGCACGCGCGTTCCCCGGGCGCACTCAGCGGCGAAGTCGATCACGTCCTCGCCGTGCTTCTGACGCCAGCCCTCGTAGAGCGCCAGGTCGTCCATGTTCGCGCGGCGCTCCAGGCCGCACTTTTCGAGGACCTGGCGCACGCGGCGGGCCTTCGCCTGCATATCGTCGATGTAGCGACGGGCGGCGTCCTCTGTAAACAGCCCGCGCTCGGCCCACTGGCCCAGCATCCACTCCACGTCCTCGAAGCGCGTCTTCTTCTTGCGGCGGCACTGCACCGCCGCCAGCGCGACGGTGCCCTTCTCAAAGCCCTGTCGGCGCAGCGCGGCGTAGCGCTTGAGCACATCCGGCGTGGGCTGGGCCTGCGGGCCGTCCAGCTCGCGCAGCGCCTCGGCCGCGTCCTGCCAGTAGACCTCGTCGCCGTTCAGGCGGTTTTTCAGGATCGAATCCAGATAGGCGAAGGTGGGCGTGCGGGCCTTGGTAGTCTCCTCGCAGGCCTCGACGACCTGCTGCTCGGTGTAGCCCCACTCCCCCGTCCAGCGCTTCACGCAGTCCAGCTCGTCCAGCGACGGCGCGCGGCGCAGGTTGAAGCGCTTGAGCACCGCCTGGGCCACGGCGTTGACGCCGTCGCGCTCGGCGATGGCACGCTCCACGTCCTCCAGCGTCCGGCAGCCCCGGTCCGCCCACGCAGCGGCAAGCTTGTCCATGCGCTTGAACACGCCCACGGGCCCAGGCTCCTTCGACCGGGAGGTGGCGATGCCGTACTCCGCCAGCCGCAGCGCCGCGGCCTGGTCGTAGCCGAGCACGTTCAGCCAGTCGTTGGCGACGCGGTACTCGTGGCTCTCGATCACCTTCGCGCCGAACAGCGCCTGCAGCGAGGCGTTGAAGTCGCGGTAGGCGTAGTAGTCGCGCTCCATCGGGTTCGCAGCGAACGCGCCGTCCGCGCGGGGCGAGATCAGCTCGTAGGTGGGCGGACGGTCGGTCAGGCGTCGCGCCAGGCCCTGCTGCTCCCAGTAGGCGAACGCGGCGTACACCGCATCCTCGTCCAGGCGCAGCGCCCGGGCCAGCTCCCGCATGTCGCCGCCGAGCTCCGGGTGCAGCGCCAGCATGCGCGCATACAGGTATACGCGCAGGTAGGCCTCCGGCGCGATGGGCAGGTATTCCAGCAGGAACAGGTTTTCGATGGGCGTGGAATCAAACATCGCAGCGCCCTCGGCAAAGCGGAAAGTGGACATGGCCGTACCTCTTGGGTCTTACCCCGTTGTTGTGCATAAAACTCTAGGATATATGATAGCACACTCTCTCCAAAAAAACAATTGCGGAATCGCGCCCGGCGGCAAATCAGAATTTACACCCCGCCATCTTGACAACCTCCCCGTCCCATGCTATCATTCAACTACAATCGAAATTCGGCGATGATGGGAACAAGTAGGCCGCGCAGGCCGGATGCAGAGAACCCCCGGGCGGTGAGAGGGGGCGAAGGCGCGCGGACGAATACATCCCGGAGCTGGCGGCTGAACGCGCGGCAGGGGTCGCAGTAGGCCGTCCGGGCGCGCCCGTAAAAGCGCACGCGAGGCCGCGGGGTTTCCTGCGGCGAACGGAAGTGGTACAGCGATTCACAGTCGCCTTCCCCCTGGGGAAGGCGACTGTTTATGTCAGGAGGCTAATACGATGCAATTCACCGAGGAAATGTTCGCGCGGCACATGCGGCCGATCAACGGCAGCGCCATCCGCGAGATCTTCAAGCTGCTGGCGCGGCCGGGCATGATCTCCTTCGCGGGCGGCAATCCCTCCAACACCGCGCTGGAGCCGGACGTGATCTCCGAGCTGGCGCAGAAGGCGCTCAAGCAGTACGGCACGACGCTGCTGCAATACGGCGCGACGGACGGCTTTATGCCGTTCCGCGAGAGCGCCGCGGCGTTTTTGAACACCGAGGGCGTCAAGTGCGACGCGAGCCAGGTGCTGCCCGTGCAGGGCGGCTCGCAGGCGTTCGACCTGCTGCTGAAGGCGCTGGTGGACCCGGGCGACGTCGTGCTATGCGAGAGCCCGACGTTCCTGGGCGCGATCCAGGCGATGCGCGAGTACAACGCCAAGCTGGTGTCGATGCCCACGGACGAACACGGCGTGATCGTGGAGGCGGCGGAGGAACTGATCAAGGCGCACCATCCGAAGCTGATGTACGTGATCCCCACGTTCCAGAACCCGACGGGCATCACGCTCTCGCTGGAGCGCCGCAAGGCCCTGGCGGCGCTGGCGTCGAAGTACGGCGTGGTGATCGCCGAGGACGACCCCTACCGCGACCTGCGCTACACGGGCGAGGCGCTGCCGCCGATCCAGTCGTTCGACGAGGAGGGCTGGGTGGTGTACATGTCCAGCTTCTCGAAGTACATCTCCCCCGGCCTGCGCCTGGGCGCGGCGGCGGTCACGAACCCGCTGCTGCTCAGGAAGATGGTGATCGGCAAGCAGTCCGCCGACGTGCACTCGCCGCTGCTGAACCAGGCCATCGTGGACGCCTACCTGCGCGCGGGGCTGATGCCGGCGCACCTGGAGCGCATCTGCGGCGACTACAAGAAGCAGCTGGAGGCGATGCTCGCGGGCTTCGAGCGCTTCCCCGCCGGAACGACGCACACCGTGCCCCAGGGCGGCCTGTTCGTGTGGGCGGAGCTCCCCGAGGGCGTGGACGGCCTGAAGGCGTTTGACGCCGCTGTGGAGGCGGGCGTGGCCTTCGTGCCGGGAACGCATTTCTACCACGACGGCGGCCATAAAAACACCCTCCGCCTGAACTTCTCCATGTGCGACATCCCCACGATCAACGAGGGCATGGAGAGGCTCGGAGGCGTCATCGCGAAGCTGTGACGCTTCGCGTTGAGTGTGGAGTGTGAAGAGTGGAGAGTGGAGTTATAGAATACCGGAGAACCGGATTCTGATACCATGCTCTCACGCTCCAACCTCCGTCATTGCGTTAACGCAGGTCTGGCGAAGCTTTTGGAGGGTGCAAGCCCGACGCGGAAATCCGGTTTCCCGATAATCAAAACAAATCCGAAGGATTTGCACCACAACTCCACACTCCACACTCCACTCTCGAAAACAACCATCCTATCAACAGAAAGGAAACGATACTATGAATGCACTGGACCTGTTAAAAGAGCGCGGGTTTGTCAAGCAGATCACGTTTGAGGACGAGCTGTACGAGGCCTTTGACAAGGGCATGGTGTCCTTCTACGTGGGCTTCGGATCATGGCCATGGCGCACCTGCAGAAGGCGGGCCACAAGCCCTTCGCGCTGATGGGCGGCGGCACCGGCATGATCGGCGATCCCTCCGGCAAGAGCGACCTGAGAAAGGTGCTGACCGTGGAGGACATCGACAGCAACGTCGCGCACATCAAGAAGCAGATGGAGCGCTTCCTCGACTTCGATCCCTCCAAGCCCAACGGCGCGCAGATCGTGAACAACGCCGACTGGCTGCGGGGTCTCAATTACATCGACTTCCTGCGCGACGTGGGCGCGATGTTCTCCGTCAACCGCATGCTGACGGCCGAGTGCTACAAGCAGCGCCTGGAGCGCGGGCTGACGTTCCTCGAGTTCAACTACATGCTGATGCAGAGCTACGACTTCCTGGAGCTGAACAAGCGCTTCGGCGTGGAATTGCAGTGCGGCGGCGACGACCAGTGGTCGAACATGCTGGCCGGCGCGGACCTGATCCGCCGCTACTACCACGAGAAGAACGGCGAGGAGATGGGCCGCCACAAGTCCTTCGCGCTCACGTTCCAGCTGCTGCTGACCCACGACGGGCGCAAGATGGGCAAGACCGAGAAGGGCGCGCTGTGGCTCGACCCCGACAAGTGCAGCCCCTACGACTTCTACCAGTACTGGCGCAACGTGGACGACCAGGACGTGGAGAAGTGCCTGGGCCTGCTCACATTCCTGCCGATGGACGAGGTGCGCCGCCTCGGCGCGCTGAAGGACAGCGCCATCAACGAGGCAAAGCGCGTGCTGGCCTTCGAGGTCACCAAGAACGTACACGGCGAGGAGGAGGCCCGCAAGGCCCAGCAGGCCGCGGAAGCGTTATTCGGCGGCGGCGGCCTTGCCGGTTCCGTGCCCACCACCGAGGTCGACCCGGCGGAGCTGGAGGGCGAAAACCGCCTGCTGGCGTGGGTCGCCCGCGTCGGCCTGTGCAAGAGCAACAAGGAGGCCCGCCAGACGATGGCCGCCGGCGGCCTGACCGTCAACGACGAGAAGATCACCGACACCGAGTATCGCATCACTCCCGACATGCTGGACGGCGACGGCCTGCTCATCAAAAAGGGCAAGAAGAGCTATCACCGGCTGGTGAAGAAGGGATAAACCGGAACGCCGCGTCGCTTGAGGGCGGGAACCCAATGGGTTCCCGCCCTCATTTCGCCTCCCCCGCGCCATACCCCACATTTTCACCCTGTAATTTGTGCCGACCCCTTGATTATTTCACTATTACCTATTATTATAGTATATGGAGAGATGTGGCATGGAATCCTGACGTGATGTTGGAGAGCGAGATCATGCGTAACTATCGTATTGCATTTTTCACCGCGGACTGGAACTACGAGCTGGTGGAAGCCACGCTGCGCGGCATCCGGCGCTTCGTGGACGAGCACGAGAACGTGCGCCTGTGCGTGTTCGACTGCTTCGGCAAGGAGACGGACAGCCCCACCGACCGCAGCGAATACGCCATCTATGACCTGCCGGATCTCAAACAGTTCGACGGCATACTGATCCAGGGCAGCCAGATCGTGCGCCGGGCGACCCGCGAGGCGCTGACCCGCAGGGTGGCCGAGGCCGGGGTGCCCGCCGTGACGCTGGACTGTCCCATCCCCGGCTGCACACTGGTGAGCGTGGACAACGCCCGCGCCCAGTACGACATCACCGCCCACCTGATCCGCGAACACGGCGCGAGGCGGCTGGTATACCTGACGGGCCTGCTGGACAACGACTGTCCCGAGGCGCCGCAGCGCCGCGCGGGCTTTGAGCAGGCCTGCCGCGACAACGGCGTGGCCGGGCCGAACATGATGGTCATTCCCTGCACCTGGCGCACCACCGACGGCAACCGGGTGGCCCAGCGCTGGCTGGACTCCGACAAGCCCCTGCCGGACGCCTTCGTCTGCGCCAACGACGAGATGGCCCTGGGCATGATCGAGACGCTGACGGAACACGGCGTGCGCATCCCCCGGGACGTAATGGTGACCGGCTTTGACAACGTGAACAGCGCCGAGCTCTCCAGCCCCCGGCTGTCCACCATCCACCGCGACTACGCCAAGCTGGACTATCACGCGATGGAGGTGCTGCTCAAGAAGATCGACGGCGAGAACGTGGACGACGCGGTGCCCTACGGCTACGGCATCATCCACTCGGAATCCTGCGGCTGCAAGGACGTGTCCCGCCCCGGCACCATCCGCGACAAGTACTTCCAGCAGACCCGCTTCCTGAAGAACTTTTACACCCTGCAGGACGACATGGCCGAGGAGCTCTTCGAGGCCTCGACGCTGCAGGAGCTGATGGACACGGTGGAGCACAACCACGAGATCTTCGGCTGCGACAGCGTGTACCTGTGCATCAACGACTACTACTACGACAACTACGAGAAGAAGCTGTGGCACCAGAACTCCGAGGTCTTCGGCCAGGAGATGGTGCTGGCCGCGTGCGGCTCCGGCAAGCCCGGCCTGGCCGACAGCCTGCGCCTGGCGCGCTTCCCGACACAGAGCCTGCTGCCGAGGTTGCTGATGGGCCGTGAGCGCTTCCTGGTGTTCTACCCGCTGCACTACAACACCTACTCCATCGGCTACATCGTGATGAATGGCATCAGCGAGGCCGCCAAACTGAACCTGCACAAGAGCATCTTCAGCTTCCTGGAGATCGCCATCGAAAACGTGCGCAAGAAGTGCCTGCTGCGGCAGCTGAACGACGTGCTGGACAACCTGTACGTCCACGACGCGCTGACCGGCCTGTACAACCGCTTCGGCTACGAGCGCTTCGCCCCGCAGACCTTCGAGGCCTTCATGGTGCGCGACGGCGGCGTGCGCATACTGTTCGTGGACATGGACGACATGAAGGGCATCAACGACCGCTTCGGCCACGAGATCGGCGACGAGGCCATCCGCACCGCCGCCCGGATATTGCGCAGCGTGTGCGACCCGGCCGACTTCCTGATGCGCTACGGCGGCGACGAATTCCTGATCGTGGCCTCCCGCAAGGAGACGCGGCTCGAGGCCGCCATTCAGGAGGCCGCCGAAAAGGTCAACCTCGACGTGTCCTACCACCTCGGCCTCAGCGTCGGCGTGATCGACGTCCAGACCGGCGACCCCCGCACGCTGGACGCCTGCGTGCAGGCCGCCGACGCCACGATGTACGAGTGCAAGAAGCGTCGCAAGGGATTGGCCTGACAGCCAAATGAGGTTCTGGAATCATTTGACTCTTGACAGCGCGCCCCCTTCTGTATTACAATGTATTACAGAAGGGGGCGATATCATGACCATGACCGTTCGCATGGGCGACGAGGAGACCCGCCTGATCAAGGACTACGCCCGGCTGCACGGCATCACCGTCAGCGATTTCATGCGCCGCGCCGCGCTGGAGAAGATCGAGGACGAGCTCGACATCCGCGCCGCGGAGAAGGCCTACGCCGAATACCTGGCCGATCCGGTCACGTACAGCCTGGATGAAATCGAGAAGGAGTTTGGCCTGCAATGATCTCCTATCACGTCGAATTGACCAAGGGCGCGAAGAAGGATTTGCGCAAGCTCGATCCCAGCATCCGGGCCATGATCGTCAAATGGCTTCGCAAGAACCTGGAGAACTGCTCCGATCCCCGCGCCCACGGCAAGGCCCTGTCCGGCAACCTCAGCGGGCTGTGGCGCTATCGCGTGGGCAACTACCGCCTGATCGCGGAGATCCGCGACGACCGCCTCGTGATCCTGATGCTCGAAGTCGGCCACCGGAGCGAGATATACCAGTAATAACGATTTCCCTACAAACGCCGGCCCCCTGTGCTTGAATCAGTGGCACAGGGGACCGGGTCTATGTGCGCAGCAGCGGTTGTTCGATCCCATACAAACACCGGCCCTTGCCCCTTGAATCTATGGGGGCAAGGGCCGGGTTCATGTGCGCGGCAGCAATTGCGCGCAGCCTCAGGCTGCTACTTGGCGAATTCCACCGCGCGGGTCTCGCGGATGACGTTGACCTTGATCTGGCCGGGATACTCCATCTCCTTCTCGATCCGCTTGACGATCTCGCGGGCGAGGATGAGCGTACCGGCGTCGTTGACGTCCTCGGGCTTGACGATGATGCGCACCTCGCGGCCCGACTGGATGGCGTAGCAGGTCTCCACGCCGTCGAAGGAGTAGGCGATGCTCTCCAGCTTCTCCAGGCGCTTGATGTAGTTCTCCAGGCTCTCGCGGCGCGCGCCGGGACGAGCGGCGGAGATGGCGTCAGCGGCCTGCACCAGCACGGCCTCGACACTCTTGGGCTCCACGTCGCCGTGGTGCGCGGCGATGGCGTTCACGACCAAGTCGTTCTCGCGGAACTTCTTGGCAAGGTCCGCGCCGATGGTGACGTGCGTGCCCTCGACCTCGTGGTCGATGGCCTTGCCGATGTCATGCAGCAGGCCCGCGCGCTTGGCCAGGGTCACGTCCGCGCCCAGCTCGGCGGCCATGACGCCCGCCAGGTGGCTGACCTCGATGGAGTGCCTCAGCACGTTCTGGCCGTAGGAGGTGCGGTAGCGCATGCGGCCCAGCAGCTTCACCAGCTCCGGATGGATGCCGTGCAGGTTCGTCTCGAAGATGGCCTGCTCGCCGGCCTCGCGGATCTGGTTGTCCACCTCGCGCTTGGCCTTCTCCACCATCTCTTCGATGCGGCCGGGATGGATGCGGCCGTCCATGATCAGCTTCTCCAGCGCGATGCGGGCCACCTCGCGGCGCACCGGGTCAAACGCTCGCGGCCGATGATGCGGCCCTTCATGTCGTCGTTGGGCAGCGCCACCACGGACACCGTGGTCTCGGCCACGTGGTCGGCGGCGCACTTCTGGATGGCGAGGGACACGATGTCGCGGGCGCGCTTGTCGGCCTCCTCCTTCGCCTTGGCCTCCACCTCGCGCACCATCACGGCGGCGTCGTGGTAGGCGTCCTTCTGTATCCGTTCGATCAGGATCTCCTTGGCCTCGTCGGCGGTCATGCCGGCGACGCGCTCCAGCTCCTGCTTCTGTCGGTCGTGCATTTCGTTGGCTTCCGCTTCCAGGCGCTCGGCTTCGCGATACTTCTCGTTCAGCGCCTCCTCGCGGGCCTCCAGGTTATCCAGTTTCTTATCGAATGCTTCCTCGCGCTGGTTCACCCTGCGCTCAAGCCGCGAAACTTCGCTGCGGCGGTCACGAACTTCTTTATCAAGCTCCGACTTCAAGCGGATGATTTCTTCCTTGGCCTCCAGTACGGCTTCCTTCTTCTTCTCCTCAGCCTTGTGGGTGGCATCCTCCAGCATATTGGCGACGAATTCCTCCGTCTGGCCGATCTTCTTCTCCATGCCGTTCTTGCGGTACAGATAGCCGGCAACCAGGCCAATGGCCAACGCAATCAGCGCAATCAATGCGACGATTGGCCAACTCAAAACTTATCCTCTCCTTTCTCTTCGCGTTCTCAGATTACAAATTCCAAAATCCGCATATAAACACACTTGTCGCAGTTTACATGACTAACGTAAGTATTTTAAACCTACTGAACAGTCCTGTCAAGAAAAGAGTTCATTACCGACACTTTATGTTTTGTGACGCCCGCGCGTTGCCGGTCGCCTGCCGGCGTAGTTCTCGCTCCGCCGCTCGGCCTCGAACACGAAATAGCCGTCGGCCTCGACGATATGCACGCCGCCGAACACGGCCACCAGCTTGTTGCGATACCACTCGCGCCGCTTGGTGACCATCACGAGCCGCCCGCCGATCTTCAGCCGGTTAAAGCCCTTTTCGATGAAGCGCCGCGCCACCGAAAAATCGGACTGGTAGGGCGGGTTGGACAGGATCAGGTCAAAGCCCGCCTCGTCCACCTCAGAAAGCCCGTCGGACACCACGGTCCTGACCCCGCCGACGCCGTTGCGCGCGGCGTTGCGCGCGGCGATCTGCACCGCCAGCGGGTCAATGTCGGACATGATCACATTTTCTTCGCCGCAGATCCGGGCCGCCAGGATGCCCACCAGGCCGCATCCGCAGCCCAGGTCCAGCACCTTCATGCCCGGCGAAAAGTGCGTCGCGGACAGCATGGCCAGCGTGCCGCGGTCGGCATGCCCCGGGGAGAACAGGCGCGGGTCGGTCTCCAGCTCCAGCCTCTGACCCAGGCACTGCGCCACGATCTCCGCCAAAGCCCACGCCTCCCCGGCCTTTTCCGGCCATACGAATCCACATATATTATAACACACTTTTTTCGGTGGAATAAAGAATAATTGTGGACATTATGGGAAAGACTGTTAGCAATTCGGCCTTCGGCCGAATTGCAGTGAGGGGTGTATCCATGCTCGTCTATCTCGTCGCCGTGCTCGAATCGCTCGCCTACCTCGCCGCCGTGCCGGTGTGCGCGGTGTTCTGCGTCAGCGGCGAGGGCGGGCTGAAGGCGGGCGCGGGCGTCGGCGCGTTTCGCGCCCGGGGCGCGCTGCGGCGGGCGCGCCGGGCGATGGCAAACGGGCCCCGCCAGCGCAAGCGTCGGCGGGGCGAGGTGAAGCGCGCGCTCGCGCTGCTCCGGCGGCTGAAGCTTACGCGCGTCAGCCTGCGCGGGCAGCTGGGGCTGGGCGACGCCGCCGCCACGGCGCTTGTGAGCGGCGCGCTCACGGTGCTGGCGGCCGCGCTGCGCGGCAGGACCAAGCGCCTCGACCTGCGCCTGTCGCCGGACTTCTCGGGCGAAACGCGCGTCGAGCTTCGGGGTATGATCTGCGCCCGCGCGGGGCAAATTATGCTTGCCGCCGCGCAGAGCGGCCTCAACGAAATCACCGGGAGGATTGCCCATGGAAAAGCACCCGATTGAGAACATCATGTCCACGACGCTGGAGAACATCCGCGACATGATCGACGTGAACACCGTGGTGGGCGAGCCCATCGCCGCGGGCGACGGCGCGACCATCATCCCCATCTCCCGCGTCAGCTTCGGCTTCGTGGCCGGGGGCGGCGAGTACGGCCCCGCGCAGCAGGCCGACGCCGAACACGCCGAGCACCCGTTCGCCGGGGGCACCGGCGCGGGCGTCACCGTGCAGCCGCTGGGGTTCTTGGTGACCGGGCCCGACCAGACCCGCCTGCTGCCCGCCCAGTGCGTCGCCCCGCTGGACCGGTTGATCGAGATGATCCCGCAGATGATCGCAGATGTAAAGAGGGCGATGAAGTAAAAAAGCCAGGACCGGCGGCTGCCATGCGGCAGCCGCCGGTCCGCATCTTGCCCCGCCCCGCCGCATAGTCTTGCGCGGAGGGGGGATTTGCATGCAGCCGACCATCATATTCACCGCGTCCGCGCCGGGCATGATCTACCTGAACGGGCGCTTCGCCGGGGAGGCCTCCCGCGAGCGGCCGCTGTACGCGCCGGTGTCGCCGTGCGGGCCGGTATACATGGAGTATCGCCCGCTGACGGGCGCGGGGCCGGGGCTGGCGCGGCGCTGCGTGTTCTCCGGCGGCGCGCCGCTGGCGGACAGCCTCGCGGACGCGGACGGCCTGTGCTGCGTGGCGTGGCCCGGCGGGGTGCTGGAGGCGGAGTTCACGGCGGTGCCGACCCTCGCGGAGCCGGTGTTCATCGACAACATGGCGGGCGAGATCTGGCGCGGCGAGCGCACGGAACTCATGCTGAACGGCCTGCGCGTGCCGCTGCCGGACGGGGCGCGGGCGCCGCGGCTGATGCGGCAGGACGGCGCGGCGCTGCTGGTGGGCGGCGTGGACGGCGGCGGGCAATACCTGGCGGCCCTCGCGCCGGATCTTTCAGCCCTGCTGGGCACGCTGGAGGCCGACGCCATCGAGCCCGCGGACGGCGGGCTGATCAGCGCCGTGGTGTCGCTTAAAGATCGCGTGGGCCACGCGCAGCTGGAGCAGTGGATCGTGGACGGCGACGGGCTGCGCCGCGTGTCCTCCGAGAGCGCGTGGAGCGCCGGCGCGCCGCGCTGGCCCGACACCGCCGAGGACACGATGATCGCCGCCGTGGAGGCCGCGCTGGCGGGGCTGCCCGCCGAGGCCGAGGGCTACCTCTCTCCCGCCCTGGCCACCGGGAAGGCGCTGGCGTCGATCGGTCAGATCTGCGAGGGATGCGCCCCGATGAAGTACGGCATGCCCGGCGAGCGCGCCTGCATGGGGCTGCTGCGCGCCGAGAACGCCCACCTGGCCGTGGCGCGCCCGCTGTACTACCGCGCGGAGCCCTCCGGGGGGCAGCAGGGTCCGTGGCAGATCGTGGCGCTGTCGCTGGAATGAGGTTTGTAGGGGCGGCGATGCGCCGCCCGCGCCCGGAAGCCAGGGCGTCCGTCAATCCCCTTCCAGGCCCGAAAAGCCCTTCAGCAGGTGCGCGACGTTCGCCTCCAGCGCGGCGCGGGGGATCTCGCCCCGTCGCGCGGCCTTCCATATCCTGTAGACCCACAGCGGCCCGCCGGGGGTGATCCAGCCGGTCCCGGCCTTCACCATCTCCACGGCGCTGACGGTGCGACAGCTGCCCCAGTCGGACATCACCGCGCCGTCAAAGCCCCACTCATCCCTGAGCAAACCGTTCAAAAGCGCGCCGTTCTCGCCGGGATAGAGCCCGTTCAATGCGTTGTAGCTCGTCATCACGGCGTCGGGCATCTGCGCGCGAAACGCGATCTCAAACGATTTGAAGTACAGTTCCCGCAGCGCCTGCTCCGACACGACGCTGTGGCTGCCCAGGCGGCCGAGCTCGGCGTTGTTGCAGAACAGGTGCTTGTAGCAGCAGCGCGCGCCGCCCTCGTGCAGCCCGCGCGCCTGCCAGCCCGCCATCTCGCCCGAGAGCAGCGGGTCCTCGGAGAAGTACTCCGGCCAGCGGCCGCACAGCGGGCTTCGATGCAGGTTCATGCCCGGCCCCAGCAGCAGGTCGATGCCCCTCTCGCGGCACTCCTCGGCGATCACCCGCCCCACCGAGCGCGCGATCTCGCGGTTGAACGTGGCGGCGATCACGCTGCCGGAGGGAAAGCCCGTTCCGGGCTTTCGCAGGTTCAGCCCCGCGCCGGCGTCCGAGGCCGCGAACGACGGCAGGCCCCGCCTTCTCAGCCGCGGCGTATAGCCCGCCGCGCCGTCCTGCCAGGGCAGCAGGCGCATCCCGGCGCACACGTTCAGGCGGCACAGCTCAAAGAGCGAGAGCCCCGCCACGAACGCTCCCAGCCGCGCCGGATCAGCCTTCACTTCCTCCCACTTCACGCGCCTTCCGTTTGCCTTTCCTCGAGGGGCCTTCCCCTCATCGCCCCGCGCCCTGGCAACACTTTGCCGGTCGCGGGTTTCGGGCCCGCACAGCCTGTGTGCAGGGCCCTCAGCACTCGCTTCGCTCGGCGCTTTTGGGGAAGGTGGCGCGAAGCGCCGGATGAGGTCGTCCTCCGCCCGCCTCTCAGCCCCCACCGCGATCTGCTCGCCCAGCGGCACGACTTTCGACCGCGTGCCGTCCACGCGCGGATTCGCCCGGGTCAGCCGCGCGAAAGGCTCCGCCGGCGCGGCGACGTGCCCGACCGTCCTGAGCACCCGTTCCTCCAGGTGAAAGCTGCCGCAGGGCACGCGCGCGGCGAGGCTCTCGCCCACGCTGAGCGCGTATTCGCCCGCCTCCAGCACCCACGCGCCGCGGCCCTCGTCGAACGAGGCGATGTCGTCAAACCGCGCCGTCAGCATGACTTCCTCGGCCTCGCCGGGGGCCAGCGGCCGCGTCTTTTCAAAGTCCGCCAGCACCCGCGCGGGCTTCTCCAGCCGCCCCGCGGGCAGGCCCGCGTACAGCTGCAAAACGCACTTCCCGGCCACCCCGCCCGCGTTTTTCACCCACACGCGCACGGCGACGCCCGCCTCCGACCTCGTCAGGCCCACCGGCGCGAGCTCGAAGCGCGTGTAGCTGAGCCCGTGGCCGAACGGGAACGCGACCGGCACGCCGAACGTGTCAAAGAAGCGGTAGCCGAGGTACACGTCCTCCTCGTAGTACACCCGCACGCCCACGGCGTCCTCGTGCACGTGCGCGTCGCCCGCGCCCAGCGCCGGGTAGTTCCGGCTGACCGGGTTGTCCGAAAGGTCCCAGGCCCAGGCGTCCGGCAGGTGCCCGGACGGGTTCAGCCGCCCGTCGAGCAACTCCACGAGCGCCCAGGACGACAGCATCCCGCCGAACCCGGCGTAGACGATCGCGTCCACGTCGATCTCCCTCAACCAGTTCATGCCGATCGGATAGCCGGTGTTCAGAACGACGATCACGCGGTCAAAATGCGCCCGCGCGGTCTTCAGCATCGCAAGTTCGCCATCTGTCAGATAATACTCCCCGGGCATGGGCCGATTGTCGATCATCTCGCCGGAGGCGCGCGCGATGAACACCAGCGCCGCGTCCGACAGCGCCCGCGCCCGCGCGAGCATCCCGTCGTCGGGCACGTCGCCGCGCCCCTGCTGATAGAAGTCCGCAAGCTCGCCGTTCACCTGAAACGCGCTGTGCTCCAGCACCGCCCGGTGGAACCCGGGCCGCCAGCGGGGGTTGATGGCCGCCGATCCCGCCGTGGAGATGCGCCAGCGGTGCTGGGCGGAGCCCAGGCAGTTCAGCGTTTCGCCCGGCGCAAGCGGCAGCGCACCGCCCGCGTTCTTTAAAAGCACCAGCCCCTCCCGCGCGGCCTCGAGCGCCGCGGCGTCGCGCTCGGCATGCTCCGGGCTGCGCTCGCGGCGCTTCTCGGTGCGCACCCAGAAGGCGCAGCGGCGAAAGCGCTTCCCGGAGGGCGTCTCAAAGCCCTCCAGCGCCACGCGATAGCGGCGGCCGTGCTCGTACGCCACCTCGCCCACGGGGAAAAACAGCAGGCGCACGCCCCTGACCGTCACGCACTCCCAGCGGCTCAGCTTGACGCCGTTCACCGTCGCGGTCCCGACGCCCGGGCGCACGGGCGCGAGCGCCGCCACGGCCACGAAGCCAGGCAGCTTCGTGTACACCGACAGCCGCGCCACGTCGGCCTCGGGGTCGATCCGCCTCGTCAGCGGCAGCATCCACGCGGGCATCGCGCTCACCCCCTCTTTTTCACTATCATACCAAAAAAGCCGTCCCTTTACAATCGGGCGGCATCGGTTTATAATGGTTCTATACTCACATCAGGGAGGGGCGGATCTCCATGAAGCTGAACAACCGGCGAACGCTGCTGATCGGGCTGGCGTTCTTCTCCATCTGCGCATTCTGGCAGATGTACGACACGATCATCCCGCTGATCTTGCGCGACACGTTCCACCTCGGCGACAGCCTGTCCGGCGTGATCATGGCGGCGGACAACATACTGGCGCTGGTGCTGCTGCCGCTGTTCGGCAAGCTGTCCGACCGCACGCGCACGCCGCTGGGCAAGCGCATGCCCTACATCGTCTGCGGCACGGCCTGCGCCGTGGCGCTGACGCTGGCATTGGCGGGCGTGGACGCGCCCGGGCGCTTCACGGCGTTTTTGATCCTGCTGGGGCTGCTGCTGATCGCGATGGGCACCTATCGCTCCCCCGCCGTGGCGCTGATGCCGGACGTGACGCCCAAGCCGCTGCGCTCGAAGGCCAACGCCATCATCAACCTGATGGGCGCGCTGGGCGGCATCTACGCGCTCGGGGCCGTGAAGCTGCTGATCAAGTCCACCCACGCCGACGGCCGCGCGAATTACACGCCGGTGTTCGTTGCCGTGGCCGGGCTGATGGCGGTGTCGGTGGCGCTGCTCGTCTGGCGCGTGAAGGAAAACGCGCTCGCCGCCCAGAACGCCGACCCCGAGGAGGAGGAACAGGGTCCCGGCGGCAAGCTGCCGCCGGACCAGGCGCGCAGCCTGGCGCTGATCCTGTGCTCGGTGGCGCTCTGGTACATGGGCTACAACGCCGTCACCACCGCCTACTCCAAGTACTTCACCCGCATGTGGGGCGACCTCTCCGGCGCGGCCTCGTGCCTGATGATCGCCACCGGCGCGGCCGTGGTCTCCTACATCCCCGTCGGCATCCTCTCCTCGCGCGTCGGGCGCAAGAAGATGATCCTCGCGGGCGTGGTGCTGCTGGCCGGGTGCTTCGCCGTCACCGGCTTCATCCAGAAATTCTCGTTTGTATTGTACGTGCTGTTCGTGCTGATCGGCTTCGCGTGGGCGGCGATCAACGTGAACTCCTACCCGATGGTGGTGGAGATCAGCCGCAGCGGCGACGTGGGCAAGTACACCGGCTACTACTACACCTTCTCGATGGCGGCGCAGATTTTGACGCCGATCCTGTCGGGATGGCTCTTGGAACACGTCGGCTACCACACGCTGTTCCCCTACGCCGCGACGACGGTGGCGCTGGCGTTTTTGACGATGCTGTTCGTGCGGCACGGCGACAACCGCCCCGAGGCGAAAAAGAGCCTCATCGAGCACTTTGACATGGAGGACTAGGCATGTCCATATGGGTTCTGCTCGCCATCGTCCTGGCGATCCTGTCCTTCATGACGCACCCGAGCCTGCGGTATCAGAAGATGCGCCGCTGGCGCGGGACGCCCTTCGCCCACCGCGGCCTGCACGATCTGGACAGGGGCATCGTCGAAAACACGCTGCCCGCGTTCGAAGCCGCGCGGGACGCGGGCTTCGGCATGGAATTGGACATCCAGTTCTCCAGGGACATGCAGGTGGTGGTGTTCCACGACGACGACCTTCTGCGCATGGCGGGCGACGCGCGCAAGGTCCGGGACGTGCCGCTCAGTGAATTGCAGGCGCTGCCGCTGGCGGGGCAAAGCGACGCCCACATCCCCACGCTTGAGCAGGTGCTGGAGGCGGTGGACGGGCAGGTGCCGCTGCTGATCGAGCTGAAGAGCGGCAATCGCAACCGCCGGCTGTGCGAGGTGCTGATCCAGCACATGGAGGGCTACCGGGGCGAATTCCTGGTGGAGTCGTTCAACCCGCTGATCGTATTCTGGTTCCGCCGCCACGCGCCGCAGATCGCGCGCGGCCAGCTGGTGGACAGCCTGCCCTCCTACCGGCCCGTCGTGAACGGCGTCGCGGGGTTCTTCATGGCGGGGCTGCTGGCCAACTGCCTGTCCCGGCCCGACTTCGTGGCCTACAACGTGAACGCGCCGCGCTTCTTCTCGCCGCACTTCCAGCGCTTCATGTTCCGCACGCCGATGGCGGCCTGGACCGTCCACGATCCCGCCGCCGCCGCGCTGATCGCCAAGCGACACGAGATCAGCATATTTGAGGGCAAAGGAAAGCCGTGATTTGCTTCGCAAATCACGGCTTTCCTTTATTCTTATTTCCCCGCCACGCTCAGCTTTTTCACCAGCAGGCTGGGGCTGCCGAAGCAGCTGGCCCCGGGCGCGAGGAACTCCAGATCGCCGCCGACGGCCTCCACGTCTTGGAGCAGCTCGTAAAAGTTGCCCGCGATCGTGATCTGCGCCACGGCCTCGGCCCGCGCGCCGCCGCGCACCATGAAGCCCTTGGCCGCCAGCGAGAAGTCGCCAGTGATGGGGTTCGCGCCGGCGTGCATGCCCTGCAGGTTGGTGATCAGCAGGCCGTCGCCCAGCGCCCGGATCATGCCGTCCAGGTCCGCTTCCGCGGGCTTAAAGTAGAAGTTGGTCGGCGCGACGCCCACGGGCGCGGCGTAGCCGGGGCGGCTGGCGTTCGCCGTGGTCTTCACGCCCTGCTTCTTCGCGGTCTTGAAGTTGTGCAGCAGCGTGGTCAGCGTGCCGCCCTCGATCACGGCCTTCCTGACCGTCGCCACGCCCTCGCCGTCAAACGGTGCGGAGGCCGCGCTGCCCGCGCGGTGCGGGTCGTCCATCAGCGTCACGCAAGCCGAGGCGATCGCCTCGCCCTCGCGGCCTGCCAGGCGGGACATCCCGCGCTGGGCGTTGTCGGCGCTGAACACGCCCCAGAAGGTCGCCAGCAGCGTTGCCGCCACGTCGCTCCTCAGCAGCACGCGGTACTGCCCGGACGGCGCCTGTTCGGCGTTCAGGCCGTCCAGCGCCTCGCGGGCCGCGGCCTTTGCCACCTTCTCCAGGTCGACCTCCTCCGGCTTCGTCGTGAAGAACATCTTGACGCCCGCGTTCACCTGCTCGCCGTCGCGCGCCACCGCGGCCACGTAGCCGCCCAGCAGGTTCACTCGCATCGAAACGTCCAGCCCGCTGCCATTTTGCAGCGCGCGCAGGTCGCTGGAGGAGAAAATGGCGCAGTCCTCCACCTGCTGGATGCGTTCGTCCTGCGCGAGCGTCAGCCGCTCCAGCTCCTTCGCCATCTCGATCTTCTGCGCGGGGGTAATTTCTTCCAGCGCGGGGTTGAACAGCTTCAGCTCGGGATACTTCTCGTCGCCCTTCCAGATGAACTGCTGGTCCTCGCTCTCCACCAGCGCGGCGTTCTCCAGCGCGCCGTCCACCAGCTGGTCCACGGCGGCCTCGTCCAATATCTGCGTGGAGGCGTAGCCCATCCTGCCGGCCTTCGTCAGCATGCGAAAGCCCAGGCCGATGGAATCGGACACGTTGTAGCCGATGATCTCGCCGTCCTTCACCTGCACCTCAAAGCTGCTGCCTTCCTCGTAGCAGACCTCGCTGCCCTTCAGGCTCACGGCGCTGCCTTCGCCCTCCCGGGAGGAAACGCGGTCAAAGAGCCGCTTCACAAATTCGTTTCTGTCCATGCTCATCGGCCTCCCACCGTCATATCGGTCACGCGAATCATCGGCTGGCCCACGTTGGTGGGGATCGAGCCGCTGGAGGCCCCGCACATGCCCTGGGCCATCCACATGTTGCCGCCCACGCGGTCGATCTTGCGAAGCACCTCGGAGCCGCGGCCGATCAGCGTCGCGCCGCGCACGGGCCGATCGATCTTGCCGTCCTTGATCAGATAGCCCTCCGCCACGGCGAAATTGAACTCGCCCGTCACGGGGTGCACGCTGCCGCCGCCCATCGATTTGGCGTAGAGGCCGTCGCCGCAGGTGGCGATGATCTCGTCCTCGTCGTCGCTGCCGGGGGCGATGAACGTGTTGCGCATGCGGCTGGTGGGCGCGAAGGTGTAGTCCTGGCGGCGGCTGGAGCCGGTCACGGGCATGTTCATGCGCCGCCCGTTCAGCCGATCCACCATGTAGTTCACCAGCACGCCGTCCTTGATCAGCGTCAGGCGCGTGGTCGGCGTGCCCTCGTCGTCGATGTTCAGGCTGCCCCACTCGCCGGGCATCGTGCCGTCGTCGATGGCGGTGACGATCGGCGAGGCGATGCGCTGTCCCAGCTTGCCCGCGAACTCGCTGTTGCCAAAGGCCACGGCCTGCGCCTCGAGCGAGTGCCCGCAGGCCTCGTGGAAGATCACACCGCCGAAGCCGCCGTCGATCACCACGGGCATCACGCCCGCGGGGCAGGGCTCGGCGTGCAGCATCGTCACGGCCTGGTTGGCGGCCTTCACGGCCTCCGCCGCGGCGTCCACGCGCCCCTCGAACAGCTCAAAGCCCATCATCGCGCCGGGCGACGCGCTGCCGGATTGGCTCTCGCCGCCCGCCTCGGCCACCGCCACGCAGGCCATGCGCGTGTACACGCGGCGATCCCCGGTGTACAGCCCCTCGCTGTTGGCGATCAGCACGTCGCTGTCCCAGTAGATCAGGTTCGCGCGCACCTGGCGGATCTCGGGCGACACGGCGCGCGCCGCGAGGTCCATGTCCCGAAGCAGCTTCGCCTTGCGCGCCCCGGCCACGTCCATCGGCATGGCCTGGATCGGGTGCAGGTTCGCCGCGATCGACTGCGTCAGGCGGATGTCCCCGACGTTCACCGCGCCCGACACGGCGTCCGCGGCCTTGCGCGCCGCGGCGACGAGCCCGGAGAGGCTGGTGTCGTTCGTGTGCACGTACACGCTGGAGAGGCCGCTGTACACGCGGATGCCCGCGCCGTGGCGGCGCACGGTGGAGGCGCTCTCCACGTGGCCGTCCACCAGCCCCACCGCGCCGCTGCGCCGGTCCTCGCAGAAGAGCTCCGCGAAGTCGCCGCCCGTCTTCAGCGCCTCGTTCAATGCCTGTTCGGCAACGGATTTCAGAATCATATCGCTATCTCCTCAATTTGCTTTTTCAAAGGTCAGCGTCACGCCGTTCCAGAGGTTCAGCGTCAGCGTGTCGCCGTCCAGGGCGATGCCGTTCCCCTCGGGCTCCGGCCTGATGCCCGTGCCCCGCATCTCCAGCAGCTCCAGGCTGCCGTTCATGTCCGTCCAGGCCAGGCCCAGGTACAGGCGCTGTTCGTCCGCGCCCAGCGCCTGCGACGCGGCGGGGCTCACCCGCAGCGCCGCCAGCGCGCCGACGCGCATGAACTTCAGCTCGCCCCACGCGGCCAGGCCGCTCGCCTGCGCCGGCTCGTCCGGCTCGCCGCAAACCGTCGCGCCGTCCACGCCGCCGATCCCCGTCAGCGTCCACCGCATCCCGGGCAGGTCGCTGGCCGCGTTGGCGTCCAGAAGGCGTGTGGCGTTCAAAGCGCCCAGCGCCGCCAGCGGATTGCTCAGCACGTCGATCACACTTCCCATATCCGGATCGCTCGCAAAGATCATGCCCGCGGCGGTCACCGGAACCCCCAGCGCCATGCCGGGGATGCCGTTCAGCTCCGCGATGTACCAGCGATCCCCGTATTTCGCGCACTGCAGCAGCAAAACGGCGTCCTCGCCCGCTACGTTGAGGCGCGCCACCTCCCAGGCCAGGTCGTCCGGGTCGTAGTACGCCGACTGGAGCATCGCAGAGACCATGTTCATGGGATAGGCGATCTTGTCCGACAACAGCGCCGGGTTCACCCAGCCCACGAGCTTCACGTTCCCCTCCCATGCGTTGGCGGGGGAATTTGCGAACCGGTCCAGCATCTCCTGCCGCGCGGCGGCGTCCTGCAGCGGAACGGTCATGTTCTCCAGGTGCGCGCTGATCTGGATGTACTGCTGCATCAGGCTGTTCGTGATCTGCGCCCGGCGGGCGTTGATGAGCAGGCTTCGGGAATACGCGCCGTTTACCGGCATGGTGATGAAGGTGACGGGGCTGATGCTCTGCAAACGCTGCATCGCCGCCTCCGCGTCGCAGTGATCCACAAAGGTCTCAAGCGCAAACGCCGAGATCATGCCGTCCGCGTCGCCGCGGTTCAGCGCCTCCACATAGGCCTCCACCGCCGCCTCCGGGCTGTCGTAGCCCTCGCTCTCGTGCCGGATCTCCGCCAGCGCGGCGGGCGCGAGCAGCGCAAGTACCATCAGGATTGCCAGCAGCTTCTTCATCACGATGCCCTCCCGTGTTGTTTTGCAATATTATAACACAGCCGAGTGCTCCTCGCAATCGGCTGTATCTCGTCTATCGCCTCTACGCAAAGCGCTTCTGCAATGCCTCGAACCGCTCGTGGGTGATCAGCGCGTCGTCCTTCAGGCCCTTCAGCTTCACCACGTACGTCCAGCGACCGTAGGGCGCGATGGACTCGATCAAATTCAGGTTCACGATGTAGCTCTTGTGGGTGCGGAAGAACAGCTCGTCCGGCAGGCGCTCGTCCAGCTCGGCCATACCGTCGGACACCACGTAGCGCGTGCCATCCTGCATCAACAATATCGTGGCGCGGTTTTCGCGCATCACCATGGCGATCTGCGGGATGTCGATGAAGCTGATGCCGTCGCGATGCTTGAGCATCATGCGGCCCTGCACCGGC
>CADAQZ010000012.1 GCA_902790175.1 uncultured Eubacteriales bacterium | reverse complement strand
CTCCCCTCTCATTCATATTTCTCCCTCCCCTGGTCAATACTACCTCCGAATCGCAAGGCAATTCGGAGGTGTTTTCATGTCGATTGGGTTTTTTCTGTTGCTCGGGGCGGGGGTACTGATCCTGTTCGGGGCGGGACAGCGGGTGCTGGACAAGCTGCGGCTGACGGACCGCGAGGCGATCCTGTTCATCGCGCTGATCATCGCGGGCGGGTTTTTGCCGGAGATCCCGGTGACGCGGCGCTTCTCGTTCAACGTCGGCGGGGCGCTGATCCCGCTGGGGCTGTGCGTGTATCTGCTCGTGAAGGCGGACACGCTCTGGGAGCGCGTGCGCAGCGTGCTGGCGGCGCTTCTGACCGCCGCGGCGGTGTTCGTGCTGGGCCGGGTGATGCCCGACGAGCCGGAGGCCATGGTCGTCGACCCGTCCATCGCCTACGGCATCGCGGGCGGCATCATCGCGTATCTGTTCGGGCGCTCGCGGCGCGGCGCGTTCATCGCGGGCACGCTGGGCGTGATGCTGGCAAACCTGGCCAGCTGGGGCTACGCCAACGCGATGGGCGCGGACCAGCGGCTGGCGCTGGGCGGCGCGGGCGGCTTCGACGTGATCGTGGTCGCGGGACTGCTGGCGGTGCTGCTTTCGGAGATCGTGGGCGAGATCGTCGAGCGCGTCAAGCGGGGGCGTCAAAAGCCCACGCGGGAGTTCGTCAACGGCGACTTCGTCCGGAGGGAACAGCGATGAGGGGCGTCATCATCCGCGTAGCCGCGGGCTTTCTTACGATCCTGGCGCTGATGACGCTCGGCGCGGCCGCGCGCGCCGAAATGGACGGCGACTGCGTGTACGCGCTGCTGGACGAAGACGGCAGGCTGCTCACGCGGCGCGGCGGGCGCATCTACCCGGGCGACGAGTACATCTCCGCAGACGACGGCTGGTATCGCGTGGCGCACGTGGACGACGCCGCTCAGACCGCGACCGCCGAGTACCTGGGCCGCGCCGAAGCGGACGAGGCCGCGCTCGCCGCCTTCGCCGCAAAAAAGGAAAACAGTGACGACAAGAAGCTGGTCGCCATGTACTCCACCCACAGCGACGAGAGCTACGTGCCGGACGACGGCACCTACTCCAAGTGGAAGAACGCCGGCATCTATGACGTGGGCGACAGCCTCAAGAAGGCGCTGGAGAAGCGCGGCATCGACGCCGTTTACTCAAAGGAGACGTTTTTGCCCCACGACGCCGACGCCTACACGCGCTCGCGCCGCACGGCGGAGGAGCTCTTAAAGAAGAACCCGGACGCGCTGCTGGACATCCACCGCGACGCCGTGCCCGCCGAGGAGTACGAAACGAAGGTGGACGGCGAGGACATCAGCAAGGTGAGGCTGTTCGTGGGCCGCAACAACCAGAACGCCGCGGAAAACAAGGCCTTCGCCCAGCAGATCAAGGCGGAGGCCGACCGGGAGTACCCCGGGCTGATCAAGGACATTTTCATCGGGAAGGGCAACTACAACCAGGAGCTGTACCCGCACGCGCTGCTTCTGGAGTTCGGCACGCACGAGATCGAGAAGGAGAAGGCGCAGGAGGCCACCAACTATATCGCCGAGGTGCTGGACAACGTGCTGTACGGACCGGGCGCGAAGGCCGAGGGCCGCAGCGCCTCGACCAGCGGCGCGGCGAAGGGCATCGCGTGGGTGATCGGCCTGGGCCTGCTCGCCGCCGCCGTCTACGCCCTCGCCAGCACCGGCAGCCTCAAGGGCGCGTGGCAGAAGATGGGCAGGAGCGTCAGCGAACTGACGGGAGGAATCGTGGGGAGGAAACCAGAAAAGAGAGATTAAGAGCTGTCAACCGTGATGCTACAAAAAAGCCTTCCCCTAGAGGGGGCGAAAGCCTAGCGTCAGCGTCAGGTGCCCCGACAGGGGCGGATGAGGTGTCCCCACAGGCTTCGATCCTCTATCAGAAAGACGATCTTAGCCATCGGAGACACCTCATCAGTCACCTGCGGTGACAGCTTCCCCTCAAGGGGAAGCCTTTTGGCATGTATCAGCCCTTACAGCACCGATACGTCGCTTCCAGCCCCTCGCGCAAATCGAAGCGCGGATGCCAGCCGAGTCTTTCCAGCTTGGCGGGGTTGAGCACGGCGCGGGTGATCTTGGTGTACCCGGCCTTCTCGGCCTCCGGGGGCACGTCGAAGGTCACGCTCACCCCGGCGATGTCGGCGAGCGTCTCGGCGTACTGGCGGATGGAGGCCACGGACGCGCGGTTGGCGACGTTGTAGGCCTCGCCGCGCGCGCCCCTTTCCAGCAGCGCGAGCAGCGCATTCACGGCGTCGGCCACGTAGCAGAACGAGCGCACCTGGCTGCCCGCACTCTTCATCACGATGTCCTCCCCCGCCAGCGCCTTGCGGATGAACTGCGCGTCGGCGCGGCTGTTGGCGGCGGTAAAGGTCGGCCCGTAGACGTGGCACAGCCGCGCCACGAGCGCGTCCACGCCGTACTGCGCGGCGTAGCTGGCGCAGAGCGTCTCGGCGGCGCGCTTGCTCTCGGGATAGCACGCGCGGGGCAGCATCGGATCGATCCAGCCGTGGTCCGTCTCGGAAAAGCCGTCCGGCAGATTCGGATTTTCGCCGTAGGTCTCGCCGGTGGACAGCAGCAGAAAGCGCCCGTGCCCCTGCGCGCGCAAGGCCTCCAGCAGCTCCATCGCGCCAAAGAGGTTGGCGCGCATGATGCCCACCGGGTCCGTGGCGTAGGCCAGCGGGTGCGCGCTGGTGGCGGCGTGGATCACATAGTCCGGCTCGAAGTCGAGCGCCACGGGCTTCGTCGCGTCGTAGGGCACGTAGTGAAAGTACGGCCTGTCGGTGAGCGCGCCGAAGCGCTTTTCTATGCCCTCGGCGCTTCGCCCGGCGGCGTAGATCTCATTTTGCGCGCCCTCGGCCTCGTTCAGCCGCGCGAGCGCGTCCACGAGAAAGGAGCCGATCAGGCCCGTCGCGCCGGTGACGAGCACCTTTTTCCCCTTCAGCGACACGCCCGCGCACGCTACGGCGAGGCTCGCCTCATAGGCGGTTTGGTTGAACATGGTGCACCTCTTTAGATCAGGCTCTTGATGTCCGTGTACTCGTAGCCGTGCGCCAGCGCCACGTTTTTGCACGTCAGCTTGCCGTCGAACGTGTTGACGCCGGAGCAGATCACATCGCTGTTGCGGCACGCTTCCTCCAAGCCCGCCCCGGCAATCTGCAGGCCGTAGCGCAGCGTGGCGTTCGTCAGCGCGATGGTGCTCGTGCGCGGCACCGCGCCGGGCATGTTGCCCACGCAGTAGTGCACGACGCCCTCCTGGATGAACACCGGGTCGTCGTGGGTGGTCACGTGGGAGGACTCGCCGCAGCCGCCCTGGTCGATGGCGACGTCGACGAACACCGCGCCCTCCTTCATGCTCTTCAGGTACTTCGCCTTGAACAGCTTGGGCGTGGAGCCGCCGGGGATCAGCACCGAGCCGATCACCAGGTCCGCGTCGCGGAGCACGCGCTCCACGTTGCTGTCGTTGGACACCAGCGTCTGGATGTGCGCGCCGAACATGTTGTCCAGCTCCTCCAGCCGCTTCAGATTCACGTCCAGTATCGTCACGTTCGCGCCCATGCCCACGGCGATCTTGCAGGCGTTCATGCCCACGGTGCCGCCGCCGAGGATCACGACGTTAGCCTTCGGCGTGCCCGGCACGCCCGCCAGCAGGATGCCCTCGCCGCCAAAGCGCTTCTCGAGGTACTTCGCGCCCTCCTGGATGGACAGGCGGCCCGCGATCTGGCTCATCGGCGCCAGGCACGGAAGCGAGCGGTCCGCCTCCTGGATCGTCTCATAGGCCACGGCGCGCACCTTGCCCTTGAGCAGCGCGTCGGTCTGCTGCTTGTCCGCCGCGAGGTGCAGGTAGGTGTAGAGGATCAGGCCGTCGTGGAATAGCGGGTACTCCTCCTCCAGCGGCTCCTTGACCTTCACCATCATGTCCACCAGGCGCCAGATGTCCGCCGGGTCCTCGATCAGCGAGGCGCCCGCGTTCACGTATTCGTTGTCCGAAAAGCCCGAGCCCACGCCCGCGCCCATCTCCACGTACACGTGGTGGCCCGCGGCGATGTAGGCGCACACGTTGTCCGGCGTCAGGCCCACGCGGAACTCGTTGTTCTTGATTTCCTTTACGCAACCGATCTTCATATGTTTTCCTCCAGATATGCAAAATACCGGCCCGCCCCACGTGGGTGAGGCAGGGCCGGTGTGTTCAGGCGTTGAGCCCGTTCTCAGTCAAAGGGCGCATCAGGCGTTCTGGATCGCGGCCTGCGCGGCGGCGAGGCGGGCGATCGGCACGCGGAACGGCGAGCAGGACACGTAGTCCAGGCCGATCCTGTGGCAGAACTCGATGGACGACGGATCGCCGCCGTGCTCGCCGCAGATGCCCAGGTGGATGTCCGGGCGGGTCGCGCGGCCGGCCTCGGCAGCCATCTTCACCAGCGCGCCAACGCCGGTCTGGTCCAGCTTGGCGAAGGGATCGAACTCATAGATCTTGTTGTCGTAGTACGCGCCGAGGAACTTCGCGGCGTCGTCGCGGCTGAAGCCGAAGGTCATCTGGGTCAGGTCGTTGGTGCCGAAGGAGAAGAACTCGGCCTCCTTGGCGATCTCGCCGGCGGTCACGGCCGCGCGCGGGATCTCGATCATGGTGCCCACGTGGTACTTCATGTCCACGCCGGCCTGGGCGATCAGCTTGTCGGCGGTGGCGACCACGACGTCCTTGACGAACTTGAGCTCCTTCACCTCGCCCACCAGCGATGGCGGCGGAGATGACGGCCTCGGTCTGCATCTCGGCGATCTCGGGATAGGTGACGGCCAGGCGGCAGCCGCGGTGGCCCATCATCGGGTTGAACTCGTGCAGCGAGTCCACGGTCTCCTTGAGCTCGTCGACGCTGATGCCCATCTCGGCGGCCAGCTCCACGATCTCCTCTTCCTTGTTGGGCAGGAACTCGTGCAGCGGCGGATCGAGGTAGCGCACGGTCATCGGACGGCCCTGCAGGACCTCGTACATGGCCTCGAAGTCGCCCTGCTGATAGGGGCGCAGCTTGGCCAGCGCCTTCTTGCGGGTCTCGACGTCCTTGGCCACGATCATCTCGCGGACGGCCTTGATGCGGTCGCCCTCGAAGAACATGTGCTCGGTGCGGCACAGACCGATGCCCTCCGCGCCGAACTTCACGGCCTGCATGGCGTCGCGCGGGTTGTCGGCGTTGGTGCGGATGCGCAGCTTGCGCTCGGCGTCCGCCCAGGCCATGAAGCGGCCGAAGTCGCCGGAGATGGTGGCCTCGGCGGTGGGGATGGCCTCGCCGTAGATCTTGCCGGTGGAGCCGTCCACGCTGATCCAGTCGCCCTCCTTGAAGGTGCGGCCGCCCAGCTCGAACTCGTGGTCGCGCATCTTGATCTCGGAGCAGCCGGACACGCAGCAGGTGCCCATGCCGCGGGCGACGACCGCCGCGTGGCTGGTCATGCCGCCGCGCACCGTCAGGATGCCCTGGGACGCCACCATGCCCTCGATGTCCTCGGGGCTGGTCTCCAGGCGGACGAGCACCACGCGGTGGCCGTGCTCGGCCCAGCGCTTGGCATCCTCGGCGGAGAACACCACCTGGCCGCAGGCCGCGCCCGGGGAGGCCGCGAGGCCTTCGCCGATGGGCTTGGCGTTCTTCAGCGCCTTGGCGTCAAAGGTGGGATGCAGCAGGCTGTCGAGCTGCTTGGGCTCCACGCGCATCACGGCCTCGCGCTCGGTGATCATGCCCTCGTCCACGAGGTCCACGGCGATCTTCAGTGCGGCGGCGGCGGTGCGCTTGCCGTTGCGGGTCTGCAGCATGTAGAGCTTGCCATTCTCGATGGTGTACTCCATGTCCTGCATGTCCTTGTAGTGCTTTTCGAGGTTGTTCGCGATGGTCTTGAACTGCTTGAACACCTCGGGCATATCCTGCTCCAGCTGGGCGATCTTGCTGGGGGTGCGGATGCCGGCCACGACGTCCTCGCCCTGGGCGTTGATCAGGTACTCGCCGAACAGCGCCTTCTCGCCGGTGGCGGGGTTGCGCGTGAAGGCGACGCCCGTGCCGGAGCGATCGTTCAGGTTGCCGAACACCATCGGCTGCACGTTGACGGCGGTGCCCCAGGAGTAGGGGATGTCGTTCATGCGGCGATAGACGTTCGCGCGGGGGTTGTCCCAGGAGCGGAACACGGCCTTCACGGCCTCCATCATCTGTACCTTCGGCTGGGTTGGGAAGTCCTCGCCCTTCTGCTCCTTGTAGTAGGCCTTGAAGCGGGCGACGAGCTCTTTCATGTCGTTGACGTCCAGGTCGATGTCGTTCTTGACGCCCTTCTTCTCCTTCACTTCGTCGATGATGACCTCAAAGGTCTTCTTCGGGATCTCCATCACGACGTCGGAGAACATCTGGATGAAGCGGCGGTAGGAGTCGTACACGAAGCGCTCGAACTTGGGATCGGGGTTGCCGGCGATCAGGCCCGCGGCCACCTCGTCGTTGATGCCCAGGTTCAGGATGGTATCCATCATGCCCGGCATGGAAGCGCGCGCGCCGGAGCGCACGGAGACCAGCAGCGGGTTCTTCGCGTCGCCAAACTTCTTCTCGTTGATCTTCTCGATCTTCGCGAGGGCCTCGTCGATCTGCTTCTGGATGTCGGCGCCGATGGTCTTGCCGTCTTCATAGTAGCGGGTGCAGGCTTCGGTGGTGATGGTGAAGCCCTGGGGCACGGGCATGCCCAGCGAGGTCATCTCCGCCAGGTTGGCGCCCTTGCCGCCCAGCAGGTTGCGCATGGAAGCGTTGCCTTCGCTGAAAAGGTACACATACTTCTGCATGGTGTATTCTCCTCCCAATTTGATATTTGGTTTGCGGGTCTTACATATAAGCACTTCATTATAACTCAAAGCGCTCCCTTTCGCAAGTCAGTTTCAGTAAATAATTGTCATTTTATGCGCCCGGACGCAAAAAGCGTTGCCTTCCCGGCAAAATCGCGCCTTTTGGGCGCCCTTTTTCGCTTTCGCCGTTGACGGATTTGGAAAAATGGGGCATAATATATTTGGAGAATTAGGGATTAGGGATTAGGGATTAGGGATTAGGGATTAGGGATTAGGGATTAGGAAACAGGGAACAGGAGCACGCATGTCTCACCTCATCGTATCAGTCGATCCCGAAAGCCCCGCGGCGCGCGCGGGCATCCGCGCGGGCGACAGGCTGGCGCGCCTGGACGGGCATGCCATGATCGACTTCATCGACTACCAGGCGCTGTCGGCGCAGAAGCGGCTGACGGTGCAGATCCTGCGCGACGGCAGGCCCGTGGACTTCGCCGTCCGCAAGGACGAGTACGCCCCGCTGGGCCTGAACTTTGAAACGCCGATGATGTCCGGGACGCGCCTGTGCTGCAATAAATGTTTGTTTTGCTTCGTGGACCAGCTGCCCGGCTGCGCGCGCGAGACGATGCGCGTGAAGGACGACGACTGGCGCATGAGCCTGATGATGGGCAACTACGTGACGCTGACGAACGTTTCGGACGCGGAGCTCGGGCGCATCGTCGCGCGGCGCTGCTCGCCGCTGTACATCTCCGTGCACGCCACCGACCCGGATCTGCGCGTGCGCCTGCTGGGCACGCCCCGGGCGCGGCGGCTGATGGGCCAGCTGCAAACGCTGTCGGACGGCGGCATCCGCTTCCACTGCCAGTGCGTGCTCTGTCCGGGTCTCAACGACGGGGCCGCGCTGGAGCGCACGATCCGCGAGCTGTCGCAGCTTCCCGGCGCACAGTCGCTGGCGCTGGTGCCCGTGGGGCTCACCGGCCACCGCGAGGGGCTGACCGAGCTGCGCACATATCGGCCGGACGAGGCCCGCGCCGTGGTGGAGCTGGCCGAGCGCTGGCGCGAAAAACTGCTCCGGGAGCGCGGCACCCGCTTCGCGTTCCCGTCGGACGAGTTCTACCTGCAGGCGGGCCTGCCCATTCCCCCGGACGAGGCCTACGAGGGCTACGAGCAGATCGACGACGGCGTGGGGCTGCTCAGGCTGCTGGACACCGAGTACCGCGACGCCTGGGAGGAGCTTCCGAAGGAGATGCGCCGGGCGACGCCGGGCGGCCGGAAGCTGGCCATCGCCTGCGGGCGCTCCGCGGCGGACTTCATCCGGCAAATGCTTCTGGACTGCCCCGTTGCGGGCGCGGACATCTCCGTGCACGCGCTGGAGAACACCTACTTCGGCCCCAGCGTCACCGTGTCCGGGCTGATCACCGGCGGCGACCTGACGGCGCAGATGGCGGGCGTGGACTGCGAGGCGGTGATGATCACCACCTGCATGCTGCGCGACGAGGCCGTGTTCCTCGACGACATGACGCTGGACGAGGCCGTCCGCCGCCTCGGCAAGCCCATACGCCCCGTCGGGCGCAGGGGCGAGGACCTGCTCAATATGATATTGGAACTCAGCGGTTCGGAAAAAAGAGTTTAGAGTTCAGAGTTTACATCCATTTGATCTTGGAGGATTATGATTATGTCAAAGCCCCTCGTTGCCATCGTGGGCAGGCCGAACGTGGGCAAGTCCACCTTCTTCAACCAGATGGTGGGCAAGCGCATCGCCATCGTGGAGGACACGCCGGGCGTCACGCGCGACCGCGTGTACGCCGACTGCGAGTGGCAGAACTACAAATTTACGCTGATCGACACCGGCGGCATCGATCCCAACAGCGACGACCCGCTGCTTGCGCAGATGCGCCGCCAGGCGGAGATCGCCATCGAGACCTGCGACGTGATCCTGTTCTTCGTGGACGGCAAAGCCGGCATGACGGCCGACGACGAGGACGTGGCCGACATGCTGCGCAAGAGCGGCAAGCCCGTGATGCTGGTGGTCAACAAGATCGACAACATCAAGCGCATGGACGACATCTACGAGTTCTACAACCTCGGCATCGGCGATCCCATCGGCGTTTCCAGCGTGAACCTCCTGAACTTCGGCGACCTGCTGGAGGAGCTGTGCAAGCTGTTCCCGGACCCGGACGCCGAGGACGAGGACGTCGGCGCGATCCAGATCGCCGTGGTGGGCAAGCCGAACGTCGGTAAGTCCAGCCTCGTCAACCGCATCCTGGGTGAGGAGCGCGTGATGGTGTCCGACATCGCGGGCACCACCCGCGACGCCATCGACACCCGCTTCACCGACGACGGGCAGGACTTCGTGATCATCGACACCGCAGGCATCCGCCGCAAGCGGGCCATCGAGTATCAGTCGCTGGAGCGCTTCTCCATCGTGCGCGCGCTGGCCGCCATCGACCGCTGCGACGTGGCGCTGATGCTGATCGACGCCACGCAGGGCGTCACCGAGCAGGACAGCAAGATCGCGGGCTACATCGACGAGCAGGGCAAGGCCGCCGTCATCGTGATCAACAAGTGGGATGCCGTGGAGAAGGACACCAAGACGATGGACAAGTTCGTCCGCGAGGTCCGCGAGAGCCTGAAGTTCATGGCCTACGCCCCGGTGCTGTTCATCTCGGCGCTGACGGGCCAGCGCGTGAACCGCGTGCTGGAAGCCGTGCGCGCCGCACACGCCGAGGCCACGCGCCGCGTGACCACGGGCCTCTTAAACGACATCCTCGCGGACGCGCAGGCCGCGCTGCAGCCCCCGGCCACATCCGGGCGTCGGCTGAAGATCTACTACGCCACGCAGCAGGCCGTGCAGCCGCCGACGTTCGTGATGTTCGTCAACGACCAGAACCTGATGCACTTCTCCTACGAGCGCTACCTGGAAAAGCAGTTCCGCAAGGCCTTCGGCTTCGAGGGCACCCCGCTGAAGTTCATACTCAGGGAGCGGAAGAAGAAGGACGAGTAAGAAAAGAGTTTAGAGTGAAGAGTGAAGAGTAAGTTTGCCGCGCACCGGACTCTTCATTCGATCAACGCTTCGTTACCGCGACATAAGTGACACAGCCACGCGGCAGCCACTGTCTTTATCTCCACTCTCCACTCTCAACTCTCCACTCTAATAAACTCTCACCTTGTACTGGAGGTGAAACGATGGTACTCAAATATATCCTCGCGGGGATCATCGGCTACCTGATGGGGAGCATCTCCTCGGGGTATCTGGTGTCGAAGGCCTATGGGCTCCGGGACATCCGCAAGCACGGCAGCGGCAACTCCGGCACGACGAACGTGCTGAGGACGCTGGGCTGGCTCCCGAGCGTGTTGACGCTGGCGGGCGACTGCCTGAAGGGCTATGTGGCCTGCCTGATCGGCCGGGCGCTGGGCGGCGACCTGGGCATGCTGATCGGCGGCTTCTGCGCCATACTGGGCCACGACTTCCCCGTGTTCATGGGCTTCAGGGGCGGCAAGGGCATCGCCACGTCGCTGGGCCTGATCATCGCCATCAACCCGATGATGGCCGTGGCGGAGCTGGTGGTGCAGATCATCGCCGTGGCCATCACGCGCACGATGTCCATCGCGTCGCTGATCACCACGGTGGCCTTCCCGGTGCTGACCGTGTTCATGGAGCGCGGACGGCCGAACTACTGGCTGTTCGTGGGCTTTGCCATCGCGGTCGCGGCGCTTTCGCTGTTCGGCCATCGCAGCAACATCGACCGCCTCATCAAGGGCAAGGAGAACACGCTCGATTTCCACAAGATCTCCCAGATCTCGAAGAAGGTCATGGAGAGAATGAAAAAGAAGAAATAAATGGAACAAAGTCCATTAATATAACCAAGCGAAAGGAAGTCGATCCCCATGAGCAAGAGATACCTGATCGGCCTGGACGTGGGCACCTCCGGCGCGAAGTGCATCATCGCGGACAGCGACGGCAAGGTCGTCGCGTCCTCCACCCAGGAGTACCCGCTCTACACCCCCAAGCCCGGCTGGGCGGAGCAGGACCCGAAGGACTGGTGGGACGCCGTCGTGCGCGGCCTGAAGGCCATCCTTGAAAAGTCCGGCGTGAATCCCGCCGACATCGCGGGCGTCAGCTATTCCGGCCAGATGCACGGCCTGGTGGCCCTGGACGAGAACAACGAGGTCATCCGCCCGTCCATCCTGTGGTGCGACCAGCGCACACAGGCCCAGTGCGATTGGATCACCGAGAAGGCCGGCGGCCTGGAGAAGCTGCTGACCTACACCAACAACCGCATGCTCACCGGCTACACCGGCGGCAAGATCCTGTGGCTCAGGGACGAGGAGCCGGAAAACTTCAAGCGCATGAAGCTGTTTGTGTGCCCGAAGGACTACATCCGCTTCAAGATGACGGGCGAGCTGGGCATCGACGTGTCCGACGCCTCCGGCACCGGCTTCTACGACACGAAGAACCGCAAGTGGTCGGACGAGCTGATCGCCATCGCGGGGCTGGACAAGGCCATCTTCCCCGAAGCGCACGAGTCCACCGAGCGCGCGGGCGGCGTCACGAAGGAGTGCGCGGCGCTGACGGGCCTGCCCGAGGGCCTGAGCTGCTACTACGGCGGCGGCGACGCGGTCATTCAGACCACCGGCGCGGGCCTGGTGAAGCAGGGCATCCTGGGCGTGGTGATCGGCACCAGTGGCAACGTGTCCATGGCGCTGGACCACTTCGAGCACAACCCCAACGGCGATCTGCAGATGTTCTGCGGCAACGAGCCCGGCCTGTGGCTGGCCTTCGGCTGCACGCTGACCGCCGGCGGCGCGTATCGCTGGTACAAGGACGAGCTGTGCGGCGAGGAGTCCATCAAGGCCAAGAGCGAGGGCCGCAACGTGTTCGACGTGATGGGCGAGCTCGCGGAGCAGTCCGTGCCCGGCGCGAACGGCGTGGTGTTCACGCCCTACCTGACCGGCGAGCGCTGCCCCTATCCGGACCCGAACGCGCGCGCGTCCTTCTACGGGCTCACGCTGGGCACGAAGAAGGCCGACATCACCCGCAGCGTGATGGAGGGCGTCACCTACTCCCTCAAGCAGCTGGTGGACATCTTCGGAAACTTCGCCAGCAACGAGAAGGTCTACGCCTCCGGCGGCGGCAGCGTCAGCGCGCTGTGGCGGCAGATGCAGGCCGACATCTTTGACCTGCCGGTGTACACGATGTCCGCCGCGAACGAGGGCGGCGCCTACGGCGCGGTGATGGTCGCGGGCGTCGGCGCGGGCGTCTGGAAGAACCTGGGCGAGGCCGTGCAGGTCATCAAGGCCGAGACCGAAACCCATCCCGATCCCGCCAACCAGCCCGCCTACGAAAAGACCTATCAGGTCTACGACATGCTCTATCACGCCCTGAAGTCCGTGTACGACAAGAGCGCGGAGCTGGGGTACTGATCCACAGTGGCGACAGCCAACGGCTGTCGCCACAAATAATGCTCAACAGGGAGGTCCCATGATCTGCTTCCTGACCAGCAACCCGTTCCTCGAGAACGCCGTCGCGCTCAACCCGGCCAACGGGTTCGTGGACGCGCTGCGCGCGAGCCTGCCCGCCGGACCCGTGCGCGGGCTGTTCGTCGCCTCGTCGCCGGACGAGCCGGACACGAACGACCACTACGCCGCCGAGCAAAAGGCCGCATTCGAGGCCTCGGGCATCGCGTTTTCGGACTTCGCGATCCTCGACCGGCGCAACGTCCAACAGGCAGCCGCGCTCGTGGCCAAAGCCGAGTTGATCATCCTCACCGGCGGGCACGTGCCGACGCAAAACCGATTCTTTCACGACATCGGCCTGAAGGCGCTGCTGTCCGGCTTCGAGGGCGTATTGATCGGCATCAGCGCGGGCACGATGAACGCCGCCGAGACCGTCTACGCGCAGCCCGAGCTTGAAGGCGAGGGCATCGATCCCGCCTACGAGCGCTTCCTGCCGGGGCTTGGGCTGACGAAGACCATGATCCTCCCCCACTTCGACGGGGATCTGGACGCGCGGCTGGACGGCCTCAACATCTACGACGACATCACCTACCCCGACAGCATGGGCCGCCGCTTCTACGCGCTGCCCGACGGCAGCTGGCTGCACATCGAAGGCGGCGTCGAAACCCTGCGCGGGGAGGCGTACCTGATCGCGGACGGCGCGATCACGCCCTTCTGCGGGGATGGGAAAAGTGTACGGCTATAGGCGCATCGAGATACAGGGTCAGCGTTGCGCAAAAAGGCCCCCTCGCTGAGGGGGCCTTTTTGCGCAACGCTGACCCTACAACCCCTCCGGCCCCGCGGGCCACCTCCCCTTAAAGGGGAGGCAAAATGAAGGGATCCGTATTTCTTACTTCTTCTTGTTCTTATTGGTCGGACGATCCACGCCCTGCTGGAAGTTGACGGCGGTGTCGCCCAGGGGGTTCGCGCCGAACTCGTAGTCGTTGCCGGGCAGGATGGCGTTGAGGATGATGCCGACCAGCGCGCCCACGGCCAGGCCGGAGAGCTTCACGGTAATCGCGCCGATGGTGAAGCTGACCGCGCCGTTGATGGACATGGCCGGAACCGCGCCCAACTTGCCGGAGAAGTGGATGCCCAGCGTGAGGCCGAGGATCATGGCGGCCACGATGATGTTGCGGCTCTTGGTGAAGTCCACCTGGTTCTCAACCACGTTCCGGACGCCCACGGCGGAGATCATGCCGTAGAGAATCAGGCTCACGCCGCCGATGGTGGCGGCGGGCATCGCGTGGATCAGCGCCTCAAACTTGGGGCAGAACGCGAACAGCACGGCCAGCACCGCCGCGATGCGGATGACCTTGGGGTCGTAGACCTTCGTCATGGCCAGCACGCCGGTGTTCTCGCCATAGGTGGTGTTCGCCGGAGCGCCGAACAGCGCGGCCAGTGCGGTGGCGGAGCCGTCGCCCAGCAGCGTGCGGTGCAGGCCGGGATCGGCCACGAAGTTCTCGCCCACGGTGGAGGAGATGGCGCACACGTCGCCGATGTGCTCCACCATCGTCGCCAGCGCGATGGGCATCATGATGGCGATGGCGCTCACGAGGCGGCCGCCGTCACAGCTCTTGAACAGGCTGAACACGGTGTTCGTCATCTGGATCGGGAAGCCGATCCACTTGGCGGAAGCGACGCCGGAGAAGTCCACCTGGCCGAAGATGGCGGCCACGACATAGCTGCCGACCACGCCCAGCAGGATCGGCACGATGCGGATCATGCCCTTGCCCCAGATGTTCGCCACGATGACGATGGCGATGGCCAGCAGGGCGATCCACCAGTTGGTGGCGCAGTTGTCGATGGCGGTATAGGCCAGCGTCAGGCCGATGCAGATGATGACCGGGCCGGTGACGATGGGCGGGAAGAAGCGCATCACACGCTTGGCGCCAAAGGAGCGCACCAGCGCGGAGAGCACCGCGTACAACAGTCCCGCGCAGGCCACGCCGACGCCCGCGTAGGGGATCCAGTTGATGGCCTCGTCATTCCCGAACAGCGCCGCCACGGCCGCGTAGCCGCTGATGAAGGCGAAGGAGGAGCCCAGGAACGCGGGCACCCTGCCCTTCGTGAGCAAGTGGAACAGCAGCGTGCCCAGGCCCGCGAACAGCAAACATGGCGAACATGTGCTGGAAGCCCAGCAGCAGCATCTTGGGCGCACCCAGCGATCTCGCGTCGCGTATACCCTGCTCAGACATATCAATTCATCCACCTTTCTCGTATCCATGCAATGGTTGCACAAACCCTATTTCTTGAGTATCATCAGTTCCACGTCATACCCGCGGATGCTGACCGTGACGTTGTCCGCGATGTGGGACACCACAGACTTTTCAAGCTCGTCCCACTCCTCCTGCGCGCCGGCAGAGGCTTCCTTGCGCTTGAGCAGGCGCTCCTTATAGGCCTCCATGGACCAGGTGAGGTCGCCATTCGCGGCGTTCGGCATGACCGTCTCCATCAGATACGCCGGGGTGTCATCGATCGGCATGGGCTCAAAGAACGCCCGGATCTTGCCCATGATGCCGCGATGTGCCTCGTTCTTGCCGCTCGTGGAAGCCGAAACCAGCTGCTTGCGCTGCTCGGTGTCCATCAGCGTCTTGGTCTGGAGGTACAGCTTGTAGGACTTGCCCTCGTTCTCGATCCAGAACTTGCCCTCGAGCTGGCCGATGATGGAGCGCACCATGTTCATCATCTCTTCGACCAGCAGGCGCATGTGCAGCGCTTCCCGGGAAGTCAGTCCCATCTGTCCGGCAGTATTGTCTGCCAGTGCCAGCGCGGCCTCCATGCCCTGGCCCCTGCTGGATACGACGATTACCTCAGATTTCATATCGCATTCTCCTCACTCAATGTTCAGAATGTCCGCAAAACCGGTGACGTCAAACACCTCGCGCACCATCTCGTTCACGTTGGTCACCTTCATGCCGCCCTTCGCGCCCATTGCCTTGTGCGCGGCCAGCAAAACCCGCAGTCCGGCGGAAGAGATGTAGTCCAGCTTGCTGAAATCCAGCGTCAGCTCATCAGCGCCGTCCATGTCAACCTTCAGCGCCTGCTCCAGCTCCGGCGCGGTGGTGGTGTCGAGCCGACCCTCCAGCGCGTAGCATACCTTTCCGTTTTCCACACTCTTGTCGATCTTCATGACGCTTGCCTCCTTCAGTGTGCAATGTTTTTCGTTTCAGTCCAGGATTCCAATGTGTTCCCGGCGGCGAACCGCCTTCTATGATCACAGCTTGCGCTGTCAATCAACTATCTGTCGCAAAGCCAGACCCCGCTCTCGTCGTCGATCTCCGCCAGGGCCACCCGCACGAACTCGCTCACGGCAGTGGGCACGTTCTTGCCGGCGAAGTCCGCCCGGATGGGCAGCTCGCGGTGGCCGCGGTCGATCAGCACCGCCAGCTGGATGCGCCGCGCGCGGCCCATGTCCATCAGCGCGTCCAGCGCGGCCCGCGCCGTGCGCCCGGTGTAGAGCACGTCATCCACCAGCACCACGGTGCGCCCCTCGATGGAAAACGGGATGTCGGTGCGGTTCAGCTTCGGGTCCTTCGACAGGTGCGTCAGGTCGTCGCGGTAGAAGGTGATGTCCACGGTGCCCACCGGCAGCCGCGTGCCCTCCACGCGCTCGATGGCGTCCGCCAGCATCCGGGCGATGGGCTCGCCGCGGCGGCGAATGCCCACCAGCGCCACGCCCTCCACGCCCTTGTTGCGCTCGATGATCTCGTGCGCCATGCGGGTGACGGTGCGCCGCATCTGGGCCTCGTCCATCAGCTGCGTCTTCTTCTGCATCACGCGACCCTCCATCCTCGCTTTCAATCGGTTTCGACGACATGTGCGTCGAAACCGCAGGATTTTTTCTGCCGGAAAATCCCATTTTCCAGAAGAAAAAAATCTACCTTGCAGATTTTGCGGCCAGAGGCCATCGGCCTCAAGCAAAATCTGGAGGGGGTGGTCGTGGCGGGGGAGCTTGCTCCCCTGCCCACAAGCAATGCCCCCGCCGGCAGGGCGGGGGCACGACAACGGCGCGCAGACGCGCCAACTCCATGCTTATCAGTCGCCTTGCCGACCTCACGGGATCGACTTAAAGGACCCGACGGCGGAGCGCCTCGCTCCAACCGCAGACTATTATAGCGGCGCACTGAAAAGTTACATGGCGATTTGTGTTAAAAATGTGGCGAAACAGGCATGAACCCGTCAATCGCCCAGCGGGTTCACCACCGCCCCGGCGAACAGGATCGCGCCGGTGGAGCGGTCCACGACGGCGACGATGAACGGCCGGTCGCAGACGAACGGGATCGGCTTGGGGCCCTCGTCGTCGTCCAGGGCCGTGCCCTCCACCATCACGACCTCGGTGGCCGCGGCGGCGCGGGTGCCCTCCTCGTCCAGCTGGAAGCGCACCTGCTGCAACACGTCGGAAACCAGCAGCGGCGTGTCGCTGATGCCGGAGTAGTCGGCGTACTTGTCGCTGAACGGCACCCAGCAGCCCGTCGCCACGATGGCGTCCACCAGGCTCTCCTCGGTGGAGAGGTCCAGCTTCGGCAGCGCCAGCGAGACGTTCTGCGGGTTGGGCTTGAACGTGAAGAACGAGTTGGGGTTCTCCGCCAGGTTGGTCAGCGCCCGCTTCAGGCCGCCCTCCGGCGGCAGCGCGATCATCAGCGCCAGACCCCCGTTCATATAGCCCTTGCACACCAGCTGCACGCCCATGCCCTCGCCGTACTGCGCGTAGGTCTCCTGGTGCATGAACGGCACGGTCACGTCGCCGTCGGGCGTGTGGAAGGTGTCGTCCCAGGTGTCGTCCGGCTCAAACGGCGAGGCCCACTCCGCCTCCATGGCCACGGCGTTCGCCAGCACCAGCTTCGCGTCGCCGTCCAGCGAAAGTGGGATGTCCTCGATCAGACCGTCCGTCTTTTCGCGCACCCAGTCTTTGACGGCATCGGCCCCGGACAGCGCAAAGCGCTCAGCCTCGTAGGCCGACGCGATGCGCGCCTCGTAGTCCTCAAGCAGCGCAAGGCTGTCGGCGACGAACGCGGCGTTGGCCCAGCGGACGCCGGCCTCAACAAGCGGCTCCGCCAGCGCGGCCACGGCGTCGGTGTCGTCCGCGTCCAGCGCCTTGAGCAGCTTCTGCCGGGTCTCGCCCTTCGCGCCGTCGGCGGCCATGGACAGCGCCCATGCCAGGCTGACTGGCGAGACGAACGCGTTGCGCTTGCCGCCGGACAGCTCCGCCAGCACCTTGTAGCCCAGCCGGTTGCCCGGCGCGGCCTCCGCCAGCGCCGAAGCGCAAAGCAATAGCAGGAGAACGATGGCAATGATCTTGCGCATGGAATGACCTCCTTTGTTGAGTGAGGAGTGAGGAGTTGAGAATACCCAGCGGGTTCCAGACGGGCGGCGCAACGCCGCCCCTACAGAAATGCCGCGCGGCAGCGGCCATCAACTCTCCACTCTTCACTCTCCACTCTCAACTCTCAGTCCTCTCCCCTGACGCCGCGGATGAACGCGGCGACGTCCTTCGCGCCGTACAGCGCGCTGCCGGCGACGAGCATGTCGGCCCCGGCGGCGACGAGCCGCGGCGCGGTCTCGAGGTTCACGCCGCCGTCCACCTCCACGATGGCGTCGAGGCCCGCGTCGTTCAGCATGCGGCGCACGGCGGCCACCTTGTCGATGCAGGCGGGGATCAGCTTCTGTCCGCCGAAGCCGGGGTTCACGGTCATCACCAGCGCCAGGTCGAAGTCGCCCAGCACGTAACGCAGCGCCTCGTGCGAGGTGGCCGGGTTCAGCGCCACGCCCGCCATGCAGCCCGCGGCGCGGATCTGCTGCAGGCAGCGGTGCAGGTGCACGGTGGCCTCGGCGTGCACGGTGATGATCTTCGCGCCCGCGGCGGCGAAGGTGTCGATGTGCTTTTCGGGGTTCACCACCATCAGGTGGGCGTCCACGGGCAGGCCGCAGGTCGCCGCGCGGCGGCACATCTCCGGCCCGAAGCTGACGTTCGGCACAAAGCTGCCGTCCATCACGTCAAAGTGCAGCCAGTCCGCGCCGGCCTCGGCCACGCGCCGGATGTCCTCGCCGATCTTCAGGTAATCCGCCGCCAGCAGGGAAGGGGCAACCTTAATCATAGCGATCCCTCCATCTCTGTCTCATCTCGTCCAGCAATGCCACATAGCGCTCGTGCCGCCGCGGGTCGATCTCCCCCGCCGCCACGGCCTCGCGCACCGCGCAGCGCGGCTCGGTGGCGTGGTAGCAGGGCTGGAAGAAGCACTTGCCCTCGTAGGGCGCGAATTCCGGCCAGCCGTCCTTGAGCTCCACCGGGTCGAACACGTCCGTCTCCAGCAGGCTGAACCCGGGCGTGTCCAGCACCATGCCGCCGCCCTCCACGGGGATCAGCTGGCAGTGGCGCGTGGTGTTCTTGCCGCGCTCGATCTTGTGCGAGAGGTCGCCCGTCTCCAGGTCCAGGCCGTAGAGCGCGTTGATCATCGTGCTCTTTCCCGCGCCGGACTGCCCCGCCAGCGCGTGCGTCTTGCCGCGAAGCCGGGCGCGCAGCGCGTCCATGCCCTCGCCCGTCTCGGCGCACACCAGCATCGGGTCCACGTCCGCGCCCCGGTACTGCGCGGCGATCTCGTTCGCCCGCGCGCCGTCCAGGTCGCTCTTGTTCACGACCAGCTGGGCCGCGATGCCCGCGCGACGGGCGTTCAGCAGCAGCCGGTCCACCATCATCAGGTCCGCCTGCGGCGTGGCCGCCGCGGCCACCACCACGATCACATCGATGTTCGCCACCGGGGGGCGGACCAGCTCGTTGCGCCGCGGCAGGATGCGCAGTATCCAGCCGTGCTCCTCGCCCTCGCCCGGCGAAAGCTCCACCTCGTCGCCCACCTTGGGCTTCAGGCGCTCGCGCCGCAGCTTGCCCTGGGCCCGCAGCGTGTACAGCGCGCCGGATTCGTCCCGCGCTGTGTAAAACCCGCCGATGCCCTGCAATATGGTGCCGATGCGCGTCGTTGTCTGGGACATGGAAAACCTCCGGTTTTTTTGAGAGTTGAGAGTGGAGTGTGAAGATTAAAATGTGTAGCTGCCGCGTCGAATCACCGTTGCTTCGCAGAAACATAGCCTATGATGCACACAGACATAGATGCGCGGCATTCTTCTCTCCACTCTCCACTTTTACTCTCCACTCTATTCAAACTGCACCGTCTGCGTCTCCATCTCCACGCCGTCCATCGTGATCTGGACGGTGTGCTCGCCGGGCTCGGCGCTGGAGAGGGCGAGGCGGTAGGTGCCGGCGTTGAGCACGCCGTGGTAGACCTCCTGCGAAAGCCCGGAGGGCGCGGTCATCGTCAGCAGCACGTCGCTGCCGTTCAGCGGCACCACCACCGACAGCTTCGAAGCCGGGTAGTAGAGCATTTCCTGCGCCGGACAGACGACGACATCCACCGTCGCGCCCATCATCAGCGTCTCGCCCGCGTCCACGCTCTGGCTGACGACGGTGCCGGGCTGGGCGTCGGGCGCGGCGTCCTCGCTGACGGCGCCCAGCGCGAGGCCCTCGGCCTCCAGAAGCGCCTGCGCGTCCTCCAGCTTCATGCCCGCGAGCGCCGGCGCGGGGATGCGCTGGCCAGAGACGGTGAAGATCACGGGCGTATCCTTGGCCTGCGTGGTCTGCACCTCCGGGGACACGGCGATCACCGTGCCCACCGGCGCGTCGGACTCCACGTAGAGCGCCTCGACGCTCTCCACGCCCAGCGCGCGCAGCGTCTCGGACGCTTCGTCCAGCTTCTGCCCGGCGCAGTCGTCCAGGTAGTACCACTGGGTGCCCCGGCTGACGGTGAGCGTCACCGGCGCACTGGTCTTGACCCGCGCGCCCACGCGGCGCGACTGGGCGATGACGATGCCTTCCTCGTAATCCTCGCTATAGGCGTAATCCAATTCGCTCGATCCGCCCAGCTGCTCCAGCGCGTCCTGCGCCAGCAGCTGCTCCTGGCCCACCAAATCGGGCATCATGTAGGTGTTCGAGGTGTTCAGGAAATACCACACGCCCCCGGCGATCATCAATACGACGCCGACCGCGATGCAGGTGATCACCGCCTGCTTGATCTTGCGCCGATCGCGCGCGCGCTTGCGGCGGCGCTCCTCCTTCTCGCGCTCCAGCTCGTCCGGGTCCTTGGGATAGACCACGAAGCCGCCCTGCGGGTGGGAGATGCACTTGCGCAGGTCCGCGGCCATCTCGGCGGCGGTCTGGTAGCGCTTGGAGGCGTCCTTGCACAGCGCGCGCATCACCACCTCGTCCAGCGCCTTGGAGATGCCCTCCTGGTGGTCGCGCATGGACTTGGGCTCCTCGCTGACGTGCTTGAGCGCCACGGACACGCTGGTCTCGCCGTCGAAGGGCACCTGGCCGGTGAGCATCTCGTACATCACGACGCCCACGGAGTAGAGGTCGCTCTTCTCATCGGCCACCTCGCCGCGCGCCTGCTCCGGGGAGAAGTAGTGCACGCTGCCGAGCACGGAGCCGTTGCTGCCCTCCTCGGTGGCGGTGGTCTGCGCCGCCTTCAGGCGGGCGATGCCGAAGTCAGCCACCTTCACGCGGCCCTGGTTGTCCACCATGATGTTCTGGGGCTTGATGTCCCGGTGGACGATGCCGTTGCGGTGGGCGTGGTCCACGGCCGCGAGGATGCGGATGGCCATGCGGATGGCGGTATCCGGGTGGATGGTGCCACGCTGGCGGATCATCTCCTTCAGCGTCTGCCCGTCCACGTACTCCATCACGATGTAGCGCATGTCGCCGTCGATGCCCACGTCCAGCATGTTCACGATGTTCTCGTGGCTCACCTTGCTGGCGGCCTCGGCCTCGCGGCTGAAGCGGCGCACAAACTCCTCGTCCGACTCGTACTCCGGGCGCAGCACCTTGATGGCGACGATCCTGTTTTTCTTTTTATCGAAGGCGCGATAGACGACCGCCATGCCGCCGGTTCCGACGACGGCTTGCACGACATATCGGCCCGATATGACGTGTCCGATCATCTCGCGTCCGCCTCCTCAACCACGGCAAAGAGCGCCGTGATGTTGTCGGCGCCGCCGTTCTCCAGCGCGATGGACACCAGGTGCCTGAGCTTGTCCTCCCACGCCTGGTCGGACATGGCGGTGCGCAGGATCTCCCGCTCGTCCACATAGTTGGTCATGCCGTCGCTGCACAGGAAGAAGGCGTCGCCGGGGCGCGCGCCCATCTGCACGATGTCGATCTGCACGCTCTCCTCGGTGCCCAGCGCGCGGGTGATGATGTTGCGCTTGGGGTGGATGCGGGCCTCGCGGGGCGTGATGAGCCCCTTCTGCACCATCTCCTCCACCAGCGTGTGGTCGGTGGTCACCTGCATGATGGCCCCGCGGCGCACGAGGTAGATGCGGCTGTCGCCCACGTGGGCCAGGTACACGGTCTCCCCCTCCTGGGCGAGGGCGGAGAAGGTGGTGCCCATGCCGCTCATCGAGGCGTTCTCCAGCGCCGCCTGGTACACGGCGTCGTTCGCGCGCTCCACGGCGTCGTGCAGCGCCTCGGCCGTGATGTCGTCCACAGCGCGCATGTGCTCGGAGAACACCTGCACCGCCAGCGCGCTGGCCACCTCGCCGGCGTTGTGTCCGCCCATGCCGTCCGCCACGGCGCAGAAGCGCTCCCCCTCCCGGGGCGCGTAGTAGGAGTCCTCGTTGATCGGGCGCATCCTGCCGATATCCGTAATCGCGTAGACCTTCATGGGCGTGACCTCCAGTGGTGTTGTACGTAGATGGTAGGTTGGGTTGTTGAGCGTATCGTGGGCGTGAACGAGAGTGGAGTGTGGAGAGTGGAGAGTGGAGTTCAGGTTGAAATCCTTGCGGATTTCTTTTTATTCAAGATCCTGAGCGAAGCGCTGTCATCCTGAGCGAAGCGAAGGATCTGTACGTTCCGTTCAGGACAACCCAGCGATCGGGGTGACAAACATCGTGGTAAAGTCCTGTTTCAATCAAAACAAATCCCGCAGGGATTTGCACCACAACTCCACTCTCCACTCTTCACTCTCCACTCTCCTCACTCCTCAAAGTGTCGAGCACTTTGCGGCGCAGCTGTCCGCACGCGCCCTCGATGTCCGCGCCCATTTCGCGGCGGACGGTGGCGGAGATGTGCTTGAGCTCGAGCCGCTTGAGGAAGGCGTCCACCGTCCGGCGGTCGGGCGCGGCGAGGTTGCGCTCCTTCACGTCGTTCAGTGGAATCAGGTTCACGTGGCAGCGCAGGCCGCGCAGCCGCCGCGCCAACTCCTCGGCGCAGCGCACGTCGCTGTTCAGGTCCTTGATCAGCGCGTACTCGAAGATCACGCGCCGCCCGGTCTGCTCCACGTAGTACTTGCAGGCCGCCAGCACCTCGCTGTAGGGGTAGGCGTGGGCCACGGGCATGATCTTCTGGCGGATCTCGTCGTTGGGGGCGTGCAGCGACAGCGAGAGCGTCACCGGCAGGCCCTCCTTGGCGAAGTCGTACATCCGACGCACCAGCCCGCAGGTGGACAGCGATATGTTGCGCAGCGAGATGTTCAGCCCGTTCGGATCGTTCACCAGGCGCAGGAACTTGACCACGTTGTCGTAGTTGTCCAGCGGCTCGCCGCTGCCCATCAGCACGATGTTGTGTACGCGGCGCCCGGGGTCCTCGGCCTGGATGTGCCGGTTCGCCGCCGCCACCTGGCCGAGGATCTCGCCCGGCGTCAGGTCGCGCACGCGGCCCTCCAGCGTGCTGGCGCAGAAGGCGCAGCCCATGCGGCAGCCCACCTGTGTGGACACGCACAGCGTGTCGCCGTGGTGGTAGCGCATCAGCACGCCCTCGATCAGGTTGCCGTCCGGCAGCGCGTAGAGGAACTTCTCCGTCTCGTCCAGCTTCGACTTGAAGCTCTCGAGGATGCGCACCGGGTTAGCCACGGCGATCTCGTTCAGCCGCGCGCGCAGCGCGGCGGACAGGTTCGTCATGCCATCGATGTCCGCGCCGCGGTTCAGCCACCCCGCGATCTGCCCCGCGCGGAACTTGCTCTCGCCCAGGTCGTCCACCACGAAGCGCGTCAGCTCCTCGCCGGTCAGCCCCAGCAGTTCTATCTTGTCCATGTGCGTCCTTTCATTCGGGAGTGGAGAAACGACCTCTTCCGTCTGGCCTGCGAGGTCGGAAGAGGTCGTTTCCTTCACTTCCTCCGCATCCGCGCGATGAAGAAGCCCTCCAGACCGTCGAGGTCCGGGCGGATCTGCAGCATGCCGTCCGACAGCCGGGGCTTCAGCGCCTCCGGCAGCCAGCCGTCGCCCATATCCGGCACAAACTCCGGGTGGGCGTCCAGGAACGCGCGCGCCTGCATTTCGTTTTCCTCCGGCAGCAGCGTGCAGGTGGCGTACACCAGCCGGCCGCCCGGCTTCACCGCCGCGGCGCACGCCTCCAGAATCTGCCTTTGCAGCGGCGGCAGCGCCGCGAGGCTCTCCTCGCTCTGGCGATACTTGATGTCCGGCTTGTCGGCGATCACGCCCAGGCCGGAGCATGGCGCGTCCACCAGAACGGCGTCCATCGACAACTTCATGTCCTCCGGCACCCGGCGGGCGTCGCGCTCGCTGGGGCGCACGTTTTCGAGCCCGAGCCTATGCGCCGCGGCTCGGATCAGCTCCACGCGGTGCGGGTGCACGTCCCACGCGAACACGCGCCCGGACGTGCCCATGTGCTCGGCCAACAGGCAGGTCTTACCCCCCGGCGCGGCGCAGGCATCCAGCACCTGCATGCCGGGCTTCACCTCCATGGCCAGCGCCGCCAGCATGGCGCTCTGACCCTGGATGGAGAACACGCCGCGGCGATAGCCCTCGTGTGCAGCCAGGTTGCCCGCATCCTCGACGATGTAAGCGCCGGATACCGCGCCGCGCCGCCACTTCAGCTGCTGTTCGTCCAGCCACGCCTCGAAGGCGGCCTCGTCCATGCGCAGGCGGTTCACGCGCACGGTTTGCTCGCGCCTGGGCGGCGTCCAGCCCGCGATGGCCGCGGCCCCGTCCAGCCCGTAGGCGTCGATCAGCCGCCGCGCGGCGGGCTCGGCGATCGAGTACTTCACCGACAGCCACGCCAGCGGGTCCGCCTCGCGGTTGGGCAGCGCCAGCTCCCCAGCGTCCCGCGCTCGGATCAGGCTCCTCAACACCGCGTTCACGAGCCCGGAAAAGCCCTCGCGGCGCGCGGCGCGCACCTGCTTCACGGCCTCGTCAACGGCGGCGTGGTCGGGCACGCGGTCCATGAACAGCAGTTGCGCCGCGGCGAGGTGCAGTATGTCCACCACGACCGGCTCCGGCTTCTGGTCCAGGAAGCGGTCGAGCATGTACTGGATATGCAGCCGGTTCTCCACCGCGGTGTAGAACAGCCCCGCCGCCAGCCGCCGGTCGTCCGGATGCAGCCGCGCCTCCTCCAGGCGGCGGTCCAGCGCCTGCGCGGCGAAGGCGTCGCCCCGCGCCACGTCCTGCAGCGCCCGAAGCGCCGCGTCGCGGGCGGTGAGGCGAGGGGATCGAGGCGGTTTGCCACGGCTCGCATTTCGGTTCGAGGCGTTGGCGTCAAAAGACCTCATCCGACCCGCTTCGCGGGCCACCTTCCCCATAGGGGAAGGCTTTTGGCGGCTTTCCGCGCTCTTTCTCTCCACTCTCAACTCTTAACTCTCCACTCTTCCAAATGTCGTCCCCACTTCGATCTTCTTCCCCATCAGATACGCCTTCGCGGCCATGCGCTTGCCGCCGGGGGCCTGCATCTCGAGGATCTCCAGCGCGCCCTCGCCGCACCGCACGACCAGCCCCTCCTTCGGAGACGAGGCGATCACGGTGCCGGGCGCGGCACTCGCATCACAATCCATCGCGCGGGCGAGGTACAGCTTCAGCCGCCCGCCGTCCAGGTCGGTGTAGGCGCAGGGCCAGGGGTTGAGCCCGCGCACGCGATTCGCGATCTCGGTCGCGCCCATCGTCCAGTCCACCTCGCCCATGGCCTTGTCCAGCATCGGCTGGTAGCTGGCGGCGTCCGGGTCCTGCGGGACAGGCTTGATCTTGCCCTCCAGGTAATCCGGCAGGGTCTCTGAAAGCAGCTTCGCACCCAGTTCCGACAGCCGCACCGTCAATTCCCCGGCGGTCTCCATTTCGCCGATCGGGGTGGACGCACTTCTGAGCATGTCGCCGGTGTCGATGCCGGCGTTGGTGCGCATGATCGTCACGCCCGTCACGGTCTCGCCCATCAGAACGCACCAGTTGATCGGAGCCGAGCCCCGGTGCTTCGGCAGCAGCGAGGCGTGCACGTTCACGGTGCCGTGGGCGGGAATGTCCAACAGCTCCTGCGTCAATATCTGGCCGAACGCGGCCGTCACGCACACGTCCGGGGCCAGCGCCTTCATCTGTGCGACGCCCTCGGGCCTGCGGATGCGCTCGAACTGGTAGACGGGCAGGCCCTTCTCCAGCGCGTACTGCTTGACGGGGCAGGCCGTCAGCCGGTTGCCGCGCCCGGCGGGGCGGTCCGGCTGGGTGATCACGCCCACGATGTCATATCGCCCATCCTCCGCCAGCGCCTTCAGCGACGGCACCGCAAAGTCGGGAGTACCCATGAATACGACACGATACTTATTCATTTTCTTCTTCAACCTTGTCCGTCACGTCCTCGATCATCTTGTCCACGTACAGGATGCCGTCCAGGTGGTCCAGCTCGTGGCACAGGCACACGGCCAGCAGGCCCTCTCCCTCCAGCTCGATGGGGTTGCCCTTGCGGTCCTGTGCGCGCACGCGCACCTTCTCGGGGCGCTTCACGGTGCCGCGACGCCCGGGCACGGACAGGCAGCCCTCGGTGCTGATGGCCTCGCCCTCCTGGGAGACGATCTCCGGGTTCACCAGCTCGATGATGCCCTCGCCCACGTCGATCACGACGACCCGCTTCAGCGTGCCCACCTGCGGCGCGGCCAGGCCCACGCCGTCTGCCTCGTACATGGTCTCTGCCATGTCGTCCAGCAGCACGGCCAGCCGGCGGTCGAACTTCGTCACCCGGCGGGAGTGCTTGCGCAGTATGTCGTCCTTGCCCATTTCCACGATCTTGCGAATTGCCATAGTTGCCTCCGTTTATATCATACTGTTCGGATTGATCTCCAGCTCCGCGCGCACGCCGTCGGGGGCGGCGTCGGCCAGGGCCTGCATCCGCGCGGCGACGGCCTCGAGGTCGGCCTTGAAATAGAGCTTGATCAGCAGCTGCCAGCGGGTATCGCCCCGGATCATGCTGATCGGGGCCTCCATGGCCCCCAGTTGCACGGTGTCCGCCCGCGCGCCGCTCTCGTCCAGGTACGCGCCCAGGCGCGCCTCGTCGGCCTGCGCCGCCGCCGCCACGGTCCCGGCGTCTCGGCCGCTGTAGATGATCCGCGCGATCATCGTAAACGGCGGGTACAGCGCGGCGCGGCGGTGGGCGCTCTCGCGGGTGTAGAAGGCGCGGTAGTCCTGCGCTGCAGCCAGCGCAATGCCGTAGTGTTCGGGGTCGTAGGTCTGCACCACCACGCGCCCGGGCACCTCCGCCCGGCCCGCGCGGCCCGCCACCTGCGTGATCAGCTGGAACGTGCGCTCCACGCTGCGATAGTCCGGCAGGTTCAGCGACAGGTCCGCCGCCACCACGCCCACCAGCGCGACGTTCGGGAAGTCCAGCCCCTTGGCGATCATCTGCGTGCCCACCAGCACGTTCGCCTCGCCGCGCTTGAAGCGACTGAGGATGCGCTCGTGAGCGTCCTTTTCCCGGGTGGTGTCGATGTCCAGGCGCGCCACGCGCGCGTCCGGGAACAACCGCCGGACCTCCTCCTGCACCTTCTGGGTGCCTGCGCCGAAGTACTTGATGTACTTGCTTCCGCACTTCGGGCACTTCTTGGGCGGCGGGAGGGTCCTGCCGCAGTAGTGGCAGCGCAGCGCGTTTTCGGCCTGGTGCCAGGTCATCGTCACGTCGCACTGGTCGCACTTCACGACGTAGCCGCACGCGCGGCAGGACACGAATGTGGAGTGTCCCCGGCGGTTGATGAACAGCATGGCCTGGTGCCCGTCGTCCAGGCAGCGGCGCAATTCGCCCGCCAGCTTCGCGGAGAAGATGGAGTGGTTGCCGCGCTCGAACTCGCCGCGCATGTCCACGACCTCCACCTCGGGCATCGGCCGCCCGTTCGCCCGCTGGCGCAGTTCGATCAGCGTCAGCCTGTTTTCCGGGCGCACGCCGGGCATGGCGCGCATGTAGGTGGTGATCGAGGGCGTGGCGCTGCCCAGCACCAGCACGGCGCCGTGCTGATCGGCCCGCTTCCAGGCCACCTCGCGCGCGTCGTAGCGGGGCCGGTGGTCGGACTGGTAGCTGGTCTCGTGCTCCTCGTCCACCACGATCACGCCCAGGTTATTGACCGGCGCGAATATGGCGCTGCGCGCGCCGATCACCACGCGGGCCTCGCCGGAGCGGATGCGCCGCCACTCGTCGAAGCGCTCCCCGGCGGAGAGCGCGGAGTGCAGCACGGCGGCGTCCCCGCCGAAGCGCCCGTGGAACCAGGCCGCCATTTGCGGCGTGAGCGCGATCTCCGGCACCAGCACGATGGCCGTCCTGCCCACCTCCAGCGCCCGGCGGATCAGCCGGATGTAGACCTCGGTCTTGCCGGAGCCGGTGACGCCGTGCAGCAGGAACCGCCCGCCGCCCGGCAGCGCCGCCGTCAACTGGTCGACGGCTCGCCTCTGCTCGGGCAGGAGCTCGGGGTCGGCGGTGCTCTCGTCGCCGCGCATCACGTGCGGCGTGCGCCGGTGCTCGCGGTCGTAGAGCGCGATCGCGCCCTTGTCAACGAGCGCCTTCAGCGCGGACTTCTCGCCGATCCGCGCCGTCATGAGATCGCCGTCGCGCAGCCGCATGAGCAGCTCGATCTGCTTCTTCGCGCGGGGATTGGCCGCGGCGAAGGCGTCGATCTGCTCCTCCGTCAGGTTCAGCCGCGCGCATCGCTCCGTGCGCTCGCGCACCCGGCCGCTGCGCATCTCGGAAGGGAGCATCAGCCGCAGCGCGTCCACCAGGTTGCACAGGTAGCGCGCGTGCATCCACTCGGCCAGCTCCATCAGATCCGGCAGGATCGCGGGCTCCCCGCGCGTCACGCGGCGGATGGGCTTCACCTTTTCCGGCGGCAAATCGCAGCTTCCGGACAGCGACACCACGAAGCCCTCCAGCGTTCTGGGGCCGAAGGGCACCTCGACCAGCTGGCCGGGCCGAACGTCCATGCCCGCGGGCACGGCGTAGGTGAACTGCCGGTCCACCGCCTCGGCGGAGAGATCGACGATGACCTGCGCGTACATGCTACGCCCCGATCATCGCGGCCACGGCGTCCAGTATGCCGTCCGCGACCTCGCGCTTGCGCATCAGCGGCAGCGCCGTCTCGCCGTCACGGGTGACGAGCGTCACGGCGTTGGTGTCCACGCCGAAGCCGGCGTCGGCGCGGCTGACGTCGTTGGCCACGACCATGTCCGCGTTCTTGCGTTCCAGCTTGCCGCGGGCGTTTTCGAGCACGTCGTCGGTCTCGGCGGCGAACGCCACCAGCACCTGGCCGGGGCGCTTGCGCCTGCCCAACTCAGCGGCGATGTCGGTGGTATTCTTGAGGCGCAGCACCATGTCCTCGCCGGTCTTCTTGATCTTGCCCTCGGTAAACGTCTCGGGCGTGAAATCCGCGGGGGCGGCGGCCTGGATCACCACGTCGGCCCATTCGCCGCGCGCGAGCACCGCCGCGCACAAATCCCCGCTGGATTCGATGGGCACGAGCTCCACGCCCGCGGGCGCGGCGAGGTTCACCGGCCCGGACACGAGCGCGACCTCGGCCCCGCGGTCCCGCGCGGCCTCGGCGATGGCGTAGCCCATCTTGCCGGTGGAGCGATTGGTGATGTAGCGCACCGGGTCGATGCGCTCCACGGTCGGGCCGGCCGTCACCAGCACCTTGACGCCCTCGAAGTCCCGCTTCCCGTTCAGCAGCTTTTCCAGCGCCTCGACGATCTCTGCGGGCTCTGACATGCGGCCCACGTCGTCGTCGCCGCAGGCCAGGCGGCCCACGCCGGGGCCGACGGTCTTCGCGCCGCGGTTCAGCAGCGTTTGAAGGTTCGCCTGCGTGGCCGGGTGCCGCCACATGTTGGCGTTCATCGCCGGGGCGATGAGCAGCGGCGCGGTGGTCGCCAGCGCCGTGGTGGTCAGCAGGTCGTCGGCGATGCCGTTTGCCAGCTTGCCGAGGCAGTTGGCCGTCGCGGGGGCGATCACGAAGGCGTCGGCCCACTTCGCCAGCGAGATATGCTCCAGCTCCATGCGGGGCGCGAACGTGTCCGTGCAGGCGGGATAGCCGCTGAGCGCGGCGAACGTCATGGGCGGCACGAAGCGGGCCGCGTGCTCCGTGAGCACCACCCGCACCTTCGCGCCCTGTTTCACCAGGCGGCTGGTCAGGTCGCACGCCTTGTAGGCCGCGATGCCGCCCGTCACGCCCAGCACGATTTGCCTGTCCTTCAGCATAGTCCCGCACTCCTTCCCGGTGAAAGCATCGGATGTTCCAACTCAAAGAAGCGAAACCAGCCCGGGCCGGGTTTCGCTGCGAAAGTCTCTATGGTTCGAGGGCGTCGCGATCAATTACTCCTCGCTGTCCGCTTCCTCGTCGCGGGTGTAGGTGATCAGCCGGCGGTTGATCTCCTCGATGGCGATGGACAGCGGCTTGGTCTCCTTGGTGTCGATCAGCGGCAGGCTGCCGGCGATGATCTCGCGGGCGCGCTTGGACGCCTCCACGGCCAGCGTGTAGCGGCAGTCCACCTTCTCCAGCAGTTCGCCGATGGGGGGTTCGGTCATCATAATGCATTACCTCCGGTCATTGTTGCTAGCTTCTGAGCGTTTCGCTCAGGTGGTCCAAAAAGTCCTTTCGGTTGGCGAGCTCCAGGCGGCGGGCGGCGATGATGGCGTAGGCCTCCTCGGCCGCGATCTCCAGCGCGTTTGGAACGTCGCTCCAGTCCTGGTGGATGATCACGTAGTGGTACTTATAGGCCTGGGCCACCTCCCCGGCCACGTTGTTCAGCCGCACGCGGATGGACTCCTCCGTCTCGGTGCCCCGCCCCCGCAGCCGCCGCTCCAGGTTTTCGCGGCTGGGCGGGCAGACGAAGATGCCGGTGACGGTCTCGTCCTGCGCCATGGCCTGCAGGCAGCCCTGCACGTCGATCTCCAGGATCAGGTCGTGGCCCTTGGAGAGCTCCTGCTGCACGGTGTGCTTCAGCGTGCCGTAGCGGTTCTGGTGCACGTGCGCCCACTCGTAGAACGCGCCCTCGGCCACCAGTTCGTCGAAGCGCTCGTCGCTGACGAAGTGGTAGTTCACGCCGTTCACCTCGCCGGGACGGGGCGCGCGGGTGGTGCACGACACCGACAGCTTCACGTCCGGATGCCGCTCGATCAGTTTCTTGACGATCTCCGTCTTGCCCGCGCCCGCGGGACCGGAGATGACAAACAGCCTGCCTCGGTTCGCCATGGTCGGTCACTCCCTCATGCTTATGTATTGGGAAAACCGGGTCACTCGATGTTCTGCAGCTGCTCGCGCAGCTTTTCGATCTCCGCCTTCAGGTCGACGGTCAGCCGGGTGATGGGGATGTCCTGCGACTTGGAGGAGATGGTGTTCACCTCGCGGTTCAATTCCTGCACGATGAAGTCGATGCGCCGGCCGACGGGCTCGTCGCTGTCAAACAGCGCGCGCAGCTGGCGCAGGTGGCTGTTCAGGCGCACGGTCTCCTCGGCGATGGCGCTGCGGTCGGCCATCAGGGCCACCTCCATCATCAGCCGCGTCTCGTCCGCCTCGCCGCCCATCAGCTCCTGCACGGCGCCCTTCAGCCGCTGCTTGTACGCCTCCACCGTCTCGGGATAGCGGGCCTCCACGGCGTCGGTCATCTTCTGGATGGCCTCCACGCGGCCGGACAGGTCCGCCTTCATGGCCTCGCCCTCCCGGCGGCGCATGGCGATCAGCTCGTCCAGCGCGCCGTCGAGCGCCTCGCGCATCAGCGAAAGCACGGCCTCCTGATCCTCCTCGGCCTCGCAGACCATCAGTACGTCCGGCATCCGCGCGATGGTCATCAGCGTGCGGTCGTCGCGCATGCCGCCGCCGGAGGCGGTGCTCAGCTCCTGCAGCGCGTCGGCGTAGGCGTTGAACAGCGCCACGTCCGCCGTCACCTTGCGCGCGTCCGTGCGCAGGTTCTTGTACGTCACGAACACGTCCACGTGCCCGCGGGAGAGCTTCTCCCCCACGGCCTTGCGCGCCGCGTCCTCCAGGAACATCAGGTTCCGGGGCATCCGGAAGGAGATGTCCAGGAAGCGGTGGTTCACGCTCTTGACCTCCACGGTCATCTGCCGTCCGTCCCGCTCCACGAACGCGCGCCCGTAGCCCGTCATGCTCAACATGGTAACTCCTCCCAACGCGAGATGTCTGTGGCGGATAAATGCCCACGTTCATTATACCATGATTGTCGGCGTGCTGCCCTCCGGGGCCCGCCGACCCGGAAAACGTTCCGTTTTCCTAATCATTATACCACATCATTAGCCGATTGCCTATGGGGTAGCGGAAATTTAAAGGGGGACGACCTCTCCCGCCTCACTTCGTTCGGCACCTTCCCCTGAACCGCCCCGCGCCCTGGCAACGCTTTGCCGGTCGCGGGTTTCGGGCCCGCGCAGCCAAATGCGCTGGGCCCTCAGCCCCCTTCAGGGGCGCTGGGGAGGGCTTTTGGCGGGCGGCGCAACGCTGCCCCTACAACTGGCGGCTGATGCCATCCTGAAACCCCTCCGGCGCTTCGCGCCACCTCCCCTTGAAAGGGGAGGCAAGAGCGCGCTGCAGCCGCTATCAACTCCTCACTCCTCACTCGCTCCTTCCCAGCCTCCTGAGGAACTCCTCCTCGCCGATCACCTCGACGCCGAGGGCTCGGGCCTTGTCCAGCTTGCTGCCGGCGTTTTCCCCGGCGACGACGAGGCTGGTCTTCTTCGACACGCTGCCCGCGGCCTTGCCGCCGGCGTCGCGGATGGCCTCCTCGGCCTCGCTGCGGCCCATCGAGGAAAGCGTGCCGGTGACGACCACGGTCATGCCGGAAAACGCCCCGGCGGAGGTGTCCTTCCTCTCCCACTGGGGATTCACGCCCGCGGCCAGCAGCGCGTTCACGAGGCGGGCGTTCGCCGGGTCCTCAAAGAACGCGACGACCGAATCCGCCACGATCTCCCCCACGTCGTCCATCTGCGTCAATTCCTCGCGTGAGGCCTTGCGCAGCGCGTCCACGCTGCCGAAGCGCTCGGCCAGGTCGCGGGCGGTCTTGGTGCCGATGTTGGGGATGCCGATGGCGTAGATAAAGCTGTTCAGCTTGCGGCCCTTGCTCTTCTCGATCGCCGAGAGCAGGTTGTCGGCCTTCTTCTCGCCGAAGCGCTCCAGCGCGCAGAGCTGCTCGCGCGTCAGCGCGTACAGCTGGTCGGCCTCCTGCAACAGTCCCGCGTCCACCAGCTGCGCCGCAGTCTTCTCCGAGAAGGTGTCGATGTCCATGGCGTCGCGGCTGGCGAAGTGCGAAAGGCGCATCACGATCTGCGGCTTGCAGCCGTCGCGGTTCGGACAGAACAGGTGCGCGCCGCGCTCCACCAGCGCTGCGCCGCAGCTGGGACAGACGTCCGGCTTCTCCACGTCGCGCTCTCCTTCGCTGAACTCGTCCACGCGGCCCATGATCTCCGGGATCACCTCGTTGCTGCGGCGGATCCACACGCGCGCGCCGATCTTCACCCGCTTGCGCTGGATGTCCTGCCAGTTGTTCAGCGTGGCCTGGCGCACGGTCGCGCCCGCCAGCTCCACCGGCGAGACCCGCGCCACCGGCGTCAGCTTCCCCGTGCGCCCGATCTGCCAGGCGACGTCCTCCAGCAGCGTGGTCATCTCCTCGGCCTCGAACTTGTAGGCCACGGCCCAGCGCGGGAACTTGTCGGTGTAGCCGAGCGCCTCGCGCGTGGCGTAGTCGTCGATCTTGATCACGGCGCCGTCGATGTCGTAGTCCAGCTCCCTGCGGCTCTCCTCGATCTTTCGCACCGCGGCGATGGCCTCCTCGAGGCTGGAAGCGCCGATCTCGCAGGCGGACACCGGGAAGCGGTTTTCGCGCAGGAAGTCCAGCATTTCGCGCTGGCTGGCAAACGACCGGCCCTCGATGTAGCCCACGTCGTAGAAGCAGGCGTCCAGCTTCCGGGCGGCGGTCACGCTCGGGTCGAGGTTGCGAAGCGCCCCGGCGGCGGCGTTGCGCGGGTTCTTCAGCGGCTCCTTCGCCGTCTGGTTGTACTTCTCCAACACCGAAATGCGCATGAACCCCTCGCCGTGCACCTCCATGCGCCCGGCGAACGGGATCGACAGCGGGATCGAGCGGATCGTCATCACCTGCGGCAGGATCGCCTCGCCGGTGACGCCGTTGCCGCGCGTGGCCGCCTGCACGAGCCTCCCGCCCTCGTAGGTCAGGTTGATCGTCAGGCCGTCAAACTTGTGCTCGACCACGTATTTTATCGGCGGCAGGTCAGCCCCGGCGGCGTTGGCGTCGGCGCGCAACTTTTCCGCCCGCCGCGCCCAGTCCTCCAGCGCCTCGATAGACTGCGCCTTGCCCATGCTCCACAGCCGCGCCAGGTGGGTGTGCGGCTCGAAGCCCGGCAGCACCGCGCCGCCCACGCGCCGCGTGGGCGAATCCGGCAGGCGCTCACCCGTCTCGCCCTCCAGGCGCACCAGCTCGTCGTACAGCCGGTCGTACTCGGCGTCCGCGATCGTCGGCTCGTCCAGCGTATAGTAGCGGTAGGCCATCTCGTTCAGGTAGTCCACCAGTTCCCGCATGCGCTCCACGCTCATTCCCCCCGCACGTCTGTTTCACACAGTATAACACATTTTGGGGGGGATAGACAAATTAAATCTGCATCGCCGCGCGTGGCGCGCTGCACCTTGACAGCGCGGGCGGCGCGGGGTATACTCATGGCATCTGATTTACAGGAGATAAAGGCATGGCGAACGGACAGACATGGCTCGACTGGGCCAGGGAGCTGCAGGACCTCTCGCAGTGCGCGCTGGCCTACTGCAAGGACAAGTATGACATCGAGCGCTTCAAGCGCATCCGGGAGATCTCGGCGGAGATGGTCGCGGCGCTGGGGGACGTGCCCGTGGAACAGATCCGCGCGACGTTCTGCGCCGGCGACGGCTACCAGACCCCGAAGCTGGACACCCGCGCGGCCGTGATGCGCGGCGGTAAGCTATTGCTGGTGCAGGAGGCGAACGGCAAGTGGGCGCTGCCCGGCGGCTGGGTGGACTACGACCAGACGCTGCGCTCCAACGCCGCCAAGGAGGCGCTGGAGGAGGCCGGGATGGTCGTGAGGCCCCGGCGGGTGATCGCGCTGCACGACCACAACACGCGCAACACGCGGCAGTTCCTGTTCAACATCTGCTCCGCGTTCATACTCTGCGACTACGTGTCCGGCGAATTCAAGCCGAACCTGGAGACCGTCGCCTGCGGCTTCTTCGGCCCGGACGAGCTCCCCAGCCCGCTGGCGGAAAACAAGACCACCGCCGCGCAGATCGCAATGTGCTTTCGCGCGGCGGCGGATGAGAATTGGACGGTGGAATTCGATTAGTGAAAAAACGGCGGGCAATGCCCGCCGGTTTTTCACTGCTTCCAGGCGTGGAACGCGGTCTTGTTGATGTCCAGCAAATGCGCCTTGCGGCCGGAGAACGTCTTTTCCATGATCTTGTAGACCATCTCCACCGGCACGACGGGGCTGACGGACATCAGCGCGCCGAGCATCACGACGTTCGCGGTGCGGGCGTTGCCCAGCTCCAGCGCGATGTCGTTCGCGGGCACGTAGTAGACGTTGATGTCGTCGCGCGTCGCCTTCTGCTCGATCAGCGAACTGTTCACGAACAGGTTGCCGCCGGGCTTCACCAGCGATTCAAACTTCAACAGCGACGGCAGGTTCATCACCACCACGTCGTCCGCCTCGTAGATCAGCGGGCAGGACACGGGCTTGTCGGGGCTGATGACCACGGTGCAGTTCGCGGTGCCGCCGCGCATCTCCGGGCCGTAGGAGGGAAGCCAGGTGGCGTTCATGTCGGCGTACATGGCCGCGTAGGTCAGCATCTGGCCCATCGTCAATACGCCCTGTCCGCCGGAACCGGCGAAAAACAGCTTCGTCGTCGCCATGTCACTGCGCCTCCTTTTCAACGTCGCGGTAGACGCCCAGCGGATAGTAGGCCATCATGTTCTCCTCCAGCCACTGCATCGCCTTGGGCGGCGTCAGGCCCCAGTTCGTGGGACAGATGGACAGCATCTCGATGAACGTGAAGCCCTTGCCCGCGAGCTGGTACTCAAACGCCTTGCGCACGGCCTTCTTCGCCGCGCGGATGTGCGCCGGGCTGTTCAGCGCCACGCGCTCGATGTAGGCCGGGCCGTCCAGCGTGGCCAGCAGCTCGCAGATCTTCAGCGGCATGCCCGCCTGCTCGCGCGTGCGGCCGTCCACGCAGGTGGTGGAGCGCTGGCCGATCAGCGTGGTGGGGGCCATCTGGCCGCCGGTCATGCCGTAGATGCCGTTGTTGATGAAGAACGTGGTGAACTTCTCCCCACGGGCCGCGGCGTGGACGATCTCGCCCATGCCGATGGAGGCCAGGTCGCCGTCGCCCTGGTAGGTGAACACGACCTTGTCCGGGTGCACGCGGCGGATGCCGGAGGCCACCGCCGGGGCGCGGCCGTGGGCCGCCTCGCACATGTCCACGTTCATGAACTGGTGCGCCACGACGGAGCAGCCGATGGGCGCGACGCCCAGGGTGTCCCCGAGCAGGCCCATCTCGTCCAGCGTCTCCATGATGATGCGGTGTGCGACGCCGTGGGTGCAGCCGGGGCAATAGCTGGTGCTGACGGGCAGCATGCCCTCTGTTACGGTAAATACAGGTTTCATCGCACTTCCTCCAGTATCTTCTTCGTCTTTTCCACGACCTCCAGGCTCGTCGGCAGCATGCCGCCCACGCGGTGGATGAGTTTGACGGGCACGCGGCCCTTCACGCCCAGGTTGATGTCCTGGAGCATCTGGCCCATGCTCAGCTCCACGGAGATCACGGCCTTCGCGGTGGCGGGGATCTGCTCAAACGCGCCGTAGGGATACGGCCACAGGCTGATGGGCCGGATCAGGCCGGCCTTCACGCCCTGGGCCTCCAGAAGCTCCATGGCCTCGCGGGCCAGGCGCGCCATCGTGCCGAACGCCACGAACACGACCTCGGCGCCCTCGAGGTTCTCGACCTCGACGCGCTCCAGTTCCTTCTCCATGGCGGCGTACTTCTCAAACAGGTGCTCCACGTGCTCCTCCAGCACCTCCGGCTGCAGCCGCAGGCTCTTGACCACGCTGCGCGTGCCCTTCTTGCTGCCGGACAGCGCCCAGGGCTTCGCGGTGGAGATCTCCTCGCTGGTCAGCGCGTGCTTCTCCTCAGGCAGCATCACGGGCTCCATCATCTGGCCCATCAGGCCGTCGGCCAGCACCATCACCGGGTTGCGATACTTGTCGGCGATGGACGGGCACTCGTAGAGGATGTCCACGGCCTCCTGGATCGACGCGGGCGCGAACACGGGGATGCGATAGTCGCCGTTGCCGCCGCCGCGGGTCACCTGGTTGTAGTCGGCCTGGCCGGGTTGGATCGAGCCGATGCCGGGGCCGCCGCGCGACACGTTCAGAAGCGTCACCGGCACCTCCGCGCCGCAGAGGAAGCTCATGCCCTCCTGCATCAGCGCGATGCCCGGGGACGAGGACGAGATAAAGCCGCTGCCGCCGGCCGCGCCGCAGCCGTAGGCCATGTTGATCGCGCCCAGCTCGCTCTCCGCCTGGAGGAACTTGCCGCCCCGCTTGGGCAGCTCCCGGCTCATGAACTCCGGGATCTCGCTCTGGGGGGTGATGGGATAGCCAAAGTAGAAGCGCGCGCCGCCGCGGATGACCGCCTCGGCGAAGGCCTCGTTGCCCTTCATCAATACCTTCTCGCTCATGCTTCCCCCTCCTCCAGCTGGAAAATCTCGATCGCGCAGTCGGGACAGACGGTCGCGCAGCTCTGGCAGCCGATGCACTGCTCCTGATCGACGATCATCGCGGGGCAGTAGCCCTTGGCGTTCACCTGGGTGTCCATGGCGATGATCTGCTTCGGGCAGAAGCTGCGGCACAGCTCGCATCCCTTGCAGCGCTCCCGGTCGAAGACGACCTTGAACCTTCTGTTTGCCATTATCGTAAGCCTCCTTGCATGGCAGGTTTGAAAAATTATGAATTAGGAATTAGGAATGAGGAATTGCGGCGCAAATCCCTGTGGGATTTGTTCATTATTGGGAGCCGGTCACATCTCCGGCTGACTTTCATTCCTCATTCCTCATTTCTCATTCCTCATTTGTCTATCCATGTCGGCCGCATGTACATCCCCAGCGGCAGCAGGTGCTCGTACTTCCCGGCGAGATCGCCTTCGGGGACGATGCCCGAGGGGTAGGTGTCGCACCAGAGGAGCTTCCCCGTCGCTTCGCAGAGCGCCTCGCACAGCGCGTGTCCCTTCGCCACGCACGCGGCGTCGGTCTCGCGCAGCAGGTGGCAGTTGTTGATCACGCCGTCAATGCGCCGCCCGGTCTTCTGCTCGATGGCCCGCAGGTGCGAAAGCGCCCCTTCCAGGTCGCGCGTCTCGGGCCGGTTGGCGTTCACGACGATCAGAAACAGCGCGTCCTCGGGGTCGAAGTACTTGCCGAACTGGTTGAGCACCACCGCGCCGGAGTCGTTGCCGCCCACGTCCACGATCACGCGGCAGCCCGCGTCCTCCAGTGGCGCTCGGATGTCCGCGCCCAGCGCGGGAAGCTCGGCGGTGATTTCGTGGATGTAGGCGCTGCCGTACACCTTTACGCCCGCGGCTTCCAGCGTCTCCCGGCGCTCGCGGGAGCGGAAGTAGGGGTTGGCGATGTCCAGGTCCACCAGGCCCAGGCGCTCATACGGCCCGAAGCCCAGCTTCGCCAGCCGCATCGCCAGGCTCACGCAGAACTCCGTCTTGCCGCTGCCGTAGTGGCCGGTGACGACCATCACGCGCCGGTCGGGCTTGCGAAGCCCGCTGAACTGACCCATCTGGCCACCTCTTCGCTTTACTTTGATAAATAATCTAGCAGTATTGCCGCCGCTTGTCAAGTCGATTGTTCGGCAGTTTGTCGAACGTTTCCGGTCTTTTCCTACAAAATATACGCGCGCGTGGCGACCCTCAATATAAATTTAACGCGATAAACCTTTGACAGACGCCGGGGCTGGTGATAGAATAACCACAATCGAATATATCTCAAAGGCGATGACGAAGACGGCGGAGCCAATCGGCGCGCAGAGAGCCGGCCGGATGCTGAAAGGTCGGACGCAGGTTGCTCACAAGCCCATCCCTTCCGAGCCGGAAGCCCGAAAGATCCCCGAGGGCGGGGAATCGAGTAGACGCTTCCCGTGAATGCTGCGTAAAGGCACAGGGCTTGATGGAGCCTGAAGGGGCACGGCAACGTGCAATTTGAGTGGTACCGCGGGTTGATTGCAACTCGTCTCAAGCATGCGAAGGCATGGCGTGAGGCGGGTTTTTTTATGGACCACCTCCCACAGGACTTTGTCGGATATTCGATTGACCCCGGTACGACCGAAGCGAAGGAGGACATTCCCATGAACACAACGGAAATGACCGGTATGCTCTACGAGGTGGGCACCCGTATCCGCGCCCTGCGCGAGATCGCGGGCTACAGCGTCGTCTATATGGCGGACCAGACCGGCCTGGATGTGGAGACCTACATCGACTACGAGGCCGGCAAGGCCGACCTGCCCTTCACGTTCATCCACAACTGCGCGCGCATCTTCGGCGTGGATATCACCGACCTGATGGAGGGCCGCAGCGCCAACCTGCGCTCCTACAACGTCACGCGCAAGGGCGAGGCCAGCATCACCGCCCGCGAGGAGGGCATCGAGATCTCCAACCTCGCGCCGATGTTCTCCGGCAAGATCGCCGAGCCCTTCTGGGTCACCTACAGCTACTCGGAGGAGCTGCAGGACAAGCCCATCCACACCACCACGCACTCCGGCCAGGAGTTTGACCTGATCCTCTCGGGCGAGCTGCTCGTGCGCGTGGGCGACCACGTGGAGCACCTCAAGGAGGGCGACAGCATCTACTACAACTCCTCCACACCCCACGGCATGATCGCCACCGGCGGCCGCGACTGCACGTTCGTGGCCGTGGTGCTGCCCGGCGAGAAGGTGGAGCAGGAGCAGGTGACGCAGACCGTGATGGCCGTGCGCCCCGCCAAGCAGCACATGATCTACGACAAGTTCGTGGACCTGGACGAGGACGGCGAGGGCCACCTGCAGCACATCGCGTTCCCCACCCGCGACAAGTTCAACTTCGCGTTCGACATCGTGGACGGCCTGGCCGAGCGCAAGCCGGACAAGCTGGCGCTCCTGTACGTGGACCGCAACAACAACGAGCAGCGCTTCACCTTCGAGGACATCAGCCGCAAGTCGAACCGCGCCGCCAACTACTTCAAGGCCCTGGGAGTCAAGCGGGGCGACCGCGTGATGCTGGTGCTGCGGCGCAACTGGCAGTTCTGGGTCGTAATGATGGCGCTGCACAAGCTGGGCGCCGTCGCCATCCCCGCCACGGACCAGCTTCTGAAGAAGGATTACGAGTACCGCTTCGAGACCGCGGGCGTCAGCGCCATCTGCGTCACGGCCGACGGCGACGCCGCCTCGCACGTGGAGGAGGCCATCGAGACCTGTCCCTACGTCAAGACCCGCGTGCTCTGCGGCGGGCAGCGCGAGGGCTGGCACGACTTCGACGAGGAATACCTGAGCTACCGCTCCGCGTTCCCCCGCACCGAGGACGCGCCCTGCGGCGACGACCCGATGGTGATGTTCTTCTCCTCCGGCACCACCGGCTATCCGAAGCTGGCCATGCACACCCACTGCTACCCGCTGGGCCACTTCATCACCGCCCACTACTGGCACAACGTGGAGCCGGACGGCCTGCACTTCACGATCTCCGACACCGGCTGGGGCAAGGCGCTGTGGGGCAAGCTGTACGGGCAATGGATGAACGAGTGCGCCGTGTTCGTGTACGACTTCGACCGCTTCAACGCGCACGACATCCTGCCGATGTTCAAGAAGTACAACATCACCACGTTCTGCGCACCGCCGACGATGTACCGCTTCCTGATCCGCGAGGACATCTCCAAGTACGACCTGTCCAGCATCCACTGCGCCTGCACCGCGGGCGAAGCGCTGAACCCCGAGGTGTTCAACCTGTTCAAGAAGACCACGGGCCTGTCCATCATGGAGGCGTTCGGCCAGACCGAAACCACGCTGGTGCTGGGCAACTTCGCCGGCACGAAGCCGAAGGTGGGCTCCATGGGCAAGCCCAGCCCGCTGTTCGACGTGGACCTGGTGGACCCGGACGGCAACCCCGTGAAGGTCGGCGAGCCGGGCGAGATCGTCATCCGCACGGACAAGGGCATCCCCTGCGGCCTGTTCGCGGGCTACTACGGCAACGAGGAGGCCACGAACGCCGTCTGGCACGACGGCCTCTACCACACGCGCGACATGGCGTGGCGCGACGAGGACGGCTACTTCTGGTACGTCAGCCGCACCGACGATGTGATCAAGTCGTCCGGCTACCGCATCGGGCCGTTTGAGATCGAGAGTGTCATCATGGAGCTGCCCTACGTGCTGGAGTGCGGCGTCTCCGCCGCCCCGGACGAGATCCGCGGCCAGGTGGTCAAGGCCAGCATCGTGCTCACCAAGGGCATCGAGGCCACCGAGGAGCTCAAGAAGGACATCCAGAACTACGTCAAGAAGCGCACCGCGCCCTACAAGTACCCCCGCATCGTCGTCTTCCGCGACGAGCTGCCTAAGACCATCAGCGGGAAGATCCAGAGGAACAAGCTCTGATCTTTGAAAACGAATCGGAGGCGATCGCCATGTTGTTCGATCCCAGGCGCTTCACCCTCAGGGACGGGCGCGAGGCCGTGCTGCGCGTGGCGGAGCCGGACGACGCGCCGCAGATGATACAATACCTCAAGGACACCGCCGCGGAGACGGAGTTCGTACTGCGCTACCCGGAGGAGTGCGACCGCTACACGCTGGAGAAGGAGCGCGAGCTGCTGCAAGCCTTCAAGGACAACCCGAACAGCCTGATGCTCTGCTGCTTCGTGGGAGGCGAATTGGCGGGCAACTGCAACCTGCAGTTCTTCCCGCAGATCAAATGCCGCCACCGGGCCGACGTCGCCATCGCGCTGTACCGGAAATTCTGGGGACAGGGTATCGGCACGGCCATGTTCGAGGCGATGCTCGACGCCGCCCGCGCGCGCGGCGTGGAGCAGGTGGAGCTGGAGTACATCGACGGCAACGCGCGGGGCCGCGCGCTGTATGAGAAGATGGGCTTCGTCAAGGTCGCCAAGCGTCCCGACGCCATCCGCCTGAAGGACGGCAGTTACCGGGATTTGGTGTGCATGGTGAAAAGGCTGTAAAACAGAACCAACGGGGGCGGCTTTGCCGCCCCCGTTGATTCCTATTCCCTACTCCCTACTCCCTATTCCCCAAATCATTCTTGATCTGCGTGCTCGAGATCTCGGGCGTGCGCGGCAGGTAGACCACCTCGCAGCCCTCTTCCTTCAGGAAGTCAAACTTCCCCTCCCAGTCGTCGCCCATCACGAAGGTGTCCACGTGGTACAGGTGCACGTCGGAGCGCTTCTGGTCCCAGTTCTCCTCGGGGATCACCAGGTCCACGTAGCGGATCGACTCCAGCAGGAGCTTGCGCTCCTCGTAGCTGAAATAGCACATCTTGTTCTTCTCCACGCGGTTGAACTCGTCCGTGGAGAGGGCCACGATCAGGTAGTCGCCCAGCGCCCGGGCGCGGCGCAGCAGGTTGATGTGGCCGTAGTGCAAAAGGTCAAAGGTGCCGTAGGTGATGACGCGCTTCATGGAAAACCTCCGTTGTTGATGGTTGAAAAGCAGCGCGCGAAACGCTATACTGGTATCATAGAACGTGAAAGCGAGGGATGCCCATGCAGGCATTGCGGGATAAGATCATGGCCTACGCGCCGACGGACGCGCGGGAGGCGCGGGACCGGGAGCTGCTCTTGCTGGCGCTCGACACGCTCCAGACGCCGCTGACGCGGGACAACCCCTTTGCCCACTTCACGGCATCCTCGTGGATCGTGAACCCGGCGCGCGACAGGGCGCTGATGGCGTGGCACAACATCTACAGGACCTGGTCGTGGACCGGCGGCCACGCCGACGGCGAGAGCGACCTGCTGGCCGTGGCGCTGCGCGAGGCCCGCGAGGAGACCGGCCTGGAGGCCGTCGCGCCCGTGACGGGCGAGATCTACTCGGTCGAGGTCCTCCCCGTGAACAGTCACTTCAAGCGCGGACAGTTCGTGTCCGCCCACCTGCACCTGAACGTCACCTACCTGCTCGAGACCGACGACGCCCAGCCGCTGCGCCCCAAGCCCGACGAGAACAGCGCCGTGGCCTGGCTGCCGCTACAGGAGGCTGCCGACAACAAGGAGGAGCCGTTCATGGCGGAGGTCTATCGCAAGCTCAATCAAAAACTGCTTCTTTTGCCCTAGCAGACAAGTCCATAAACCAGGTGTACTCGCCCTTCCAGCCCAGCTTCACGGTGCCGAGGGCGCCGTTGCGCTGCTTGGCGATGATCAGCTCGGCGACGTTCTTGTCGGGCGTCTCGGGGTCGTAGTAATCCTCGCGATGGATGAACATCACCACGTCCGCGTCCTGCTCGATGGCGCCGGATTCGCGAATGTCCGAGAGCAGCGGCCGGTGGTTGGAGCGGCCCGCGGGCGCGCGCGAGAGCTGTTGCAGCGCGATCACGGGCACGCCCAGTTCCAGCGCCAGGCTCTTCAACGTGCGCGAGATCTGCGAGACCTCCTCCTGGCGGCTGCCGAAGCGGCCGGTGGCCGACATCAGCGACAGGTAGTCCACCAGGATCAGATCCAGACCCTTTTCCAGTTGCAGGCGGCGGGCCTTCGAGCGCATCTCAGGCACCGTGATGCCCGGGGTACAGTCGATGTAGATCTGGGCCGGGCCGATGCTCACCAGCGCGTCCGCCAGCTTCCCCCACTCCTCGTCGTCGATGGCCCCGCGGCGCACCTTCTGCATGTCCACGCGGGCCTCGGTGCACATCATGCGCATGGCCAGCTGCTCCGCCGGCATCTCCAGCGAGAACACGGCGGCCTTCTTCCCGGCGCGGATGGCGGCGTTTTCGACGAAGTTCATGCCGATGGAGGTCTTGCCCATGGCGGGACGCCCCGCCACCAGCACCAGCTCGCCCGGGTGCAGGCCCGTGAGCAGGTCGTCCAGCTCGCGATAGCCGGTGGGCACGCCCTCGATGCGGCCGTGGTTCTTCACCAGCTGCTCGATCTTCTCGAACGTGCTGATCAGCACCGGCTGGATGGGCTGCAGCTGTTCGCCGCCCTTGCGCATCGTGATGTCGTAGATCGCCTTCTCGGCGCTCTCCAGGATCTCGACGTTCTCCCGATCGCCGGCGTAGCTGTCGCGCATGATCTGCTCCGCGGCGGCGATCAGGCGGCGCAGCGTGGCCTTCTCGTCCACGATGCGGATGTAGGCCTGCACGTTCGCAGCGGAGGGCACGCTCTGGCGCAGATCGATCAGGTACGAGGCCCCGCCCACGGCATCCAAACGGCCCCGGCGGGTCAATTCCTCGTCGAGGGTCACCAGGTCGATCGGGCGCGATTCGTCCGACAGGCTGAGCATGGCGGCGAATATCTCCCGATTGGCGGGGTCGTAGAAGTCGTCCGGGCGCAAGCTCTCCGCGGCGACCTGCGCCGCCTGGCGGGACCTGAGCATCGCGCCCAGCACGCTGCGCTCCGATGCCGGATGGCTCGGCGGCGTGCGGGCGATGTCGGGGGCAGAGTTGTAAGTCTCCATATGTACTCCTTGGTAAAACGCGAGAGTTTAGCGTTTAGAGTTCAGAGTTCAGTGAAATAGTGCTTCCACTAACTCTATCTAAACTCTAAACTCTCAACTCTTATCTCTTAATCCTTACGTTCACGATCATCCGCGTCGAGATGCCGGGATAGAGCTTGAGGGTGACGAAGGCCTGGCCCTCCTTCTTGATGGGCTCCTCCTGCTCCAGCTTGCGCTTGTCGATGTCGATGCCGTGCTGCTCCTTCAGGGCGGTGGCGATCTGGTCGTTGGTCACGGAGCCGTACAGCTTGCCGTTCTCGCCGCCCTTCACCTCCAGCTGGATCACCTTGCCCTTCAGTTCGCGGGAGCGCTCCTCGGCCTGCTGCTTGCGCACCTCCTCGCGGTGCCGGTCCGCCCCGCGGGACTTCTCCAGCGCGTTCACCGCCTCGGCGGTCGCCTCCTTCGCCAGCTTCCGGGGCAGCAGGTAGTTGCGGCCGTAGCCGTCGGAAACCTCCACGATCTGTCCCTTCTTGCCGCTTCCCTTGATGTCCTGTAGCAGGATAACCTTCATCTCGATTGCCTCCTATTCCTGCGGATCGTCCCGATCCGATTGATCCGGGTTCGCGGGCCGCTTCAGCGCCCCGTGGGAGCCGAACAGCGCCGACGCCACGCCCATCACGGCCAGCAGCACGGCCGCGTCCGGCAGCAGCAGCCCCGCCGCGCACAACAGCCCGATCAGCAGCTTCCGCCGGCCCAGCTCGCGCCCGGAGCGCAGCATCCGCCGATCCAGCGCGGCCATCGCCTGGATGAAGAAGCCCGCGCAGGCCAGCGATCGCGTGGCGTCATACGCGGTGGGCCCCGCCGAGTAGCCGCCCATGGCCAGCACCAGCCCCGCGACCCACAGCCCCAGCAGCCCCCAGGTCAGCTGGGCGGGCAGGAACCAGCCCGTCATGCCCACGAAGCTCTCGTTGGTGGCCCGGCCCTGGCGCGCCATGGTCCAGTTGCCCCAGAACACGCTGATCACGCCCGAGAGCAGCGCGCCCGTCAAGAGCGCCCCCGGCAGCGCCTGGGCGTAGGTCTGCTGCATCAGGTCCAGCACGCCGTCCAGCTGCTCGCGATAGAGCGCCACGGTGTAGCGCTGGCCCGTCGCGCCGCCCAGCGAGAGCGCCGAGTTGATCGCCTCCACGAACGGTTGTAGCGCCGCGTCCGGCATGCGCACGAACTCCGCGCGCAGCACGTCCGTGAAGCGGGCGATCATGCGGCCGCCGAAGCTGAGGTACGCGGTCACCATGGCTACCACCAGCCCCAGCGCATAGGCGACGACGCCCCACTTCATCTGCTCGAAGAACGGGCGCTTGCGGGCCATGCCGCGCATCACCCAGACGGCGGGCAGTATCGCCGCCGCCAGCAGCATCAGCGCCATGACCTCGCCCAGGAACCACATCGTCGAGGCCAGCGCCGCGCCGAACAGTACCGCCGCGGGCAGCCAGCCCGCGCGCGCCTGCATGCGCACGGCGAATATGCCGCCCAGCATCAATACCGGCGGAAGCAGCGAGATCTGCAGCACCGCCACCAGCGGCAGCAGCGCGCCGATGACCAGCGCCAGCACGATATTCCCCGCCAGGCGTCCCTTCGACACGGAAACAAGCTGTCTGGATTCCAAGTGTCCGCCTCCGAATATATTAATACAGGATGTATTATAGCATGATTGGGGGAAGCGCGCAATAAAAAGATTCTTCGACTCCGGCTGCGCCTCCGCTCAGAATGACAATATACCGCATTGACTGTCATTCCGAGAAGAATGACATTGCGTCGCGTTGGCTGTCATTCTGAGCGAAGCGTCAGCGAAGTTGAAGAATCTGTACATATCGATTATCTCAACATCGAAACAATACTATTCCCACTCTCCACTCTCCACTCTAAACTCCTAACTCCTCACTCCACACTCCATCACAGGTGTTCGTCCAGCATATCGATGGCGTCGAAGTTGCCCTCGGCGATGGCCAGCTCCATCATCTGCCCGACGCTGTCGGGGTCGGCGAGGCCGACGAAGCGGGCCACGCGGTCCCACTGCTTGTTCTGGGCGTCGGCCAGCAGCACGCGGCCAATGTACTCGGGGGTGAGCAGCTCGGACAGCTGCTGCAGGTAGTCGTAGTCGCCGGCGGCGACGGCCTCGTTCGCCAGGGCCTCGCGCTGAGAATCGTTCATGCAGTGCTCGGCCATTTGCAGCGCCAGCACGCGCGCCTCGGCCTTGTAGGCGGCGATGGCGATCTCGTCGGCGCAGTTCTCCAGCGAGATCTGCTCGGCGTAGGTGGACAGCCACTGCCAGTTCTCCTGCTTGGCGGCGGCCAGCGCGATCTTCTCCTGCAATTCGTCCTCGAACTGCCAGACGTGGTCGCCCAGCCAGCCCCAGTTGCCCGCCTCGATGGCGGCGTCGATGGTGCGGGTGTCGGCGTAGCCGTTCAGGTTTTCCAGCACCCAGTCGTGCAGGCCCAGGCCGTTGGCCTTCTGGGCGATCTCGCGCAGAAGCTCCTCGTCGCGGATCTCGGGGATGTGCTCTGCGAGCCAGTCCCACTTCTCATCCGCCAGCGCGCGCTCGCAGGCCGCGCGACGCAGCGCGTCGGCCCGGGCCTGGCGCTCGCGCGCGCCGTCCACAAGGCCGTTGATCGTGCTGGACACGCCGCCGACCACGTCGCCGCCCAGCTTGGCCGCCTTGCGGAAGGCGGACTCCAAGCCAGCGCCGATCTTCTGGCCCACGTCCTGCACGGTCTTGCCGAAGTCCTCGGTGTTGATGCCGGTACTCTCCACGGCCTTCTTGGCGTACTGCCCGCCCTTGGACGCGGCCTTCGCCAGCTTGTCCACCATTTCGCGCTTGAGGAACGGCGCGACCTTGCGCAGCACGTCCCAGTTGATCTCCTGCTCGCTGTTCTGGATCAGCTTCTCCAGGCACTCCTGGCTGGCAAACGGCGCGAAGCGCGCGATGTCCCCCGCCGTCAGCTTGTCGCGGTTCTCCAAAAGCAGCTCGTCCACGGCGGGCTTGGTCATGAAGGGCGCCATCTGCAACAGCCGCTGCACGTCGAAGTCGTTGGCGGGCGCTTCCTCGCCCTCGCCCTGCGCGGATTCCGCGCCCTCGGCGGCTTCGGCGGCCTCGGCGGGCGCATCCTCGCCTTCGGCGTCGATCTCGGGCGCCTCGGCGTCCTTGGGCTGGGACTTGAAGATGCCGTTTACAAGGTTGTTGACGAAGTTTCCGATATTCTGGATCGGCTCGTCAAACGGAGAGGCCGGCTTCGGCGGCTCCACCCGGTCCTCGGGCACCTCGCCGTCCAGCAGCTGCTCCATCGTGATGCCGAACAGGCGCGTCAGCGCCATCAGGGTCTGCACGTCCGGCAGCGCCGCGCCCGTCTCCCACTTGGAAACGGCCTGATGCGATACGCTCAGCGCCGCCGCCAGCTGCTGCTGGGTCATGTTCTTGTTCTGCCGAAGCTTTGCGATGGTCTTTCCGACCGCGATGTTATCGATCATAGTTCCGCCTCCAATCAAGTTCGGTGTTTTGAGTTTTGGGAACCGGATTGCCGCGTCAGCCGGGCTTCACCCGGCCTCCTCGCAATGACGTCGCAAGTCGCACACGCGTCATTGCGAGGCCGCAGGCCGTGGCAATCTGGCCTCCCTGGCATTCTGCCCAGATACACCATAGCACATTCAACCAACATTTGCAAGCAACCAACAGTAGAATTCTCTAAAATCGAAGTTGCTACCGCCGTTTTGTTAGCACTCTTTTTATTTGAGTGCTAAAATTTACTTGACATCCCCCGCTTTCAGGCTATAATAGGGATGTGAACCCAATGTGAATCATTGCCTTAAGGAGGAAAAAATATGTCCAGGGGAACCGTATCCATTAACGCTGAAAACATCATGCCGGTCATCAAGCAGTGGCTGTACTCCGACAAGGATATCTTCGCCCGCGAGCTGATCTCCAACGGCTGCGACGCGATCAAGAAGTATCGCTGGCTGGTCGGCAACGGAAAGGCCGAGGGCGACGACGCGCCCGACCGCATCGACGTGATCACGGACAAGGAAAAGGGCACGCTGACGTTTATTGACAACGGCATCGGCATGACCGAGTACGAGATCGTCAAGTACATCGCACAGGTGGCGTTCTCCGGCGCGACGGACTTCATCACCAAGTACACCGAGGAGAGCAAGGGCGAGGGCGCGGGCATCATCGGCCACTTTGGCCTGGGCTTCTACAGCGCGTTCATGGTGTCCGACAAGGTGGTCATCGACTCGAAGAGCTACGACGGCTCCCCCGCCGTGCGCTGGACGAGCGAGGACGGCATGGAGTACGAAATCGAGCCCTCCGACCGCACCGAGCGCGGCACGGCCATCACGCTGTACATCGACGACGCCGACAAGGACTTCCTGAACCTGTGGACGCTTCGCGAGACGCTCGAAAAGCACTGCGCGTTCATGCCGGTGCCGATCTATGTGACGGAAGTGAAGAAGCCCGAGGAGCCCAAGGAGGGCGAGGAGAAGAAGGAAGAAAAGGAGCCGGAGGAGCCCAAGCCGATCAACGACATCCATCCGCTGTGGATGAAGCGGCCGAACGAGTGCACCGACGAGGAGTACCGCGAGTTCTACCGCAAGGTGTTCCACGACTTCGAAGAGCCGCTGTTCTGGATCCACCTGAACGCCGAGTACCCGTTCAACCTGAAGGGCATCCTCTACTTCCCCCGCATCAAGAACGAGTTTACCGCCAGCGAGGGCGTCATCAAGCTGTATAACAACCAGGTGTTCGTCGCGGACAACATCAAGGAGGTCATCCCGGAGTTCCTGCTGCTCTTGAAGGGCTGCGTGGACTGCCCGGACCTGCCGCTGAACGTGTCGCGCTCGTTCCTGCAAAACGACGGCTACGTGAAGAAGATGGCCGCCTACATCACGCGCAAGGTGGCCGACCGCCTCGTGAGCGAATTCAACACCAAGCGCGAGGACTACCAGCGCTACTGGGACGACATCCACCCGTTCGTGAAGTACGGCTGCATCAAGGACGAAAAGTTCTACGAGCGCGTGAAGGGCGCGCTGATCTACAAGACCACCGCCGGGGAGTACGTCACGCTGGACGAATACCTGAACAAGAACTGCGCGGACGGCGAGGACAAGGTGGTCTACTACGCCAGCGACGAGAAGCGCCAGGCACAGATGATCCAGCTCTACAACGACCAGGGCAAGGACGTCATCCTCTTGGACACGCTGATCGACAACAACTTCATCAGCTTCCTGGAGTATTCCGAGCGCGAGCAGAAGGTCTCTTTCAAGCGCGTGGACGCCGCCGCCGACAGCCTCACCGAGGATGGCGAGATCAGCGAGGACGCCCGCAAGAAGCTGGAGGGTCTGTTCCGCAAGGTCATGAACGACGACCAGGTGGACGTGCAGCTCAAGCCCTTCAAGGACGACGCGCTGATCGCGATGATCACCGTGGACGAGCAGAACCGCCGCTTCACCGAGATGTCCAGCCGCTGGGGCGGCCCCGACATGAAGCTGCCGGAGAAGCGCACGCTCGTGCTCAACGACAAGCACCCGCTGGTGAAGTGGCTGCAGGACGCCGACGAGGGCGAAAAAACCGAGACCGTGTGCGCCCAGGTAGCCGACCTGGCCGAAATGGCGCGCCAGCCCCTGGTCGCCGACCGCATGGTGGACTTCCTCCGCCGCAGCAACCAGCTGCTGACGGAGTTGATCGAGAAGTAAAGCGCCTTTATAAAGTGAAAAAATCCTTCGCTGCTCCTGTATTTCAAACCGCCCGTCACATTTCGTGACAGGCGGTCATTTGATTTCCTGCTCCAGTTCGTCAAACTCCGGCGTCGAGAAGAACTCGCCGAGGGTGATCTCAAAGGCGTCGCACAGCTTTTTCAGCGTCACAACGCCGGGATTCTGGCTCTCGCCGTTGAGGATGCTCTTGATCGTGCTCTGTGAAACCGCCGACAGATAGGCCAATCCGTTCGGCGTGATGCCGCGCTGCTTGCAAAGCTCCTTGATCCGCGCGGCGACGGTCTGCTGGGTCGTCACGTTCCACGCCTCCTTTCAAGTGATCTATCACTAAGATAGAGGTTTGGAACGTAAAATATTAGTGATGCTTCACTAATCGGTGAATTTGTGGTATACTAGTGATAAATCACTAACAATTGCCAGGAAAGCACATCAAAGGAGTTATCACTATGACACAACTGACCGGCTATCCGTCCATCGACCGCCCCTGGCTGAAATACTACCCGGACGAGGCGATCAACGCCCCGCTGCCGAAGTGCACCATCTATGAATACCTGTGGCGGCAGAACAAAGACTATACCGGTCGCGTCGCGCTCAACTATTTCGGTAACCGGGTCACCTTCCTGGAACTGTTCAGGCACATCGACGAGGCGGCGGCATCCTTTGCAGCGCTGGGCGTCGGGGAGGGCGACATCGTCGTCGTCGCCAGCGTCACCACGCCGGAAACGGTGTACATCTTCTACGCGCTGGACCGGCTGGGCGCCGTGTCCAACATGGTCGACCCGCGCACCAGCCCCGAGGGCATCCGCGAATACATCCGGGAGGTGAACGCGAAGATCGTCGTGACACTGGACGCCGCGTACGGCAAGGTCGCCCAGGCGACGCAGGGCACGGGCGTGGAAAAGATCATCGTCACATCCCCCGCCGATTCGCTTCCTGGCGTCAAGCGCTTCGCCTACCGGCTGACAAAGCCCGCGCCGAAGCTGGCGGAGAACTGCGTGCCGTGGCGGGATTTCATCGCGTCCGGGATCGGCAAGGGTTTCAAGCCTGCGCCCTACCGAGCCGACCGCTGCTGCCTGATCGTGCACACCGGCGGCACGACCGGCGCGCCCAAGGGCGTGATGCTGAGCGACGACAACCTCAACGCCATGGTGTTCCAGTCCATCGAGACGGGCATCGACATGCGGCGCGTGCATACATGGATGGGCATCATGCCGCCGTTCATCGCCTACGGCCTCGGCATGGGCATCTGCCTGCCGCTGGTCGTGGGCATGGAGACGATCCTCATTCCCGCCTTCGACCCAAAGAAGTTTGATCTGCTCCTGCTCAAGCACAAGCCCGTCCACATGGTCTTTGTGCCGTCCTACTGGGGAACGATCATCCACAGCAGGAAGCTGGCCCGGGCCGACTTCTCCAACATCGTCCTGGCGGCGGTGGGCGGCGATTCGATGGATGTCGGGCTGGAGAAGGCGGCCAATGCCTTTGTGCGGGCGCACGGATGCAAGCACAACGTCACGAAGGGCTACGGCATGACGGAGCTCTGCGCCGCCGTGACCGCCACCATCGACCAGAACAACGAGATCGGCAGCGTCGGCATCCCCTACGTCCAGACCACTATCGCCATATTTGACCCCCAGACGGGCGAGGAACTTCCCTACAAACAGCGCGGCGAGGTCTGCATCACCGGGCCGAACGTCATGCTCGGCTACTACGGCAACCCCGAGGCGACCGACGCCATACTGCGCCGCCACGCGGACGGACGGCTGTGGATCCACTCAGGTGACATCGGCTATATGAACGAAAACGGCAGCCTGTTCATCGCGGACCGCATCAAGCGCATGATCGTTCGCCACGACGGCTTCAAGGTCTTCCCGTCGGCGATCGAGCAGGCCGTGAACCGCAGCGAATTGGTGGAGGCAAGCTGCGCGGTGGGCGTGCGCGACGCCGAACACAGCCAGGGCATGCTGCCCGTCGTGTTCGCGGTGCTCAATCCCGGCGCAAACGCACAGGCGGCGGAAAATGAAATCCGGGCGATCTGCGCGCGGGAGCTGCCGGAGTACGCCCAGCCGATCCGATACCAGTTCATAGACGCGCTGCCCGTGACGCCCATCGGCAAGATCGACTTCCGCGCGCTGGAAAAGCAGGCGGCGGAATAGGGCAGGCGGCATTGCGGGTGGTGGGGCCGCGCCCCGCGGCGCACCGCCGCCCCTACAACCCCTCCGGCGCTACGCGCCACCTCCCCTTACACAGGGGAGGCAAGAAGATACTTGGCTCCCCTTTCAAGGGGAGCTGGCGCGCGAAGCGCGTCTGACAATGTTTTCTATGTGTAATATGTTCGTGACAATTCCCGGTCAAAGCCGGGAATTGCTTTTATTCGCGGAAAATGTGTGGTATAATGTTTGATGGTATAGAATGTAGAATTATGCGCTATAGAGGTTTTTCATGTCAAACGGCAACAAAAAGCTGATCCTGGCCTCGGGGTCGCCCCGGCGGCGGGAGCTGCTGGCTAAGATGGGCTACGCATTTGAGATCTGCGCGCCGGACGTGGACGAGCACGTGACCGGCCACGCGCGGGACATCGTGTTCACGCTGGCGCAGCGCAAGGCGCGCGCGGCGGCGGCGCATTTTCAAGAGGGCGTCGTGATCGCCTCGGACACGCTGGTGTCGCTGGACGGCGTGCCGCTGGGCAAGCCTGCCGACGCCGCGGACGCCCGCGCGATGCTGAAGGCGCTGTCGGACCGCGAGCACGAGGTGTTCACCGGCGTGTGCGTGCTGGACGCCGCCACGGGCCAGATCGAGACCCGCGCCGTGCGCACCGGCGTCACGTTCCGCGCCCTGACGGACGAAGAGATCGACGCCTACATCTCTACCGGCGAGCCGATGGACAAGGCCGGAGCCTATGCCATCCAGGGCGGGGCGGGCGCGTTCGTATCGAAGCTCGACGGCGAGCTGGAGAACGTGATCGGCTTCCCTGTCGTGGAGGTCAAGGAGATGTTGGCGCATTTTGGGATGTAACCACACTCTCAACTCTCAAACCGGAGGTTTATTATGGGTGTATTCTCATCGGGCGGCGTGGGCATCGACCTGGGCTCCGCCAACGTGACGATCTGCCTGGAGAACGAGGGCATCGTGCTGCGCGAGCCCAGCTACGTGCTGACGCTGCGCGAGGACACCGACCAGATCCTGGCCGTGGGCCGCGACGCGCGGCAGATGCTGGGCCGCACGCCCAAGGACGTGGCGCTGATCAGCCCCGTGATGGACGGGGCCGTGGGCAATATCGAGCTGACCACGGCGCTGATCCAGCGGCTGGCGAACAAGGCGCTGGGCAAGCGGCGCGCGCTGGAGAAGAACCGGCTGGTGGTGTCGATGTCGCAGGGCTGTACCCGCGTGGAGCAGAACGCGCTGGAGGAGGCCGTGCGCACGGCCGGGGCGCGGCGCAGCGCCATGGTGCGCAGCAGCGTGGCGGCGGCCGTAGGCGCGGGCGTGCCCATCGAGGAGCCGCGCGGGTCGCTGCTGGTGTGCATCGGCGGCTCCACCACGGAGGTCACGATCGTGTCGATGAACGGCGTGGCGGCCGCGCGCACGCTGCGCACGGGCTCCGCCGGGCTCGACGAGGCCATCATCCGCTACATCCGCCGCGAGAAGGGGCTGGTCATCGGCCAGCGCACGGCGGAAGATCTGAAGATCGACCTGGGCAGCGCCGTGCGCTCGCCGTCGCTTTTGCACCAGACCGTCACGCTGCGCGGCCGCGACGCCGCCAGCGGCAAGCCCAACACCGTGGAAATCACGGCCGCGGACGTGCACAACGCCATCCAGCCCCCGCTGGAGGCGCTGGTGGAGAACATCCGCGACGCCTTCGAGAACATCCCGCCGGAGCTGGCGGAGGACATACTGCCCCAGGGGCTGTACCTGTCCGGCGGCGGCGCGCTGCTGGAGGGCCTGGGCGAGCGCCTGGGCGAGATGCTCGGCCTGCGCGTGACCATCGACGAGGCCCCGCAGGACGACGTGGCGCTGGGCTGCTGCATGATCGCCTCCAGCGACCGCATGATGACGAAGTTCGAGCAGAGCGGATGCCTGATAGAGATTTGACGAGTTAGGAGTGAGGAGTTAGGAGTTAGGAGTTGAAGTTAGCAAACTGACACTCCTCACTCCTCACTCCTAACTCCTCACTCGATAACTACTTCCAAAGGGAGTTAAAGAGAAGATGCCAAGAAGCAAAGCCCCCAAAAAGCAGCGTGCCGCGAAGGGGCGGCGGGTACGGCGTTCGACGCAGGAGCAGCGCCGGGCGCAGCTCACGCGCCGTCGCGTGCTGTTTTCGGTGCTGGTGCTGCTGGCGGTCGCCGCCATCGTGTTCTTCCTGGTGCTACGCAACAGCAGCGAGATCTCCATCGCCGAAAACGGTATCGGCTCGCTGTTCAGCCGCGTGCAGAGCGCGTTCACCGGCGCGACCGAGAGCGTGCGCCAGTTCGTGCAGCGCTGGCGGGACTACGACAGGCTGGAGGACGAGTACGAGGCCCTGTCGGTGGAGAACCAGCAGCTGAGCCTGCAACTGCAGAGCGCGCAGGAGGCCATCCGCGAAAACGAGCGCCTGCAGGCCGCGCTGGATGCCAAGAGCCGCTACGAGGCGCTGGACCCGATCTTCGCGCGCGTGATCGCCCGCGACCCCGGCCAATGGTTCGAAACCTTCTCCATCAACCGCGGCAAGAACGATGGCGTGAACGCCGGCATGTCCGTGGTCAACGGCGACGGGCTGATCGGCCGCGTGTACGAGGCCGGCATGAACTACGCCAAGGTCATCTGCATCATCGATTCCCGCAGCGCCGTGGCCTGCATGGTGCAGAGCACGCGCGACAACGGCATCATGCGCGGGCGCGTGGCCGCCACCGACGACGACGCCCAGTGCTTTGTGTACTACCTGCCCAATCTGAACAGCATCATGCCGGGCGACGCGGTGATCACGTCGGGCACGGACTCGCTGTTCCCGAAGGGGCTGCACATCGGCACCGTCACCGCCGTGTCCATGGACGCCGGCAGCGAGGGCAGCTACGCCGTGATCGCCCCGTCGGCAGACTTCAAGCACATCGAAGAGGTATTCGTGCTGCGCGAAGTGATCGAGACCGACCGCGACGAGGCCCTGCCCGTCGTTGGAAACGCCACGCGCGCGCCCGGCCAGATCGGCGCGACGCCCGGTCCGGACGCCACGCCCACCCCGTCCCCCACGCCCGCCGAGGAGACCTGGAGCTATCCCTCCGCCGACGCCACCGTGCAGATCCTCGAGAGCCTGCCGGAGGACGAGTGGGTACGGGAGAACTAATGTGGACGGGGGAGCAAGCTCCCCCGCCACTGCCACCCCCGATACCCCCAGCAAGTCAGTGATTTAGCATTCTGGAGGTTAACACTTTGCTTCGTCGATTTGCGCCCGCGTTGCTGATCCTGGCAACCTTCATCCTCGACACCACCGTGCTGCCCATCGTCTATGGCGGCGTTTACGCCGTGCCGCTGACGGTGGTTGCCGTGCTGCTGATCGGGATGCTGATGGGGCGCATGCGCGGGCTGCTGTACGGCACCATCGGGGGCCTGCTGATCGACATCACCTCCGGCACGCTGGGGCTGATGACATTCTTCTTTATGGCCGTCGGATTCATGATCGGCCTGATCCTCTATAACCCCGGCGAACACCTGCGCACCGGCCGCCGCCTGGCGCGCCGCAAACGCTTCCAGCGCGCCATCTGGGTGTTCGTGCTCTACGCGACGGGCGAGGCCGTGCTGCTGGTGATCCAGTACTTCAACACCGCCGAGCTGCACTGGATGTACTTTATGAACATCGCGCTGCGTGCGCTGATCGTCACCGCGCTGACGCTGCTTCTGCGCCCGCTGGCCTACCACATCCTGCTGGGCAGCGAGCGCACGCGCGTGTCCGCCCGCGACAGGGAGGTGAAATCCTTTTGAAGCCGGAACTCAAGCGCATGTTTGTGCGCCGCATGCTGATCCTCTCGGGCATACTGCTGCTTGTGTTCGCCGCGTTCTTCGTGCGGCTCAACTGGATGATCCGCTCCCGCGGCGAGACCTACTCCGAGCGTGCTGAGACGCGCTCGGCCAAGACCATCACGCTCTACGGCATGCGCGGCACCATCTACGACACCAACATGGTGCCCCTCGCCTACGACCGCCGCAGCTTCAACGTCACCTTCTACCGCGACCCGCTGAAGAACAGCGACGCCGACCGCCTCGCCTACACGCAGACGCTGGTGGACGTGATCAAGCTGGTGGAGTCCAACGGCAAGAGCACCGTGAACGACTTTTGGCTGAAGAAGGACGAGGAGGGCGTCTGGCGCTTCGACAGCGGCTCGGGCAGCGCCGCCGTGGAGCAGACCCGCGAGCGCCAGTGGCGCAGCAACTTCTACGTCAGCAAGGTGCCCGAGGAGGACCTGTACCGCACGCTGGTGCAGAAGTATCGCGTGCTGGACGTGCTGGGCCGCGACGCCGAGGAGAGCATGATCGTGAAGGTGCTCTCGCTGTGGCAGGAGAGCCGCATGAACGCCTTTAAGCCCACGCCCGTGACCATCGCCTACGACGTGGGCTACGAGACCGTGTCCGAGATCGAGGTCCGCGCGCTGGACCTGCTGGGCGTGGACGTGGAGGAGAGCTCCTCGCGCGTCTATCCCCAGGGCGAGACGGCCTGCCACATCGTGGGCTACACCAGCAAGATCTCCGCATCCCAGCTGGAGAGCTACCAGAACCAGGGCTACCCGAACGACGCCTACATCGGCTCCGACGGCGTGGAGCGCAGCCTGGAGGACCAGCTGTCGCCCTACATCCAGTACCGCCAGGGCACCCGCGCCGTGGAGGTGGACACCCGCGGCAAGGCCGTGCGCGAGCTTTCCTACACCGCGCCCACCGACGGCAATTCCGTGGTGCTGACCATCGACGTGGACTTGCAGAACTACATGGCCGCGCGGCTGGAGAGCGCCATCAAGGACATCCACGCCATCCAGGAAGATTCCCTGCGCTGGGGCCACTGGCTGCGCGAGAACGAGGACATCCTGAAGGAATACGCCGAGCAGGGCCGCGAGATCAAGCTGGCCGAGACCGGCGCGATGGTGGCCATGGACCCCTACACCGGGCGGGTGCTGGGCATGGTGAGCGTGCCCAGCTACGACCTGAGCATGTTCAACGACGGCCGCGTGGACCCGACGCTGTGGGACGCCGTGCTGACCGGCAACAACCCGCTGCTCAACCGCGCCATCGGGACCAAGGATTCGCCCGGTTCCATCTTCAAGATGTGTACGGCGCTGGGCGGACTCACCGAGGGCGTCATCACCGTGGACGAGATCATCAACGACCGACCCGAGGGCTTCACCGAGACCAACGCCGACCGGCCCGCCAAGTGCTGGACCAGCCACCCGGAGGAGCACCAGAACCAGAACCTCGAAAAGGCGCTGAAGAACAGCTGCAACATGTACTTCTACACCGTGGGCTACCGGCTGGGCATCGACCGGCTGTACCAATGGGCCGCGGCGCTGGGCCTCACCAGCAAGACCAACATCGAGCTGCCCGGCGAGGCCACCAGCTTCGTGGGCAACCAGCACATGCTCTACGACCCGGAAAACAGCCCAACCTGGCAGAACACCGCCAAGCCGCTTCTGACCTACACGGCCATGAAGACCACGCTGGAGGAGATCATCGCCGAGCGCAAGATGAACGTGTCCTCGGAGGTGCTGGAAAAGGCCCTGAACGACCTGATGAAGATCGCCGTCAGCTACAACAGCAAGGAGCAGTGGTATCAGCCCATCCGCGAGATCTTGCAGTACGACATCGGCCTGCCGCGCGACTACATCTCCAGCCACTACATGGTCAACACGTTCGTCACCTACCTGGCCGACATCTACTGGACGCCGAACGAGACCATCATGTGCGCCATCGGCCAGTCCATCACGCAGGTGACGCCCGTGGCCGTCGCGCGCTACGTCAGCGCCATCGTCAACGGCGGCACCGTGTACGACGCGCAGATCGTGGACAAGATCATCGCGCCGGACGGGGCCGTGGTGCTGGAGAAGCAGCCGATCGTCGCCAACCAGATCGACAGCGACCCCCTCTACTTCGCCACCATCCGCGCGGGCATGGAGGACGTTACCGACGAGGTGGCCGGCGGTACCGCGGCCAAGTTCTTCAAGGACAGCAAGTACAAGATCGCCGCCAAGACCGGAACCTCCCAGCGCACGGAGCTGGACGTGGAGAACAACAGCTGGATGGTCGCCTACGCCCCGGCGGACAGCCCGAAGGTCGTCGTGGTCTGCTACGTGCAGAACGGCTATGCCGGCGCGTACTCCGCCTACGCCATTAAGCCCGTGATCGAGTACTACCTGGACTCCCTCCAGCACAGCGAGGAATTCACCGTGCCGACGGAGTTCAGTATGGCAGAATAAGGGAAACACCATGTTATCCAGAATCAGAGCGTTTTTCAAGTACATCAAGGACAACCGCTTCGACAGGAGCCTGATGAAGTATTTTGACTGGCCCCTGTTGATCATCGTGCTCGTCATTTCGCTGTTCGGCGTCGTGTGCATCTTCTCGGCCACGTCCACGCAGGTGACGGAAACGCCGGCGAACGTCATCGACATGCTGGCTACCCAGCCCATCACCTACTCCCGCCTGCAGCTGATCTGGATCGGCGCGGGCCTGGTGGCCATGGCCGCCGTCATATTCTTCCCCTACCAGCTCTACGAGCACTACGCCAACACCATCTACGCCGCGCAGATCATACTGCTGTCGCTGACGCTGCTGCTGGCACAGGCGGGCCGCGGCGGCATGACCGCCTTCTTCAACTGGGGCAGCGACCGCGGCTTCCAGCCGTCGGAGATGTGCAAGATCGCCATCATCATCGCGCTGGCAAAGGCGTTCTGCGTGCGCGTGAAGCCCATCATGTCGATCCACGACGTGATCCCGCTGGCCATCTACGTGGGCATCCCGATGGTGCTGATCGTGGCCCAGCCGGACGTGGGCACGGCGCTGGTGTACCTGGCGGTGTTCAGCGTGATGGTGTTCGTGTCCGGCACCAGCAGCAAGCTGATCTGGGGCGTGATCGGCGTGATGGTGCTGCTGATGATCCCGCTGTGGTACTTCATGAACAACTCCGGCTCGGACAACTTCCGCTTCACGCGCATACTGATGTGGCTGGACCCGGAGGCCTACCCCGACGAGGCCCGGCAGATCATCAACGGCCAGATCGCCATCGGCTCAGGCGGCATACTGGGCAAGGGCATCGTCTCGCCCGGCAGCTTCGCCTCGCTGGGCTACATCTCCGACGACCATACCGACTTCATATTCGCCATCGTGTGCGAGTCGTTCGGCCTGGTGGGCGGCGCGTCGCTGATATTGGCCTACATCCTGCTGATCGCGCGGCTGATCGTGCTGGCGATGCGCACGAAGGATGCCTACGGCTCCTACGTCATCGTGGGCGTGATGGCCATGCTGCTGTTCCACGTGGTCGAAAACATCGGCATGGTGATCGGGCTTCTGCCGGTCACAGGCATCCCGCTGCCGTTCGTCAGCTACGGCGGCAGCAACATGCTCACCAACATGATGGGCATCGGCCTGGTGATGAACGTGGTGATGCGCTCGCGCCAGCACGAACAGCGCCAAAAGACCGGCACGGAGAAGGTCGTGGAACTCAAGAGAGTTTAGAGATAAGAAAGCAGCCGCACGGCAGCTTCACTCTCCACTCTTCACTCTCAACTCTAATCTTTCCCCCTCCCGCATACGCTTGAACGACGGGAGGGATTTTTATGTCTGAAAACAGCACGCTGACCATTCACACGCAGATGCCGCCGGAGGGAAGGGCGAGACCGGCAGAGATCCGAAAGCGGAAAAAGACGGAAAGCCCGAGGCGCGGGAATACTCCCTCCGACCCGGCAAAGCCGGGCCATCCCGGCAAAAAGCGCGGCCAGCCCCGCGCGCCACGCCCGCGCGCCACGTTCTCCGACCGGCTGCTGCGCAACAGCGCCATCGCGTGCGCGGTGCTGCTGGGGGTGCTGGCGCTGGGAAACGTGCGCCAGCCCTGGGCGCAGAAGGCCCGCGAGGGCATCCAGCGGGCGCTGACCATGCGCATCGACCTGGACGACTCGCTGGGCGAACTGACCTTCGTGCGCAACCTGATGCCGGAGTCGGCGCTGGTTTTCCTGAACGTGTCCGGCGGCGGTCAGATGTCGCGGCCCACGGACGCCACGATCGCGCACGCCTGGAGCGCGCTGCAGCCCTGGACGCTGTTCGACGGCGCGAATGCCGCGGTGCGCAGCGTCGGCGCGGGCACGGTCACGGCCGTCAGCCCCCTCTCCGGCGGGCTGTTCGGCGTGCTGGTGGACCACGGCGAGGGCCTGGAGAGCGTGTACGCGAACCTCTCCGAGGTGAATGTCGCGCAGGGCGACGCGGTGAACCGCGGCGACGCGCTCGGCACGAGCGGCGGGGGGCTCTACTTTGAGCTGCGCAGCGGCGGCGAGTCGATCGACCCGTCGGAAAGGCTGGCGCTGTAGTGGCGCTCGCGGTCGGCCGCACGCGCGTGAAGGCGCACCCGCTGGCGCTGATGATGCCCGCGGCGGCGCTGTTTTTGGGCGCGCGCGAGGAGGTGGCGGCGCTGTTGGTCGGCCTAGCAGCTCACGAGGCGGCCCACCTGCTGGCGGCGAAGGCGCTGGGCGTGGGCGTTTCTCAGCTGAAGCTGATGCCCTTCGGCGGGGCCATCGCGCTGGAAAACCCCTACGCGCTGGCCCCGGCAAAGCTGCTGGCCGTCGCGGCGGCGGGCCCCGTCGGCAGCCTGATCGCGCTCACGACCTCGGCGGCGTTGGCCCACTGGCGGCTCATCTCCCCCGCCCTCGCGCTGGCGCTGGTGCGCACCAATTTGATGCTTGGGCTGTTCAACCTGCTCCCGGCGCTGCCGCTGGACGGCGGGCGGATGCTCTACGCGCTGCTGGAGGGAAGGCTCGGACGCGCCCGCGCGGCGGAGGTCGGCATCTGGCTGGGGCGGCTCACGGCGCTGCTGCTCGTCGCGCTGGCCGCCATCCCGGCGCTGTCCGGGCGGCGACTCAACCTCTCCCCCGTGTTCGCCGCGGTGTTCCTGCTGGCCTCGGCGGGCGACGAGCGCCGGGCGCTCTCCGGCGCGCGGCTGAAGGCGCTGCTGTCTGAACTCAAGCCCCTGACTGCGCCCGTCCCCGCCCGGGTGTGGGCCGTCGGCGGCGACTGTCCCGCCCGCGCGGCCTTGCGCGCCGCCCGCGCCGACGCCCTCACGCTCTACGCCGTATACAGCGGCAGCCGCCTGGTGTCCTTCACGGACGACCGGCGGCTGCTGAGGGCAGTATTGGAACGCAACGCGGATCTGACGATCGAAGATGCGATCACATTCCGTCCACATCCTCCTGGCTGAGGGTCTTGATGCTGTTCATCTGGAACAGCTTGGCGGCCTTTTCGCCGTTGGAGAAGCGCAGGATCAGCGCGGCCTCGCCGGGGCGGGACGCGCGCAGGAACGAGTACATGTACTCCACGGACAGGCCCGCCTTCTCGACCAGGGCCAAGAGCTCGCACAGGCCCAGCGGCCGATCCGGCACCTCGGCGCAAATCACGTGGTTCACCTTGGCGATGTAGCCGTTCGCGCGCAGCGCCTCCACGGCGGGGTCGATCTGGTCGCTGGACACGATGATGCGAATGATGCCGAAGTTCTGCGTGTCGGCCACGGACAGCGCCAGCATGTCCACGCCGCCCTTGCCCAGCAGCTCGGTCATCTCCCGCAGCGCGCCGGGGTGGTTCTCGAGGAATACGGAAATCTGCTTGATAAACACGGCCAGCCCCTCCTTAATGAAGATTGCGTTTGTCGATCACGCGCTTGGCCTTGCCCTCGCTGCGCGGGATGGACTTGGGCGCGACCAGCGTCACCTTGGAGGCGATGCCCACCACGGACTTGATCTGGCCGGTGATGTACTTGCGCACGTTCTCGATGTGGGACACGGTGTCGCCGAACATGTCCTCGGTCAGCTCCACCTGCACCTCCAGCGTGTCGGAGGAATTCACGCGGTCCACGACGAGCATGTAGTGCGGGGCGACGCCGTCCGCGCCCACCAGCACCGATTCGATCTGGCTGGGGAACACGTTGACGCCGCGGATGACCAGCATGTCGTCGGTGCGGCCAGTGATGCGGCCCATGCGGGCCAGCGTGCGCCCGCAGCGGCACTTGTCGTCCGTCAGCGTGCAGATGTCGTGCGTGCGGTAGCGCAGCATGGGCATGCCGGTCTTGGTGATCGTGGTGAACACCAGCTCGCCGGGCATGCCGTAGGGCAGCTGCTCGCCGGTGGTCGGGTTGATGATCTCGGCGATCACGTGGTCCTCGTTGATGTGCATGCCGTGCTTCTCCAGGCACTCGAACGCCACGCCGGGGCCGGCGATCTCCGTCAGGCCGTAGATGTCGCAGGCATCGATGTTCAGAAGCTGCTCGATGCGCACGCGCATCTCCTCGGTCCAGGGCTCTGCGCCGAAGCAGCCCGCCTTCAGCTTCAGGTCCTTGGCCGGGTCAATGCCCATCTCGCGGATGGTCTCGCCCAGGTAGGTGGCGTAGGAGGGCGTGCAGCAGAGGATCGTGGTTCCCAGGTCCTTCATCATCGTGATCTGGCGCTGGGTGTTGCCGCTGGACATCGGGATGACCATCGCGCCCAGCTTGTCCGCGCCCTGATACGCGCCGAAGCCGCCGGTGAACAGGCCCAGGCCGTAGGTGACCTGCACGATGTCCTCGTCGGTACAGCCCGCGGCGGTCAGCGTGCGGGCCATCATCTCGCTCCAGACCTCGATGTCATTGCGGGTGTAGCCCGAAACGATGGGCTTGCCGGTGGTGCCGGAGGAGCCCTGGATGCGGATGATGTCCTTCTTCGGGGAGGCGAACAGCTGGAAGGGATAGTAGTCCCGCAGGTCCGTCTTCTCCATGAAGGGCAGGTACTTCAGATCCTCCAGCCCGCGGATGTCCTCGGGCTTGACGCCCGCGGCGTCCATGCGCGCGCGGTAGACCGGCACGTTCTCGTACTCCCGCTTCACGGTCTTCACCAGCCGCTCGCCCTGCAGCTTGTGCAGCTCGTCCCGGCTGATGCACTCGACGGCGGGGTTGTAGATTCTCCGTTCAGTTTGGCTCATGTTCTCAACCTATCCTTCCGATCGTAACTGGGGATGATGCGCGGGCGGGGGACGACAACCCCTCCGGCCCTACGGGCCACCTCCCCTTACACAGGGGAGGCAAGGTAGGCGCGGGGGCGGGCGCGGGCGGGCGGCGCATCGCCGCCCCTACAGCTTCCTCACTCTCCACTCTCCACTCTCAACTCTCCACTCTAAACTATCGCCTCTCAGCTCTCCACCTGCTCGGCGACGAGCTGCTTGGCGCCGTAGATCTCGCGCAGCTTCGGTTTTTCGATCTTGCCGGTGGGATTGCGCGGCACGGTGGCGAAGATGATCCTGCGGGGGCGCTTGTAGCGCGGCATGCCCTTGCAGAACTCCTCGATGTCCGCCTCGGTGGCCGTCGCGCCGCTCTTGAGCTCGATAATCGCCGCGGCGATCTCGCCCAGGCGCGGGTGCGGGATGCCGATCACGGCCACGTCCTTGATGGCGGGATGCGCGCGCAGGAAGTCCTCGATCTGCACCGGATAGAGGTTCTCGCCGCCGGTGATGATGACGTCCTTCTTGCGGTCCACCAGGTAGATGAAGCCGTCCTCGTCCTGCATGGCCATGTCGCCGGTCCAGAGCCAGCCGTCACGCAGCACCTCGGCGGTGGCCTTCTCGTCCTTGTAGTAGCAGGTCATGACGCCGGGGCCCTTCACGGCCAGCTCGCCGACCTCGCCCTGTTTGACATCATTACCCTGCTCGTCGATGATCCGCGCCTGCCAGCCGTAGCCGGGAATGCCGATGGCGCCGACCTTCTCGATGTTCTCCACGCCCAGGTGCACGCAGCCGGGGCCGATGGACTCGGACAGGCCGTAGTTCGTGTCGTACTGGTGGTTCGGGAACCTCTCCTTCCAGCGCTTGATCAGGCTGCGCGGCACCGGCTGCGCGCCGATGTGCATCAGCCGCCAGGCGGACAGGTCGTAGTCGTCCAGGTTGATCTCGCCGCGGTCGATGGCGTCGAGGATGTCCTGCGCCCACGGCACCAGCAGCCACACGATGGAGCAGTGCTCCTCGGCGGCGGTCTTGATGATGGTCAGGGGCTTCACGCCCTTTAAAAGCACGCCCCGGCCGCCCACCAGGAACGAGCCGAACCAGTGCATCTTCGCGCCCGTGTGGTACAACGGCGGGATGCACAGGAACACATCGTCGTGGGTCTGGCCGTGGTGCGCCTGCTCGGTGCGGGCCGCGTGCATCAGGCTCTCGTGGTTGTGCAGGATGGCCTTGGGGAAGCCCGTCGTGCCCGAGGAGAAGTAGATGGCCGCGTCGTCGGCGTCGGTCAGCTTCACGTTCGGGGACGCGCTGGGCTGGTTCGCCGCCAGGTGCAGGTAGTTCTCGGCGAAGGTCGGGCAGTTGTCGCCCACGTAGAACAGCAGCTTCACCCGCGGGATGCGGTCGATGATCTCCTCCACGCGGCCAATGAACTCCGGCCCGAAGAACAGCGCGTCCACGTCGGCCAGGTCCGCGCAGTAGCGAATCTCGTCGGCGGAGTAGCGGTAGTTCATCGGCACGGCCAGCGCGCCGGTCTTGAGGATGCCGAAGTACACCGGCAGCCACTCCAGGCAGTTCATCAGCAGGATGGCCACCTTGTCGCCCTTCTTGATGCCGCGGCTGAGCAGCAGGTTCGCGCAGCGGTTCGCCTTCTCGTTGAACACGCTCCAGCTGATCTCGCGGCGGAACTCGTCGGCGGTGCCGCGCTCGATCAGCTCATATTCCTTCCAGGTCACGCGGCGATCCTCGCGCACCTCGGGGTTCAATTCCACCAGCGCGATCTCGCTTCCGTACAGCTCGGCGTTCTTCTCCAGGATCTCGGTAATTGGCATGGTAAATCGGCCTCCAAGTCGTGTAAGATTGAGTGTAAAAAACCGTCCCCTGCGGCAAAGCAGAGGACGGATGAAAACCCGCGGTATCACCTCGATCGGCGTCGGGTGGTCTCCTTCATCGCGTTACTAAGATTATAGCCTCATATCCGGCATACCGCAAGTTAATTATGCGTTTACTCGCAGGCTGTGGGACAGGAAAAAGGTCACGTCTCCGGGTACGGCTCCTGGTTGGTGCCGTCCTGCCAGAGGCGCTCCATGTTGTAGTACTGGCGCTCCTCGGGGTGGAAGATGTGCACGATCACCTGGGCGTAGTCCAGCACGATCCAGCGCGCGCCGTTCTTGCCCTCCTTGCGGCGGGGCTCGATGCCCTCCTCGGCCAGCTTTTCCTCCAGGTCCTCGGCCAGGGTGTGCACGTTCTGCACGTTGCGGCCGCTGGCCACCACGAAGAAGTCGGTGATGGAAGTCATGTGGCCGACCTCCAGCAGCTGTATGTCGGTCGCGCCCTTGCCGTCCAGTATCTCGGCGATCCTGCTTGCCAGTGCCTTGGGTTCCATCATGTTCTGCGCCTCCTTTGATTGGGTTTGTGGGAGAATCATTCGTCCGATGTAAACGCGCTGATCAGGTTCAGCGTCCGCGGGTGGATGTCCTGCCCGTGGGCGCGCAGGTGCCGCGCGGTCAGCTCCGCGCAGCAGAGCATGGCTCTGTAGATGTCCTTTTCCGCGAGCCTGCGGGCCTTCTCCAACCCCGGGAAGGGCTCGCGGCCGGGCTCGACGAAGTCCGCGACGTAGATGAGGGCGTCCATCGGCGACATGTCGCCCGCGCCGACGGTGTGCTTGCGGATGGCGCTGAGGATCGCCGGGTCCCGCACGCCGTACTCGTCCTGCGCCAGGATCATCCCGGCGGGGGCGTGCAGGATCTGCCGCGTCTCCAGCTCCGCCTGGTCCAAATCCGGCAGGCGCTCCGCCACCAGCGCGCGCATCTGATCCAGCGGCATCGACTTTGCGCAGTCGTGCAATAGCCCCGCCAGCCGCGCCCGTCGCGGGTCTACGCCGCACATCGGCGCGAGGCGCTCGGCCGTCTCGGCCACGCCCATCGTGTGCGCGAGGCGGCGCGGCGTCAGCGTCGCGCGCAGCTTTTCCAAAATCTGCGCCTCGCTGTAGTCGCACAGGTAGAGGCCCCTTTCGCGGATGTACTCCGCCACGGGCGCGGGGACGCTTCCCGAGATGTCCTCCCCCGCCGCCACCTGCCGGCGGATCGTCGTGGAGGAGAGCGCCGGGCCGCTGAGGGGCAAGAGCGCCACGCGCGTGCCGTAGCATTCGGACACGGCCTTCGCGCGCAGCTTCGCCAGCTCCACGTCGCAGCCGGGGCGGTTGATGACGGCGAAATCGCACAGCCGCGCCACGCGGGGAAACTCCCGCCAGCTCTCCAGCACGTTCAGCGTGTCCGCGCCGATGATGTAGGTCCAGGCGTCCTGCGGGCGCTCGACGGACAGCGCCGAGAGCGTGTCCACCGTGTAGGTGACGCCCTCGCGACTGATCTCCACGTCGCTGGCCGAGAGGCCCGGGTGCATTTCGGCGGCCAGGCGCGCCATCTGCATGCGGTCCTGCCGGGCGGTGACGCGGGGCTTGTGGGGCGGGTCCCCGGCGGGCATCAGCATCACGCCGTCCAGCCCGAGCTGCTCCATCGCCGCGAGGGCGATTTCGACGTGCCCGTTGTGGACGGGGTCCAGCGTGCCCCCGAGGATGCCGATTCTCATGCGCGCCCCTCCATAAAGATGTCTTATACTTTATTATAACACAGTTTTTCTTAACAATCTACCCCGCCGGGCAACTTTTGTTTTCAGGTTTTTCACGCAAAATCCCGTTGCACTTGACCCAAAATGCTGATATAATAGAATTAGATAACGTTTTCGTTGCATCGGGAGGTCACCATGGGCATTTTCACACCGCTTTACATGAGGGGCGATTTGACCCCCGAGCAGGCGCAAAAGGCGGTCGAGGCGGTCAGGGCGATGGCCGATCCGTCGAAGCTGTCCGCCATCGCGACGGACGCGAAGGACGCCTCCGTGCGCCTGGCGGCCATCGAAGGGCTGACGGACGCCGACCTGCTGGGTCGGATCGCGCTGGAGAGCCCCAGCGGCCGGGAGCGCATGTGCGCCGTCAAGAACCCCAACCTGACGGATCAGGTGCTGCTGGCGCAGGTGGCGATCCAGGATGAATGGGACAACGTCGGCACCATCTGCGTCAAGGAAAAGATCTCCGACCCGGCGCTGCTGGGCAGGATCGCCCTCGAGGCCAGGAGCGGCATTGTGCGCCAGCTCTCCGTGCGGCACGCCTATTTCAACGACGCAGCACTGCTGGAGAAGATCGCCATGGAGGATGCGGACGCCGCCGTGCGCACCGCCGCCGTGGAGAATACCGCGCTCAGCAGCCCCGACGCCCTGGAGCGGATCGCTTCCGCGTCGCTCGAGGACGGGTCGCTGGAGCCGCGCTGGACGGCCGCGCTGAAGCTGTCCCGCCGCAACCCCGACCGCGCCGCGCGGCTGCTCCTCGATCTGATGAAGAGCGACGCGGCGGAGGACGGATCGTGGCTTCGCAACGAGACGATCGAGTTCCTGGACCGCTACTGCCGCGACGGAGACGACGCCGAAGTGAAGGCGGCCGCCGAGCCGATCCTCAAGCGCTTTGGCAAGGCGTAGACGCCCACAGCCTCCGATTTAACCAAATGCGATTGAAGCGCCTCTCAAAAGACCGTATAATGAAGGTCGATGAGAGGTGTTTTTCATGTATATCGCGTCCGAATGGAAGGACTATGAGGTCATCGACACCGGCGACGGCGAAAAGCTGGAGCGCTGGGAGAATGTGATATTGCGCCGTCCCGACCCGCAGGCCATCTGGCCCAAGCAGAGCCCGGCGCTGTGGGAGCGGGCCGACGCCTGGTACCACCGCTCGCCAAAGGGCGGCGGCGAGTGGGAGTTCTTCAAGAAGCTGCCCGAGCGCTGGACGGTGCGCTACGGCGACCTGCGCTTCTACGTGCGACCCACGGGCTTCAAGCACACGGGCCTTTTCCCGGAGCAGGCCGTGAACTGGGACTGGATGGCGGGACTCATCCGCGGCGCGAATCGCCCGATCCGGGTGCTCAATCTGTTCGGCTACACCGGCGGGGCCACCTGCGCCTGCGCGGCCGCCGGGGCGCACGTGACGCACGTGGACGCCGCCAAGGGCATGGTGCAGTGGGCAGGGGAAAACCGGCGGCTGTGCGAGATCGACGAGACGCGCGTGCGCTGGATCATCGACGACGCGCTGAAGTTCGTGCAGCGCGAGGCGCGGCGCGGCAACGCCTACCAGGGCATATTGATGGACCCGCCCAGCTACGGCCGCGGCCCCGGCGGCGAGGTATGGAAGCTGGAAAACGAGCTGTTCGGGCTGGTGAGCGCCTGCGAGAAGGTGCTGGCCGAGGACGCGCTGTTCATGCTGATCAACAGTTACACCACGGGATTGCAGCCCGCGGTGCTCAGCAACATGCTGGCGATGACCGCGGCGAAGACGCGCGGCGGCACCGTCCGCGCCGACGAGATCGTGCTGCCCGTCACCGAGGGCGGCGTGCTGCCCTGCGGGGCCAGCGGAAGGTGGAGCCATGACTGACAACCCAAACATGGAATCCCGCTATCGCGTCGTGTTGGTGCACAAAGAGCGCTGCCTCATCCGAAGGGGCGAGGAGGAGCTCTACTGCGTGCTGGCCGGCAGCCTGCGCTATAAGGACGAGATCCCCGTGGTGGGCGACTACGTGGAGGTCACCGTCAACCCCTACGGCGACAGCCTGATCCGCTCGATCCTGCCGCGGCGGACCGTGTTCTGCCGCCCGGACCGCGGCGGACACGCCGACGGCTTCGTCAAGACCCTGCAGGTACAGCCGCTGGTTGCGAACATCGACTACGTGTTCATCATCACGTCGCTGAACAACGACTTCAGCGTCAGCCGCATCGCGCGCTACGCCGCCACGGCCGTCGCCGGGGGCGCGGTTCCCGTCGCGGTGCTCACGAAGGCGGACGTGTGCGAGAACGTGGCCGAGTTGGAGGCGCAGGCCGCCGCGCTGAGCGAGCGCATCGAGGTCGTGTCCGTCAGCGCCTACACGGGCTTCGGCCTCGACCGCCTGCGGGCGTACTTCAAGCCCGGCGCGACCATCGCGCTGCTCGGCTCGTCCGGCGCGGGCAAGTCCACGCTGATCAACACGCTGGCCGGGCGCGACGTCATGCGCGTGGGCGAGATCCGCGAAGTGGACTCGAAGGGCCGCCACACCACCACCCACCGCGAGCTGATCGAGGTGGACGGCGTGGCCTTCATCGACACGCCCGGGCTGAGGGAGCTGGGCATGGTCGACGCCGAGGCCGGCATCCAGGACACCTTCTCCGACATCGCGGAGTTGATCGGCCAGTGCGCGTTCTCCGACTGCACGCACCGCACGGAGCCGGGCTGCGCGATCCGCCAGGCCCTGGCGGACGGCACGCTCGCCCCCGAGCGCTGGGAGATGTACGCGCGCCTGGAGAAGGAGAACAGCTGGAGCATGGCCAAGAAGAACGAATTGATGATGAACGTCGCCATGTGGCGGCGCAAGAACAGCCGCGCGAACAGGAAGCGCTGATGGGTGCCCGGGAAGGCCGGCAAGATCCTTCGACTTCGCTGGCGCTCCGCTCAGGATGACATCGTCGCGGCATGTCTGTCATTGTCGGTATTTCCGCTCAGGATGACATCGTCGCGGCATGTCTGTCATTCTGAGCGAAGTTCCGCCGAAGGCGGAACGCAGTCGAAGAATCTTTCTCCTCACCCTCTCTCTCCGAAAGGATGCCCGATGAACCACAAAACCCTTCCCCCCGGCTACGTGTACGCCGGGAACCTGGACTTCATGCGCAACCGGCGGCAGATGAAGGCCGTGGTGATCCTGTCGCTGGCGCTGGTGGTCACGCCCGTCGTCGGCGGGCTGCTCTATGCGCCACTGGGGCCGGGCTGGCGGCTGCTGTGCTCGCGCTGGTACGGGTGGCATTTGCTGGCGGCGGCGCTGGTCGCCTACATCCCGCTGCACGAGCTGACGCACGGCATTGTGATGTTTCTGCTGTCCGGCATGCCGCCGAAATACGGGTTGAAGCTCCCCTACGCCTATGCGGGCAGCGACGTGTGGTTTGACCGCAAATCCCACATTGTAACGGCCCTTGCGCCGGTGGTCGTCTGGGGCGTCGCGCTGCAAGTCGCCATCGCAGCATTGCCCGGCGAGTGGTTCTGGCCGCTGTGGGCCGTACAGATCTCGAACCTCTCCGGCTCGGCGGGCGACCTGTACACCGCCTGGGCGCTCATGCGCATGAAGGGCGAGGACCTGCTGATCCAGGACACCGGCGTGCACATGCGCGTAATGAAGAAAAAACCGACTGAGGACGCGAATCCATGATACTTCTGACGCTTCAAAACGTGAACAAGAGCTTCGCGATGAACGAGGTCCTAAAGGACGTCTGCCTGACGCTGCAATCCGGCCAGCGCATGGGCCTGGTGGGCGTGAACGGCAGCGGCAAGTCCACGCTGTTCAAGCTGATCACCGGCGACATGGAGCCGGATTCCGGCACGATCTCGCTCGTGCGCGGCACGAGCGTGGGCCTTCTCACGCAGGACGCGGACATCCAGAGCGACCTGACCATCCAGCAGGAGCTGGAGCGCGTATTCGAGCCGGTGCGCCAGATGGAGGCGCGGCTGCGCGACATGGAGCGCGAGATGGCCGAGAAGCACGGGGACGCCGCGGCGTTCGAGCAGCTCTCCCACGCCTATTCGCGGCTGATGGACCGCTTCGAGGACGCCGGGGGCTACGAGTGGCCCAGCCGCATCCAGGGCGTGCTGGCGGGCCTGGGCTTCGCGCGCGGCCGGGAGAGCCAGCCCGCGAACCTGCTCTCCGGCGGCGAAAAGACGCGGCTTTGCCTGGCGCGGCTGCTATTGACGCAGCCGGACCTGTTGATGCTGGACGAGCCGACCAACCACCTCGACCTCGCCAGCACCCAGTGGCTGGAGGAGACGCTTAAAAAGTACCGCGGCACGGTGCTGGTCGTCAGCCACGACCGCTACTTCCTGAACGCCGTGTGCGACTGCATGGCGGAGCTTTCGATGAAGCGCATGACGCAGTACGACGGCAACTACGACCGCTTCGCCGTTCAGCGGCAGGCGAACCTCGAGCGCCAGCTGAAGGAGTACAAGCTGCAGCAGGCCGAGATCGCGCGGCAGGAGGCCATCATCGCCCGCTACCGCATGTACAACCGGGAAAAGAGCATCAAGCTGGCGGAGAGCCGCGAGAAGCGCCTGGAGAAGCTGGAGCGCGTCGAAAAGCCAGTGAGCGAACAGAAGGTCCGCTTCAACTTCACCGCGCGCCGCCGCACCGGCGACGACGTATTGATGGTAAAGGACCTACAAAAGGGTTTCGACGGGCGCACGCTGTTCGAGCACCTGAACCTGCACCTGCGCGCCGGGGAGCGCGTGGCCGTGATCGGGCCCAACGGCGTGGGCAAGACCACGCTCCTCAACATCATCGCGGGCCAACTCTCCCCCGACGCGGGCACGGTCGTCTTCGGCAGCAACATCGACCTGGGCTACTACGACCAGCAGCAGGCGCAGCTGCACCCGAACAAGACGGTGCTGGACGAGCTGTGGGACGACTTCCCGCGCCTGGAGGCCGACCGCATTCGCGGCGTGCTGGCGCTGTTTTTGCTGACCGGCGACGACGTGTTCCAGCCGGTGGGCACGCTCTCCGGCGGCGAGCGCGGGCGCGTGGCGCTGGCGAAGCTGATGCTGAAGCAGGACAACGTGCTGCTGCTGGACGAGCCGACCAACCACCTGGACATGGACAGCCGCGAGGTGCTGGAGGCCGCGCTGGAGGACTTCGATGGCACGATCCTCACCGTCAGCCACGACCGCTACTTCATCAACAAGGTGGCCACGAAGGTGATCGAGCTCTCCCCCGACGGCGCGACGGAGTACCTCGGCAACTACGACGACTACCTCGAAAAGAAGCGCATCCTCGAAGCTGGGGAGGCCGAGGCCGCGCTCGGCGGCATGACCAGGACCCAGCAGGACAAGGAAAAGCGTCGCCAGCGGCTGGCGAAGGAATCCGCCAGGGCCCTGAGGCAGCGCCTGAAGGAGACGGAGGCCGACATCGCGCAGACCGAGCAGTTGATCTCGGACCTGGAGGCGCAGATGGGCACGCCCGAGGTCTACGCCAACCCCGCCGAATCCGCCCGCGTCTCCCGCGAACACAAAGACGCCCAGCAAAGGCTGGACGCGCTGTATGAGCTGTGGGAGGAGCTGAGCGAGGCGGTAGCGGAATAAGACAGAACAACATATAGAGGCTTCCCCTTCAAATAGCGTGCCTTGTGCAAAGGCTCGCAGAGGAAAACGACCTCTTTCGTCTCCGCTTCGCGGAGCCACCTTCCCCTGAAGGGGAAGGCTATACGTCAATCTACCGGCGTCAGTATGATCGGTTCAACCACCGCCGTGCCGTTCCATTCCCCCTCCCCGCCGATGCCGATGGTCAGCCTAAGCTGCTCGGGTACATGGCCGTTGCCGGCGAATTCGCCAAGCACCATGTCGTCATAGCAATCGCTTTTTTCGGCTTGAAGCGCCGCGCCGCTCTCGTCCGTCAGCTCCGGAACATACCGCAGGTCGTCCGCCTCGGGATAGAGCGCCTTCAGTTCGGGAAACGCCTCGCCGTCCGCATGGATCTCCAGCGAGGCGTGTACCGCGCTGGCCGTCGCCGTGACATGCACGGGCACGCCGTTGCAGCTGCCCTCGCCCGTGTAGCGGCGTGTCTCGCCGTCCGAGCGCTTCACCGTCGCCACGGCCTCGCCGATCTGCTGCGGGTCGGTCGAATAGCTGGAATGGGTCTCGCCGTCAATCCACTCGTAGGTGTGCAATGCCGCGTCCAGCGGGCCGTTCAGCGTGTAGGTCTTCTCTCCGTCGAACCAGACGCGCCACTCGTTGCGCAGGATCGGCAGATGCAGCTCCAATTCATCCTGATTCTGCGCCGCCTCCGGCAGCGGCATGGCGATTTCGACGAGATACGCCCTGCGCCCATCCTCCAGTACAGTTTCATCGCAGGTATAGGGTACAAGCTCGATGGCGCCGTCCGCCCCCGCATACAGGGTATCGTCGGCGAACACGGAATACTCCGCGTAGCCGCAGGGCCGCCCCGCCTCCACCGCGTCGACGAATGCCTGTTGCACCGGGTCCAGCCCGTCAAACTCAAAGGGAATAAAGCTGTTGCCCGAAAACTCGTCGTCAAGAATCTCCATCTTGTCGAGCTCTTCCGCCGTGGGCGTAAAGGGTTCGAAGCTTCGAGCATTCTCCGCGGTGTAGGACACGATCATGCTCTGGCCGTCGTAGTAGGCGTTCACGATCTCCACCGCTGAAACGCCGGTCTTCTCCGTCTCCACCTTCGCGGGCGTCTCGGTGGCCAGCTCAGCCTGCGGCGCGAGCCGGGCGATGCGCGCGTCGCTCCTTCCAAACACATCAAACAGGTTCAGCCCCACCGCCAGCGCCGCGCCCATCAGGGCCAGCGCCGCGATCACGGCGGCCAACAGTCCAAAGGACAGCTTCTTTTTCATCACAGGTCGCGCCTCCTTCGCGCGTATGCCGCGCAGGGCGGCGTGAAGCCCGCGTCTGGTTCGCCAAGGGCGACCTTGAAATCCTTGCGCGAAATCATCGCCCGAACACCTCCTCCGACAGCATCTCCTTCAATCGCCTTCGCCCGCGCATGAGCCGCAGCTTCGCGGCGCTCTCGCCGATGCCCAGCATCGTTGCCGTCTCCTTCACCGTGTAGCCCTCGATGTAGTGCAGCAGCACGCACAGCCGCTGTCTTTCATCCAAGGCGTTCATCGCCTCGCGCAGCGCCCGCGCCCGGGAATCGTCCCGGGGCGGTGGCTCCGGAGGGACCTCCATCGGAACGACCCTGCCGCGCTGGCGCTGGAGATTGTGGCACACGTTGATCAGGATGCGGATGAACCAGCCGTCGAAGCGGCTTTCATCGCGCAACGTGCCAAGCTTGCGCCAAGCCCGCAGCACCGCCTCCTGCACGGCGTCCTCGCGATCGGCGGCAACGGACAGCTGCATCCGGCAGACGCGGTAGAGCGTCGGTCGCAGCGCCTCCACGCGGCGGACGAATTCATCGCTGGTCATGTATACATGGCTCCTTCGTGTTTTGAAGCTTCACTTATAAGACCGTTTGGAGGGAGCAGAGGTTACAAAAAACGCGGCCGCCGGAAGCCCGGCGGCCGCGTTTGTTGCGCGCCCTACAGCAAATGCGCGCAGACCTTGTCGAAGGAGATATAGGCGTCGTCGCCGACGGCAAATATCTTCTTGTTGATCGGGCAGTTGTCGGTGATCTTCACGAGCGTGTCGCCCACGCGGACGTGGTAGTTCTGGTAGGAGCCCATGAAGCAGGAAAGCTCCACCTTGCAGGGCAGCATGCCCTCGTCGGCGATGGCGATGGCCTCGGGGCGCACGACGATCTCGCCGGGATCGCCCACCTTCACGCTCTTGTCCGTCGCCACGGGCACGTCCACGCCCACGATGTTCACGGCGGCCTCGCCCACGCTCGCGGCGGAGATGGGCCCCTTCAGGAAGTTGCACTCGCCGATGAAGTCGGCCACGAACTCGCTGTTGGGATGGTAGTAGATCTCGGTCGGGGTGCCCATCTGCGCGATGACGCCGCCCTTCATCAGGATGATGTTGTCGGAGATGGACATGGCCTCGGACTGGTCGTGCGTGACGTAGATGGCCGTGATGCCCAGCGCCTGCTGGATGCGGCGGATCTCCGTGCGCATCTGCACGCGCAGCTTGGCGTCCAGGTTGGACAGCGGCTCGTCGAACAGCAATACGCCCGGCTCCACCACCAGCGCGCGCGCCAGCGCCACGCGCTGCTGCTGGCCGCCGGAGAGCTGGTTGGTCATGCGCTGTTCCATGCCGGAGAGCTCCACCAGCGCGAGGATTTCCTTCACGCGCCGCTGGATCTCGTCCTTGGGCACCTTGCGCAGCCTCAGGCCGTAGGCCACGTTGTCAAACACATTGTAGTGCGGGAACAGCGCGTAGCTCTGGAACACCATGGCCGTGTCGCGCTTGTTGGGGGTCAGGGCGTTGATGCTCTCGCCGCCCAGGAAGATGTCGCCCTCGTCCGGGCTCTCGAAGCCCGCGATCATGCGCAGGGTGGTGGTCTTGCCGCAGCCGGAGGGGCCCAGCAGCGTCACGAAGCTGCCCGGCACGATGGTCAGGTCCACGTCGTGCACGGCGTAGAAGTCCTTGCCGGTCTTGGGGTCCTTGTAGATCTTGGAAATATGCCGAAGCTCAACGCCCTTGGGCTCTTTAACGCGCATATCCGCCATGCTCAGTCAGCCTCCTTTATCTTTCTGCTGGTGCCGAAGTACTTGATGATGAGATTCATCAGCAGCACCGATCCGTAGGTGATCGCGATCAGTATCGTCGCGAACGCGCATGCGATGCCGAAGGAGCCCTTCTCCGCGAACTCGTTGATCTGCACGGTGATCAGCAGGAAGCTGGGCGTCACCAGCAGTATGATCGCGGAGATGGCGGTGATGGAGCGCACGAACGCGGTCACCAGGCCGGAGAGGAACGAATCCTTGATCAGCGGCAGCGTGACGGACGTAAACACCTTCAAACTGCCCGCGCCCATGTCATAGGCCGATTCCTCGATGGACTTGTCGATCTGCCTGAGCGCGGAGATGCCGCTGCGCGTGCCGGTGGGCAGCGAGCGCACCACGAACACGATCACGAGGATCGCGCCCGTGCCGTACAGCCCCTGTAAAAAGCCCGTGCGGAACATGCCACCCGCGAAGCCGCGGATGTAGCCGATGCCCAGCACCGTGCCGGGCACGGCCATGGCCAGCATCGACGTGAACTCGATAAAGCCCTTGGCCTTGAACTTCTTTTTGACCACCAGGTAGGAGATGATCATGGACAGCAGCGCCGTGACCGGCGCGGCGATCAGCGACAGCACGAACGAATCCTTGAACGCCTTGAGGCCCTTGTACTTCTTGAACACCTGCACAAACCACTTGGTGGTCAGGTGGAAATCATAGCCCCAGGTCTTGAACAGCGCGCCGAAGGGAACGCAGATGTACATCAGGATCACGAACAGCGCCATCATCGAGCACAGGATCGTCAACGGCGTCGTCACGCTCCTGTCCTCGATCAGCATGCGCGCGCGGCTGGCCTTGCCGGTCAGCGTGGCGGCGGTCTTGCTCTCCAGATAGTACTTCTGCACCATGAACATCACCATCGTGATGCCCAGCAGCACCACGGCCATCGCGCACGCGCCGTTCTTGTCATAGGCGCCGGTGATCTGCAGGTAGATCGTCGTCGCCAACGTGTCGTAGCTGCCGCCGATGATCATCGGGTTTGCAAAGTCCGCGATGGATTCGATGAACGTCACCAGGAAGGCGTTGCCGATGCCGGGCAACAGCAGCGGCAGCGTCACCGACGTGAACACGCGGAAGCGGCTGGCGCCCATGTCGCGCGCGGCCTCCTCCATCGAGGGATCGATGTTCTTCAATAGGCCGCGGAACATCATGTAGCACACCGGGAAGAACGTCATCGTCTGCACGATGGCGATGCCCCAGAAGCCGTAGACGTTGTTGTCGTAGATGTGCAGCAGGAAGCGCGTGATGATGCCGGCCTTGCCGAACAGCATGATCATCGACAGCGACAGCACGAACGGCGGCGACACGACAGGCAGCATCGACACGACCTTGAAAAGCCCCGCCATGAACTTCGTGCGCACCTTCACGTACACCTCGACATAGGCGAACAGCAATCCGATGGCCGCCGAGAGGATGCCCACCAGGAAGCCCACCTTCAGCGTGTTGGAGATGGCGATGATGAAGCTGCGCTTGCCGTACAGCGCCGCGTCGAGGAACACGATCAGCAGCAGGTTCAGCGCGAACACGACCAGCGCCGTCACCGCCGCCTTCAACAGCAGCTTGTTGCGCAGCGTCTGCTGCTCCGTCGCGTTGGTGGTCGTGAGGTTCGAATAGCGCATCGCGCCGTCAAACATCCGGTAGCACAGCGGCGCGAGCACGATGGCTTCAACCAGCACGATCAGCGCGCCGCTTCCAATGCCGCCGCTGAACGCCCGCTGCAGGAAGCGCGCGACGGGGCCGCTGCTGTCGAACACGGCGATGACATACGCCGCCACCGCGATCAGCGGCAGCGCGACCGACAGGAACGACAGCGCCTTGCCCAGCCCCGGCGCAAGCCCGCCGTCCGCCGTGTTTTCCGCCCGCGCGAGCGCGAACCCGGCGGCCGCGGCGATCAGCGTCGCCAGCAGGCCGATGATCAGCGCTTTGCCGAGCGCGCGGGAAAACACGTTCTCGCCGAATATGCCGGAGAAGAACTGCGAGGTGACGCCCGTTTCCGCGGAATAGAAGCTGTCCACCAGCAAAATCGCCAGCGGATAGAGTATGAATATCGCCAGAAATGTAATCAGCAGCACGATGGTTGTGACCATTACGGGATCGGCCAGCAGCTTGCGCCTGTCCAGCGCCGCGCCCTGTCCTCTCGCCATGTGCCATACCCCCTTTTTAACTCACGCAAGGGGGATGGTGCCGGGCACCATCCCCCTCAGGTAACTCGCCCGGATTGTCCGGTCGATCGCGTTATTCGGTCTGGAAGCGGTCGTCCGCTGCGTCGCCCAGAGCAGTCATGACCTCCTCGATGTAGGTGGTGATGTTGTTCTTGGCGTCCTCGAAGTCATAGTCCATCACGTTGTTGGGATCGAGGCCGAACTCCTCGGCCTGCTCGGGCTGCTTGGCGTTGTCCAGCACCAGGAACTGGTAGGAGCCGTTCTCCTGGCCCAGCTCGACGCACTCGGGGCTCAGCGCATACTCGATCCACAGCTTGGCGGCATTGGGATGCTTGGCGCCCTTGAAGATGGCGGTCGCGCCGATCTCGAAGGAGGTGCCGGAGGACGGGATCACCAGGCCGATGTTGCCGTAGCCGTTGTCCACGATCTGATAGATGCCGTCATGCAGGAAGCCGATGCCGATGACGCACTCGCCGGTGCCCACGTTCTTGGAGGGACCGGAGCCGGACTTGGTGTACACCTGGATGTTCTTGTCCAGGTCCACCAGGTACTGGATGCCCTCGTCGTGGCCGTACTTCTGGATCATCGTGTTGATGACCAGCTTGGCGGTGCCGGCGGTGTTGTAGTTGGACAGCCAGATCAGGCCCTTGTACTCCTCCTTGAGCAGGTCCTGCCAATCCTGGGGCGCTTCCAGGCCCATGCGCTCCAGCTCGTCGGTGTTCACCATGAAGCCCAGGATGCCCTTGTAGATGCCGTACCAGCAGCCGTCCGCGTCGCGGTAGGCCGGGCCCAGCAGGTGCACGGCGTTCTTGGCTTCGTAGGCCTCAAGCAATCCCTCCTTGGCGCAGACGTTGTAGGGATCGGTGGTGCCGCCGAACCAGACGTCCGCGGACGGATTGCCGTTTTCTTCCTCGATCTTGGCCTGCACCTCGCCGGTGGACAGGCGCTGATAGCTGACCTTGATGCCGTAAAGCTCTTCAAAGTGCTCGCACGCGGCCTGCAGGTATTCCTCCTCGCAGGAGCCGTAGACCACCAGCTCGCCCTCTTCCTGGGCGGCGGCGATCAGGTCCGCGTCGATCTCCTCCGCGAACGCGGAGCAGCACGCCAGCAGCAGCATCGCGGCCAGCAGGATCGCAAGCAGTTTCTTCATGTCAACAACCTCCGTTTCTATTGGTTTATCAACCGTTGAATATTATACTATGTTGTCGCAACGTTGTCAATATGAAATTAACATTTACGCGCTTGCGGCCTTCTTCCCCGTCAGGCGCGCCCAGCGCCGCTTCCACTTCTTGCGGCGCTCGAGGCGCTCGCCCAAATCGCGCGCGCCGACGCCGTAGACAAGGTACAGGATCAGGCCGGAGACCAGCATGATGAACACCGTGCTCGCGCAACGTCGTCCGGAGCCGTTCATGTTGTAGCCGTCGCGGCCCTCCTCCGCCGTCATCGACTGGATGACCATGGCGTAGCTCTTTCCGTAGCTGGAGTGGAAGGTCGCCGACATGTCGTACTCCGTGAACAGCGCGTTGAAGTTCAGCGCAAACACGGCCAGCACGCTCGGCAGCACGATCGGCAGCTTCACGCGCAGGAACGTCACCAGCGAACTGGCGCCCAGGTTCCGGGCCGCGTCCTCCAACTCGTCGTCGATGGCGTAGAAGGCGGCCTTCACCATCCTCAGCGCGAACGGCAGCTTGACCACCGTATAGGCCATCACGATCAAAAAGCGCACGTTCTCGCGGTAGTACATGTTCTTGCCCAGCACGTACCACACCTCGCCGTTGAAGAAGGTGCGGAACGAATAGCAGATCAGGATCGTGGGCAGCAGCCACGGGAACAGCAGGCAGGCCTCCACGATGGCGGCGCGCTTCTTGTTGCGGTGCTTGAAGATGTAGTTCACGGCCACGACCACGATCACGCAGGCCAGCGCCGCCGCCAGCGCGCTCAGCACGAACGACAGCCGGATGCCGCCCACGGTGTCGCTGTTGGAGAACACGCCGGAGATCACGCCCTGGCGCAGCTTCTGCTTGCCGCGGGAGGTGGTGTAGCTGTAGTCCTGCGTGCCGAAGAAGTTGATCAGCGTCCAGTCGCCCACGTTCAGGCTCTTGGCGCGCACGGCCGGCCAGTTCTGGAACGCGAACAGCACGATCATCACCACGGGCGTCATGTAGATGATGAACAGCACGTAGGCGTAGATGTGGGCGATCACGTTCCACACGGGGTTCTGGATCTTTTGCTTCACCAGTTTGGCCTTGGTCTTGCTCACGGACAGGTAGTGTCCCTTGCGCTCGTAGTGATTGAGCGTGGTCAACAGCACGATCGTGAACAGCGCCAGTATGATGGACAGCAGCGCGGCGCGGGCCTGCGGGAATGCCTCGTCCGCCACCGATGATCCGGCCAGGCGCACGATCTCGGGGTTGATGGAGTTGTAACCCAGCAGCGTCGGCGCGCTCATGGCGCACAGGCCGGTGATGAACGTCATGACCGTCAGCGAGAACAGCGTGGGCAGGAGCGTCGGCATGACGACCTTCCACAGCACCTTGAACGGCTTGGCGCCCAGGTTGCGCGCGGCCTCCACGGTGTTGTAGTCGATACCGCGGATGGCGTTGCGCAAGAACAGCGCGTGGTTGCTGGTGCAGGCGAAAGTCATCGTGAACAGCACGGCCCTAAAGCCCGAGAACCACTGCTTGTTCATCATCGGGAACATCTTGACCAGCCACTGGGTCAGCATGCCGTTGCCGTCGTAGAGGAACTGGTAGCCGGTGACCAGCGCCACGCCGGAGTAGATCAGCGTGGTCATGTAGCCCAGGCGCAGTATCTTCGCGCCCTTGATGTCAAAGTACTCCGTCAGCAGCACGATGGAGATGCCCACCACGTTGACGGTGATCACCAGGCAAACGGCCAGCTTCAGCGAGTTGATCACGAAGGTGGGCATGTTGCCGGCGAAGAAGAACCGCACCACGGCCAGCGGGTCCGTGTGGCCCGCGGCGTCCTTGGTGGTGAAGATCGAGGTCAGCGTGCTCAGACAGGGCAGCAGCATGAAGCCCAGGAAGAGGTAGGCGAACAGTATGCCGCCAAAGACCTTCCAGAGCAGGGAGAGGTCTACGCTCGATTTGCGCCGCGCAGCGCTCTGCATAGCCAGCCCTCCCTTCTCAGTAGGACATCACGTCCTGCGGATGGATGCCCACAGTGACGCTGTCCCCCGGCTCGTAGATGTTGATGCCGTCGTTCTTCTCGATCACCTTGATGGTCTGGCCCGCGGCGTCGATGTAGTACTTGATGTACAGGCCGTAGTATTCGCGGCTCTCGATCCGGCCCCGGGCCTGGAACTCGCCCTCGTCGCGCGGGCGGTTCACGCGCACCCGCTCCAGGCGGATGAAGTGGTGCTTGTCGGCGGGCAGCTTCAGCCCCTCGACCACCGCGCCGCCCAGCGGGTTGATGTCGCCGATGAAGTTCGCCACGAACTCGGTGGCGGAGTGGTTGTACACCTCGTTGGGCGTGCCGATCTGCTCGATGTAGCCCTTGTTGAACACGGCGATGCGGTCCGATAGCGTCAGCGCCTCCTCCTGGTCGTGCGTGACGTAGATGGTGGTGATGCCGAACTCCCGCTGCATCTTCTTCAGCTCGTTGCGCAGCTGCACGCGCAGCTTCGCGTCCAGGTTGGAAAGCGGCTCGTCCATGCAGATGATGGCCGGCTCCATCACCAGCGCGCGCGCGATGGCCACGCGCTGCTGCTGGCCGCCGGAGAGCTGGCTGACGGCCTTCGCCAGCTGCTCGTCGGACAGGTCCACCTTCTCGGCGATGGTCTTCACCTTCTGCTCGATCTCCGCCTTGCCCAGCTTCTTCAGCTTCAGGCCGAAGGCGATGTTGTCGCGCACGGTCATCGTCGGGAACAGCGCGTAGCTCTGGAACACGATGCCGATGTTGCGCTTTTCGATGGGCACGTGGGTGATGTCCGCGCCCTGCATCTTAACAGTGCCGCTGACGGGCTCGATGAAGCCGGTGATCGTGCGCAGCGTGGTGGTCTTGCCGCAGCCGGAGGGGCCCAGGAACGTGAAGAACTCGCCCTCCTTCACGTGCACGTTGATGTTGTGCAGCGCCTCAAAATCGCCGAACTTGACGATAATGTCAGTCAGTTGGATCATAACGGTAAGCTCCTTCCGTATAAAAGGGCGAGCTCGTTTGAGCTCGCCCTTGCCGGGCTGTGCCGGTTTGTATTACGCCTCAGGCGCGGCCTGGGTCAGAGTCGCCCAATCCAGGTTGTCCCAGTCGGGCTCGGCCACCGCGTCGGCGTTGTCGGCCCAGAAGTAGCCCAGGTTGGTCATGATGTTGGTCCACTCGGAGGAGTGCGCGCCCACGTACTCGGCGTAGGTCATATCGGTGCCCTCCACCTTGTTCAGCGAGAAGTTCGGGATCGCATAGATCGCGGGAACCTCGTCGAACAGCTCGGCCACGGCGTCCTCGTTGCAGGGATAGCTGTCGAACTCGTCGGACCACTCGATCTGCACGTCGGCGGAGCCGAACCAGTCGGCGAACGCCTTGACAGCCTCGGTCTCCTCCTCGGAGCGGTTCGGGTTGTCGATCACGCCGATGTACTCGGCGATGTAGTAGGTGCCGTCGGCGATGTCCACCAGATCCCAGTTCTCGGGCTCCAGCGTGCCGTGCAGCGGGTTGGCCTCGGTGCCGGCTTCCTCGGCGGCCTCGATGTTGCCGTAGAGGGAGGAGGAGTAGAAGGTGGAAACCTGCACGTCGCCGCGGATCAGCGGATCCAGGCCGTACTTGTCGTCCGGGAACACCTTGCCGTTGGCGCAGTAGTTCCACAGCATCTTCCAGCCGTCCACGGAGATACCGCCCGCGGGGCTCTCGGGATCGGTGAAGGCGTACAGCAGGGCGTTGTTGGTGTTCATGTTGGTGGTGCCGCCCACCTTGTTCTGGCGATACCAGACGTAGCCGCTGTCCACCAGGTCGGCCCAGTGGTCAAAGTGCAGCTCCTCGCCGTTGGTGCCGAGCTCGTCGTTGCGGTAGAGCATCAGGATGTTCTGGATGACCAGGCCGTAGGCCTTGCCGTCGAACTTGTACTGGCCCACCTTGTCGGCCCAGGAGGGCTCCCAGTCCATCACGGACAGGTTCTCGTAGGTGCCGTTCACCAGCTGGGACCAGCGAACCTCGTTCAGGCCGAAGATGATGTCGGCGTCCTTGTTCTCGTTGGCGGCCTGCACGGCGGCGGTGTCGCCGGAGATGACGGAGTTGTCATCCAGGGAGATCGAGAAGCCCGCTTCCTTGGCGGCGTTCACCAGCCAGGTCACGCGCTCGGGGGAGTTGGAGTTGGAGTAGATGCGGATGGTGTAGCCGGAGTAGTCCTCGGCGGAGGCGGCGACCGCCACCAGGGACAGCGCCATCGCCAGCACCAGCATCACAGTCAACAGTTTTTTCATGGGGAAACCTCCTTCTGTGTTAAGTTTCAACGGAAAGATTATAGCACAATGAGAAGGATATGTAAAGTGTTAAC
>CADAQZ010000011.1 GCA_902790175.1 uncultured Eubacteriales bacterium | reverse complement strand
TACGCGGCTCCCAGCGCGCGGTCGTAGAGGCCGTAGCCGGGGCGGCCCACCTCGTCCCAGATCATGCGGCCATGGTCGGGGCGCACGTAGGTGTCCGGGCAGGTGTCGTAAATGGCCTTCATGATGGCGTACATGTCGAGGTCGCCGGTCGAGGACAGGTGCGCGGCCTCGCGGAAGTGGTGGTGGCCCAGGAACTTCACGTTGCGCACGTGCATCGCGCCGATGCGGTCCATCTGGCCGAAGTGGCGGATGCAGGTGACCACGTCGTTGTCGGGGTTGGAGCCGAGGCTGCCGGTGCACAGGCAGATGGCGTTGGCCGGGCTGTCGTGCAGCGCGACGATCTTGTCGAAGTCCGCCTGGCTGTGGGCGATGCGCGGCAGGCCGAAGATCGGCCAGGCCGGGTCGTCCGGGTGGCAGGCCATGCGCACGCCCGCCTCCTCGCACACCGGGATCACCGCGTCCAGGAAGTACTTGTAGTGCGCGCGCAGGTCGTCGCCAGTCATGCCCTCGTATTGCTTCAGCGTCGTCTCCAGCAGCGCCAGGCGCTCCGGCTCCCAGCCGGGCAGGGTGAAGCCGCCGCTGCCCTCGGCGGTCTTCTTGACGATCTCCAGCGGGCCCATCTCGCCCAGGTCCTTCTCGTCGAAGTACAGGCTGTTCGAGCCGTCCTCGGGGATGACGCGGGCCAGGTCCGTGCGCAGCCAGTCGAACACGGGCATGAAGTTGTAGATGATCACCTTCACGCCGTTGCGGGCCAGCATTTTGATCGTGGAGATGTAGTTGGCGATGTATTCGTCGCGGGAGGGCAGGCCGAGCTTGATGTCCTCGTGGACGTTCACGCTCTCGATGACCTCCAGCTCCAGCCCGGCGGCGTGCACCTCTTCGGCCAGCGCCCTGAACTCGTCCTCGGGCCAGTCCACGCCCGCGGGCTTGTCCAGCAGGCCCATCAGGCCCGTCATGCCGGGGATCTGCTTCACATACTTCAGCGGGATCGGGTCGAACTGGCTTCCATACCAGCGGAATGTCATTTTCATACGCATGCTCCTCCTCCAGACAAAATTTTGTTTCTTATGTTAATTCCATATATAGCATGTTTCCGGGGAATTGTCAATTGCGCCGTCAGCCTAGGAAATCCTGCCTGCACGGGGCAAAGATGTCCAGCAGAACGCCCTTCTCCAGGCAGACGGTCCCGTGCGTCAGCCCGGAGGGCACCACGATCGAATCGCCCGGCGTCAGCTCCACGCTCTCGCCCTCGACGCTGTAGCTGAAGCGCCCGGACAGCACGTAGCTGCACTGGGTGTGGGGATGGGTGTGGTCCGCGCCGACGGCTCCGGCTTCAAAGGAAACCTCCACGGCCATCAGCCGGTCGCTCCAGGCCAGCACCCGTCGGCCCGTTCCGCCGCCGAGGTCCCTCGGTTCGGCGTCCTGATGACGACATACGATCCCTTTCATACTGCGCTCCTCTCCTTTGTGGTCGAGTTGTCTGCGCCCCTCTTCCGGCACGAAAGCAAGATCAGGGAGATCACGGTGATCCCGATGCAGGGGATCAGGTTCACCGCCATACCGGTCCGCAGGCCGGCATGGTCCGCGACGATCCCCACCAGCCAGGGGAACAGGATCCCCCCGACGCCTGCGAAGGCGAGGAGGATTCCGACGCTGGCGGAGGAGAGCATCTCGCCGACGCTCGCCACGCCCATCGGATAGGTGCCCGCGACGGAGAAGGAGAACAGCGCCAGCGCGATCAGCGCGGGCAGGGGCGCGCTCACCTTCAGTAGCACGCCGTACATCACCGTCATGCCGACCCCCATCACCGCCAGCGCCTTGAACGGATTTCTGTCCTTCATCAAAAAGGCCAGCAGCAGGCGGGCAGCCAGCGTAAACGCCCACTGCACCGTCACCGTATAGGCCGCCAGCGCGCCGGTCAGGATCTGCTCGTTCTTGTAGTAGGTCACCAGCCATCCGTTCACGGTGTACTCGGCGGCGTTTTCGCAGAACATGAGCATCGCCAGGAGCCAGAAGCCCCCGTTTCTCAGGAAGGAATAGTCCGTCCTGTGGCGCGCTCCCGTGGGCGATACCGCCCTGCCGGGGAGGCCGGAAAAGCAGAACACCAGCCAGAGGCCCAGTCCGGTCAGGGCGATGCAGTACATGGGCATGGACGCGTTGATGCCCTGGAGGGTCGCGATCAGGAAGGGACACAGCAGCGCACCGAGCGCGTACCAGGCGTTCATCAGGTTCATCGCCTTGGGGCGGTCGTCGGTGTTGTTTCCGACCAGGATGGTGCACTTGCTGGCGGTGCAGCCCTTGGCGATCCCCGCGATCAGAAAGCCGAACAGCAAAAACACCGGATTTCCGGTCAGCGCGGAGATCAGGTAGCCCAGGAAATAGCCGATCGTCATGGTCAGCGTGGTCGCCCTCTCGCCGATCATGCCGGGCAGGATGCCCGAGACGAGCAGCGCAACCATGTTGCCGATGCTCATCGCCGAGACCAGCGTGCCGGACAGGCTGAAGCTGAACCCGTAGCGGTCGCGAAGGATGCTGATGATGACCCCCGAGGATATGGAGCATATCCCGCTGAGGAAGAATGCCGCCATCCCGGAGTTATAGGCGCGTTTTTTTGCCGATGCCGTCTGCCGGTTCATATGCCTTTTCCTTCCCGTCCCCGCGATCAGTCGAACGTCAATACGACCTTGCGTATGGACGGATCCCTTGAGTCGATGAAGTCAAACGCCTTCTGCGCGTCGAGGTAGTGGAAGGCGTGCGAGGTCTTGTGGTCCAGGTCGATCCTGCCCTCGCGGATCAGGTCGATGGCGGCCTGGAACTTTCGGTTTTGCAGCCTGGAGCCCCGGATGTCCAGCTCCTTCGAGGTGATTCCGAAGTTGGTCACCTCCGTGGGCGCGACGGAGAAGCCCATCGTGATGATCCGCCCGGCATTCCCGGAGCAGGCGATCAGCGTGCCCAGGGAGTCCTTCGTGCACGCGCAGTCGATGGACAGCGTGGGGCCGTAGGCGTCCGTCGTGTACGCCTTCAGCTTCTCGCCCAGATCTTCATTGAGGAGGTTGATCGCGTGGTCCGCCCCGCTCTCCAGCGCCTCTTGCAGCCGCTCCTCGACCACGTCCGCCACGATGATCTTCGCGCCGGACAGTCTGGCGATGCTCAGCATGCGCGAGCCGAGCGCGCCGACGCCCAGGATCAGCACCTCGTCGTCCGGGGCGATCTGCGCGCGCGAACAGGCCTGCAGCGCGATGGTCGTCGGCTCGATCAGCACGGCGTCCTCGTCCCTCAGGCCGTCCGGCAGCAGGTAGCAGTCCGCATCCGGGACAGCCATGTACTCCCGGTAGCCGCCGTCGATGTGCACACCCCGGACCTGCAATTGCTGGCACACGTTGGGCCGATCGTGCCTGCAGGCCCAGCAGTGCCCGCACGCCTTCACCTGGTCGACGATCACGCGGTCCCCGACCTTCACCTTCTTCGCCGTCGGGGCCGTCTCGACCACCTCGCCGACCATCTCGTGGCCGATGATCCGCGGATAGGTGGCGGCCGCGTTGGTCCCGTGATAGATGCCGACGTCGGAGCCGCAGATGCCCGCCGCCCGGATTTTGACCAGCACGTTGTCCGCCTGGTCCGGCCGGGGAACGTCCATCTCAATGATGCGAAGCGCCCCGGGCTTCACGATCTGTATGCCTCTCATCTTCTCCATGTCCGTCTCCTCAAAGCGCCAGGATCTCTTGCCAGACGGCGTCGTCCACAAAGATCCCCTGTTCGTCGTGCTCCCGGTGGAAGCGCTCGCAGCCCTCGCCGGGCACGTGGATGCCCGAACTGTGCTCCGCCGGGGTCGCGCTCTTGACGTACTCGGCGGCGCGGCGGATGGTCTCGGCCATGCGCCCACTGTCCATCGTCTTCTTGGGATCGACGACGATCATCACCTGCGAGCACCCGCCGCACGAGCCCTTGGTCGCGGCGTTCATGTCCACCGCGCCCACGCCGTCGGACAGCAGGGAGCCCAAAATGTCCAGCATGAAGGCGAACGAGGACCCCTTCCAGTAGCCCATCGGCATGATCCGCATCGATTCCTCGATCGCGCCGGGGTCGTCGGTCACGTTGCCGTCCTTGTCAAAGCCGCCGGGGAACGGCAGCTTCTTGCCCGCCAGCCGCGTCACCTGCAGCTTCCCGTAGGCGTACTGGCTCATGGCCATGTCCAGCAGCATCACCGGGCCGCCGTCCACGCCCGGGCAGGCCATCACAAACGGGTTGTTTCCCAGGCGGCACTCCTTCGCGCCCCAGGGCGGCATGCAGGCCTCGGTGTTGGTCCACATGATCCCGACATAGCCCTTCTCGGCGACGTATTTCCCGTAGGTGCCGCCGCGCATCCAGTGCGTGGTGTTGCGGATGCCCACCAGGCCGATGCCGTAGCGGTCGGCCAGCGCCATCGCCTGGTCCGCGCCGAACAGCGCGTTCAGCACGCCCGGCCCCAGGTTCCCATTGACGACCTGGATCGCGCCGCAGTCCCGCTCGATCACGGGGTCCGCGTCGGCGTCCACCCATCCCCTCTGCAGGTAATCGGCGAAGCGGCTGACGCGGTTCACCCCGTGCGAGTAGATCCCGTCGTAGGTGGATTCCGCGTGGATCCTGGCGCAGGTCTCGGCCTTCTCCTCCGAGAGGCCGTACTTGACGAATACGCGCTTGATTTCAGCCTGAAGCTGCTCGAATGATACTCTCATGCGTTTTCCCCCTTGTCTGCCTCGTTGTCCTTCTTGCCTTCCTTGCCTGCCCGGACGATCCTGGGCTGCAGGGCCGCCTCGAGCGCCTTGGGGTCCAGCCCGCCGTCTTTCATAAAGGCGTCGCCGCGCAGGTACTTCAGGGCTTCCTCCGTGGTGTAGCAGTTCGTGCCGGCGGCGTTGGTCAGCCAGACGGAAGGCGCGGTGAACACGCCGACGATCTCCACGTCCGCGCCCGCGAATCCGACCTCCCGCAGCGCCTGCCGCACGAGCTTTTCCTGGTTTTGGTTCTTCTGCACGGGATTGGGGAAGGCGGTCTGTTCGCCGTTCATGACCTGGACCCAGTCCTTCTCCCCGGGCTGCGCGTCGACCCTGCCGCCGAACCCGAAGCAGTTGATCCCGACGACCCCGGACCGGGTCAGGATCAGCGCCGTCAAGACCGCGATCGTCCCGTCGCACGAAAGCGTCCCCGGCACGATCATTCGGAAGTGGTTTCGGCGGGCATAGGTCGCCAGCCGGGAGATCAGCTCCAGCAGATCGTTCCGGCTGCTGTTGGTCTGCTTCTTTTCCCGGGGCTTGTCGCCCTTCCCGTCCTCCTTGCTCGACGACTTGAAGATGCCGCGGTTCGCCATCTTGCCGAACAGCATCTCCATCGGCTTGACGCCGAGCTTTTTCGAGATGACGACCGGGACCCCGAGCAGCACCACGATGATGATCGAATACAGTATGATAGAACTCTGCTCCATCTGTTGCCTTTTCCTCCGCCGCGCCGCGGCAGCCTCATTCCTTCACGTCGATGCAGTAGACCTTGACGTACCTGCCGCTGCGGGAATTGAACAGGATCTTGTCCCCGGCGTGGGTATACACCGGGTGCGGGTGGGCATCCTGGCCCAGCCAGTCGCTCAGGTGCCTGCACTGGGGGATCCAGCGCAGGGCGCCCCCCTCCCAGTCGGGGACGACCTTGCTGATGTACTCGCCGTCCTTCTTGTGCGGGTCGGGGCCGTTGTCGGTGCTGTTCTCCCGGACGATCTTCACGTCCTCCTTGAACTTGAAATACCCGTCGCAGACCAGGTTCATGTCGTGGTCCATGGTGAAGTGCCCGTAGGCGTTGTAGTCGTCCGGCAGCGCGATCTCCCAGTAGCGCCCGGTGGCCAGCTCATAGCGGCCGACCATGGCGGGCCCGTTCTCGTAGCCGCCGTGATAGATCACGATGCGCCCGTCGTCGCTCCACATCTCGTGGCACACCCAGTCCCCGCGCTTCCTCGCGAAGCCGCGGGGGTTGCCCAGCGTGTCCTCCCCCTCCGTGCGCACGCGCCGGATCTCGTCCCTGCGGTGGTCGTAGATCCATATCCTTCGGATGCCGCAGTCAAAGGAGGGCCACTCGTGGTTGTACATGATGATCTCGGGGTCCGCGGGGTTGAACTGCACGTGGGTGATCCAGCACTTCGGCACCGCCTTCTCGTACAGCAGGCCGCCGGTCTGCGTGTCATACACGCACAGCCAGCTGGTCAGCGCCTCGTCCTGCACGCGGCCGTCGATGTCGTACACGGGCCGCCGGTCCAGGCCGCTGCCCTCGGTCTCGGGGTCGTAGTCCAGGGCCCGCGCGTCCGTCATCGGGACGCAGAGGCGGCTGCCGTCCTGCGAGACGTGGGTGAACGCGGTCACGCGGTCCGCCGGCACTTCGGCGAGCACGCGCTCTTTTCCGTCCAGCCCGACGCGGCAGATGCGGTTGTCCCGGATGTAGTAGGCCGTCGCGCGATCCGCGTCGAGGCAGACGCTCGCCTTGCTCAGTCCCCTGCCGGGACGGCAGTCGAAGTAGACGTAGCTCTTCATGGTGCCGTCCCGGTTCTGGGTCAAAATGGTCTCCTCCCCGGTCAGAAGATCCCGGACCATCACGTTCGGCGATCCGCCCCGGTCCGTGATCAGAAAGAGGTATCGGTCGTCCCGCGTGAGCGGGGAGCAGGTGAAATACAGCAGCTGCGTGTTGTACCCGTCCTGTTCCCCGTCGCACCCGCTGACCAATACGCGATCCCTTACGCCGTCCTTCATACGCGCCACCTGCGCGCTACAGGCACGCGGCCACCGGGACCTTCAGGACGATCTTTCTGTAGGCCCTCGGACCGTCGGCGTCGCACTGTCCCGGCACGTGCACGTCCCAGGGGAAGTAGACGGCGTAGGCGCCGGGCTCCAGCACGACGCGGCCCTCGATCTTCGCGGTCTCCGGGCGGTTTTCGTAGAAGAGGATGTCCCTGGGCGACGCCAGCTGGTCGTCCTTCACCCTCTCTTCGCCGCCGTCCGTGAAGAAGGTGTGCACCTCGGGGCCGCCGGACACGAGCAGCTGCAAATCGACGTACTTGCGGTGGATTTCCGGGTCGTGCGCCTCCCTCGGGCTGGTCTCCAGGTCCATCACCTGCAAGATCATGTCGACGCCGCCCAGCTCCATCGGGAAGGCGCCCGCCTCGTGGTGGACCAGGTCCGCGCCCTTCAGGAAGTGCAAAGCGTCCTTCAGCGGCTTTGGAAGCACGGCCGCCTGCTGCTCAAAAAGAGCGTTGTTCACATTTCCGTAGATCATAACTGCCTCCTGTATTCTGCTCTCATGCCTGCTTCGGCCGGCTCTCCATGGCGTGCACCATGTTCACCAGGAACTCGTGGGCGGGAACCTCGATGCCGCACTTCTTCGCGGCCCGGACGACGGAGCCGGAGATGGTATCCACTTCCGTCTTTCGACCCGCGGACAGGTCCGCGCAGATCGACGTGATCCCCTCCGGCACCCGCTCGGAGGTCTCCTTGATCTCCTGCAGGAGGTGCACCTCGTCCGCCTCCAGGCCCATGGCCTGCGCGACGGCGACGGCCTCGTGCAGAAGCTGCGAAGACAGCGCGAACGCATGCGGATCCTGAGCGATGAACCCCATCTTGACGTTCAGCACGGCGGTCACCGCGCTCAGCGCCACGTTGACGAACAGCTTGTTCCAGATGAGCTGCTGGATGTTCTCGTGGATTTTGGCCCGGAAACCGCACCGATCCAGCGTTTCCTTCAGCTTCGGCAGCATGCCCTCCGCGTCCGGCGTCAGCATGCCCAGATTCGTCCCGCCGGTGCCGCCGTGGCGGATGTGCGCCATGCCCAGGATGGTTCCCTGGTCCTCGGTGGTGCCGATGATGATGTGGTCCTTGTCGACGAATTCCCCGAGGATATCCTCGTGGCCGGAGCCGTTCTGCAGCGTCATCAGATAGGTGTCCTTCCCGATCAGGTTGCGATTTCCGTTGAGCGCCGCGCGGGAGAACAGGGCCTTCACGAACAGTATGATCAGGTCCATCTGGGGCAGGGCGGAGGTGTCCGTCACCGCCTTGGGGCGGTAGATGTGATCCTCGCCGTTCTCCTCCAGCCGGATCCCCTGATCGTTGATCGTCTCGACGACCTTGGGATTGGTATCCACCAGGTAGACTTCATTGTCCAGCGCCAGGTGACCGCCGTAGATCGATCCCATGGCGCCCGCGCCAATCACGGCTATTCTCATAGTGATCTTCCCCTTTCTATTCCAATGGCCGAACGTCGGACAGAAACGGTAAGCTCGGGAAGAATGGTCCTCTCGAGCTTAACAAAATGTCTCTGTGTTGATCCTGTTATCCGCCTTATGAAAACTCCGCGATGCCCTCGATGGCGTAGGCCCTGACCGGGCTGGAATCCAGGCCCTTGATCGGCAGCGGCGAGAACGACATGAAGAACACGTCCTTTTCGAGGCACTCCAGGTTCTTCAGCACTTCGATGAACACGATGTTCTCCGCCAGCAGGATGTCGTGGAAGGGCTTGACGTCCTCGTTGCAGTTCTCGATGGACACGCCGTCGCCGAAGCCGACCGCCTTGACCTTCTTGTCGCGGAACCACTCGGCGGTCTCCCCGTTCACGAACAGCCGCTTGTCCTTCTCGGTGTTGGTGTCGGAGGTAAAGGGATTCAGCTTATAGGAGGAGTCGATGATGACGATGTCGCCCTCCCGCACCTTGGAGGCTTCCCGGTCGAGGTCCGCCTTGGTAATGTGGCTGTTCGGCGCGCAGGTCTCCTTGAAGTCCACATACACGCCGCGCCCGACGAACGTGGTCAGCGGCACGGACGTGACGTCCGGCCAGTTGTCGTCGTGGTGATACGGGCACTCCGCGTGGGTCCCGAGGTGGCTCATGATGTCGAAGTTCGTATGGAAATCCGGGATCGCGCCGCCGGTGTTGAAGCGGTTGAGCTTGCAGCGGCGCGTTTCGGTCGCGGGATCGACGAGCTTGGACAGGTCCACCATCCTCATGCCGTTTCCGAAATCGTATACGATCTGCATAAAAAACCTCCTGATAAAGGGTCTCGCATGGGAGCGTCCGCCCCGCCTGCCCGGTCAGGGGCCAGCGAGACGGACGGGGGTTGCGCTTAGTGCATGATCAGGTTCGGCAGGAACAGGCTGATCTGGGGAACGAACGTGATCAGCAGCAGCGTCACGATCATGCAGAGGTAGAAGGGAAGCGTCGCCTTGACGACCTTCTCCATCGGCAGCTTGGCGACCGCCGAGCCGATGAACAGGACGCTGCCCACGGGCGGCGTCAGCAGGCCGATGCCGCAGTTCAGGATCACCATGATGCCGAACTGGATCGGGTGGATCCCGATGGAAGTGGCGATGGGCAGCAGGATCGGCGTGGCGATCAGGATGATCGGCGCCATGTCCATGATGCAGCCCAGGATCAGAAGGATCAGGTTCAACAGCAGCGCGATGATGATCGGGCTGTTGCTGATGCTGGTGATGGCCTTGGCGGCCATGTCCGGCACGTGCAGCATCGTCAGGCAGTAGCCGAACACCGCCGACGTGGCGATCAGGATCAGCACGATCGACAGCGTATCCACGCAGTCGCCCAGCACCTTCCAGACGCCCTTCCAGTTCAGGCCCTTGTAGATGTACACGCTGACGATCAGGCTGTAGATGACCGCGATGGCTGCGGATTCGGTGGCCGTGAAGATGCCGCCGACCACGCCGATCACGACGATGATGATCGCGGCCAGCGCCCAGACGGACTTGCCCAGCTGCTTCATGAACTTGCCCAGGTGGAATTTCTCGCCCTTGGGATACTTGCGCTTCTTGGAGATGATGTAGGAACCGATCATCAGGCTCAGCGCCAGCAGCGCGCCGGGGATGTAGCCCGCCAGGAACAGCGCGCCGACGGAAAGGCTGCCCGCCGTGGTGGCGTAGATGACCATGTTGTGGCTGGGCGGCACGAGCAGGCCCTCGCAGGAGGACGTGATCGTGACGGCGGTGGAGAAGTCCTTGTCATAGCCCTGGTCCGCCATCATGGGGATCAGTATGGAGCCGAGGGACGCGGTGTCCGCGGCGGCGGAACCGGAGATGCCGCCGAAGAAGTAGGACGCCACGATGTTCACCATGGCCATGCCGCCGGTCATCCAGCCCACCAGGGAATTGGCCAGGTCGATCAGCTTTTCAGAGATGCCTCCGCTGCCCATCAGACAGCCCATTGTTATGAAGAACGGGACGGCCATCAGGGAGAAGGAGCTGATGCCCTTCACCATGAGCTTGCACAGCAGGGCAAGGTTCGTGCCGTTCACCAGCATGCACGCGATGGAAGAGATCGCGACGGCGTAGGCGATCGGGAAGCGAAGGAATACCAGGAGCAAAAAGCCCGCCAACAGTACAACGATTGCAAGCGATGTATTCATCCTTGGTTTCCTCCTTCCGCAACCTGCTCTTCAAGGGTCGCTTCTTTTTCCACAAACACTTTCATGCCGAGGAGCCTGCGGACGTTGTTAACCAGAGACTCCAGTTCAAAGATCACCATGGCGATGCCGGCGACCGGGATCGGCAGGTACATGTACTTCTTGCTCAGCCAGGGAAGGCTGGGATAGAAGCCCTTGCCGCCGATGCCGTCGGCATACTTGAAGCCCTCGACGATCATCACGTAGGCGAGGACCAGCACGCAGACGTCGGCGACGATGTCCAGGACGTTGATCACTTTTTTCGGCAAATACCGGTCAAAGGCGGTCATGCGGATGTGCGCGCCTCTGCGGATGGCCAGCGCTCCGGAGAGCACCGCCATATACGACATCAGCGTCAGCGTAATCTCCTCCGTCCAGGTGGGGTCCGGAATAAAGGACACGTAGCGTCCCAGCACGGTAAAGCTGACGACCAGGATGTCCGCGACCAGCAGGATCTTGCAGACGAACATCGTAACCTTGTACATCCAGTCGTAGAATACCTTCAGTTTTTGCATGATGTCACCACTCCCCCATTTGTAAAGATGCAGAGAGAGCGACTCTCTCTGCATCCGTCATGGCTTGCGCCGCCTGAACCGTTCAGGCGGCAGCGTCCACTATATTACTGCAGATCCTGGATCTGCTGATACAGGTCGGCGTAATCCGCGGTCGCTTCCGCGATGACGTCCTGGCTCTTGGCGATCCACTCGGACTTGTCAACCTCGGTGACGGTGATCTTGTCGCCCAGCTCGGCCAGGGTGTCCTCCTCGACCTTCTCGGAGAGCTCCTTGTTGTAGGCCTGGCACTCCTTCGCGGCGAGCTTGATGCATGCCTGCTGCGCCTCGGTCAGCTTGTTCCAGGCCGCGTCGGTGATGACCAGCTCGATGACGCCCAGCTGATGGCCGTCCAGCAGTATGTAGGGAGCCACCTCGTAGAAGGACTGGGACTTGTAGTTGCCCAACGGGTTCTCAGCGCCGTCCACGACGCCGGACTGCAGGGAGGTGTACAGCTCGCTGTAGGCGATGACGGTCGGCTCAGCGCCGAAGGCCTTGATCATGCCGACCATGGTGGGGTCGGTGGAGACGCGGATCTTTAGGCCCTGCAGGTCGTCCAGGCTGGAGACGGGCTTGTTGCAGAAGATGTGGCGGAAGCCTTCCTCGCCGATGAACAGGCCGTGCAGGCCGAGACCTTCCTCATACAGCTCGTCCATGAACTCCTGGGCCAGATCGCTGCCCGCGAAATTCCAGAAGTGGTCGCGGCTGGCGAAGGTGAAGGGCAGGCAGAGCAGCTTGGACTTCGGAACGCCGTTCTCGCCATAGCCGGTCAGCGTGGAGACGGACAGGCGGGCCATGTCGATGGTCCCGATGCCGCCGATCATGTCGTCGCAAAAGTCGCCTTCCGAGCCGAGGACGCCGGCGCCCTGAACGTCGATCGTCACGGTGCCGCCGGTCAGCTCGTTGACTCTCTCGGCAAAGTGCAGCGCCACCTGGCCGACGACGGTGTCGTCCAGATTGTTCACTTCGGCGTAAACCAGGGTCACGGCCGGATCACCGGAAGCATCCGGCACTTCGTCCGCCATGGCAAACTGGCAGAAGAGCAGAGCGACCATTACGACAGAAAGAACAAGACAGAGCTTTTTCATTGGGAATCCTCCTTAACCATATTTTGTATCTGGGGCCTCACGCCCGATACGGGGTTATCTGTATTCTTTCACATGTCCGGCCGTTTTGTAAAGGGTTTTTAATATTTTATACCGGTATAATAAATAAACAGCCCTCGCTTTGCCACAGCTGCCGTTTCATGCGCGGCGCGGCGTTATATCGTTAACATGTCAGTTTGATCCAGCGCCGCCCAGCAGATCGTACAGCGCGTCCTGCGACAGCACGCCGCGCTTCATATCGGGCGGGAACTCGCCCCGCTCGTCCGCCTCATAGTCCTCCCGCCATTCGCCGGAGGTGTAGTAGGCGTCGAGCAGCCGCAGCTTCTCCGGGTCCGGGCGGGCCGTCGCCTCGTCGAACAGCCGCTCGTACTTCTCCACGCGCTCGATCCGGTCCAGTCGGTAGAACCGCCTGTACTTCTGTCCGCCGCGCTCCACGGTCTCGTTCCACATGCTCGCGGGACGCACCCACACCCCGCCTTCGCCGTAGAGCGCCCTGTAGACGACCATCGGCTCCTCCGTCTCCGAGTGCCGGGCGACGGCGATCACCTCGTAATCCCTGCCCTTGAAGTGCCGGTAGCGCCCCGGCAATATGGCGGCCGCGGCCTCCTCGTAGGTCGGTAGGAACTCCACCTTCCCGATCTCGCTTCTGAAGACGATGTACTCGCCGAGCTGGATGCCCTCCTCCTCGCGGCCGAACTCGTGCAGCCCGTATTCCGCGGGGAAGGTGTCGGCCACCCCTGTGAACGTGTTTCCCTGGTCGTCCGTCAGCCGGATGAGCTTCTGCTCGTACAGATCAAAAAGTGTCATAGTACCTCCCCCTGCGCGTTCATGTCATCTCTGTTGTCGCCAAATGCCGTCGCCCGGATCGTCGGCAAAGCCGTCCAGCCTTTCCCGGATCTCCTCAAACGGACGATTCAGGTCCAGCGTGCTCACCGAGATCCGGCTGCCGTGCATCGAATAGGAATTGTCCGGCTGCATCGCCTCGTCCGTCCGGGCGTAGAGCAGCAGGCCGGAGGCGCTGTGCGGCGCATCGCCGAAGGCATACTCCCGGTTCTTCACATAGGTGAAGATCTGGTAGAGGTTGTTCGAATGGACGGTGTGCCGGTCGTACTGGCTCTGCAGGGTGTGGCTGTAGTACTTCGCGTCAATGATCAGCACATGATTCCCCTTTTGCAGCGTGATGTCCGTCTGCATGACCGGCAGCAGCGCGCTGACGCCGTCGTCCAGCGCCCAGGGGATCTGCGCCGCCCGCGGCGAGAGCTCCGGGTGATGCCGGATGTAGTATTCCAACAGGAATTTTTCGTACAGCCGGCACATGCGCTGGTCGTCCAGGAAGGCGGCCAGGCGCCGTTCCCCCGCTTCCGTCGCCAGCAGCATGCCCTCCAGCGTCAGCTGGCAGATGCCCAGCAGCATGCGGTAGCTCTGGTTGTTGCGCTGGAAGCGGATGTCGCCCCAGCGGATCGCCTGGGGGTCGACGGTGTCCACGTTGGTGAAGAACAACAGCTTCTGGCGCAGCGCGTCCTTGAACAGGGGCTTCACCTGGCCGTGGCGAAGCAGCAGCTGCGCCGTCGTCTTCAATATCTGATTGAACAGGTTGTTCTCCGACAGCTCGTCGTATTCACAGGTCAGCACCTGCCGCCGCGCCAGCCGGTTCTGGAGGGTTCCGGGCATGACGATCCTGCCGCGCAGCGTCGAGAGGTTCTCCTGGCGGTTCAGATACGTCCTGTATGGGTGTTCAAACGATCCCGTAATTCCCTGTTTCATCACTTTTTCAAACCGAAGATTGTCGCGGATGAACTGCTCGCGATCGTCGGGCGTCAGCGAAACCAGCGATACTTCTGCCATCATAACACCTCTGTCCCTTGAATGATCTGCATCCTGCCCTCTTGATGCGCATCGAACGGGGCTTTCACTTTCCATTATACTATCGGCGTTTGTGTTATGCAATATCGGATGGCTGTCGACAGCGGCGGGACAGACAGATCAGAAAAACACGTCGCATTCGCGCAAAAAGGCTGTCTTTTTGGCGACAATGGGTGTATAATGGAGCCGGATGAATTTCGGGGGAGGCATGGCCATGAATCACTCCAACGCGACGGGCGCGGGCGCTCGCGCCGCCGTGCCGACGGAGACCTACGACTTCTCGACCCGCTTTGAGCTGGGCTCGCTGCTGGTGTCGCCCGTGCACGTGCGCATCGAGCAGCTGCGGCCGTTCATCGCCGCCCACAGCCACTCCAACGTGAGCTACGAGATCCACTACACCCATCGCGGGCGCGGCACCGTCACCGTCGAGGGGAACAGCTACGACGTGTATCCCGGCGCGCTGTACGTCACCGGGCCCGGCGTCGTGCATGCGCAGGTTTCCGACACCGACGACCCCGTGATCGAATACTGCCTCTACCTGAACTGCCGCCGCATCGCGCACCCAGCCAACGATCCGCTTTTGCTGTTCACGGACACGGTGTTCTGGATCGGCCGCGACGACGGCACGATCTTCAGCCTGCTCAGCCAGCTGATCGAGGAGAACCGCCAGAGCCACCGCGACACGCTGCTGATGTCGGAGACGCTGCTCCGGCACATCGTGTTGCAGCTGACGCGCGTCTACCGGCGCGATAAGACCACGCACGCGCAGACGCCGCCGCTTCTGACGCGCGACAGCTTCATGCCGATCCTCGAGGACGCCTTCTTCTACCGCTATAACACGCTGACGCTGAACGAGCTGGCGCAGCTTTTGAACCTGAGCGTGCGCCAGACGCAGCGCCTGCTGCTGTCGCACTTCGGCAAGACCTTCTCCCAGAAGCTGACCGACGCGCGCATGGCCGCCGCGTTCCAGTACCTCGAAAGCAGCCGCATGTCGATCACCGAGATCGCCGAGCGCCTGGGCTTTTCCTCCATCGAGCACTTCTCCAACGCCTTCCACCGCTACACGGGGCGCTCGCCCCGCGCCTACCGCAAGGAGGTGTGGGCCCGCAGCGCGCCGGAGGGCGGCAAGGGGACGTGAGCCACGCCGATTGGGGGCAGATATGAGCTGTTTTTTATTGTACAATCCTGAAAACTCGTGTATAATGAAGCTATGGAACCGACGGCAGCCAATCTCTTTCGGGGAGGCGTTTCTATGAAGCACTGTTTGGCCATCGACATCGGCGCGTCCAGCGGGCGGCACATCGTGGGCTGGATGGAGGGTGGCGAGATCCGCACGCGGGAGGTCTACCGCTTCCCGAACGGCGTTCGGGAGCGCGACGGGCATTTGACCTGGGACCTCGACGAGCTCAACGCGCACGTCAGGGCGGGCATCGACGCGGCGCTGGCGGCGTATCCGGACCTCGACAGCCTGTCCATCGACACCTGGGGCGTGGACTACGTGCTGCTCAAGGGCGACGAGGAGATACTCCCCTGCTACGCCTACCGCGACGGGCGCACCGCCGGGCCCATCGAGGCGGTCCACGCGATCATGCCGTTCGAGGAGCTGTACCGGCGCACCGGCATCCAGTTCGAGCCGTTCAACACGATCTACCAGCTCTACGCGGACAAGCTCGCGGGCCGGCTGAAGGATGCGACGGACTTCCTGATGATGCCGGAATACCTGATGTACAGGCTCTGTGGCGCGAAGGCCCACGAGTACACCGAGGCCACCACCACCGGCATGATCCGCGCCCAGACCGGCGCATACGACCCCGGCATCATCGAGGCGCTGGGGCTTCCGCCGCGCCTGTTCCACCCGCTCTCGCAGCCGGGCACGGTGATCGGGACCTATAAGGGCGTGAAGGTCGTGCTCTGTCCCACCCACGACACCGCCAGCGCCGTCGAGGGCATCCCGATGGAGGGCGACGCGCTGTACCTGTCCAGCGGCACGTGGTCGCTGCTGGGCGTGAAGCTGGAAAAGCCGCTGACCGACGAGGCCAGCCGCCTGGCGAATTGCAGCAACGAGGGCGGCGTGGGCTATACGCGCTACCTCAAGAACATCATGGGCATGTGGCTGGTGAACCGGCTGCGCGAGGAGCTGTGCCCCGAAAAGCCCTGGGACGAGATCACCCGGGAGGCCCAGGCCGGCAACTTTGACGCCCTCGTGGACGTGGACGACCCGGCCTTCATGGCGCCCCGGAGCATGCGCGCGGCGTTCGACGGCCAGCTGTCCCAAAAACCCGAACAACCCGCGGACTACTTCCGCTGCGCCTATCGCTCGCTGGCCGAGGGCTACCGGCGCGCCATCGCGCAGATCGAGCGCAACACCGGCAGGACCTACGATAAGCTCTACATCGTGGGCGGCGGCGCGAAGAACGGCTATCTGAACCGGCTGACCGCCGAGGCCACCGGCAAGCGGGTCGTCGCCCTGCCCATCGAGGCCACGTGCCTCGGCAACCTGAAGATCCAATTGACCGACAAGGAGGCATAGACAATGAAGGATATCCTGACCGCGCCCTTTATGGTGGAGATGGTCCGCACGCTGACGAACATGTACGCCCACGGCTGGGATGAGCGCAACGGCGGCAACGTGTCGCTGATGCTGGACGAGGCCGACCTGCGCGACTTCCTGGACCTCGACGCCGTGCCCATCCGCAATATCCCCACCGGCTTCCGGGCCCCGGAGCTCGAGGGCAAGTACTTCCTCGTCACCGGCACGGGCAAGTATTTTAAAAACGTGCAGTACGCCCCGGACGTGAACCTGGGCCTCGTGCGCATCAGGGACGGCGGCGAGCGCGCCGAGCTGCTGTGGGGCTTTACCGACGGCGGCAGCTTCACCAGCGAGTTCCCGGCGCACATGATGAGCCACGTGGTGCGGCTGGGCATCAACCCGGAGAACCGCGTGGTGATGCACTGCCATCCCGCGAACCTGCTGGCGATGACGTTCGTCCACCCGCTGGACGAGCGCGAGTTCACCCGCTCGCTGTGGCAGACGTGCTCGGAGTGCATCGTGGTGTTCCCCGACGGCGTGAACGTGTTGCCGTGGATGCTCTGCGGCACGAACGAGATCGGCGAGGCCACGGCCGAGAAGATGAAGACGGCGCGCCTGGTAGTCTGGAGCCAGCACGGCATCTACGGCGTGGGCAAGGACCTGGACGAGGCGTTCGGCCTGATCGAGACCGCCGAGAAGGGCGCGGAGATCTACATGAAGATCGCGCACCTGCCGCAGCTGAACACCATCACCGATCCCCAGCTGCGTCAGCTGGAGGCCCACTACGGCGTGAAGGCGCGGGAGGGGTATCTGGACTGAGAAACGGCATGACAAAAGGGGCCGCCTCAAACGAGGCGGCCCCTGTATTTGCGTCCCTGTCCTACTTCACAACGCCCTTTTGCAGGATGATGTTGGCGTAGAGCGCGCCCTCGCCCGTGGCGACGATCGCGTAGGCCTTCTTCGCCACCTCGTAGAACTGGAAGCGCTCGATGTGGCCGATCTTCGTGCCGGGCTCGTGCTTCTCCACGATCTTGGCGTACTCGTCCCAGATCGGGGTCTCCACCGGGTCGCCGGGCACGACCTCCATCAGCGAGACGGGAGCCTCCACGTACGGGTCAAGCGGGAACAGCTGGAGGATCGCGTCGAGGACCTCCGGCACGCCGTGGCCGTCAAGGCGCACCAGCTGGCTGTTCTTCGCGATGGACGCCGCCGGGAAGTTGCCGTCGCCGATCACGATCGTGTCGCCGTGGCCCATCTCCATCAGAATCTTCAAAAGCTCCGGGGTCAGGATGCTCGGAATGCCCTTGAGCATGTCAAACACAACCTTTCTTTATTTCTTGTAGAACGGCCCGTAGTTCGCGCAGGCGCGATAGTCCGCGCCCTCCTTGTCCATGCCGAAGGCGTTCCACGCCGCGGGCCTGAAGATCTTCTCCACGGGCACGTTGTGCATGGCCACGGGGATGCGCAGCATCGAGCAGAACGTGATCAGGTCCGCGCCGATGTGGCCGTAGCTGATCGCGCCGTGGTTCGCGCCCCAGTGGTTCATCACGTCGTAGGCGGTCTTGAACGGGCTGCCCTCTCTGCCGTCGCAGCGCGGGGTGAACCAGGTGCAGGGCCAGGTGTAGTCCGTGCGCTTCCAGAGGATGTCGGTCACCTCGTCGGGCAGCTTCACCGTCCAACCCTCGGCGATCTGCAGCATCGGGCCGAGGCCGTCCACCAGGTTCAGGCGGATCATCGTCGCGGGCATCTCGCAGTCGGTCACGAAGCGGCTGGAGTAGCCGCCGCCGCGGAAGTAGCCCAGGTCGGCGTAGTTCCAGGTGGTATTCTTCATGATGGCCTTCTGGTCCGCCTCAGTCACCTCGTACCAGGGCTTCATCAGGCGGTTGCCGTCCGCGTCCTTCGCCTGTCCGTTGGCGTCCAGGCAGCACGCGCCGGAGTTGATCAGGTGGATGAAGCCGCCGTTTGCCTTCGCCACGCCCTCCAGGTCGTAGCCCGTGCAGCGCTTCACGGCCTCGGGGCTCCAGTAGGTGCGCACGTCCGCGAACATCTGCGCGCGGTTGGTCAGCAGCTTCATGAACAGCATGCCCAGGCCGTTGAGCACGTCGTTCTCGGTGGCGAACACGTAGGGCTCGCGCGCGCCGTTGTGGTCAAAGGACGTGTTCAGCATGGCCTCGGGATAGTCGCAGTTCGGGTAGAAGTCCGTCCACTGGCGCTGTCCCTGGAAGCCGCCGGCGATGGCGTTGTGGCCCACGGCCTCCTCCTCGTTGCCCGCGGGCAGGTTGGGATTGCCGTTGAGCAGGTCCTTGATGATCAGGTACATCTTCAGCGTGAACTCCCAGTCCCTGTCCTTCTCCTCGCGGGACTTCTGCAGGGCCTCGGGGTTCTTGTCGAAGCCCTCGACCACGTTCTCGGCGGCCCAGGCCTTCAGCTTCTCATATTCCTTCTCGTCGTAGATGCCCAGCGTCATGCGGCGGATGATCTCCACCTCGTCCACGGATTCCACGCGCATGCCCAGGTAGTCCTCGATGAACTTCGAGTCGATGATGGAGCCGCCGATGCCCATCGTGATCGCGCCGATCTGCAGATAGCTCTTGCCGCGCATCGTGGCGGCGGCGACGGCGGCGCGGCCGAACCGCAGCAGCTTCTCCTGCACGTCCTCGGGGATGGAGGTGTCGTCGGCCTCCTGCACCTCGTGGCCATAGATGCCGAACGCCGGCAGACCCTTCTGGGCGTGCGTGGCCAGCACGGAAGCCAGGTACACCGCGCCGGGGCGCTCGGTGCCGTTGAAGCCCCAGACGGCCTTGATGGTGTTGCGGTCCATGTCCATGGTCTCCGAGCCGTAGCACCAGCAGGGGGTCACGGTCAGGGTGATGGCCACGCCCTCGCGGCGGAACTTCTCCTCGCAGGCGGCGGCCTCGGCCACGCGGCCGATGGTCGTGTCCGCGACGACGACCTTCACCGGCTCGCCGTTGGAGTAGCGCAAATGCTCCTCAAACAGCTTCGCGGCGGAGCGCGCCATGTTCATGGTCTGCTCCTCCAGGCTCTCGCGCACCTTCAGCACCCCGCGGCGGCCGTCGATGGTCGGGCGGATGCCGATGACCGGATAGCTGCCCAGGTATCTGTTCTTTGCCAAATCAATCAATCCTCCTCACGTCGTGTTCTTTGCCGCTTCCATCATACCACCAATCGCGCGACAGGGCAAGAACGGATGGAAAGCACGGGGCTTTCCATCCGTCTTCCCGATCCTTCAAATCACGCGATGCGCGCCATTTGAATTAGTCGTACAGGTTGTCGGCGATCTCGGGAGTGTCGATGTTGTCGATGGTGTAGAACGCGCAGCCGGTGTCGGTGTCCTCGACGGGTTCGCCCTTGGCGCTGGCCAGGAGCAGGTCGATGGTCACCTTGCCGATGCCCACGGGGCTCTGGGTGACGGCGCCGTACATAACGCCCTCACGGATGGCGGCCTTCAGGGTCGCGCCGGAGTCGAAGCCGACGGCGATGACGGTGTCGTCGCCGGTGCCGCACTTGAACAGGTTCTTGTCGGCGGCCACGACGCCCTCGGCGGCAACCTGGTTGGAGCCGAACACGGAGATCAGGTCTTCCTCGTTCAGCAGCACGGAGGCCTCGTTCGCGCACAGCTCCACGGTGGACTGGGCGGGCACCTTCGCCTCGATGATGATCTTGGCGTCGGCCTCGGCGACGGTCTCGCCGGAAGCGCCGTTCACATAGAACTCGTTGCCGATCACGGCCACGCCCCAGCCCTTCTCGGCCGCCAGCTCGATGATGCGGTCGATGAAGCCAAGGCCGCGCTGGGTCACGGACTCGCCGGTGGCGTCCTGGTTGACCTCGCCGATGCGCACGGCGCCCTCAGCGGCGTCGATGCGGTCGACGATCTTCTCCCACATGCCGTCCGCAGCCACGGTGCCGGCGACGTAGTTGTTGGTGGAAGCGTTGGCGTACACAGCGCCTTCGGGAGCGCCCGGAACGCCGGAGTCGAAGCCGATGATCGGGATCTGCTTCTCGACGGCCTCGGCCAGCAGGTCGTTGAAGGCGTTCTGGTCGACGGCGGCGAAGCCGATGGCCGCGGGATTGGCGTTCAGAGCGGAGGTGAACTGCTGCACCTGCTGGGCCACGTCGGACTCGGAGTCGGGGCCGACGAAGTTGATCGTGATGGTGTCGGCGCCTTCGCCGTTGATCTTCTCCACCTCTTCGTTCGCGCCCTTCAGCACGGCCTGCCAGTAGGTGGACTGGAAGCCCTTGGACACGATCTCAAAGTGATACTCATCCGCAAAGGCAGCGGTGAGCCCCAGGACGAGAACCAGGGTCAGTACGAGTGCGAGAATCTTCTTCATGGTTGGTACCTCCTTATATTTATGTTCACGCCTCTCGGGCGCAACATATTCAAAATGGGATGCGGGCCCAAGGCCCGGGGGGATCACCTGCCGTTGCGCATCTTGTCGATGGTCACGGCGCCCAGCAGGATGCAGCCGGTGATCAGCAGCTGCCAGTCGGCGTTCAGGCCCACGAAGGGCAGGCCCACCTGCAAAAGTGAGATCAGCAGCACGCCCAGGAACGTGCCGATCACGGAGCCGGAGCCGCCGGTCATGGCGGTGCCGCCGATGATGGCCGCGCCGATGGCGTTCAGCTCGAAGCCCGCGCCCTGGCCGGGCGTGATGTTGGAGAACGTGGCGGCGTAGGTGACGGCCGCCAGGCCCGTCATAAGGCCGGAGATCATGTAGGCCAGTATGTGCCACTTGAGCACGTTCACGCCGGAGAGCTTGAGCGCTTCCTTGTTCGAGCCGATGGCGATGGTGTAGCGGCCCACGCGCGTCTTGTTCAAAACCAGCGTCATGATGATCACCAGCAAAATCATCCACACCATGCCCAGTGGGATCGGCATGCGCCCGGACTCCGTCTTGACGATCAGGCGGAAGGCGTTGCGGAAGCCCGCGCCGGGCTCCGCGCCGTCCGGCCAGGTGCCGGAGAAGCCGCCGGTGAGGATCGAACCGATGCCGCGGCAGAACATCATGCTCGCCAGCGTCATGATGAAGGGCGGCACGTCCAGCTTGGCCACGCCGAAGCCGTTGATGAAGCCCATCGTCACGCCCATCGCGATGGTGATCACGATGGCGGCCCACAGCGGCCAGCCATAGATGCGCATCAGGTAGGAGCCGATCAGCGAATAGCAGATCAGGCCCGTGCCCATGCTCAGGTCGTTGCCGCCGGTGATCAGCGGGAACGTGACGCCGATGGCCATCAGCAGCGTGTAGTACATGTTGCTGCAGATCTGCACCAGCGTGGTGTACTTGCGGAAGGACGTACTCGCGGCGTAGAAGTAGCCGTACAGAAGGATCAGCACCGCGATGATGATCAGCCGCTGGAAGGCGCTGGAGCGTATGAACGCCGAGCGGGCTGCTTTCTTGCGATCAATGGCGTTTTCCATTTGCATACCCCTTTCTTGGCGTCCGTCAGTTCTTGCGCCGGCGGCTGGTGACGTCTGCGATCACGGCGCCGAGCAGGATCAGGGCGGTCAGCGAGTACTGGAAGGCGATGTTGAAGCCCATCGAGAGGATGCCCTCCTGCATGATGGCGATGATGAACGCGCCGATCACGGTGCCCAGGATCGAAGCCAGGCCGCCCGCCATGGACGTGCCGCCCATGACGCAGGCCGCGATGGCCTCGTTGTTGAAGGTGTCGCCCTTGACCGGCTGCACCGTGGTGTAGCAGCCTACGTAGAAGATCGCCGCGAAGCCCGCCAGCGCGCCGCAGATCACGTAGGCCAGCATCTCCCAGCGCCGGGTGTCGACGCCGGAGAGGCGCACGGCCTCGCGGTTCGCGCCCAGGCAGATCATGTAGCGGCCCGCGCGGGTCTTGTTCAGCACGATGGACAGGATGATCGCCAGAACGATCAGTATGATCAGGCCCGTGGGGATGTTCACGCTGCCGACCGTCAGGTTGGAGAGGCTGCGGTACCATCCGCCGGGATCGGCGCTGCCGGGCCAGGACACGTTCTGGGTCTTGGTGAAGATGGAGCCCACGCCCTTGGCGATCTGCATCAGCGCCAGCGACGTGATGAACGACGGCAGGTGCAGGTAGGCGACGAAGAAGCCGCCCACGCTGCCGAACAGCGCGCCGATCAGCGGGCACATGGTCAGGGCGACCCACATCGGGAAGCTGTAGTTGTTGAAGCAGTAGCCCGACACCAGCGCCGCGCAGAACATCACCGGGCCGATGGAGAAGTCGATGCCGCCTGTGGCGATGACGAACGTGACGCCCAGGGCCAGGAAGCCGATGAAATAGCCGTAGTTCATGGCGCTGGAGAAGCGCGCGTAGGTGAGGAACACGTTGCCGTGGTTCAGCACGGCGCTGAGCACCTGGAACAGCAGGCACAGCAAAATGATGACGCCGATCAGCACCACGCGGTTGAAGCCCATGATGCGGACGAGCTTGAGGGACTTGAACTTTTCAAGCGCTTTCTTCATTATGCTCCCTCCTCCATCGCCTTGCTGTTTTGCATGTCGATGTCTCGGGTCGCCAGCGTCATGATCTTCTCCTGCGTGGCCTCGGCGATGTCCAGTTCGCCGGTCTTGCGGCCCTCGCACATCACGACGATGCGGTCGGACATGCGCAGGATCTCGGTCATTTCAGAGGAGATCATGATGATGGCCTTGCCGGACTTCGCCAGCTGGTTCATCAGCTCGTAGATCTCCTGCTTCGCGCCGACGTCGATGCCGCGGGTCGGCTCGTCGAAGATCATGATGCGCGAATCGTTCACCAGCCACTTGGCGATGACCACCTTCTGCTGGTTGCCGCCGGAGAGGTTCATCACGAGCTGGTCGATGCCGGGCGTCTTGGTCTTGAGCAGGTCCACGTACTTCTGGGTGGCCTTGGCCTCCTTGGGCTTGTCGATGAACGGGCCCTTGACGTATTCCTGGAGCGTGGCCAGCGTGGAGTTCTCGATGATGTTCTTCTTCAGCACGATGCCGAAGCGCTTGCGGTCCTCGGACAGGTAGCTGATGCCGGCCTCCACGGCGTCCTTGGGCGAGCGGATGTCCACCTTCTTGCCGTCGATATAGATGTCGCCGCCCTGCTTCGGGTCCGCGCCGAACAGCGCGCGCGCGGTCTCCGTGCGGCCCGCGCCGACGAGGCCCGCGAAGCCGAGGATCTCGCCCTTGCGAAGTTCGAAGCTCACGTCCTGCACCATGCGCCCGGCGTTCAGGTGCTCCACCTTCAAAACCACCGGCGCGCCTTCCTCCACCATCGAGTGGGTCTTCGGCTCCTCGTAGATGACGCGGCCCACCATCATGTTGATGATGTCTTCCTTCGTGCACTCCTCGGTGATCAGCGTGCCGATGTACTGGCCGTCGCGCATGACGGACACGCGGTCGGTGATCTTCTTGATCTCGTCCATGCGGTGCGAGATGTAGACGATGCCGTAGCCCTTCGCGCGCAGGTCGCGGATGATCACGAAAAGCTGCTCGATCTCGGTGTCGGTCAGCGCCGCCGTCGGCTCGTCGAATATGATGACCTTCGCCTCATGGCTGATCGCCTTCGCGATCTCGCACATCTGCTGTTTGGCGACGGTCAGGTTGCTCATGGTCTCCCTGGGGTCGATGTCGATGTTCAGCTGGGCGAACAGCTTGCGCGCCTCGGCGTTCATCTCGGCGTCCTTGATGAACAGGCCCCTGCGCGGCTCGCGGCCGATAAAGATGTTCTGGGCGACGGTCAGGTGGCCCATCATGTTCAGCTCCTGGTGAACGATGACGATGCCGGCCGCCTGGGCCTCGCGGGGGTTGTGGAATTCCACCTCGCGGCCCTCGTAGGTGATGGTGCCGGAGTCCTTCGTGTAGATGCCCGTCAGCACCTTCATCAGCGTGGACTTGCCCGCGCCGTTTTCGCCCATCAGCGCGTGCACCTCACCCTTGCGGACTTCGAAATCGACGTGGTCCAGGGCGTGCACACCCGGGAACGTCTTGTCGATGCCCTTCATGGTCAGTATGACTTCTCCCACGACGCTTCCTCCGTTTCCTCAGATTTCTGCCAGTCGCAAAATCAGCAGTCCGTGCAGCTGACGATCACGCCGTCCTCGTCCCACAGGTCGTGCCAGTCGTTCGCGCCGGGCCAGAGGAACACCTGGCCCTTGACGAGCCGATTGTTGCGCTCCAGGGTGGCGATGGTGGCCATCTCCGCGTCCGTCAGCTTCTCCGTCACGGACGCCGCCAGGTTCGCCTCGTAGTTGTGCACCGAGAACGGGATCGGCAGCTGGCCGCGCTGCAGCGCCCACTTCAGGCAGATGATCGCCGGATGGCAGTTGTGCGCCTTTGCGATCTCCACCAGCTCCGGCATCTGCATGTCGGCCAGGTCCTCCGGCAGGATGTCGCGCTCGGGGCGGCGCGGGGAGCCCAGGGGCATGTAGCCGATGGGCAGTATGTTGCGGTCCACCAGGTAGTCAAACAGCTCCTGCTGCTGGAAGCACGGGTGCAGCTCCGACTCGCAGGCCGCGGGCTTGATGCGCAGCTTTGAAAGAACCGCGTCCAGCTTCGGAATGGTCATGTTGGAAATGCCGATGTGCTTCACGAGGCCCTGGTCCACCAGTTCCTCGATCTGGCGGTAGGTGTCCACGAACTCGGCCACCGAGAAGGGCTTGGAGTCCGGGTTGCGGGAGTCCACGTCGCAGAACGGCGCGTGGTAGTTCGGGAAGGGCCAGTGGATGAACAGCATGTCCAGGTAGTCGCACTGCAAATCCGCGATGGTCTTTTTGCAGGATTCCGCCACGCGCCGGTGCATGTCATTCCACACCTTCGACATGACGAAAAGCTCCTCGCGCTTCACCACGCCCTCGTCAAAGGCCTCTTTGAACACCTGGCCGATCTGCGCCTCGTTGCCGTAGCAGGCCGCGCAGTCAAACAGCCGGTAGCCGACGCGGATGCCTCCGGCGACCGCCTTGGCCACCTCGTCCGGCGTCACGCGGTCCGAGCCGAACGTGCCCATGCCGATGCAGGGGATCGTGCAGCCGTCGTTCAGCATGAAGGAAGGAACGGATTTGGGATCAATCATATCGAATCGCTCCAATCGTTTCAGAATAGAGAGTGGAGAGTGGAGAGTGGAGTGAATGGCTGCTACCGCACAGGCAATTTAATCTTCACTCTTAACTCTCCACTCTAAACTCTTCCAATCAGTCGGGATAAATGACGGCCACCTTGCCGCACTTGCCGGAGGCCATCAGGCGATAGGCCTCGGCCACGTCCTTCAGCTCAAAGCGGTGGGTGATCAGCTTGTCGGGATGGATGCCCCAGCGCACCAGGTGCTCCACAAGCTCCTCCATGCGCCACAGGGAAGTGACCCAGCTGCCGTAGATGGTCTTCTGGCCGTGCATGATGTCCGGGGAGGGGTTGAAGGTCACGTCGTTGCCCTCGCCCACCATCGCCATCTTGCCCCACTCGCGCGTGCAGCGGATCGCCATCGCGCGGGCGGAATTGTTGGCGGAGCAGTCGATCGTGCGCTCGCAGCCGTAGCCCTGCGTCACTTCCATGATGGCCTTCTCACAGGCCTCGACGTCCGAGCTGTTGAACACGTAGTCGGCCAGGCCCAGGTCCTTCGCCAGCTGCATGCGCTCCTCGTTGATGTCGGTGCCGATGGTGGTGTCGCAGCCCATGGCCTTGGCCAGCATCAGCGTCGCCAGGCCCACGGGGCCCAGGCCCGTCACCAGCACGCGGTCGTTGCCGGAAACGCCGATCTTCATCAGCGCCTCGTAGCAGGTGCCGAAGCCGCAGGCCACCTGCGCGCCGTCCTCATAGGACAGCTCGTCCGGCAGGGCGATCAGGTCCTTCTCGTCGCAGAGCATGTAGGGCGACATGCCGCCGTTGCGCTGCCAGCCGTAGGCCGCGCGATAGGGGCTCTTGCAGGAGATGTAGTAGCCGCGCCGACAGTCGTAGCACACGCCGCAGCCGGAGATGTGGTACACGATGACGCGGTCGCCCTTCTTGAAGCGCTTGAGGCCCTCGCCCTCCTCGACGATGATGCCGCACGGCTCGTGTCCGGCGATCATGCCCGGCTGGTAGCCCTCGGGGCCCTTGCCCACGTGCGCGCGGTAGATGCAGCGGATGTCCGAGCCGCAGATCGTGCTGGCCTTGGTCTTTACGATGACCTGGCCGTGACCCGGCTTCGGCATGTCAAATTCCTTCAGTTCGACGGTGCTGTTTCCCGGCAGAATTGCGCCCAGTATCTTTTTATCCATGTGTAGGCCCCTCTTTCTTTGTTATTCCTATAATCAGAGTATAACACCTTTCTAACCTGAAATTTAGAGATAAACCCGACGCATTTGTGTAAAGTGTGTCGCTTTCGCGCAGCTTTGGCCGCCGCGCGCAGTCCAAAAAATACCGACAGGGCGGATGGAACGCAAGAAGCGTCCACCCGCCCTGTGTCATGGTATAAGTCATTCAGCTGTCAAAGCAAACTTGCGTCTGCGCTCCTGCGTAGCGCACGCTCGCGGTCCGGCGGCTCCCGTCGGGCCGGAACAGCCGCGCCGCGATCGCCACCGGTTCCGGCAGCGCGCCGTCGCAGTCTCCCAGCGTCAATGTCGCCGTCGCGTCGTCGTAGCGCACGGGGATGCGCAGCCCCGGGACGTCGTCGTCGCCCGCATCGTCGTACCACTCCAGCGCGCCGTCCGCGCCGCCGAACACCATAAGTTCCCGCGCCGGCGTCGGCAGGTCCGCGGCGCATTGCGCGTCCTCCGCCACGGGAAGGACGCTGCCCGCGCGCACGAGCACCGGGAAGCGCTCCAGCGGCGTCTCGATCCTCTGCATCGAGCCGCCCGCGCGGTATTCCAGCGTGAACCAGTCGTACCATCCGCCCGGCGGCAGCAGGACCTCCGTCGCGTCCCCGCCGTCCGCGATCGGCTTCGTCACGGGCTTCACCAGCAGCGCCTCGCCCAGCATGTACTGATCGTGGACGCCGCGAAGCGCCGCCGCGTCCGGGAAGGCGACCATCATCGCCCGCAGCATCGGCAGGCCGTCGCGACAGGCTTGGGCCGCGGAGGCGTAAATGTACGGCAGCAAGCGGTAGCGCAGCGCGATCACGTCGCGCAGGCAGCGGTATTCCGGGCTGTCGTCGCCGCCGAAGCGCCACGGCTCGCGGGGCGTATCGGTGCCGTGGGATCGGAACACCGGCAGCATCGCGCCGAACTGGAACCAGCGGACGTACAGCTCCCGATAGGCCGGGTCGTCCACGCCGTCGGGATAGTCGCCGCGCCAGAACCACTGCTCCTTCTGGCCCACGAAAAACGCACCGATGTCCAGCGTCCACCAACAGATGCCGCTGCACGCGATCTTGATGCCCTCCGTGACCTGCCTTTCGAGCACGTCCCAGCGGGCGGCCACGTCGCCCGACCACAGGATCGCGCCGAGCGCGCTGGAATCCAATCCCCCGCTGCGGGACAGCAGCACGGGCCGCTTGCCGGGATAGTCCCGAAGCCAGTGCTCCCGCAGGCCGCGCAGGTGATATGCGCCGTAGTCGTTCATGGTCTCGGGGTCCATGCGCAGCGCGGAGGCCTCCGTGAGCAGGCGCATGCGCTCGTCCTCGTCGCGCTTGACCTCGCCGCACCAGTCCGGGTCGGTGATGGGCTCGCAGCTGTCGCACCACAGCGCGTCCGCGCCGCCGCCCATCCAGTGGCGCTTGCACTGTACCCAGTACAGATCCCGCGCCTCGGGCGAGAAGGCGTCGTAGATGCGGCTGCCGGGGAGGAAGAGGCCGGCAGCCTCGAACTCGTCGCAATCCCGCCCTTGGGCGCAGTTTGGCCAGATGGACACCATGAAATGCGCGTTCATGGCGTGCAGCGCGTCGGTCAGTGCTTGAACATCCGGGAATCGCTCCGGGTCCGGGGCCTTGTCGCCCCAGCAGCCCTCGCGCCAGCTGAGCCAGTCCAGCACGATGCAGTCCAGGCCCAGGCCGCGCCGCCGGAACTCCCCGGCCACCCCGATCAGCTCGTCGGCGGTCTTGTAGCGCTCCTTGGACTGGATGTAGCCGTAGGCCCACTTGGGCAGCAGCGCGGGCCTGCCCGCCAGCCCCGACAGCTTTTTGAGCACGTCGGCGCAGTTTTCGCCGCGGATCACGACGTAGGAGACCTCCCGCACGGCGTCCAGCCAAAAGGTGAAGCCGCCCGCCCCGCCGTCGAAGCGCATCGCGCAGCCGGCCTCGATCAGCAAGCCCCAGCCCGCGCTCGACAGCAGGAAGGGAATGGCGATCTTCATGTTGTGCTGGTAGAGGCGCTCCGAGGCGTTGGCATAGTCGAACACGCCCGCCTCGTGCTGGCCCAGCCCGGTGAGCACCTGGCCCTCCGGGCAGGCGAAGCGCAGCGTCGCCGAGTGGCTGACGCGCGTCAGCCGCCGCTCGCCCTCGTCGAACACGACGACCTCGCCGTTGGCGGTGCGCTTGACTTCTCCGCCGCCGCGGGACGGCTCCAGGCGGTAGACCGGCCTCTCCTCACAGGCGAAGCCCGTCTGCCGCAGGAAGGTTCCCCCGGCGTCGGAAAACAGCACCGGGCGGAAGTCGGCCGCGTCTTCCGGCGCAAGCCGCACGCGGGTCACGCCCGCGGAAAGCTCGATCCGCTTCATATCGCAAGCCTCAACCCTTCACCGCGCCGGCGGTCAGGCCGTTCATAAACTGCTTCTGCATGCACAGGTACAGTATCACGATCGGCAGGGACGCGAGGATCACGTTGGCAAAGACGAGGTTCCACTTGGAGGTGTACGCGCCGATGGCGTTGTAGATACCGGTGGTGATCGTGCGCCCGGCGGTGGAGCCGAGGATGTACAGCGGATTCAGGAAGTCGTTCCAGATCCACATGCCCATCAGTATGATGGCCGTCGCCGTGCAGGGCTTGAGCAGCGGGAAGATGATCCGGAAAAAGATGGTGATCGTGTTCGCGCCGTCGATGTACGCGGACTCGTCCAGGCTCTCCGGGATGGAGTTGATGAAGCCCGTGTAGAGGAAGATGGTCGTGCTGAAATACGCGCCGCCGTAGAACATCAGAAGGCCCGACGGCTTGTACATGAGGTGCAGCATGCTCAGCGTCTTGATGCTGGGCACCAGCGTGACCACCGGCGGCACCATGATGCCGATCAGCGCGAAGGCGTACAGGAACTTGCAGATGCCGTTGTTCCTGCGAATGATCACATAGGCCGCGGTGGACGAGATCAATACGAGCATCGCCACGGAGCTGAACGTGATCAGGATGCTGGTGCCGTAGAGCGAGACGATGTTCGACGAGCGAAACGCCTCGGCGAAGTTCTCGAAGGTGGGGTGCAGCGTCAGCGTCAGCGGCGACTTGACGATCTCCGTATAGGGCTTGAACGAATTGACGACGGCGATGTACAGCGGGAACAGGTAGATCAGCCCGAAGAGCACCGTGAAGAACCCCCTGAGCCACGCCTTTATCATGCGTTTTTCTTTCATGCTCATGTCAGTATTTCACCTCGCGCCGCTTCGTGATGGAGAGTTGGACCACGGAAACGATGACGATCAGGACGAACAGCACCAGTATGATGGCGGAGGAATAGCCGCGCCGGTTGTACTCGAACGCCTTTTCCACGGACATCAGCGTGATGGTCTGCGTGGCTCCGCCCGGGCCGCCGCCGGTAATGACCTTCACGTGGTCGTACTGCTTCAGCCCGCCCGCGATGGAGAGGATGCTGTTGATGGTGATGCCCGGCATCATCAGCGGCAGCGTGATCCTGAAGAACCGCTGGAAGCCGTTCGCACCGTCCACCTCCGCGGCCTCCATCAACTCCGGCGGGATGGTGTTGAGCGTCGCCACGTAGATCACGAGGAACAGGCCCAGGCCGTTCCAGGAGATGATCACGGAGATCATCACGATCGTGTCCAGCGGCGTCTTGTAGAAGTTCACCGGGGCGATCCCGACCAGCGCCAGCAGCGTGTTGATCACGCCGCCGTCGGTCTGCATGATATAGGACCAGATGAACGCCACGACCACACTGGAGAGCACCGTGGGCACGAAGACGGCGCTCTTGGTGAACGCGCAGACGCGATTCTTGCGGTTCAGGGCCACCGCCAGGAACACGCCGAGGACGTTGTAGATCAGCACGGTGATGACCGTGATGATCAGCGTCACCTTCAGCGCGTTGTAGAACTGCGCGTCGGAGAACAGCCGAACGAAATTCTTGAACCCGATCATCTTGAATTTCTTGCTGATGCCGTCCCAGTTGGTGAAGCTGTAAAACATGGTCATGCCCAGGGGAACGATCATGAACACCGTGTAGATCAGATACCCCGGGAACACCAGCAGGAAATCGTGCAGCTTGTTGTGCTTCAATGCTTTCAGCCCCCTTGACGATTGCCCGCGCCCGCAGAACGCCGAACCGCCTGCCCTCGCATTCGGATTTTTCTTATAGAATGGGAGGGGTATCCCTTGCGTCTACCCCTCCCGAAACGGTGCCTGTGTCGGCGTCAGCCTGATCAGGCGGCGTCTTCGATGGCCTCGTTGGAGATCTCCCACTCGGCGTCGAAGGCGTCCAGCTCGGCCTCGACGTCCGCGCCGATGGCGATGTTCTGGGTCATCTTGTTGGTGAAGTAGTCCTTCAGGCCGGGCAGGAAGGCGTCGTCGCCGGTCATGCTCTCAAAGCCCTCGACCTCGGTCATGCTGGCGATCTGCTCCTCCATGTCCTTGCGCAGGGGGATCATCTCATACTCCACGGTGTCCTTGGTGGTGCTGAACAGCTGCTCGCTGTGCAGGAACTCGCCGTACAGCTCCTTGTCGGTGAAGAAGAAGTGGATGAAGTCCTTGCAGACCTCGGGATACTTGGTGTTCGCGCCGATGGACAGGCCCTCGTTGACGAACACGGAGACCACGTTGGCGTCCTCGTCGCCCGGGATCGGGAACCAGCCGACCTCAAAGTCCTGCAGGCCCTTTTCGACCTCGGCGTTCACCCAGGAACCGATGGGCAGCATGGCGGCGTTGCCGTTGAAGAACTGCTCGAGCATCTGGGTGTAGGTGATGCCGGTGATGTTGTCGCCGCAGTACTTGGTGCAGATGGTCTGGTACTTCTGCATCGCCTTCACGAGGTCGGGGTTGTTGAACTTCACCTCGTCCGCGTTGCGCTTGGCGCCCCAGTGGGTGTCCTTGGCGAGCAGGTCGGTGCCGGCGAACATGTTGGCCAGCTGGCCCTGCGGCCAACCGTCCTTCAGGCCCAGGGAGACGGGCTGGATGCCGGCCTCGAGCAGCTTGTCGCAGGCGTCGATCAGCGCCTGATAAGTCGTCGGAACCTCGATGCCGTTGGCGGCGAACATGTCCTTGTTGTAGAACACGCCGATGATCTGCTTCTTGTAGTTGGCGACATACTGCTTGCCGCCGATCTTGCCGACCTCGGGATCAGCCAGGTAGTCCAGGTCGCCGTCGTCGAAGGCCAGCAGCGCGCCGGAGGGAACGAAGTCCGCCGGGTTCTGCATGACCATGATGTCCGGGAACTGGTCGGTGGCCAGCAGGTCCTTCTCATACTGCGGCAGCGTGACGTTGGAGGAGGGGTTGCCGATGATCTCCACCTTCACGTCGGGGTTCGCGGCCATGTAGCGATCCGCGATGGACTGCCAGAACTCCAGCGGCAGCTGCGGCTGGATGTTGACGCAGAATACGATCTTGGTCTCCTCAGCGAAAGCCGCGGTGGCGATTCCGCAAATCAGGAGCACGCACAGGATCAGCGACAGGAACTTCTTCATGTTAACTCTCCCTTTCCATTCTCGATTATTTGGCACTTCAGTGCCCCACAATCAGATTATATTTCAACCTCCCTTTATGTACAATGTGCAAAATTCTTGATATTAGTATAAAATTCTCAGTTTCTTTGGTCCGTGGGCGTGGCGCCGGTGACTTTCTTGAAGATCTTGAGGAAGTAGTGGTAATCGGTGAAGCCCACCTGTTCCGCGACCTCGTAGACCTTCAGCGTGGGATTCGCCAGCAGCCGCTGGGCCTCCCGCACGCGCATGGCGTTGACGTAGTCGGTGAAGGCGCTGCCGGTCTCCTTCTTGAAGATCTGGCCCAGGTAGGAGGTGTTGATGTGGCACTCAGCGGCGACCTGCTTGAGCGTCACGCCCTCCCGGTAGTGCTCCGCGATGTACGCCACCGCCAGGCCCACGACGCTCGTGCCCTTGCCCAGCACCGCCCGGTTCTCCGAAAACAGCTTGCCGCAGAGTTCAAACAGCCAGGCGCGCATCTCGGAAAACCGGCGCAGCGCGAACAGCTGCGCGAAGTCGAAGTCGATCGGGTCCTTAAAGGCGTTGATGCTGCCGTAGGTCTCGTAAAAGCACTCCGCCATGCGCACGGCGATGTGCATCATCAGGTTCTGCGCCTGGCTGAGCGACGGCTTCGTCTCGCCCGCCAGGGCCTCCAGCGCCGCCTCCAGGTCGCGCTTGAGGCCGTCCTGGTCGCCGCGGCGAATGAAGCCTTTCATCCGCTCATAGTCGATCCGGTCGAAGGTCCGCTCCTGCGGCGAGGTCTCCGGCACGCCGTCGTACCACACGATGCCGCCGTTCTTGAGGAACACGCCGTACTCGAGGCTCTCCCGCGCGCTCTCGTAGGAGGCCTGGATCTCCTCCACGCGCGCGGCGGGACGGCCCACGCCGATGGTGAGCGCGATCTGCCCCACGCCCGCCCGCGCCGTCACCGCCTCCAGCGCGCGCTGGATGTCCATGCGGCTGTGGGGCGTGCGTTCGTGGGACATCAATAGCGCCAGGTTCCCGTCGCCGTCGACGAACGCCGTCAGGCTGCCGCCCGGGGAATCGAAGCGGACGTCGCGGTTGAGCTCCAGGGCCAGCTGTTCGCGCCGCGCCGTGGAGACCTGCCGGGGCATGGAGCACACCGCGCAGGCGTGCTCCTCCGCGCCGAGGGACAGGTTCAGAAACTCCGCCTTTTCCTTCAATTCCTCGAGGCTGATGTTGCCGGACACCAGGCGGCGGAGCGTGTTGGAGCGGAGCAGCTCGCTGCCCTGGCGGATCTGCCGGCCCACGACGGCCTCCTTCTCGATCTCGCTGACGGCGTTTTTCAGGTTGGAGATGAGCTCGTCGTTGTCGATCGGCTTGAGCAGGTAGTTGTCCACGCCCAGCCGGATCGCGGCCTTGAGGTAGTCGTAGTCGCTGTAGCCGCTGAGGATCGTGATCTTCACGTCGAAATCCAGCTTCTTGACCTCCTGGATCAGCTGCAGGCCGTCCATCTCCGGCATGCGGATGTCGGTGATCAGGATCTCCGGGTGAATGGCGCGGCACAGCTTCAGCGCCTCGACGCCGTCGGCGGCCTCCCCCGCCACCTCCAGGCCCAGGCTGTCCCACTCAATGGTCTCGCGCAGTCCCTTGCGAATGACCGGCTCGTCATCCACGATGATTACTCTGTACATACTCCTCCAGCTCCTCCTTCTTCCGGGCGGGCATGATGATGCTGACGACGGTGCGCACGCCGCTCTGGCTCTCGATGGTCAGCCCGTAGGGCTCGCCGAACAGGATGCGGATCCTCTGGTGCACGTTGCTCAGGCCGATGCTGTAGTGGTCCTCGGCCTCATTTTCGGGCTGGTCGAGCAGGCCCGTGATGCGCCGGACCTTCTCCTCGTCCATGCCGCAGCCGTTGTCCTCGACGGCGATCACGAGCCTGCCCTCCGGCTCCTGACGCGCAGAGACGGAGATGATGCCGCCGGAGGAGACGCCCTTCTGGCCATGGCGGATCGCGTTCTCCACCAGCGGCTGCAGTATGAACTTGGGCACGCCCAGCGCCATCAGCCTCTGCGGAACGTCCGTGACGACGTCAAAGGCATCGGCGTAGCGGATCTTCTCCAGCTCGACAAAGGCGTTCGCGTAGTCGATCTCCTCGCGAAGCTCCACGAACATGCCCCGCGTCTTGATGTTCCAGCGGAAGAGGTTTCCGAGGATGTGGATCATCCGGGCGGTCTCGGCGTCGTGGTTCATCAGCGCGTTCACGCGGATCGATTCCAGCGTGTTGAACAGGAAATGCGGGTTGATCTGCGCCTGCAGCGCCTTCAGCTCCGCGGTCTTGGACTGGAGCTGGTACACATACGCGGTCTGGATGTGCTTGTCCAGGCTGGTGATCATGCTGTTGAAGCGCTGCTCCAGGTAGCCGATCTCGTCGTTCGCCCGCACGTCCCCGTATTCGTTGAATTCGCCGCGCTCGAGGTCCCGCATCTTGCGCACGAGGCGCTCGATCCTGCGCGAGAACATCGACGCCGAGATCAGGCTGATGACCAGCGCCAGCACGACGCACACCACCAGTATGCCGTAGAGCCGCCGCCGGATCGCGCCCGCCTCCCTTCGGATCACGTCCCGGTTGACGATGTTCACGAAGCGATAGCCGGTCTGATCCGAGGTCAGCATGTTGACGACGTACTGGTCGTTGGACTGCGCGCCGTCCAGATCGTCGATGCCGTACTTTTCGCCGTTGAACGGCGCGCCCGCCGCCTCGCCGGAGGAATCAAACAGCGTCAGGCCGTTTGGATCGACCACAAGCATCGTCCCGTTCAGGCTGTCCGAATTCTGAATGGCCGCCTTGAAGTGGTCCGCCCAGACGTTGACCACGATGTAGCCCAGCGGGTTGTTGAAGCGCACGGCGTTCTCGTCGAACAGGTAGATGCAGTAGGACAGCACGGAGTAGTTGTTGACGCTGCTGGAGTTGATGTAGTCGGGAATGTGGTTTGGGACGAAGCGGATCTTGTTGTCGATCGCTCCCCCCGGCAGACTCTTGCTGTAAAAGTCGTAGTTCAGGGACGTGTCCCTTCCGGCGACGTTGGAGAAGAAGAACACGTCTCGGTCGCCGTAATCCACGATGAAGATGTCGGATATGAAGCTGTTGGAGCTGCAAATGTCCTGCAAATAGCCGGAGATGACCTCGCGCTTGGTCTTGCGGTTCAGGTTCTCCAGCTTGCGCGGCTTGAGGTAGTCCATGACGCTGTAGTTGTCGTAGTAGCTCAGCGGCATGTACAGCTTGACGAAGATGTTTCGGATCGTCTTGTATTTGTCGTCGCTGTAGTCCCGCACCTGGCGGACCATCTCGCGGTCCACCCGCGACTCCTTCTCCGTCAGCGTCCGCACGACCCAGGAGGTCGTCAGGCCGGAGACCAGGCCCATCCCGATGATGATGACGAGGCCGTAGGAGAGCATCATCTTGATGAAGTACCTGCTCACAAAATGCGGTTCGCGCCGTGCCATGCCATCGCTCCTCCCATTCAGCCGTTGCCCGTTCGTCCCGTCCTCACGCCCTGCGCTTCAAAAGCGCCGCGAACGCGCCGTTCGCCGGCAGCGCGAAGGCGAGCATGCCGCCCTCGTGCGCCACAGCGCCGTCGTCCTCCGCGAAGACGCGCTCGAGGACGTACTCCTCCCCGACGGGGATCGCCATCCGCTCCGGCACGCCGTCAAACACGTGCCCCACGACCAGCTTCGCGCCGCCGTCCGGGCTCGTGCGCTCCACTGCCTGCCAGCCGCTGGGGTGGCGATAGCTGGCGATCCGCGGCCCGTGGCGCACGGTGATGCCGTCGCGGATGACGCCCTCGGCCCGGCGATAGAACGCGATGCCCCGCTCGACGACGGCCCATTGCTCCGCGCTCAGCGCCTCCACGTCGCCGGAGAGGCACATCACGCCCAAAAACGTCGCCGCGACGGACCACACCAGCCGCCGGATCGAATCCCCGCGGCGCAGCACCGCCCAGATCAGGCTCTGCTCCGGCAGCATCGCGCGGTGCAGGTTCGCCGCGATGATCGGCAGCTCCCGCTGCTCGTGCGAATCGGTGGCCGACGCCAGCTGGCACAGGCCCAGGAACGACGGCTCCAGCCGGTGCCCGCCCGACGCGCAGTCCTCGATGAGGATATTCGGGATGCGCGCGCGTATCTCCCGGAAGAAGTCCTGCGACGCGGCGATGTCCCGGCGCAGCCCTTCGCCCAGGCTCTCCGCGCCGTCGCAGCCCACGCCGATGCTCTCGTTGCAGTCGATCTTGACGTATTCAAACCCGTTTTCTGAAAGCGGCTCAATGACCTTTTCGCGCAGGTATTCCCGCACCCACGGATCGCGCATGTCCCAAAACCTACGCACGCCCGCCGTGATCGGCGCGCCGAAGCGCGTCAGCTGGTGCGCCGCCTGCCCCTCGAACACGTCGGCCTCCCGCCCGCAGATCTCCGGCTCGAACCACAGGCCGGGGCGCATCCCGGCGTCGCGGATGGCCCGCGCCGCCGCCCCGAGGCCGTCCGGAAACTGGTCGGCATTGACCGTCCAGTCGCCCATGTTCAATTCCCAGCTCTTGCCGGGCTGGGCATACCAGCCGCAGTCGATCACAAAGTAGTCGATGTCCCGCCCCCGAAGCGCCGGAAGCAGCTCCCCGAGCCGCCGCTGGCTCGGCGCGCCCCAGGTCGTGCAGAATTCGTTGAACACCACCGGCAGCCGATCGGGGCGCGGCAGCTTCGACAGCGCCCGCTTCTGCATCCGGGTCAGCCGCGCGCAGAGCGCGTCGACGCCGCCGACGCAAACGCTCAGGTGCGCGGCGGGGGTCTCGAACGTTTCCCCGGGCTGAACGACCTTCGCCCAGTGCCCGAAGTCGTAATCCGCGAGCCCGCCCGACAGGCACAGCCCGTCGTCCCGGCGGTACGCCTCCATCTGCCACGACGCCGGCGCGTGCAGCTGCGCGCCCCAGATCACGCCGCTTACGCGGTCCTCCACCGCGGCAAACGGGAACCAGCGGCGCACCGGCAGCGAGCCCACCTGTCCGAACTTCTCGCTGAACGCGCCGTGGCCGGACCACGACGGCTCCAGCAGCAGATCCTCGATCGCGTCGCTGATCAGGCGGCCCTCGTCGCTCCACTTGCTGCCCAGCCGATGCAGCGTCAGGCTGTTCGGCGCGTCCATGGGCGCGTAGGGCGTGATGCCGCAGAGGCTGAAGCTGGAGAGCATCTCCAGCGTGACGGGAACGTCGCCGCCGTTTCGAAACACGCTGCGAATCTCGACGCCCGGCTCTCCCTCATAAAAATACAGATGATGCTCGACGCACAGCCCGCCCGGCGCAGCCAGCGCAGTGACGATGCGCGTTGTCCCGCCGTCCCGGACCAGCTCCTGCTTTTCATACCCGAAGCGGCCCACAGACGCACCGCCACGCATGGTGTGCCCATTGGCAAAGCCAAAGGGAAAGTCGTCGCCGCGCAGGCGCAACTGCACCAGCGAATCCACATGCTGGCGCTTTGCCTCGCGCCGCGCCTCCCAGTGCGCGGGGTTGAGCTCCAGGCCCACCTGCCGCCCGTCTTCAGACAGCCAGTAGCTCGCCTCCATGTCCCCCAGCGTCTCCCTGCGCAAGAGTTGTCGCGTCATCTCAAGCCCTTCCTTTCGTTCCCGTCCGCCGCCCATGAATTAAATCTACCGCGATTTCACCCGGATGTCAATCTCATATCCGGCTCGACGGCGTGGCCCGTCACACATCCGAAAAGCCCAACTCCCCACACAGCTTCGCGTACCGCACCTGCTCGTGCGGCTTGACTTCCTTCGTCGGGTCAGACAGGCTGTGGTCGATCACGTCGGCGTCCTTGAGGATCTCGTCCAGGGGACCGTCAACTTCGGCCTTGTTGTCATGATGCAGGATGGCGGAGCAGATGACGTCCGTCTCCTCCGGCGTCGTGAGCGCCAGCTTTTCCAGCAGCTTTCGGGCATACTCCGCGCCGAGGCGGGCGTGGTCGTCATAGCTGCCGCTCTTGTAGGCGTACAGGTCGTGCAGCAGCCCCGCCATCGTCGCCAGCTCCGCATTCTCCCCGCGCTTCTTCGCCAGCACCGCCGCCGCCAGTGCGACCCCGTGCAGGTGGGAGACGGCCTTCAACCGCTTGTCCTCGTCCTCGATCTTCTCAAGCACCCTGTGCACCTGCTTCTGCAGATCCTTGATCCGGCTCATGTTTACTCCTCCCGTTCCCTCTGATTTCTCACTTTGCGTCCGCAAATGCATAGGCTTCACGGATCCATGAACGCAGCTCCTCATCCAGTTCCTCCGGCTTGCTGACGACGATATGGTGTGTCCATCTTCCGGAATACGGCTCTGTCTTCACCGCGATGCGCTCCGAGTCCAGGGGAACCGGAAGCCCAAGTGTGACGACCAGATATCCCTTCGGCAGCTCGGCTTTTCGTCGCACACGCGCGAAGGAGACGCAGGCAAAGACATGCCGGTTGGAAAACGTGATCTGCGTCTTCTGCACGCGCTTGTTCACCACGGGGAACGAAGCGACGATGAGTTCCTCAAACGCCTGATACAGCGGCAGCGCCTCCAAATGCGCGTCAAAGAACATCAGGGTATCCAGATCAGGTTCCCGCATGTCACACCTCTTTCTCTTCAATCACCACGGGAATCACATCGCCGTCGCGCTTATTCAACCTGGCGCGAATCGCCTCATTTATCAGCCTCCGGAAGCTCTCCTCGAATCGCCGGTCGTCCTCCTCGGTCCGCTTCGCCGGGCCCTTCAGGTGGTTTTTGCTCTTGCGCCGGGCGACCTTCGCCATGTGGCGCTCCATCAACAATTCGTCGATGTTCTCATCCGTGTACCAGCGCCCGCTCTGGTGGATGGCCCTCGCGCCCTTCCCGAGGGCCAATGCCGCCACGCCGTAGTCCTGCGTGACGACGATATCGCCCTTCTGGCACAGGTTGATCAGCGCGATGTCCACCGCGTCCGCGCCCGCGCCGATCACCCGGATCTCGCTGTAATCCGACGACAGCACATGGTTCGTGTCGCACAGCAGCACCACCGGGACGCCGTACTCCTTCGCCACGCGCTCGGCAATGCGCGTCACCGGACAGGCGTCCGCGTCAATGTAGATCTTCATGCTTCTCAACCTCCTCCCTGTGGGCCAGGTGGATTCCAATATGGCCGATCCCAAGAATGATGGTTGAAAGAAGCATGAGGATATTTCGTCCATAGACACCCAGAAGGAAAAATGCAGCTACGGGCAACGTCGCTCCAGCTACAGGAATGCCGAACAAACTACTGTAGAAATCACCCATGGTTTTTCCGCTTCTAAAATACCGAATCCAGAAAAGCTCATAGAGAACCATGAGGGCAAAGGATGCCGCCAGCCACCAGGACCATGCCGTCCAGCCGGACAGGTTGAAATCAGAAAACACGAGTGCCGCAGCACTGATGAGTACTTCGCCGGTCCTCTCAAATCCCAGCAGAATTTTGTTTTCGTTCAAAACATAATGGTCATACCCTGTGGGCTTGTGCTTCGTCCACAGAATATTCGGAGCCATCAGCATAATCAGATAGATGAGCCCGACATAAGAAAATCCAAAGTGCATATGTGTGATTACCCCTGTCTTTCCCCGTACAGCTTTCTGGATTGCTTGTGAATTCCAGCTTGTGCCGAATGAAATATGTGCGTCACCGGGCAGGCGTCCGCGTCAATGCAGATCTTTATATTATCTCATACTGAAGCATCTCATACTTCAGATTCGTCCCTTCGTCGATCTCCTCCGGCAGTAAGGCGCGGGCAATGAACAGCGG
>CADAQZ010000010.1 GCA_902790175.1 uncultured Eubacteriales bacterium | reverse complement strand
CGGCTCGACGGCCCGCCTCTCGCAGTGCTCCGGGTCGAAGGTCGGGTGCTCCGCATCGATCGGGAAGAAGAGCGCCGCGTCGGTGCGCTCGTCGCCGAACATACCGCCCTTGCTGCCCCACAGCGCCAGCACGACGCCGCCGGGCGTGACGCTGTGGAACCAGTAGCGCTCCTTCGACACCTCCCGTATGTCCGTGCCGTCGAGCTTCATCGACAGCATGGCTTTTTTCTGCTCAGACCAATAGTACAGCCGCCCGCCCAGCGCGATGTAGCCGTAGCCGTTCGCGCCGCTGTCGGGATCGTATTCGTCGGTCAGCCAGTTCAGGTGCAGGGCCCCGCCGCGCTCCAACAGCCGCGCGTCCAGCGCCAGGATGCCCCCGTGCCAGTCCCGCTGTTGCGGATGCCGTCCTTCGCCCGATAGACGAGCTTCGGCTGGAAATCCGCCAGGGACGCGAAATAAATACAATCGCCGTACTCATAGTACACGCCGTCCCCCACCGGCAGCAGATCGCCGATATAGGCGCCGTCCTCCGCACACCGGCCCAGCGCTTCGAGGTTCCCGCCGTCGTAGTCGCAGCGCCAGAGGCCGCCCGCGTCGTCGCTCAGCAGCAGGCCGTCCCCCAGGTCGAACATCGTCACCTCGCTGTGGTCGAAGTTCGCCAATATCTGCCGCGCCTGCTCGGGGTGGCCCTCCGGGTAGGCGAACAGGCTATAGGACGAGCAGACGCCCCAGCCCCAGCTCTCGTCCACGCCGCGCAGGTCGAACACCGTGTCGCCCGCCAGCAGGCGCGTGCGACTGCCGCCCTCACAGGCGCGGGTGACGTCCGTGCAGGAGTTGTAGGTCCCGGCGTCCATGTGCGGCGGAGTGTGCGGAGCGACGGTCAGCCCTTCCCCGCCGAACGCGCGCTTCTCGGCCATCGTCGGCTTCGGTGCGCCCTCTGTCACGCGAAATTCCAGCCAGTGCTCGGCTTCGCCCTCGAAGCCGTCCAGCGACAGCCGATACAGCCCCGGCTCCAGCGCGCCGACCTCCTCCAGCGGCACGACGAGCGTCACGCGGTCGCAGAAGTAGCCCGAGTGGGCGCGCTCCGGGTCGCCGTCGGCATAGGCCTTGATGAATCCGCCCTTGCTGACCCAGTGCTCGTTCCGGCTCACCGACAGGCGGATCTCATTGGAATAATGGGCGATGCCGCCCCTGGGCCGCGCGAGCGTGAAGCTGACGAAGCCCGTGCCGACGGGATATGCGCTCTGGTCCATCTGGGCCACGGTGCCGTCCGGCAGGGTGGCGGTCGTGACGGGCTCGTGGTCCGCCTCCCACAGGGTTTCTTCGGCGCTGAGGAGATCGCTGTCCCGCGCCTCGCTGTTCAGCGAAAAGCCATCCAGATCGTTCAGCGCCGCGACCTCGCCGCCCGACAGCGGGCAGACGTACACGACGTCCTCTCCGTCGCGATAGCCCGCGAGCCACGTCTGTTGGCAGCAGTATGCGAAGCGGCTCGACATGCCGCCTGCCTCGATTTCGCTCCTGCGGAAGACCGCCACATTGACGCCGCCGTCGCGCACGACGTAGGCTTGCACATCCGACCAGCCATTCTCATCCCGGAAAGCGATCTCGCCGCCGGACTTCTTCACGGCGAGCGCCAGCTCCCCCGCCCAGCGCGTCGAGCCGTCGCCCTGACGGAGCGTGGAGCCCGCGTCATAGGTGGCAATGCGCAGATCGGCCCGGTAGAAGATCACGGGGAGCGTATACGCTTCTGTAATGGCTTCGTTCGGGCGCACGACGAGCACCCAGTCCGTGCCGATGTGGCGGCGGGCCATGAGCAGCGCGTCAGTCTTGTCGGCGTCCAGGTCGGGGATGCCGGCTTCCACGATTTGCTCCGCGCCGGGGACGGCGTTTTCCAGCCAGCGGCAGTAGTCCTGCCCATGCACGAGCCGCGCGATGTCGTCCAACTGGTTTTCGTTTTCGCGCAGCAGCGCGTCCGGCACCCGCGCGGGTTCGGACGCGCCGAACATCTGGCCGCGGATGCGGGCGTCGGGGATGCGGATCACGAGCGTGCCGCCGCGCTCATAGGCCTCGATCACCGCGTTTTCGTCCGCCTTCGGGTCCTCGTAACCGCAGCAGACCGGGCACGGGGACAGGCGGCCGTAGTCCTCGGCGAGCGCGTCGGAGCCGACCCGCTTGAGCGCGCCGGAATACCGCGCCAGCCGGCAGTTCTGGGCCGCGTGGTAGTAGTATTCGTGCTCGTACGCGCTCACCCACTGCTCCACGTTCCCGTCGTCCCACTGTGCCATGTTCCAATCGTCCGCGCACGCCGGAACGCACAACGACAGCGCCGCGCAGAGCAGCGCAAGCAGGATCGCTTTCTTCACGCCGTTTCACCTCGAATTGTCCATGATTCCCCATACAACATACGCCCGGGAAGAGGCGGGCGATGGATGATAGAGTTTAAGTCTTTGTGAATATTATAGCATGGTTCAGTGCATCGCGCAAATCCCCGGCGCAGGAACGGCGCGTAGTTCCGCGTCAAATGTACAGATCCTTCGCTCCGCTCAGGATGACAGCGAAGCAAAACATGTCATCCTGAGCGAAGTGAAGGATCTGTACCTCACGTTTTGGGAATGCGTTGGAACCGTGTACCGGGCGTCAACCCCTCACTCCCAACTCCTCACTCCTAACTCCTAACTCCTCGCTCACATGAGGAATCCGTTGATGATCTGCTCTTCGGCCTCCTGCTCGGTCAGGCCCAGGGTCATCAGCTTGATGAGCTGCTCGCCCGCGATCTTGCCGATGGCGGCCTCGTGCACCAGCGCGGCGTCCACGTCGTTGGCCTCGAGGCCGGGCACGGCGAGGATGCGGCCGCGGTCCATGATGATGGAGTCGCACTCGGTGTGGCCGCTGCAGGGCGCATTGCCGATCACCTTCGCGTCGAAGCGCTGGTAGGAGTCGTCGCGGGCGACGGAGCGCGACACGACGTCGGCGCTCGACCCGGCCCCGTTCAGGTTCACCACGTAGGTGCTCAGCGCGCGCTGGCAGCCGTGGGTCATCAGGCGCTCGCGGACCACCAGCTTCGCCCCTGCCGCGAGCTCGGCGGTGGTGGTGCGCTCGGTGTCGTCCACGCCCTTGATCTGCGCCATCTCCATCTCGACGGTGCTGCCTTCCTCCTGGTAGACCTCGGTGACGGGGTTCAGGATGCGCTTGCCCGCGCCGTCGCCGGAGCCGTAGTGCTTCTCTACGTACTTCACCTTCGCGTTCTTGCCCACGTAGAAGCGGTGGATGCCATCGTGCTCGGAATCCGCCATGCCGCAGTTGTCGATGCCGCAGCCCGCGATGATCACCACGTCGGCGTCCTCGCCGATGTAAAAGTCGTTGTAGACGGTCTCCTTGAGGCCGGATTTCGTCATCACCACGGGAATGTGCACGCTCTCGCGCTTCGTGCCGGGCTTGATGCGGATGTCGAGGCCCGAGCCCTCTTCCTTGGGCGTGATCTCGACGTTCGCGGTGGAGCGCCGCCCCGCCGATTCGCTGTTGCTGCGGATGTTGTAGGCCCCGTCGGGCAGGCCGTGCAGGTCCGCGATCTCCTCCAGAAGCCGCTTCTGGATGCCGTCCAGTTCCATCATGCGCGCACCTCCCTCGCCGTCTTCCGGCACCCGGCGACCGCCGCGGGCGTGCCGATCAATTCGGGAAGAATCTCGTCCTTCGGGCCCTGCCGATCCACCTGGCCGTCCTTGAGCACCACGATCTCGTCCGCGATGTTCAGGATGCGCTCCTGGTGGGAGATGATCATGATCGAGCTGTCATGGATGTTTCTGCGCATGCCCTCGAACACCTCGATCAGGTTCTGGAACGACCACAGGTCGATGCCGGCCTCCGGCTCGTCGAACACTGAAAGCGCCGTGCCGCGCGCCAGCACCGTGGCGATCTCCACGCGCTTGAGTTCGCCGCCGGACAGGCTGGCGTTCACCTCGCGCTGGATGTAGTCGCGGGCGCACAGGCCCACGGCGGCCAGGTATTCGCAGGCGTCCGCGGGGCTGATGTCCCGGCCCGCCGCCAGCCGCAGCAGGTCCAGCACGCGCAGGCCCTTGAAGCGCACCGGCTGTTGGAACGCGAAGCCGATGCCCCGGCGCGCGCGCTCGGTGACGGACAGGGCCGTGATGTCCTCGCCGTTCAGCTCGATGGTGCCGGACGTGGGCTTCTCGATGCCCATGATGAGCCGCGCCAGCGTGGACTTGCCGCCGCCGTTCGGCCCCGTGACGACCACCAGCCTGCCGTCCGGTATGGCGAGGCTGACGTCGCGGATGATCTCCCGCCCCTCGGCGCCGTCATGGACGTCGAAGGAGATGTTGCGAAGCGTAAGCATATCGTACCTCTCTCTGTTGGCGCACAGCGCCATTGTATCCTCATCTATTATAGCCCAAAGCGAAAACAAAAACCTTGATTGCATTCAAGGTTTTTGTATATTTGCGGGAAGGGTTGTGTTAAATGTCGCTCAGCATTCGACCTTATACAACGCGTACTCCCCGGATTTCGCGGCCAGCTCGAACACAGCCTCGTCGCCGTCGAAGTACACCGGCTCCAGGCGCGCGCCCGTCACCGGGTTCACCAGCGCCTTCGCGCCCGCGACGTGCAGCTTCACCACGCGATACTGCGCCGCGCTCATCACGTAGGGATAGACGATGAAGGCGTCGTTGTCGTAGGCGAACAGGCTCACGCCAGCGGGACACTCCATCCACGCGCCGTTCACCGGCATCGCCTGGCGAATGCGGCCCAGCGCCTCGGCGGGGATGTGGTAGAGGTCCGGGAAGGCGTCCGGCACGGCCAGCGTCCACAGGCGGCCCTTGCCGTAGTAGTCGCGCAGCAGCACGCCGTAGCTCTCCTCGCCGTGCACGGCCTTCACCACGGCCCAGGTGGCGTTGTTGCGGAACTCCGCCACGGGCAGCGCGATCGGCCGGTCGCCCGTCGGCGTGAGGCAAAGCCTGCGGCGAACGCCGCCGCGCCGCTCCTCCTCCTCGACGCGCCAGTGCCGCGCGCTGATCTTGCGCCCGCGCAGGCGGATGGAGGTCAGGCGCTGCACGCCGCGATCCGCCGTCGCCTCGAGAAAGCCGGTGGTGACCATCGCCGTACCGCCCTTTACCCTCAGCCAGCGCTCCAGCTTGTCCACGACGTCCGCATCGCAGGCCGCGGCGCGGGTCAGCAGGATCTGGTCGGCCTCTTCCGGGAAGTAGGGCGTGCACACGATCGGCAGGCCCACCATGCCCAGGAAGTCCTGCACGTTGTCCTCGCCCTGGCTGTCGTCCGGCAGGTAGCAGGCGATGCCCACGGGGCTTCCGGCGTGGTCCAGCAGCGCGTCCAGCTTGTCCAGCTGGTAGCCCAGCGCGGCGGTGTACATGTGGTCGAACATCGACTGGAAGCAGAACAGCATCAGCTCCCGGGGCTTGGAGAAGGCCGTCAGGTAGGCCTGCTCCAGGTAGTGCTCGGTGATGTGCATGTCGAAGTTGTCGAACCAGCCGCCGCCGTTGTGCCCCGGCCACATGCTCTCGAAGTAGGTCATCAGCGAGTAGCTGAGGTAGCGCGGCAGGTGCTGGTCGGTGACGATGGGGTCGCGGGTCTCGGTGCCGGTGTAGAGACCGTCGAACAGCTTGCGCTGCCCGGCGGGGTTGTAGCCGGTCTCCTGGTAGCTCTCGGCCCAGTTGGGATACTTGATGATGATCTTGCAGCCCGGATTGGCCGCTTTGGCGGGGCCGATCACCAGCTCCTCGCTCACGCGGCGCATCAGGTCCAGCCGGTAGGCCTGCCAGCTGCCGTCGGAGATGCCGTGGGCGCGGTTGAAATCGTCGCGCGCCTTGCAGCACTCGGGGCAGGCGCAGCCGGTGAAGAAGAAGTCGTCGATGATGAACTCGTTGAAGTGGGAGCCTATGAACGCGCAGACCTCCTTCAGCTTCGCGCGCATCTTCGGGTCGTTGTAGCAGAAGGTGTCGAATAGGCGCGGCTTCGGCGCGTCGCCCTCGGGAGTGGGGATGATGGTGGTCAGGCCCCCGGCCACCTTCACGCCGTGCGCCTCGAACACCTCGCGGCACATCTCAACCTGCTCATGGGAGGCCAGCACGCCCCGGAAGGGCTCGAGATACACCTTGTCCAGCCGCAGGTATTTCTCCATGAAGGCCAGCTGCTTCTCCAGCTCCGGGCGGGTGATGCGGGCCGTGGCCTGGGCGACGAAGTACGTGGTCAGCGTAAAATTGCGGTAGTTGCCCATGATGTGCGCTCCTTTCGTTTCGGCGGCGCTTCGACGCCGGTCGCGCCCATTGTAGCATACGTCCGACGCGGGCGCAATACGGTTTTGAACGAAAAACCACGAAAACGATCGAAAAAAAGGGTCCTTCGCCTCGCCCGGTACGGCGGCGTCAAAATCCGTCATACCGAGCGAAGCGAAGGACCTTGGATTCGGTTCAATCAGAGGTCAGGAGGCCTGTATGATCCGGCACTCCATGAGCAGCGTCATAAAGTCGATCTCGTCCATGTTGGCGATCTGCGGGGTGTCCTCGGTCGGTCGATCTTCCCACGCGGTGACGTTGTCGTTGTTCATGGAAGGGTCCTCCTTTGCTGATGCGTGCCGGGCGGCCGACAGCGCTTCGAGCTCGCCCAACGGAACCCATTATAACCCAATCCGCCGCGAAAATCCACTAAAATGCGAGAATGATAAGAATGAAATATCTCTGTAATGACCCTGACAAATTGCCGTCCAAATGGCGGCGCGGCGGTCAGGACAGAGAAAATCCGGCGCTTTTGATGCGCCGGATCTTTGCTTATGCTGCCGCCCGCGAAGGCGCGCACGCGCAGCCCAGCTGCAAGCGCCGCACGGCGCTCAGGTAGGCGGGCAGCAGCAGCACGTCGGCCATGATCCACGCGGCGGGGTTGGCCAGGATCGCGCCGGAGAAGCCGTAGGGGCCCACCAGCGCGAACGCCACGAACGCGCGCCCCACCAGCTCGAACAGCCCCGCGAACATCGCCACGCGCGAGAAGCCCAGCCCCTGCAGGGCGTTGCGCAGCACGAAGATCATCAGAAGCGGTATGAAGAACAGCGTCACCATGTCCAGGTACTTCAGCGCGTCCGCCACGATGGCGTCCTGCCCGCCGGTGATGAACAGGCGAATCAGCGGCGCGCCCCAGAGCCGCACCAGCCCCAGCGCCACGACGGCGTAGACGGCCATCACGCCCAGCGACAGCCGCACGCCCGCGCGCACGCGGTCGATGCGCCGCGCGCCGAGGTTCTGGCCGCACCAGGTGGCGATCGTTGCGCCGATGGCGTCGAACGGGCAGCAGAACAGCGTGTAGATCTTCGAACCCGCGCCGATCGCGGCCACCGCGCCGGAGCCGAGGCCGTTCACCGCCGTCTGCATGATCAGCGAACCGACGGCCGTGATGGAGAACTGCATGCCCATCGGCAAGCCCATGCCGGCCAGGCGCTTGATACAAGCCGCATCGAACTTCCACTCCTCGCCCCGGATGCGCAGCACGTCGTACTTTTTAAAGATCACCCACGCGCACAGCGCGCCCGAGAGCAGCTGCGCCGCCACCGTGGCAAGCGACGCGCCCGCGACGCCCATGTGGAACCCCACGACGAACAGCAGGTCCAGCCCCACGTTCACCGCGCAGGAGAGGATCAGGAAGTACAGCGGGGTGCGGGTGTTGCCCACGGCGCGCAGCACGCCGCTGGAGAGGTTGTAGACCATGATGGCCGACATGCCGCCGAAGATGTAGACGATGTAGTGGTAGGCCTCGTCCATGATGTCCTCAGGCGTGCCCGTCCAGCGCAGGATCGCCGGGGTCAAAAGCACCGTGGCCACCGACATCAGCGCGGACAGCCCGCCGCACAGGTAGATGGCGTTGGCGAAGTACTTGCGCATCGTGTGAGGGTTGCCCTCGCCGAACGCCTGGGCGACGGGGATGGCGCAGCCCGAGCACATGCCCAGCAGCAGGCCGATGATCATGAAGTTCAGCGAGCCCGTGGCGCTGACGCCCGCGAAGGCGTTGACGCCCACGAACCGCCCCACGATCACGCTGTCCACCAGGTTGTACACCTGCTGGAACAGGTTTCCCAGCAGCACCGGGAACCAGAAGCCCACGATCAGCTTCATGGGCGAGCCATGCGTCATATCCCGAACCATTTGAATATCTCCTAATGAGCGTGCGTTTTGAAAAATCCGCGCAACGCTCGTTGCGCGGATTCTCATTGTATCCATTTGTTTGTTAGATGATAGCGCGATTGGGTTAAATCAATGCGACATGGCCCCGAAAACCTCGTCGGCGTAGCGCACGGTGTCCATGGCTTCGCGGGCGTAACGGTCCGCGCCGATCTGCGCGGCGTAGTCCCGCGTCAGCACCGCGCCGCCCACCACGACCTTCGCGTCGGGCTTTTTCTCGCGCAGCAGCTTGATGGTCGACTCCATGCTGGCGACGGTGGTGGTCATCAGCGCGCTCAGGCCCACCAGCGGCGCGTCCTCGCGGATGGCGGCCTCGGCGACGGCCTCCGGGGGCACGTCCTTGCCGAGGTCCACCACGCGGTAGCCGTAGTTCTCCAGGAGCACCTTCACAATGTTCTTGCCGATGTCGTGGATGTCGCCCTTCACCGTCGCGAGCACCACCGTGCCCTTCGAGGCCCGGGGCTGGCCCGCGAGCGCGTCCTTCACGACGGCGAACGCGGCCTTGGCGGCGTCTGCGCTCATCAAAAGCTGCGGCAAAAACAGCGTGCCCGCCTCGAAGCCCTTGCCCACGGCGTCCAGCGCCGGAATGAGCGTGTCGTTGATGATCGCCATCGGGTCACAGCCTTCGTCCAGCAGCGCCCTGGCCTGCTGGGCAGCGCGCTCGGCCATGCCGAAGCGCACGCTGTCGGAGAGCGTGCCCGCCTCCGCTTCCGGCGCGGCGGCGCCCGCCTGAACGCCGCCTGGGGCGAACAGGCTGCCCGACGCCTGCCCGTAGGCGGCGATGAAGCCCGCGCAGTTGTCGTCCAGCCCGGACAGCGCCAGCCACGACCGGTAGGCCGCCATCATCGCGGCGCTCGACGGGTTGATGATCGCCAGCGACAGCCCGCTCTCCAGCGCCATCGACAGGAAGAAGGCGTTGACGGCCTCGCGCTGGGGCAGGCCGAAGGAGATGTTGGAAACGCCCAGAACCGTGTGCAGGCCCAGCTCGTTATGCAGGCGGCGCAGCGTCTCCAGCGTGACGGACGCGCTGCGCGAGTCGGCGGAAACGGTCATGGCGAGGCCGTCCGCCACGATGTCCTCGCGAGGGATGCCGTACTTCGCCGCCGCCTCCACGATCTTCCGCGCGACGGCCACGCGGCCCTCGGCGGTATCAGGGATGCCGGATTCGTCCAGCGGCAGCGCCACGAGCACGCCGCCGTACTTCGCTGCCAGTGGCAGCACCGCGTCCAGGCTCTCGCGCTTGCCGCTGACGGAGTTGATCAGGGGCTTGCCGTTGTACAGCCGCAGGCCCTTTTCCAGCGCCTCTGGGCTGGAGGAGTCGATCTGCAGCGGCAGCGCCAGCACGCCCTGGAGTTTTGGCACCAGCGCGGCCATCGTCGCCGCCTCGTCGATGCCCGGCAGGCCCACGTTCACGTCCAGCACGTGCGCCCCGGCCTCCTCCTGCGAAAGGCCCAGCGCCACGACGGCGTCCAAATCGCCCTCGCGCAGCGCCTGCTGGAGCTTCTTCTTGCCGGTGGGGTTGATGCGCTCGCCCACGATCACCGGGCGCGGGCCGATCTCGACGACCTGCGAGAACGAACTGACCACCGTGCGGCGCTTGGGCGTCGGCGGCATGAACGGGATCTCGCGCGTGGCCTCGATCGCGGCGCGGATGTACTCCGGCGTCGTGCCGCAGCAGCCGCCCAGCACGTGCGCCCCGGCGCGGGCGATGTCCGCCATCGCGGCGGCGAATTCCCCCGCGGGCAGGTCGTAGACGGTCCTGCCGTTCTCCATGCGGGGCAGCCCTGCGTTGGGATTGACGAACACCGGCAGCGACGAGGCCGCCAGCAGCCGCTTCACAATCGGCAGCATCTGCTTGGGTCCCAGGCCGCAGTTCACGCCCAGCGCGTCCACGCGCAGGCCCTCCAGCAGCGCCACGAGGCTCTCCGGGGTGCCGCCGGTCAACAGCTTCCCCTTGCCGTCGAACACGCAGGTTGCGCACACCGGCAGGCGGCTGTGCTCCTTCGCGGCCAGCACCGCGGCCTTCAATTCCAGCGTGTCGTTCATCGTCTCGATCATGACGAGGTCGGCCCCGGCGGCCTCCCCGGCGCGCACGACCTCCCCGAACAGCGCGACCGCGTCCTCGAAGTCCAGATCGCCCATGGGCTTTAAGAGCCGCCCCGTGGGTCCGAGGTCCAGCGCCACGTAGGCGTCGCCCTCGCGCCCCGCCAGACGCCGCGCCTCAACGACGTGCCCGACGCCCGCCTCGACGATCGCGCGCAGCTCGTCCGGGTCCGGGTAGTGCAGCCGATTCGCGCCGAACGTGTTGGCGTTGACGATGTGGCTCCCGGCCTGAAAATAGCCCAGCGCCACGTCGCGCACCGCGTCCGGGTGCGTCAGGTTCCACCGCTCCGGCAGCTCGCCGCCCTTCAGGCCCTTCGCCTGCAAAAGCGAGCCGGTGCCGCCGTCACAGTACAGCCGCTCCCGGCCCAGCCTGTTGAGAAATCCTCGGTTCATGGGTCGTCCTTTCTGGTTCGATAGGCACAGTCCGTTTTCTCGCACGCCGCGCAGCCCGTCGGGCAGGCGGCCTCCCCCACATCCGCGATGCCGATCACGGCGGTCACGGACTTCGTGGGCAGCATCAGCAGGCTGTCCGTCAGCGTGATGCCGATGTTGCGCTGCGCGCCCAGCAGCCGGAAGATGCCGGGCTGGGCCTCCAGTGAAAAATCGCCGTAGCCCGGGGAGAACCGGGGCCGCAGCGATCGCCCGCGCGCCTTGGCCTGGCGCGCAAGCTCGGCGTTCACGTCGTCGCACCAGGCCTCGATCATCGCGGCGGCGGCGGCCTGCAGCGCCATCGCGCGGCTCATCGCGCCCTCCGCCTGCGCCCGGGCGATCAGCCGGTCCGGCCCGATGCCCAGCGTGGCCGCCATCAAAAACACCTCGCGGCAGCCCTCGAGGTTTTTGGAGAGCGCCTTGCTCTCGACGCGCAGGCCCTCGATGTCCAGCGCGCCGTCGTCCAATCTTTTCAGCAGGAAGCGCCGCGAGATTTGCTTCGGCTCCACGACCGCGTCCAAAAGCCGCACGGCCTCCTCCACCGCCGCCGCCGTGGCCGCGTCCGGTTCCGCGCCGCGAAGCCCCAGGTAGCGGTACACCTCGCGCCGGTCGATCTCAACGGCCATGCCCGGCGCCCAGGATGTCGGAGAGGTTCGCCATGATGCTGGCGGCCACCTCCGGCTTGTTCATCGTGTAGACGTGCACGTGACGAATGCCGTTGGCGATCAGGTCGATGATCTGCTCGGTGGCGTAGACGACGCCGGCCTGCTTCATCGCGGCGGGCGATTCGCCGAAGTAGTCGACGATGGCGCGGAAGCGCTGGGGCACGTCCGTGCCGGACATCGCCACGCTCCTGGACAGCTGCCGGGGGCTGGTGATGGGCATGATGCCCGCGATGATCGGCACGTGGACGCCCGCCTCGCGCGCGCGGTAGAGGAAGTTGTAAAAGATGTCGTTGGAGAAGAACATCTGCGTGGTCAAAAAGTCCAGCCCCGCGTCCACCTTCTCCTTCAGGTGGCGGATGTCCTCGCTCTTGTGGGCGCACTCCACGTGGCCCTCCGGGTAGCACGCGCCGCCGATGCAGAAGTCGCCGTGGGCGCGGATGTCGCGGATGAGCTCCACGGCGTACTTGTAGTCGGTGGAGATCGCGCCGTCCGCGGGCTTGTCGCCCCGCAGCGCGAGGATGTTCTCGATGCCCATCTCCCGGTAGGTGTCCAGCATTTTGAGCACGTGGTCCCGGTTCGAGGACACGCACGTCAGGTGCGCCAGCGTGGGCACGCCGAACTCGGCCTGGATCTCGCTGGCAATGCCCGCCGTGAACGCGCCGGTGCCGCCGCCCGCGCCGTAGGTCACGGACATGAAGTCCGGCCTCAGCGCCGCGATCCGCTTGGCCGCCTCGGCGGTCTGGGTGTACTTGTCCGAGGTCTTGGGGGGAAACACCTCCAGCGAGAAGGTCACGCCGTCCCGCTTCAACAGCTCCGATATGCGCATCGAAGGCCCTCCTTTTCCTGTCGCGCCCGTAGTCCAGGCTTACACGCGGGCGATCGTGCCGCCCTCGACGAGCTCCACCGGGAACACGCGGGGCTTGCGCGAGGCCTCGTCGGGGCGCTCGACCAGGTCGATCAGCTTCTGCGCCGCCACGCGGCCCATGCTGCCGCTGTCCTGGCGAATGGTGGTCAGCCGGGGCGTGAGCATCTGCGTCAGCGGGATGCCGTCGTAGCCCGCGAAGGAGATGTCCTCGGGGATGCGCAGGCCCAGCTCCCGCGCCGCCTCCTGCGCGCCGAGGTAGGTCATGTCGTCGGGCAGCAGGATGCAGGTCGGGCGCTCCTGAAGCCGCAGAAGCTCGCACACCAGCCGCCGCGTCAGCCCGATGTCGTGGTAGCGACCCTCCGCCACGTAGCCCGGCAGCACCGGCAGGTCGTGGTAGGCCATCGTGTTGTTGAACTGGTCGATGCGCGTGCGCGTGACGATGGAGTTGTTGTGGCCGTGGATGAACGCGATGCGCGTGTGGCCCATCGATATCGCGTACTCCACCAGCTTCTGAAGGCCCGTCTCATTGTCCGAGAGCACGGCGGGCAGGCCCTTGAAGATGTGGTCCACCGACACGCAGGGGATGCCGCTCTTCGCGAGCTCCTTTACCCGCGGGCTGGTGAAGTCGCCGCAGACCAGGCAGACGCCGTCCACGCCGCGACGGCGGCACTGCTCCGGCAGCGTCGCCGGGTCGCCCTCGACGGGGCGGTTGATGAACGTCACGTCGTAGCCGCGGGCCTCGGCCTCATCCTTAAAGGCGTTCAGGATCAGCACGAAGAACGGGTGCGCCAGCCCTTTGTCGCTCTCTTCCTGGTAGAGGATGCCCAGGTTGTGCCGCAGCGCGGGGTTCGTGGAAGGATCGAAATTCGTCTCGTTCATGTCAGACACCTCCGCGGGTTCTCTCAAATGGCCGACGTCAAGCCTGCTCCTCGTAGCGGCGGATGGCTTCGGCGGTGTCGCGGTAGCGCCGGGCGATCTCGTCCAGCCGCGCGCACACCTCGTCGTCGGTCATCTTGCGCGCGCTGCCGGGGCGGAACTCCTCGGTGATCTCGTTCGCCGCGGCGGCCAGGCGGTCCAGCCCCAGGTTGGAGCAGACGCCCTTCATCGCGTGCGCGCTCTCAAACAGCCGGGTCGCGTCCATGCTCTCGCCGGCCTCGGCCAGCTTTTCGCCCACCTGGCTGTCCTTCAGCTTGCGCACGTACTTGTCGATGAGCCGATCGCTTCTCATCACCCGAACGGCCTGCTCATAGTTTCCGTCGATCGCGCTGTACAGCTCTTGAATGGTCATGGCTCATTCTCCCCTCTCGATTTCCTTTTCCTTGATGATCAGCTTTTCAAATTCCTCCGGCGGCAGCGGCCGCGAGAAGTAGTAGCCCTGGATCAGCTCGCAGCCGGCGCGGCGGAGCTTTTCCACCTGCTCCCCGGTCTCCACGCCCTCGGCCACGACCGGCACCTTCAGATGCCGCGCGATGTCCAGCACCACCTCCACCAGCCAGAAGTCCCGCTCGTCGCGCTCGATGTTCTTGATGAAGCGCATGTCCATCTTCAGCACGTCGATGGGCATCGCCGAGAGCATGTTCAGCGAGGAGTATCCGGAGCCGAAGTCGTCCATCTCGATCATGAAGCCCAGCTCGCGCAGGCGGCTGATGCGCTCGATCATCTTCCCGGCATTTTCGGTGTAGGCCGATTCGGTGACCTCCAGCTTCAGCGACGAGCGCTCCAGGCCGTTTTCCGCCACCAGGCCGGTGAGCGTCTCCTCCAGCGCGGGGTCGAACACGTCCACGCGCGAGAGGTTCACCGACACCGGCACCGTCACGCCGAACTGCTCCTTCCAGCGGGCGATCTGCCGCGCGGCCTCGCTCCAGACGAAGTTGTCCACGACGCTGATCTGGCCGTTGCCCTCGAACAGCGGGATGAACGCGCCCGGCGAGACCATGCCCAGCTCCGGGTGCTGCCAGCGGATCAGCGCCTCGGCGCTGGTGAGCTTCGGCGGGTCGCACTGCACGTTGTACTTCGGCTGGTAGAACACGCGCAGCTCGCGCTCCTCCACCGCGCGGCGCAGGTCGTTCAGCAGCCGCTGGTTCAGCATCTCGCGCTCAAGCATGTCCTCGTCGTAGACCATCAGGCGGGTCTTGTAGTCGCCGCGCACCATGTTGCAGGCGGCGCTGGCCCGGTCGAACAGCTGCATCGGCTCCAGGCCCTCGCGCCAGGGCGCCACGCCCATGCGCAGGCGAATGCTGGCGTTGCGCGACAGGTCGTTCATGCGCTCCTGGAAGCGGTCCAGCAGCGCGCGGTAGTCGGGCTGCGGCGCGCAGTAGATGTCGAAGCGGTCGGCGTCAAAGCGGCTGGCGATGCCCTTCGTGCCGGCCAGGAAGACCTTGATCTCCTCGCCCAATACGCGCAGCGCGTTGTCGCCGAACTCGCGGCCGTTCAGCGCGTTCACGGAGTGGAACTGCTCGATGTTCAGCACGACGGCGTCCATCCGCCAGACAGAGTGGTAGCGGTGGATGCGGTTGGCGTACTCAAAGAAGAAGTTGCGGGTGTAGAGGTTCGTCAGCGGGTCGTGCTCCGCGGCGGAGATCAGCTGGCGGCCCTCGCTGAGCTCGATGATGCGGCTCACGCGCGCGAGGATGACCTCGTGCATGTCAAAGGGCTTGGTGATGAAATCCGCCGCGCCCATCTGCAGCGCCTTCAGTTCGGCGCTGCGCTCCGCGGTCAGCACGATCATCGGGATGCGGCGCAGAAACTCGTCGGCACGCACGCGCGAGAGCACCTCGAAGCCGTCCATCTCCGGCATAATGAGGTCCAGCAGCACGACGGACAGCCGGTCGCTGTATTCCCGTATCAATTCGAGCGCCTCTCTGCCATTGCTGGCGTAGAGGATCTCGTAGTCGTCCTCCAGGATCATGCCCAGCACGTCGCGGTTGATCTCCTGATCGTCCACGATCAGCACGAGCTGCGGCTTTCTCAACTGTTTGGAAATGATCATATCCCGTTCCTCCTGTCGCCGCGGGAAGACCCGCGCGAAGTCCGTCCTGTTATTCGGGCTTCGCGATCAGCTTGGCGAGGGTAGTGTATAGGAGCTCCGAGTCCGCGGGCTTGGAGAGATGCACATTCATGCCCGCCTCCAGCGAGTGCTGCACGTCCTCCTCCAGCGCGTTCGCCGTGAGCGCCGCGATGGGGATCTGCCGCGCGTCCGGACGGTCCAGCGCGCGGATCGCGCGCGTGGCGTCCAGCCCGTCCATCACGGGCATGCGCAGGTCCATCAGTATGGCGTCGTAGTATCCCGGCGGATTCTTCGAAAACAGGTCGAGCGCCTCCTGGCCGTTGCGCGCGCGCTCGGAGTCGATCTCCTCCAGCTCCAGCAGGTCGGCCAGTATCTCGGCGTTCAGGTCAATATCCTCCGCGATCAGCACGCGGCGGCCGTGCAGGCAGCTGAAGTCCGGTTCGTCCGCCTCCGGTGCCTTCGCCTCGACGCGGCCCAGCGGCACCGTGACGGTGAACGTGCTGCCCCGGCCCTTCTGGCTCTGCACCTCGATCGCGCCGCCCATCAGGTCCATGATCCGCTTCGCGAGGGCCATGCTCAGCCCGCTGCCGCCGTAGCGGTTCGTAGAGCTGGCGTCCTCCTGCGCGAAGGAGTCAAACAGCCTGGGCAGGAAGGCCGCGTCCATGCCGATGCCGGTGTCGCTGACCGTGAAGCGCAGCTCGCGCGTCTTTTCGCCGGTGACGATCTGCTCCGCTCGAAACGTCACCGTCCCGGGCGCGGGCGTGAACTTGACGGCGTTGTCGAGGATGCCCAGCAGCACCTGCTTCAGCCGCAGGCCGTCGCCGACGTATTCGTCCTCCAGGTCGTCGGCTGCCTCCTGGCGGTACGTCAGGCCCTTCTCGCGGCACTGGGTGCCCACCAGCAGGCCGATCAGCGCCAGCAGCTCCCGCATCGAAAACGGCTCGCGCCTGAGGGCTATCTGGCCGGACTCGATGTCGTTCATGTCCAGCACGTTGTTGATCAGGTCCATCATGTGCCGCGCGCTGACGCCGATCTTCTCCAGGCGCTCGCGGGTCTGGTCGTCGATGTGCCCGTCCTTCAGCGCGATCTCGTCCAGGCCGATGATGGCGTTCATCGGCGTGCGCATCTCGTGGCTCACGCTGGAGAGGAATTCGGTCTTGGCCTTGCTGCTGGCCTCCGCCGCCATCAGCTTCGCCTCGGTCTGCCCGTAGGCCTGGATGCGGTCGGTGATCCCCTGCAGCAGGTTGAACATGAAGAACACGAACACGCTGCCGCCGAAGAGTATGCCGGAGATGATGAGATCCGGCTTGCCGAATATACCCACGGCCAGGTAGCCCAGCAGGAACATCACCAGTAGCGCGACGGGGATGTAGAGCACGGCGCGGCCGCGCCCCCAGTCGCGGTTGTGCTGCGCGCGCTGCACGAAGCGGATGAAGCCGTAGATGTTGTAGACCATCAGGGCGCTGCCCAGGTAGATCATCGCGTAGATCAGCACGTTGAGCACGGCACACCCCCCTTTCGCCTGCGTCCTGCGGGCCGTCCGCCGCCGCACAAAAACGGCGACAAACCCCCACGGTTTCATATTTGCTACAATATATACATCATATCAGCAACACGCCAAAAAATCAAGAGAAAATGCGCCGCGCGAACGGCAGCCGCCGCGCTCGTCTTGCAATCGCAGCGTTATTTGATTATAATGAGAAAAAACGTCCTGCGACCGCGTGATGGCGGCACAGCCAAGGGAGGAAGCAACCGTGAACTGGAAGACCGTCGTTGAATTGATCGGCTACCTCGGCTCCGCGCTGGTGGTCGTGTCCATGCTGATGACCTCCGTCGTGCGGCTGCGCATCATCAACCTGATGGGCAGCGCGATCTTCACCGTGTACGCGCTGCTGATCAAATCCTACCCCACGGCGGCCATGAACCTGTTTCTGGTCGGCATCAACATCTACCACCTCGTGCGCCTGTTGAAGGCCCAGAAGCAATACGACCTGATCGCCATGGATGCCGACAGCAGCTACGTCGCCTACCTGCTGGAGAAGAACCGGGACGACATCCGCGCGTGGTTCCCGGAGTTTGCGCCGCCGGAGGGCCGCGACGTGATCGCCTATCTCGTGTGCTGCGACGGCAACCCGGCGGGCCTGTTCCTGGGCCGCGCTGAAAACGACGGCGCGATCGACGTGCTGCTGGACTACGCGACGCCCGTCTACCGCGACACCACCGTCGGCCGCTACCTGCACGGGAAGCTTTCCCAGGCGGGCTACAGATCCCTGTCGTTCACGGGCAACGCCCCCGGGCACGTGGGCTACATGGAGAAGGTCGGATACCGCAAGAACGACCGGGGCGCATACATCCTCGACCTTCACGGTCAAGGCTAGCGCGCAGGAACGCCCCAGCGCCGCGAAGGGCGAAGGACCATGCGTCCTTCGCCCTTCACTGTCATCATGTGAAATATAAAACAAACCCGAACCCCCGCCGATCGGCAAAAGGTTCGGGCTTTATTGTTTGGTGCGGTCGACGGGACTTGAACCCGTACGGTCTCCCACACGCCCCTCAAACGTGCGCGTATGCCTATTCCGCCACGACCGCATGCACAAGTATTATACACATCGGTCCGGGGAATGTCAAGCAAAATTTCCGGGCAGCGTGCGGGTGAGGATCGCGCCGGGGAGGCGTTCGGCGGCGGCGCGCGCGGCGGGCTCGGCGTCGAACGCGCCCACGACTGTGGAGCCGCTGCCGGTCATGAACGCCGCGCCCGCGCCCAGCGCGCGCATCCCGTCGATCAGCCTGCCGATCTGAGGCATCAGCGAGACGGCCGGGGCCGTGAGCGCGTTGGCGCAGAGGCGGTCGACGGCGAGCAGGTCGCGGCGCGCCACGGCGTCTGCCAGCGCGGCGGTGTCGAGCTCGACCTCCGGGAAGCCGCCCGCGTCCCACAGCGAAAACACCGCGCCGGTGGACAGCCCGCCGCCCGGCGTCACCAGCACCAGCGGGATCGACGGCGCGTTTGCCACCGGCGCGATGCCCTCGCCGATGCCCGACACCCGCGCCAGGCCGCCGGTGAGGCAGAAGGGCACGTCCGCGCCCAGCGACAGGCCGATCTCCAGCAGCTTCGCGTCGGGATAGTCCAGCCCCCAGAGCGCGTTTAGCGCCCTAAGCGCCGCGGCGCAGTCGGCGCTGCCGCCGCCCAGCCCCGCCCGGGCCGGGACGCGCTTTTCGAGCGACAGCTTCGCGCCGCGCTCGCGCCCGGCGTGCGCGTTCAGCGCCCGCGCCGCCCGCAGGATCAGGTTGTCCTCCTCCGCCGACGCGCCGTTCACGGTCAGCGAAAGCGCGCCCGCCGGTTCGACATGCAGCGTGTCGTGCAGCTCGATGGTCTGCATCAGCATGTCCAGCAGGTGGTAGCCGTCCGCGCGGCGGCCCACGATGTTCAGCGCCCAGTTGATCTTGGCGAAGGCGTGGTAGATCGGCATATCTGGCCTCCTGGAGGATGATAAGATTCTTCGACTCCGGCTGCGCCTTCGCTCAGAATGACAAAGAGGCGCTCACGCGCGGCTGGCATGATCGCCGGGGCAGACAGGCAGCAGGCACTCACGCGCGGCCGGCGTGGTCGCCGGAACAGACAGGCAGCAGGCACTCACGCGCGACTGGCATGGTCGCCGGGGCAGACAGGCAGCAGGCACTCAAGTGTGGCCGGCATGATCGCCGGGACCGATGGTCAGCCTGGAGAGGGGATTTGCGTTCAGGCGCTCCACATCGCCCTCGATCTCCCGCTTCAGCGCGGCCTCCTCGTCCGTGGCACGGCTCTCGTCGTAGAGCATGTCGATCAGGCGGCCCTGCTTCTCGATGATGCCGCTGCGAATGGCGACGGGCGGCTCCAGCGCCTGGGCGATGCGCTCGCGCTGCTGCTCCGCCTCGCGCCGCAGGCGCTCCGCCTCGACGCGCACGGCCTCCAGGCGGGCGTTGATCTGCTCCGTGCGGTACACGACCTCAGGGTACGCCTCGCAGAAGCGGCGGTAGAAGATGTTTTTATCGCTGAACAGCGTCGCGATCTCGCGGCGGATCTCCTCGGTGTTGTCGGCTTCGCTGCGCTCGACCCCGGCCTTGACCAGCTTCAGTATGAAGTGCGTGTCCACGAAGTCCACCGCGAACACGGCCGCCAGCACGATCGCCGCCGTGCGCCGCGCCGACGGGGTGAACCGCCCCAGGAATGCCAGCAGCGCAGGGTTCAGGACGTGGATGATCGCCACGCCGCCCAGCCCAAACAGCACCAGATTGCCGATCCAGATGCGGCCGTGCAGGTTCATGGGCTTCTGGCTGTAGTCCCACCAGCGGGCGTGAAAGCGCTTCTCCATGAAGTAGCTGGTGAAGTACTCCACCGCGCCGCACAGGAAGAACGACACGGCGAACGTGATGCCCCAGCCGCGCTCCAGCGGCTTCAGCCCCCCGACGCAGACCGTGATCAGCGCCGCGCCCACGCCGTAGATCGGGCAGATCGGCCCGGTGAAGAAGCCGCGGTTGATGAATCGGCGATACTGAATGTACTTCAGCGTGACCTCGATGCACCAGCCGAGAAAGGCGTACATGAAGAACAGCAGGACGAGGTTGACCCAGTATTCCATATCGCTTCGCCTCGGTTATCCGTTGATCAGCTGGAACTTGTCGCCCAGCACCTCGATGATCTCGTAGTAGCTGGTCTTCATGCGGCTGTAGTTCTCGTCGTCCATGCCGGAGGGGCGGTTGTCGAGGTACTTGCCGGAGGGCAGCACGCGGATCGCGCCGTCCTGCTTCCAGGTGTAGGTCGGTATGTAGCCCACGCTGTCGCAGGTGAAAGTGCCGTCCTCGTGCTCGTTGACGGTGAAGTCGAGGATCACGCCGTTGTCGGTATACTGCACGACGTGGTCGCTGATGAAGTTGCCCATCGAGAACATCGTGAAGACCTGCTTCGAGCCGCCGTCCCCGGTGGAGACGGTCTGGTAGCCCATGGGCTGCACCATGTGGGAGTGGCTGCCGATGATGATGTCCACCCCGGCGTTGGCCAGCTGCTTGGCGTACTTCTTCTGACTGCTGTCGGGCGTGCGCACGTACTCGTCGCCCCAGTGCGGGAACGCGATGACCACCTCGGCCCCGGCGTCGCGCAGCTTCTTGACGTCGGCGGCGAAATCCGCCTTCTGGATGTAGGGCACCAGCGCCACGGCGTCGGCGTCCACGCCCCGGCGCTCCATGCTGTTGGTGGCGTGGGTGTAGGCGACGAAGCCGAACTTGATGCCGCCGACCTCGACGATCACCGGCGCGTCCTTCTCGGCCTTCGTGCGATACGCGCCCACGTGGGCAAAGCCGTACTTTTCCACGTTCTCCACCGTGTTGGCCACGCCGCCGCTCCAGCGGTCGAGCATGTGGTTGTTGGCGAGGGTCAAAAAGTCGATGCCGTCGTCCTTGAGCGGGGCCAGCGCCACGTCCGGCGCGTTGAACTGGGGATAGCCGGAGTAGTTGCTGCTCTTGTACTTGCCGATCGTGCCCTCCATGTTGCCCATGGTGTAGTCGGCGTTCGAGAGCTGGTCCGCGATCAGCTCGAACTGGTTGTGGAAGTCGTAGCCGCTTTCCTTGGCGAACACCAGCTGGCTCTGGCAGAACATGATGTCCCCCACCACGCGCATGCGCACCGACCGCAGCGAACCGGTGGGCCGGGGCGCGGTCTGCACCGAATCCACCGCCTGCGGGATCTCCGGCACGGGCGTGGGCTCGGCGGCGGGCTCGGCGGGAGCCTGCTCCCCGGCATCGTCCAACGCTTCCGACGGGGACGCCTGGCCGGGGTCGCCGTCGATCTGCGCCGCGAGGTCCACGCCGCCGTTCTGCGCGGGCGACGCGGCCTGAACGTCAGGCGCGGCCTGAACATCCGGCGCGGCCTGAACATCCGGTGCGGCCTGCGCGTCCGCGCTCATCTCCTGGCCCGCGGGAATGCCTGCGCCGGCGTCCACCATCGCGGTCACGGCGTCGGGCTTCCTGGGCCGCAATATCAGCACCACCGCGATCACGATCAGCACGGCGATGGCCGCGATGATGGCGATGGCGATGCGATTCTGGCGGCGCTGCGCCTCGTATTCCGCCCGGGTCATGCGCCGGGGTGCGGACGATCTGGGTCTATTTTGCATTTGTAATTCCTCCGAAAAAGGTGATGTATACCAAAAGATTCTTCGACTCCGGCTGCGCCTTCGCTCAGAATGACAGGCGTTTGCTCATGTTATATCTTGTCATTCTGAGCGAAGCGAAGAATCTTGCGCGTTTCCCGTCATTCGAGCGCGTCGTCCGGCTCCTCGACGTCGGGCGCATCGGCCATGGGCGCGGGCTCCGCGGGCAGCGCGGGTGCTTCGGGCTCGGCGTCATAGTACGCGCCGCACACCGGGCAGCGGGGCTCGTCGCCCTCGCGCAGCGCGCCGCAGGCGGGACAGTACGCGCCGACGGCCACGGGCTCGGGCTTGGGAAGCTCGTCCGGCAGGCGCTTGCCGCAGGCGGAGCAGAACTTCGCCTCCTTCGGGTGCACCGCGCCGCAGCCCTGGCAGCGCTTGAACTCCCGGGCAGCGTCGCGCCGCTCGACAGCCTCGTCCAGCTGCAGCCGCGCGGCACGAATGCGCACCTCCAGCGCCTCGATGGCCTCGGGGTCTCCCCCGCCCGCGCACCGGGCGTAGCACAGCCGGCCATAGCGGGCGTAGAGCTGCTCCAGCGCCGCCTCCGCCGCCTTCACCTCGCCGTTCAGCCGCGACAGCTCCGCGCCCTCCTTCGACTTCTCGGACACCGAGCGCGCCACGTTCGAAAAGCGCTTGCCAAACTCATTCAGAAAATCCATGCCGTCATCCCTCTGAAAACACATATATCCTATGATACTATGATAAACCCATTCGGCGAATAAATCAAGGGGGAATGATTTGGAGGATACGCGGAAAGAATAAGAAGAAAAAAGGAGCAGCTTATGTTTACCCTCTTTCTTCGCGGAGCGCTGCTGTACGTGGTGATGATCGCCACGATGCGGGCGCTGGGCAAGCGGCAGCTGGGCGAGTTCGAGCCCTATGAGCTGGCGATGACGATCCTGCTGGCGGACCTGATCTCCTCGCCGATGGAGAGCGTGTCCACGCCGCTGCTGCACGGGCTGTTGCCGGTGGCGGCGATGTTCGTGGTCCACGGGGCGATCACGCTGGCCTCGCTGCGCTGGGACCGGTTCCGGGCGCTGGTATCCGGCAAGCCCGCAGTGGTGATCAACAAGGGCGAGATCGACCAGCGGCAGCTGGACCGGCTGTGTCTGAGCCTGTCGGACCTGCTGGAGGGCCTGCGGGGCGCGGGCTACCTGGACCCGGCGGAGGTGGGCACCGCCATCGTGGAGGCCAACGGCACGATTACGGCCTTCCCCGCCTCCGACGAGCGCCCCGCCAAGACCGGCGAGCTCGACATCCAGCCCGGCTACGAGGGCCTGCCGATGGTGGTGATCTCCGACGGGCACGTACAGCCCAACAACCTCAGGCAGACCGGCATGGACGCGGCCTGGCTGGAGGCGCTGCTGGGCAAGCGGGGCCTCTCCCCGGCGGGCGTCTACCTCGCCTCGCTGGACACGCAGGGGCGCATGACCTTGCAGCTCAGGGGCGGCGGGCTGATGCGCTTCGAGGCGCTCGCGCCGGGGGAGGTGAAGTGGTAGGTGAAGCGGACGCTGATACTGACGCTGGCGGTGCTGGCCGCGGCGCTGGCCATCTGCGTGGCGTCGCTGTTCGCGCTGAACGGCACCGTGGACGAGGCCGAGCGCCTGCAGAGCCTGGCGGTGCTGGCGTCGCAGGAGGGCGACTTCTCCGGGGCCAAGACGCACCTGCTGGCGTTGGCGGAATTCTGGGCCTCGCGCGCCAACCTGATGGAGATGCTCGCCAGCCACGACGCGCTGCACGACGTGGACGCCGCCATCGCCGAGGCGCAGATCTGCCTGGAGTGCGAGGACCACGACGACTTCCTGCGCACGATGTCCACCGTCCGCGCGGGCCTGGAGCACCTGAAGGACGAGGAGGCGCTGCGACTGGCGAATTTATACTAGATGCGTTGACTTTTGTTCGGGCAAGACATACAATACAAATGAATAATGAGGAGTAACAGAGACCAGATTGCCACGGCGGGCAAATGCCCGCCTCGCAATGACAAGGCGCGTTGCGCCACCCACAGCCATCCCTACTCCCTACTCCCTACTCCCGAAAGGAGCCCCCATGACCGACATCGATTGCATGAACGAAGCCCTGAAAGAGGCGAAGCTGGCCATGGCGGCAGGCGAGATGCCCGTGGGCTGCGTGATCGTCCGGGGCGGCGAGATCATCGCCCGCGCACACAACGAGTGCGAGGCCCGCGGCGACGCCACCGCCCACGCAGAGCTGCTCGCCATACAGAGGGCCAGCGCCGCGCTGGGCGACTGGCGGCTGAACGATTGCGCGCTCTACGCGACGCTGGAGCCCTGCCCGATGTGCGCCGGAGCCATCGTGCAGGCGCGGGTGGGTCGGCTGGTGTACGGCGCGGCGGACCCCGGACAGGGCTGCGCCGGGAGCCTGTACCGCATCCCCGAGGACCCCGCCTTCCCCCACTTCTGCCCCTCCGACGGCGGCGTGTTGGCCGGAGACTGCGAGGCGCTGCTGAAGGGGTTTTTTAGTCAGAAGCGGGTCAATTCAAAGAACTAATTTCTATACATCGTATTGACATCGTATTGACAATCTGCTATAATACTGTCGAGGGGAGGCGATACCATGTCTCAGACGATGGTGACCATTCGCATGGACGAGGACTTGAAGACCAACATGGAGGGCGTATGCCGGGAACTCGGCATGAACATGACCACCGCGTTTACCATTTTCGCCCGAAAGATGTGCCGCGAACAGCGCATCCCGTTTGAGGTTTCCGTCGACCCGTTCTTCTCCGAGGCCAACATGCGCCGCCTGGAAAAACTGGCCGCGCAAGTGGATTCGGGCGAGGCGCGCCTGGTCAACCACGACTTGATCGAGGCCTGATCGTGCGGCTGCTTTGGGAGGAGAGCGCGTGGGAGGACTATCTGAGCTGGCAGAACCTCGACAGGAAGACGCTCAAAAGGATCAACCAGTTGATTCGCGACATCCAGCGCAGCCCCTATGAGGGCATTGGCAAGCCCGAACCCCTGACTGGCAACCTGCGCGGATGGTGGAACCGCCGCATCGACGAAAAAACCGCGTGGTGTATCGCGCGTCGGGCGACAGCATCATCGTACTGTCCGTGAAGGGGCACTACGAATAATACCGGTATCCGGACGGGAAGCTCCGCGGGAGCTTCCCGTCATATATGCATCAATATACATAAATTATGCATATCATCCCCTAAAATTAACCCTTTTAACGTATATTAGGGCTTGACAGTGTATATTTTTGGTATATAATAGACGCATCAAACGAAATGAGCCGCGCTCGCGGCGACAAGGAGCGTTCAACATGAAGAAAAAGACGAATAAAGAATTCAAGAAGATCGTGCTGGCCTACTCCGGCGGGCTGGACACCTCCATCATCATCCCCTGGCTGAAGGAAAACTATCCCGGCTGCGAGGTCATCGCGGTGTCCGGCAACGTGGGCCAGGTGGGCGAGCTGGACGGCCTGGAGGAAAAGGCCCTCAAGACCGGCGCGAGCAAGCTGTACGTCGAGGATTTGAACAAGGAGTTCATCGAGGAAGTCGTGATCCCGTCGATGCAGATGGGCGCGAAGTACGAAAACACCTACCTGCTGGGCACCAGCTTCGCGCGGCCCATCATCGCCAAGCGGCTGGTGGAGATCGCGAAGAAGGAGGGCGCGGACGCCATCTGCCACGGCTGCACCGGCAAGGGCAACGACCAGGTGCGCTTTGAGCTGGCCATCAAGGCCTTCGCGCCGGACATGCCCGTGATCGCCCCCTGGCGGATCTGGGACATCAAGGGCCGCGACGAGGAGATCGACTACGCCGAGGCGCACAACATCCCGCTGAAGATCAGCCGCGAGACCAACTACTCCAAGGACAAGAACATGTGGCACCTGAGCCACGAGGGCCTGGAGTTGGAGGACCCCGCCAACGAGCCGAAGTACGCCGGGAACATGGAGATGGGCGTGACCCCCGAGGAAGCTCCCGACGAGGGCGAGTACGTGACCATCGATTTTGAGAAGGGTTGGCCCGTGGCTGTGAACGGCGAAAAGCTGAGCCCCGTGGACCTGGTCTGGAAGCTGAACGAGCTGGGCGGCAAGCACGGCATCGGCATCATCGACATCGTCGAGAACCGGCTGGTGGGCATCAAGTGCCGCGGCGTCTACGAGACCCCCGGCGGCACCATCCTCTACGCCGCGCACGAGAAGCTGGAGCAGCTGTGCCTGGACAAGGCCACCCAGCACTACAAGCAGCGCATGGCGCTGGAGTACGCCGACCTGGTGTACAACGGCCAGTGGTTCAGCCCGCTGCGCGAGGCCATGACCGCCTTCTGCGAAAAGACCCAGCAGACCGTGACCGGCACCGTGAAGCTGAAGCTCTACAAGGGCAACATCATCGGCGCGGGCATGACCAGCCCCTACAGCCTCTACGACCCGGAGATCGCCACCTTCGACGAGGACAACGTGTACGACCAGACCTGGGCCGACGGCTTCATCACCCTCTACGGCCTGCCCACCGCGGTGTTCGCGAAGATGAAGGCGAAGAACAACCTGTGAGCGTTTAGAGTTTAGAGTTCAGTTTGGAGACCAGATTGCCACGTCGGGCTGACGCCCTCCTCGCAATGACGTAAAACAAAGCGCATCCAAAGTACGTCATTGCGGGGAGCGAAGCCCGACGTAGCAATCTGGTCTTCTCAACATCCCGCTTTGGCTGTCGCAGCGCAGTAGGGGCGGCGTTGCGCCGCCCGCAAGGGCGAAACAACCCGAACATAACAGCATCTCCCTTGCTACGCCATTTTTTCCCGATATAATATCCAGGATGAGTCAAAAGCGTTTTTTCGCGGCGGAGACCCCGCCTGCGCACCATCCACGGGAGGTTTCAGGATGACAGCATCGTCTGTTTTCAATCAAATGATCGCCTCGCACTTCATCACGATCCTGCTGATCGTGGTCTACGCCATCAAGCTGTCGGACCAGAAAAAGGCCAGGGATGCGGAGCTGCGCTACTTCTGGATGACCCTGATCTGCTGCCTGTTGCTGGTGCTGGAGGACGTGTGCGAGGGCCTGTGCGCAACGGACCCCGCGCTGCGCCTGCCGCGCATCTTCTTCTCCATCGTCGGCTATACGCTGCGCCCCGTCGCCGCGATCGGGCTGCTGCTGGTGGTGTGCCCGCCGGAGCGGAGAAACTGGAAGCTCTGGATCCCGGCGGTCATCAACCTGGCCGTGTTCCTGACGGCGTTCTTCTCCCCCGTCGCGTTTTCCTTCGGCAGCGATTATGGCTTTGTGCGCGGGCCGCTGGGCTACAGCGTGTTCGTCGTCGGGCTATTGTACATGGTGCAGATCCTGTTTGCCACCTGGCGGCACTTTTACAATCGAAAGAAGTCGGAGCGGTGGCTGCTGATCATCTGCGCGGCGTCCTGCATCGTGGCCTCGGTGATCGACGCGTTCAACGGCGGCTGCCGCCTGAACGAGGCGATCATGATCAGCAGCGTGTTCTTCTACATCTTCCTGCGCTCGCACGACAACCGGCTCGACCCGCTGACCGGGCTGGAAAACCGCTTTTCCTTCTACGACGACATGAAAAACCAGCAGAAGGCCGTCACCGCCGTCGCGTCGCTGGACATGAACGGCCTGAAGCACATCAACGACACGCGGGGCCACGCCGAGGGCGACCGGGCGCTGGCCGGGATCGGGCGCTGCCTGGCCCGGGTCAACAGCCGGGACACCATCGCTTATCGCATCGGCGGCGACGAATTTGCCATGCTTTTTATGCGCCAGGACGAGGCGGCCGTGAAGCAATCGATCGCGCGGGTCAAGCAGGACGTGGCCCGGGCCGGGTACAGCCTGTCGGCGGGCTACGCGATGCGCGAGAACGACGAGCAAGTGGAGGAGGCGCTGATCCGTTCCGACCGGAACATGTACAGCGACAAGGCCGATTACTACCGCCAGAGCGGCATGGACCGGCGCACCCACTGACGCGCAAACACATCTGAACAGGGACAAAGGAGCGAACGATATGAAGCTATGGGCAGGCCGCACGGGCGGCGACGTGGACGAGAGGCTTTCGGCCATCAACAACTCCATCGGCTTTGACAGCCGCATGGCGAAGCAGGACATCACCGGCTCCATCGCGCACGCGCGGATGCTGGGCCGGCAGGGCATCGTCGAGCCGGAGGACGCGGCGAAGATCGTCGAGGGCCTGCAGGGCATCCTCGCGGATATCGACAGCGGCGCGCTTCAGATCGACATGACCTGCGAGGACATCCACACGTTCGTTGAGGCCACGCTGACCGAGCGCATCGGCGACGCGGGCAAGCGCCTGCACACCGCGCGCAGCCGCAACGACCAGGTGGCGCTGGACATCCGCATGTACCTGGCCGACGCCATCGATCGCCTCGTCGATCTGGCGAAGGACCTGACCGGCGCGTTTTGCGACGTGGCGGCGCAACACCTGGAGACCGTCATGCCCGGCTACACGCACCTGCAGCGCGCGCAGCCGATCACGCTGGCGCACTGGCTGATGGCCTACGCGCAGATGCTGCTGAGGGACATCGAGCGCCTTGCCGACTGCAAGAAGCGCACGCTGGTGCTGCCGCTGGGCAGCGGCGCGCTGGCGGGCACCACCTACCCGCTGGACCGCGAGTACGTAGCGCGGCAGCTGGGCTTTAACGGCATCAGCCTCAACAGCCTGGACGGCGTGTCCGACCGCGACTTCGCGCTGGAGCTGCTGGCCGACCTGTCGATCCTGATGACGCACCTGTCGCGCTACTCGGAGGAGATCTGCCTGTGGTGCAGCTGGGAGTTCAAGTTCGTCACGCTCGCGGACCAGTTCTCCACCGGTTCGAGCATCATGCCGCAAAAGAAGAACCCGGACATCACCGAGCTGGTGCGCGGCAAGACCGGGCGGGTGTACGGCGACCTGATGACGCTGCTGACGGCCATGAAGGCGCTGCCGCTGGCCTACAACAAGGACATGCAGGAGGACAAGGAGGCGCTGTTCGACGCCATCGACACGGCCGAATTGAGCCTGGAGGTGCTCGCGCCGATGCTGCGCACCGCCACGTTCCACCCCGCCAACATGAAGAAGGCCGCCCAGAAGGGCTTTATCAACGCCACCGACTGCGCCGACTACATGGTGAAGAAGGGCATCCCGTTCCGCGACGCCTACAAGGTGACGGGGCAGCTGGTGAAGTACTGCATCGACCGGGGACTGACGCTGGACGAGCTGCCCATCGCCGAGTACCGCCGGTTCAGCCTCGTGTTCGACGAGGACGTGTACCAGGCCATCGACCTGCTGACCTGCGTCAGCCAGCGCCGCCTGCCCGGCGGCCCCGCCCCCGACGCCGTGAAGGCCACGATCCAGGCGACGCGGGAAGCGCTCCAGGCATAGTTACTCAAAAGCCTTCCCCTTTGGGGAAGGTGGATTTGGTGAAAAATGTTTTTTCCACCAAAGACGAAAGAGGTCCCTTTCGCTATCGCTCTGCGCCTCTGTTTTGATAAAGGCGCTAAGCCATTCGTGAAAAGACCTCTTCCGTCAGCGCTGCGCGCTGCCACCTTCCCCAGAGGGGAAGGCTTTTGGAGCGGCGCATCGCCGCCCCTACGATATACGCGCGGCAGCCACTATCAACTCCTAACTCCTCACTCCTAACTCCTCACTCTTTCAACTCTCCACTCTGCACTCTGCACTCTTCACTCTTCCCCTCTATCATCGCCTCGGTGTCCTTTTTCATCTCCGCGCGGAGGTTGGCAAGGTACGGATGGAAGGCGGCGCTGTCCTCGCCGTAAGTGAGGTTCAGCTCGAACTCCAGCGGCAGCCAGGTGGAGATGTCCGACTCGTTGTGCGACTGGATGGCCTCCATGCGGTCCAGCGCCTTGTAGATCTTCGCCTCCGTGGTCTGCAGGGCCTCCATCTCCTCAAACAGCGCACCGAGCGTCTCGGGCCAGGGCGCGGGCAGGCCGCCGATCAGCGCGTCCACCTCCTTGCCCTCCACGACGCGGTCGGCGTCGGTCTTTAGGAAGGTGGGGATGTCGCCGGTGATGGCCTCGCCGATGTCGTGCACCAGGCACATGCGGATCACCTTGTCCATGTCCACGCCGGGGAATTCGTCCGCCATCAGCATCGCCATCAGCGCCACGCGCCAGCTGTGCTCGGCCACGCTCTCGCGGCGGCCGCCGGTGGTCCAGCAGTGGCGCGGCGCGTCCTTCAAGCGCTCCATCACCCGCAGAAAGTCGATCAGTGCTCGTGCTTCCATGTGTGTGCCCTCCTGTCGTAATGATCGGTTCTATAGTGACACCTCATCCGTCTCGCCTACGGCGAGCCACCTTCCCCTCAAGGGGAAGGCTTTGGGGACCCAGTCCAGTATACACGATATTATTGTTCCTATCAACAGAATAACCCCGGCGATAGATCGCCGGGGTTTGCGATGCGGTTACTTCTGCGCCTTCTTCGCGCGATTGGCGAGCACGACGCTCTGCAGGATGATGAAGAAGCCGAGCATGGCGCCGCTGGCCATGTCCTGCCACCAGGAGGCGTTCAGCGGGCTGAGGGCGATGATCTTCTGGATCGTCGCCAGGATCATCACACCGAAGAACGTGCCGATGACGTTGCCCACGCCGCCGGTGAGCAGCGTGCCGCCTATGATGGAGGCCGCGATGGCGTCCATCTCGCTGCGCATGGCCACGCTGGCGTTGCCGGCGGGCTTGTGCATCAGGAACACGAAGCCGGCCAGGCCGCTGAGAAGGCCGCTGATCACATAGCTCATGAAGCGGGAGCGCTTGACGTTGATGCCCAGCATCAGCGCGCTCTGGTTGTTGCCGCCCAGGGCGTAGATGTTGCGGCCCAGCTTCACGTAGCGCAGCAGGATGTACATCAGGATCACGACGCACACCGCCACCACCGCGCCGATCTCGATCTTGGCGGGGATCAGGTTGCCGTTCTGGGCCACGTAGCCCAGCCAGGAGATCTTGATCTTCGCCTTCACCAGCTCCAGGAAGCCCTCGTGGGCCACCTTCACCGGGTTGACGGAGAGGATCGTGGTCAGGCCGCGGGCCAGGAACATGCCGGCCAGCGACACGATGAACGGCTGGATCTCCAGGTAGCTGACCAGGAAGCCCATGCCCACGCCGAAGGCCAGGCCGATGCCCAGCGCCAGCAGCAGCGAAAGCGCGATGGACAGCCCGCCCAGGTGGGCGTTCAGGAATATGGCGCAGGCCATGCAGGTCAGGCTGATGACGCCGCCGACGGAGATGTTGATGCCGCCGCCGATCATGACGATGGTCAGCGCACAGGCGATGATGATGAGGTAGGAGTTGTCGTTGAGGATGTCAAAGATCTGCTGGGCCTTGAGGAAGCCGCCGCCCATGAAGATCATCGCGAGCGCGTACATGGCCACGAAGATGCCGATGGAAATGGTCATCAGCAGCTGGGCGTCGGTCAAAGGTTCCCTGCGCCGGTTGCGCACCTGAGTCTTGTCACTCATTTAGGCCGCCTCCTTCCGGGCAGCCGCGCCCGAGCGCAGCCGCTTCCACAGCGACGTCAGCTTTTCCTTCACCACGGGCGAGCCAGCGACGACGATGATGATGATGACGATGGCCTTGTAGGCCTTCACGTTCTCCGGGCTGACCTTCATGGCGTACAGGGTGGTGGTCAGCATCTGGATGATGTAGGCGCCCAGGATGCTGCCCGACAGCTTGAACTTGCCGCCGCCTAAGCTGTTGCCGCCGATGGCGACCGCGAGGATGGCGTCCATCTCGATGTCCACCAGCAGGGTCTTGTGGTTCAGCTGGCCCAGTCGGCTGATGCCGATCAGGCTCGACACCGACACGCACACGCCCAGCAGCGCGAAGGACAGCAGCTTGATGGCGATGGGATTGATGCCGTTCAGCCGCGCCGCGCCCTGGTTGATGCCGACGGACTGGGTGTAGAGGCTGATGTTGGTGAAGCGGAACACCAGCGCCAGCAGGATGCCCACGATCAACACCAGGAAGATGGGCGTGGGCACCGGGATGCCGGGGATGGTCATGCCGATGGCCGTGAGGATGGGGCTGGTCAGCTGCGGCGTGGCGTCGCCGTTGATCCAGTAGGCGATGCTGCGTCCGCAGGAGTAGAGGATCAGCGTGGCGATCATCGGCTGGATCTTGAACACGGCCACCAGCGAGCCGTTGAACATCTTGAACAGGATGGTCACCAGGATGGCCAACAGCAGCGCCAGCACGAAGGTACCCGCGTTGAGGCCGCCGAAGTTCTGCACCATCTTGACGAACACCGCGCCGGAGATCGCGCCGACCGCGCCGACGGAGATGTCCTGTCCGCCGCAGGCCGCGGTGACCAGCGTCATGCCCATGGCGATGATGGCCAGCTCGCTGGCGAGGTCGATGATGCTGATGAGGTTGCCGGTCAGCACGCGGTTGCCCGCGTTGTTCACAGCGATGCGGATGCTGAAGAAGCCGGGATCGCGGAACAGGTTAAACAGGAGCAGTATGGCCAGGGCGATCAGCGGGATCAGCAGCTGGCCGAGCCCGGAGCCGAGCTTTTTCTTCAGGTTCATTACTGTTCACCTCCCGCGATGGTCTTCATCACAGTGCTCTGCGTGAGCTCCTCGCCCTTCAATTCGCCCACGATCTTGCGGTCGCGCATGACGATCAGGCGGGAGCAGGTGCGCAGCATCTCCTCGATCTCGGAGGAGATGAACGTGACGGACATGTTCTCCTCCGCCAGCTTGAGCACCAGCTTCTGGATCTCCAGCTTCGTGCCGACGTCGATGCCTCGGGTCGGCTCGTCGAGGATCAGGTAGTCCGGGTGCGTCAGCAGCCAGCGCGCCAGGATGACCTTCTGCTGGTTGCCGCCGGAGAGCGACTTGATGGGCGTGTCCTGTGAGGCGGTCTTGATCTGCAGCGCCTTGATGTACTCGTCGGCGAACTGCGTCATCTGCGCCTTGGACATGGGATGGAAGAAGCCCTTCATCACCTGCAGCGCGAGGATGATGTTCTCGCGCACGGACAGGTCGGCGATGATGCCGTCGCGCTTGCGGTCCTCGGGCAGGTAGCCGATGCCGTTCTTCATGGCCTCGTGGGGATTGGTGATCTTCACGTCCTTGCCCTTGATGCGCACCTTGCCACCGGTCACGCGATCCGCGCCGAAGATGGCGCGCACGCTCTCGCTGCGGCCGGAGCCCAGCAGGCCCGTGAAGCCGTTGACCTCGCCGCGGCGGATGCTGAAATCGTAGGGACGGCACTCGCTGCTCGACAGCGCGTGCGCCTCGTAGACCACCTCGTTCGAGCCTGAGCTCTTCTCGCCCACGGCCTCGAAGTCGGCCAGGTCGTCCAGATTCTTGCCCATCATCTTGGCCACGAGCTCCACCTGCGGCAGCTCCTCCGTGGTGAACTCGCCCACGAGCTGGCCGTTGCGCAGCACGGTGATGCGGTCGCTGACCTCGTAGACCTGCTCGAGGAAGTGCGTGACGAAGATGATGCCGACGCCACGCGACTTCAGATCGCGCATCAGGTCGAACAGCATGGCGACCTCCTTGTCGTCCAGGGACGAGGTGGGCTCGTCCAGGATCAGCACCTTGCACTTCATGTCCACGGCGCGCGCGATGGCCACCATCTGCTGCACGGCCAGCGAGCAGCTGGAAAGCTCCTGCTTGGCGCGGGCCGGGATGCCCAGGTTTTTCAGCAGCTCGTCCGCCCGCTTCTCATAGTCCTTCCAGCGCACCATGCTGCCGCTGGTGCGACCGATGAACATGTTTTCCGCCACCGTCAGGTTCGGGCAGAGGGTGATCTCCTGATACACCGTGCTGATGCCGATGTTCTGGGCGTCCTGCGGGGAGTGGATGTTGGCCTCGTCGCCGCCGCCCTCGATCCAGATGCTGCCCGCCTCCTTCTCATAGACGCCGGTCAGCACCTTGATCAGCGTGGATTTTCCCGCGCCGTTTTCTCCCATCAGCGCGTGGATCTCGCCCTTGCGCAGCGTGAAGTCCACGTGGTCCAGCGCCCGGGTGCCCGGGAATTGCTTGACGATCCCGCGCATTTTCAATACTACGTCGTTTTGCATCTGGGATTGCTCCTCCCTCGCGTGCTTGGATGCGCGCTTATCTCAGCCCTCGCAAGGGCTTTTCCTTAAAGAAGGCGCGGTATGAACGCGCGCATTGCCGTTCATACCGCGCCAGGCTGTTCTGGGTATGGATTAGTCGAGGACGACCGCGTCTTCGATGTTGCCCAGGCCGTAGGTGTCGATGTCTTCCTGGGTGATGGTAGCGGCGTCAAAGCCCTTCTCCTCGTTGATGATGATGCCGCCTTCGATCTCCTCGCCGGCCTCCAGAGCCTTGATCATCTCATCGATCTTGGCAGCCTGGAAGGGGGAGCACTGGCCGTCGTAGTTCCACTCGCCGTCAAGCAGCTTCTTCAGAGCCCACTTGTTGCAGTCGAAGCCCATGATGATGACGTCGCCGTCCACGCCGTGGGTGATGCCAGCGGCATCCAGCGCGGCCACAGCGCCAGCGGCCATGCCGTCGTTCTCAGCGTACACGATGTTGAAGTCCTCGCCAGCGTCGATGGCGGCCTGGGTGATCTTGCGGGCCTCAGCGGGATCCCAGCTGTCACCGCCGGTGCCTTCGCGAACCAGCGTCCAGTTGTCGGTAGCTTCGATCTTGTCGTTCAGGGCGCCGGAGCGGCCCACCTGAGCGGCGGAGCCCATCTGGCCCATGATGTGCAGGACCTTGTACTCGTCCAGGTTCAGGCTCTCCAGCCACTCGACGGCGGTGACGCCCTCCTGGGCCATGTCGGAAACGACAGCCGCAGTGTACAGGGACTCGTCGCACTCGATCAGGCGGTCGAACAGGAACACCTTGATGCCGGCTTCCTGAGCGGCCTCGAGAACCTCGTCCCAACCGGTGACCTCAGCGGCGGAAACCAGGATGTACTGCACGCCAGCGGTGATGAAGCCCTGTGCGGCCTCCAGCTGCTTGTCGGCGGTGGGGGCGGTGACGAACGTGGCGTCGTAGCCGTTCTCGGCAGTGAACACATCCTGCAGGTTCTGGACGTTCGCCTGACGATAGCCGGACTCGGAGGGATCGAGGTTGATGATGCCAACCTTGATGCCGTCGGCCAGAGCGGCGCAGCAGCTCAGGACCATGATCAGAGCCAGAGCAAGAACGAGAATCTTCTTCATAGTGAAATGCCTCCATTCTTAATTTGCGGCAGGATCTGCCGCTGATGGTACTATTATAGCCCCGTTTTTTCTTAAATGAAATACAATCACTTTGGAAGATGGTTGAAAATCCTTTTGATATTTCATGCAAATTACCAATAAAGATTCAAAATCATTCGGTTTCCGGTTGATTTTTATTGGATTTGCGCCATTCGCTGGGCGTCATGCCGGTGTGCTTCTTGAACAGGTAGCTGAAGTAGTGGGCGTCGTTGTAGCCCACGCGGAAGGCGATCTCGGAAGAGCGCATCGGCGTGGCCTCCAACAGCTCCTTGGCCTTGGCGATGCGCAGGCCGGTCAGATACTGGGTGAAGGTGATGCCCGTCTCCTGCGCGAACACGGTGGAGAAGTGGCTCTGGGAGATGCCCACCTCGCGCGCCACGTCCTGCAGCATCAGGTTCGGGTTGGCGAAGCACTTGCTCAAATACGCGCGCGCCCGGCCCACCGGCGTGTCCCCCACGCCCTGCCCGCTGCGGTCGCGGCACTCGATGGCCGCGCGCAGCAGCGCCTTCACCGCCGAAAGCCCCGCGGCGGCGTCCCCGGCGCGCAGCGCCTCGGCGATCAGGCCCTCGTCCAGCGCCCGCTGGGGGTCGGCCCCGGCGTCCTGCACGATGCGCCGCGCCGCGATCACCGCCGCCAGGCGCAAATAGCCCATGCCCACTTCGATGCCGCCGCCGGCATCCGGAAGCGACCCGGTGTACTCCGACAGCACCGCGTCCAGCTCGGCGGCCGGGGCGTACTGCAGGCGCTCATAGAGGGGGCTCAGCTCCAGGCTGTTCAGCACGGTGGTGGCGTCGTTCAACTCGCCCACGCCGATGATCCTTCTGCCCTCCCCCTGCCCCGCGGCCGCGTGGCGCACGTGGCGGGCGGACTGCATCGAGCGGCGGATGTCGTAGTAGTCGTTCACGGTCTCGCCGATGGACAGCAAGAGCTCCCCGCAGTTCTCCAGCTGCGGCAGGTGCACGGCGGAGGACGCGAACGAGTAGGCGCGCTCCTCGGCGTCCTGCTCGTTGTCGCCCAGCACCAGCGCCCGCGCGCCGTGGGGCATGCCGCAGGTGAACACGCTGCCGCCAGTGGCCTCGGCCAGGTCCGAAAGCGCCGCCCGCGCGCGGGCGCGCGCCTCGTCCTTCAGCGGGAAGGCGATGTCGATCACGGCGTAGCAGTTGGCCGCCAGGTTCACGCCCATCTGGCGCATCTGGCGCATCAGCTGTTCGTCTTCGAAGCGGTCCCCCTCCTCGGTAAACAGCGAGGCCAGCAGCTTTTCCCGCAGGAACTGGTTGCCGGAGGCCAGGTCGCGCCGCAGGTTCTCCATGCTCTCCTGGGCGCTGCGCTCGGCGGCGATCTGCCCGGCCACGCGGGTCAGCGCCTTGCCCAGCTCCTGCGCCGTGATGGGCTTGAGCAGGTATTCCTTCACGCCCAGCGATATGGCCTGCTGGGCGTAGGAGAAGTCGTCGTAGCCGGAGAGGATCACGATGCCCACCCAGGGCATCATCCGCTTCACGCCGGCGCAGAGCTGCACGCCGTCCATGAACGGCATGCGGATGTCCGTCAGCAGGATGTCCGGGTTCAGATCGCGGATCATCGGCAGGGCCATCTCGCCGTCCGGGGCCTCGCCCACCAGCTGAAAGCCGTTCTCCTCCCAGGGGAACGAGTTGCGCAGGTTCTCGCGGATGGCGATCTCGTCGTCAACCAGAAACACCTTCATCATGGGCGATTTCCTCCCTGGATTTCAGCGGCACGCGGAAGGAGACCCGGGTGCCTCCCTCGCCGCTTTCAATGACAAGCCCTTCGGGCTGATGGTAGTAGAGCCGGATGCGCAGGTCCACGTTGCGCAGGCCGAAGCTGCTGCCCTCGCCGGGCGCGTCGCCCACGGAGGGCGCGTCGCCCACGGAGGGCGCGTCGCCCACGGGGGGCGCATTGCCCGCCAGCGCGGGGGCGTCGCTGCGCATCGCGGCGATCACCCGCTTCAATTCGTCGGGCGACATGCCCCGGCCGGTGTCCTCCACCACGAAGCGGACCTTCGCGCCCTCCTTCGCGGCGCTGACGCGGATGAAGCCGCCGCCGCGGCGCGTCTTGATGCCGTGGTAGAGCGCGTTCTCCACCAGCGGCTGCAGCAGGAGCTTGACGATGTAGCCGTCCTGCAGCTCCTGCGGGATCTCGATGGCGTAGTTCAATATGTCGCGGTAGCGCGTCTTCTGGATGCTCAGGTAGCCTTCCAGGTGGCGCGCCTCCTTCTCCAGCGGGATCCAGTCCGCGCCGGAGGACAGCGAAATGCGGAAGAAGTCGCTCAGCGAGCGCGTCAGGTGGATGACCTCCTCGCTCTTGCCGCTCTCCGCCTGCCAGATGATCGCGTCCAGCGTGTTGTAGAGGAAGTGCGGGTTGATCTGCGCCTGCAGAAGCCGCAGCTCCGACTTGGCCAGGTTCTCCTGCTCCTGGCGGCTGCGCTCGATCAGCATCTCCAGGCGGTTGGCCATCACGTTGATCTGCGTGGCCAGCTCGCTGAGCTCCTCGACCTCCATCTGGGGCACGCGGGCCTTCAGGTCGCCGCCGGTGAGCCGGAACACGCTGCCCTCCATCTGGTAAATGGCGTCGCGGATGATGTCCGCCAGCCGGTGGGTGGCTTCGCCGGTGCCCACCAGCGCCGCCATCAGCAGCACCGCCTCCACCAGGAACGCGACCCAGACGATGCGCTGGATGCTCGCGCCGGTCTGCACGGCGGCGTTGATCTCCACGGACACGAAGTCGTCCAGCATGTCCGTCACGAGGTCGCCCACGTCGCGCACCTCGTCCACGATCTTTTCGATCTCGCTGATGGCGCGGCCCTCGGCCATGCCGTCGCGCACCTGGCCGATGTAGCTGGAGAGCGTGTCCATCGTGCGCCGGGCCACCGTCAATTGCAGGTAGCCCGCGCCGGAGGCGTCCGCGAGCAGCGCGTCCAGCGTGCGGTTCACGTCCAGCAGCATGTCCTCCACGCCGCTCTCGTCGTAGCGCATCTGGCCCGCCGCCACCGAAAACAGCTTCTCCGGCAGGTCCTTGCCCACGGCGGGCTTGAGCCCGGCCGCCGTCTCCATGCGGGACATGGCCAGCTGGTAGCGATCGCTGGTGACGAACATCAGCACCAGGCTCACCAGCACCGGGATCAGCAGCACCACGGCGATCGTGCGGGTGGTGCGGCCCAGCTGCCCGATGACGCTCTGCCGCCGCGCGTGATTTCTCATGTCAGTATCCCCGCGGCGCCAGGCCGCTCAGGTCGTCGAATTCGGTGAACACGGTCTCCTCCGGGTGGTTCTGCTTGGGGATCTCCTCGCCCCGGGAGAGCGCGTCCACCATGCGCATCACGTTTTCGCCCAGGTCGGGCGTGCACTCCACGATGCAGTTGATGCGGCCCTCCTTCAGCGCGTCCACCGCCTCCTGCTGGCCGTCCACGGAGATCAGCACGATGTCCTTGCCGGGGTTGATCCCCGCGGCCTCCAGCACGTCCAGCGCGCCGAGCGTCATTTCGTCGTTGTGGGAATAGACCACGTCGATGCCATCCGCGCCGTACTTCTTCAGCAGGTAGCGCATGCACTCCTCGCCCTTCGAGCGCAGGAAGTCGCCGGACACGCGCTCGATCACCGAGATGCGCACGTCGCCGTCCACGGCCTGCATGAAGCCCGCCTGGCGCTCGCGCATCGGGGTGGATTCCTCCGTGCCGGTGATCTCCACCACGTTCAGGTGCTCCGCACCCATGGCGTCGGCCTTCTTCAACAGATATTCCCCGGCGCGGCGGCCCTCCGCGAGGAAGTCCGCGCCGATGTAGGCGGTATACAGGCCGTCGTCGTCGGTCTCGATCATGCGGTCCATGATGATCACCGGGATGCCCGCCTTCTTCGCCTCGGTCAATACATTCGTCCAGCCGGTCTCCACAATGGGCGAGAACACGATCACGTCCACCTGATACGAGATGAACGAGCGGATCGCCGCGATCTGCTTGTCCTGGCGCTGGTTGGCGTTGTCCATCATCAGGCCGAAGCCCCAGCGCTCGGCGGCCTGCTCCATGCTGGCAGTGTTGCCAATGCGCCAGCCGCTCTCCGAGCCCAGCTGGGAAAAGCCCACCACCAGCGCCGACTGGGCCGTTCCCGGCGCCTTCGCGGCGCACCCGGCGAGCCCCAGCGCGCACAGCGCCAACAGCGCCAGAGCCAGCAAGCGACTCATGACATGCCTCATGCGGTTTCCTCCTAGTATTCAAGCGTCAAGCCAAAAGCCTTCCCCTGTGGGGAAGGTGGCCGAGCAGGTGCCAACGGCACCTTCGCGAGGTCGGATGAGGTCGACAATGTACGGCGACAGGATGGTGCGCTGTTCGACCTCATCCGTCATTTGCTTGCGCAAATGCCACCTTCCCCAGAGGGGAAGGCTTTATGCGGCGATGCGTCTTCACGCCGCGGGCTGGTCGTCGGAGCCGGCGTTCACGCGGCCGGGGGCGATGCCCTCGGTGCTCTCGCGCTTGAAGATGATCATCAGCGTGGCGAACAGGATTTTGATATCCTCGATGATGCTCGGGCGGGAGATGTACATCAGGTCCAGCTGCAACTTGTCATAGGGGGTGGTGTTGTACTTGCCGTACACCTGCGCGTAGCCGGTGATGCCCGCGCGGGCCTGCAGCCGCAGCGCGAATTCCGGCATCTGGCGCTCGTACTCGGCGGCGATCTCCGGGCGCTCCGGCCTGGGGCCGACGAGGCTCATGCTGCCGCCCAGCACGTTGAACAGCTGCGGATACTCGTCGATCCGGCAGGCGCGGATGATCCGGCCCACCTTCGTCACGCGCTTGTCGGCGCTGCCGCAGGACAGCCGCGCCACGCCGTCGTCCTCCGCCGAGACCACCATCGAGCGGAACTTCAGCATCGTGAACTCCCGCCCGTCCTTGGTCAGCCGGGTCTGCTTGTAGAACACGGGGCCGCCGTCCTCCAGCTTGATGCAGATCGCGGCGACGAGCATGAACGGGCTGAACAGCGCCAGCAGCGCCAGGCTCAGCGCGATGTCCATCGTGCGCTTGGCGATGTAGTACTCCGGCGGCGGGTTGTAGCGGTCCACGCGCATCATGGGCAGGTGGAACATGTGGATCTTCTTCGCGCCGCTCATGATCACGTCGCCCACGCGCGGGATGATGTACACCACGATGCCGTTGGCCACGCAGTATTTCAGGATGATATTGCGCTCCTTGCTGTGGATGCCGCAGAGGAACACGCTGGTCAGATCGTCCAGGCGCTCCAGGTTGGACAGGCACTCCTCCACGGTGCAGGTCATCTGCACGTCGAACTTCTGCGTCATGCCGTAGCGGCCGAACAGGTCCTCCACGCCGCGGCGCATGTCGTACACCACGCCGGTCTTCTGGCGGGCGTAGTTGGCGTAGTACCACCGGTTCGAGCCGTAGCACCAGGCCGCGGAGAGCGCCAGCTGGCCCACCAGCGTCGCCAGCGCCGGCGCGAGGTCCGGGAAGTGGTCGCTCATCAGCCACATCACCAGGAACATGAAGGCGTCCGAGAACAGTATGCTCAGCGCCTGCGCATAGAACATATCCGATATCCGCTTCAACGAGATCAGAAAGGCCTCGTAGGCGCGGCCAAAGAAGGCGTACAGCACGACGAACATCACCACGATGCCCGTGGCGCGGATGCTGGAGGGGAACATCAGCACTTCATAGATGTAGTACAGCCACCAGACAAGCGCGAAGGGCAGCGTGATCAGCACCACGTTCGCCAGCTTCAACAGCCGCAGACCGAAATCGTGGTGCAGGTTCACGCCCTTGCGCGGCGCTCTGGGCAGGCTGCCCCTGCGCCGGGCCCTTCCGCGCGCGGACTCCCGCGATGGAGCGCGCCTCTGAGCGTCCATTCGTCCCTCACACCCTTTGCTGTCGTTCTGCGGGGCGGCACGCGCCGCCTGGCCTGTATAAAACTTCACTTTATATTTTAACTTCCCCGCCCCCGCTTGTCAACTGAATATTCCTGCCAGTTTCCGCGGGGG
>CADAQZ010000009.1 GCA_902790175.1 uncultured Eubacteriales bacterium | reverse complement strand
CCCAAGCGCCTGCTGATCGGCGACGACGAGCACGGCTGGGACGACAACGGCGTGTTCAACTTCGAGGGCGGCTGCTACGCGAAGGTCATCAACCTGGACAAGGAGTCCGAGCCCGACATCTACAACGCCATCAAGCGCGACGCTCTGCTGGAGAACGTGACCGTGGACAAGGACGGCAAGATCGACTTCGCCGACAAGTCCGTCACCGAGAACACCCGCGTCTCCTACCCGATCGAGTTCATCGACAAGATCGTCAAGAACGTGCGGCCCATCTCCGCCGGCCCCGCCGCCAAGAACGTCATCTTCCTGTCCGCGGACGCCTTCGGCGTGCTGCCCCCGGTCTCCATCCTGACGCCCGAGCAGACGAAGTACTACTTCCTCTCCGGCTTCACCGCCAAGCTGGCCGGCACCGAGCGCGGCATCACCGAGCCCACCCCCACCTTCTCCGCCTGCTTTGGCCAGGCCTTCCTGGAGCTGCATCCGACCAAGTACGCCGAGGAGCTCGTGAAGCGCATGGAGATGTCCGGCGCGAAGGCCTACCTGGTGAACACCGGCTGGAACGGCACCGGCAAGCGCATCTCCATCAAGGATACCCGCGGCATCATCGACGCGATCCTGGGCGGCGCGATCCTGAAGGCCCCCACAAAGAAGATCCCGTACTTCAACTTCGAGGTTCCCACCGAGCTCGAGGGCGTGGACACCGGCATCCTGGATCCCCGCGACACCTACGCCAATCCCGCCGAGTGGGACGAGAAGGCCAAGGACCTGGCCGGCCGCTTTATCAAGAACTTCGTCAAGTACGAGTCCAACGAAGCCGGCAAGGCGCTGGTCGCCGCCGGCCCGCAGCTGTAAGGCGCGGACAAGCCAAAATGATTGTCGACGTGTTCCTGCGGAACCCGCCGACCCGGAAAACGTTCCGTTTTCCTAATCATGCACAAGCCAAAAGCACACCGGGTGCGAGCAATGCTCGCACCCGTTTTTTTGTACCAATTCTCCCTGGGCTGCTGTTACAGTTATTCCCCTTTGCCGCACACGATGCTCTCGGGCGTCTCTTCGGCCTTGTCGCTCACCGTCTGCAGAGCCTTGAATATCTCCTGCATCTTGTAGTCTGTCTCGGTGATCACGTCGGCGCAGGCGCGCAGCTCCTTCACGATCTTCGGGGGCACCGCGTCGGAGGACTTGTAGCGGATGCCGTGCTCCAGCGTGGCCCAGAAGTCCATCGCGACGGTGCGGATCTGGATCTCCACCGGGATGAACAGCTTGCCGCGCGAGATGTACACCGGCACGTCCACCACGATGTGCAGGCTGCGATAGCCGTTGGGCTTCGGGTTTTCGATGTAGTCCTTCTTGAAGATCAGCGAAATGTCGTCCTGCGCCAGCAGCAGGTCGGCGATCTTGTAGATGTCGTCCACGTAGCGGCACACCACGCGCACGCCCGCGATGTCGTGCAGCGTCTTCTTCGCACAGGAGATGGAGATGGGATAGCCCATGCTGTGCAGCTTCATCACGATGCTGCTTAAGGACTTCACGCGGCTCTCGATGTGGTGGATCGGGTTGTGCATGTGCGTGAAGGAAAACTCGCTGTCCAGCGTCTCCAGCCGCGCGTCGATCTCGCGGATCGCCGCCTCATAGACGCCCTGTATCTGTGCATACTCCCGCCTGAGCTCCTCCATGGCGTCGTTGGCCTTGATGTTCATGCTCGCGGGGTGCACTTCCATGCGCTCCGTGCCGGTATCCGGCATTTTTCGCTCCATTTTGAGCAGCCTCCGAATGATCGTTTTATTGGACGTCTTTCAGCACGTCCCAGCTCGTCAGCATCGCCAGCACGTCGCTGTGCTGCGTTCCATCTTCGGTAATGAACGCCACCGCCAGGCGGCTGTTGCGCTCGCGCTTGCGCTCGAACGCCTCGCGCACCTCCGTCAGCGTGGCCTCCCGGTCAAAAAAGGCGTACTTCTCGCTGCGCGCGTCATCGAAATCCAGCGCGTTCTTGAGCTCGCCGATGCGCAGCGAATCGTGCAGGTTCTCAAAGCCCGCGTCGCCCACGTAGCGCATCAGGCTCGCGGCGCTGAACACGCCCACCAGGCCGGTGCGGTCGCGCACGGGCACGTGGGAATAGCCCATGCGCATCATGTGGCGCATCACGCCCAGCGCGTCGTCGTTGGGATGGGCGAACAGGATCTGGTCCCCGGGCGTGCCGTAGTCCTTGGCCAGGCGCGGGCGCTGCACGTACTCCACGATCTGCGCAAGCGTCTCCATCACGGCCTCGGAGGGCTCCACCACGGGTTCCCCCGCCCCGTCGGTGTTGTGGGAGAGCAGGTTGCGGATCTCGCGGCACATGTCCAGCTCCGTGCGCCAGGGCGCGCTGTCTGCGTCGTGCAGGTATTCCATCACCACGCTGCCGGAGGCCATCTTCTTGCCGCTGTATCGCTTCTCCAGCAGCCCTTCCAGCTTTCTATAGAGCGTCAGGAAGCGCTCCGAGCGCGAAGCCTCGCCCCGTTCCACGCGCATCCCTCCCCTCTTTAACTATATCATAACACAGAACGCAACGTTTTGCAACGGCAAACAAAATATTCTTGAAGCATTCCACTTGAGTTATGCAGGCTTATAAAGATCCTTCGACTCCGCTTTCGCTCCGCTCAGGATGACAGGCGAATCGGTCTCTTGTCATTCTGAGCGAAGGCGCAGCCGAAGTCGAAGAATCTTCTTATTATGGCATTATCTAACCTCTCTTACTGATCTCGTCCGCCACACCACAAAGCTCTTCCAGCGTCAGCGCCTCGCCGCGCACGCGCTCGTCGACGCCCGCGGCGATAAGCACCGCCCGCGCCTCATCCTGCGACAGGCCGAACGACGCCTTCAGGTTGTTTGCGAGCGTCTTGCGGCGCATCGCGAACGCGGCGTGGATGAGCCGCCTGAACAGCTTGTCATCCCTCGGCTTCACGGGCGGATCGGCCCAGCAGTCGATGCGGATGAAGCGGCTCGTGACGTGCGGCGGCGGATCGAACGCCTCCGGCGGCACGTCCGTCAGCGCGCGCGCCTCGCCGTAGTATTGCAGCTCCGCCGCCAGCGCGCACCACTGCTTGGTGCCGGGGCGGGACATCACGCGCTCGGCGGCCTCCCTCTGCACCATGATACAGACGCTCTCCGGCGGACATTCCAGCGAGGTCAGCCGAAGCAGCATGTCCGCCGTGATGTAGTACGGCAGGTTCGCCACGACGCGCCAGGGCTCGCCGCCAAACGTCTCGCGGGTCAGCGCATTGAGGTCGGCCTTCATCGCGTCCTCGAACACCACGCGCGCGTTATCGCAGCCCTCAAGCACGTCTGTAAGCACCGGCTCCAACCCCCGGTCGAGCTCCACGGCCAGTACGCGCTTGGCCCGCCGGGACAGCAGGCGCGTCATCACGCCCGCGCCGGGGCCGATCTCCAGCACGTTGTCGCCCGGCAGGATATTTGCGTCGTCCAGCAGCAGGCCGATCAGGCTTTCCGACAGCAGGAAGTTCTGGCCCAGGCTGTGGGTATTCTTGAAGCGGTACTTCTCCAGCGCCACGCGCGCGCGAAGCTCGGCGGAGGGATTGGCGTAGTCAGTCATTGGAAACCTCTTTTTATCGTATTGCTTATCAAAACGAACAGATCCTTCACTTCGTTCAGGATGACATGCATCGCGTTGTTGTCATCCTGAGCGCAGCGAAGGATCTGTACGAACCGGGCATGTGCGACATGTCGTTCACGGGCGAGTGTTATATCGCCGCTCCCGCCTGTCGTAAACGACTGCCGTCCGTTCCTTTACTTCGTCCCGAACAGCCTGTCGCCGGCGTCGCCGAGGCCGGGCAGGATGTACTTGTTCTCGTTCAGGCGCTCATCGATGGCGGCGATGTAGATGTCCACATCCGGGTGCGCCTCCTGCACGGCGGCCACGCCCTCGGGGCAGCCCACCAGGCACATCAGCGTGATCGACTTGCAGCCGCGCTTCTTGATGAAGTCGATGGCGGCCACGGAGGAGCCGCCGGTGGCCAGCATCGGGTCCACGACGATCAGGTCGCGCTCGGCCACGTCATAGGGCAGCTTGCAGTAGTATTCCACAGGCATGTGGGTCTCGGGGTCACGATAGAGGCCGATGTGGCCCACCTTCGCCGTGGGCACCAGGTTCATCACGCCGTCCACCATGCCCAGGCCCGCGCGCAAAATCGGCACGATGCCCAGCTTCTTGCCGGCGATGATCTTGGAGCGGCACTTGGCCATGGGGGTCTCGATCTCGATTTCCTCCAGGGGCAGCTTGCGCGTGACCTCGTAGGCCATCAGCATCGATATCTCCTCCAGCAGCTGCCGGAAATCCTTGTTGCCGCAATCCTTGTCGCGCATCAGCGTGAGCTTGTGCTGGACCAGCGGATGATCGACGACGACGACTTTGCTCATGTAACGTCCCTCCCACGATTCGTTGCGTATTTCAATCCCAAGACATTATATCTGATTTGGGCCGCGAAATCAATAACATTTTTGTCACAATTCTATGTAGAGGCCGCCCATCACAGGTACTGCGGCGCGGGATGCACGATGGCGCGGCCCGTATCGCTGTCAAAGCCCTCCAGGATCAGGAGCGATTGCGCGCCAACTACGCGCTTGGCCTCGGGCTTCGCGGTGGCGATCATCACGCCCACGCCCACGACCTCCGCCAAAAACTCCTTCATCAAGTCGACCATGCCCTGCAGCGTGCCGCCGCCCTTCATGAAGTCGTCGATGATCAGCGCCCTCTGCCCCGGCTGCACGGCGCGGCGCGTGAGCGCCATCGTCTCGATGCGCTCGCTGCCCAGGCCCGCGATGTAGTTGATCTTCACGGCACTGCCCTCGTAGGCGCGGCTGTCGCGTCGCGCGATCACCAGCGGCACGTCCAGCATCCGCGCCGTCATCAGCGCGATGGGGATGCCCTTGGTCTCCATCGTGAGGACGAAGTGCGGCTGGCGGTCGTAGTACTGCGCGGCCAGGATCTGCCCCATCTGCTGCGCGATGTCGCTCTCGGCGGTGATGTCTGAGGTGTAAAGGAACCCGCCGGGCAGCATCCGCCCGGGCTCGGACAGGCGGGAAGCCACGTCGCCCAGCACGCACTTCACCTTCTCAGGACTCGGGATCGCGCGATAGCGCACGCCGCCGGCGGCCCCGGCCACGGTCTCCACCCGGCCCAGGTCGAAGCGCTCGAAGGACGCGCTGATCAGGTCGATGTCCTCGCTGATGGTGGACTTGGCCGACCCGAACAGCTCGCAGAACTCGCTGAGCGTGTGGATGCGGTTGGGGGTGTCCGTCAGTATCTTCGTCAACGCGCCCAGGCGCTCGTTACGCTTGATCTTGTCCATGCGGGGCACCTCATTTCCGAATTATTTTTCCATTTATCTTATTATAATTCGGAAATGTTAGCTTTTCGCCTGATTTGTATAAAATCGAATCGAGCGCGCCAACATTTAACCTTCATTTCCCCGTGCGGCGGCGGTTGCGCTTGCAGGATCGCCCGTTTTGTTCTATAATGGAGGGTGGACGGGCGCGCACGAGCGCTCTTACGCGATACGGAGGAAACAGCATGGCTGCCAACATATTCGATTTCAAGGGCAAGCGGGCCCACTTCATCGGCATCGGCGGAAGCTCGATGTCCGGCCTGGCGGGGTATCTGCAGGAGCTGGGCTATACCGTCACCGGCTCTGACCGCACGGCCTCCCACAAGACGGACCATCTCGTCGAGCGCGGCATCTGCGTGTTCATCGGCCACGCCCGGGAGCACGTCCACGGCGCGGACGTGATCGTCTACTCCGCCGCCATTTCCCGGGAAAACCCGGAGCGCGCCGAGGCCGAGCGCCTGGGCATTCCCCAGATCGAGCGCTGCGACCTGATCGGCCAGCTGATGGCGGGGCATCCCTTCGCCGTGGGCGTCAGCGGCACGCACGGCAAGACCACCACCACATCGATGCTGGCGCAGGCCTTCATGCAGGCGGGCGTGGACCCGACGATCCACATCGGCGGCGAGCTGGACTTCATCGGCGGCTCCACGCGCGTGGGCGGCGGCCACGACTTCATCTGCGAAGCCTGCGAGTACAACGCCAGCTTCCTGCACTTTAAGCCGACGATCGCCGTGATCACCAACATCGACGAGGACCACCTCGACTTTTACAAGGACATCGACGACATCGAATCGGCCTTTGTCAAGTACGCGGCGCTGCTTCCAAAGGACGGCTGGTGCGTGGCCTGGGGCGACGACGAGCGCGCGCGGCGCGTGTGCCTGAACGCCGACTGCAACCACTTGACCTACGGCCTGGGCGAAAACTGCATGCTGCGGGCAGAGAACCTGTCCTACGACGCGCTGGGCCGGGCGTCCTTCACCGCCGTCATGGAGGGCGCTGCGCTGGGCGATTTCCGACTGAGCGTGCCCAGCGAGGCCAACATGCTTGACGCGCTGGCCGTGATCGGCGTGTGCCACATCCGCGGGCTGGACATGGCAAAGGTCTCCGAGGCGCTCGCCAGCTTCACCGGCGCGCACCGGCGCTTTGAACTGACCAGCGTCACCGACGGCGTGAAGTGCTACACCGACTACGGCCACAACCCTGCCGAGATCAAGAACGCGCTGAAGATCGCCTCGATGCAGCCGCACAAAACTCTGTGGAGCGTGTGGCAGCCACACACCTACTCCCGCACCAAGACGCTGTTCGACCAGTTTGTCGAGACGTTCGACCTGGCCGACAAGCTGCTGATCACGGACATCATGGGCGCGCGCGAGGCCGACCCCGGCGACATCAAGTCCGAAATGCTGCTGGAGCCGCTGCACGCGCGGGGCGTGGACGCCGTCGTGACGCACACGTTCGACGACACCGAGGCCTGGCTGCGCGCGCACTGGCACAGCGGCGACATCATGGTCAGCCACGGCTGCGGCGATATCGACCTACTGAACGAACAGATCGCACGTCACGGCGACACGAAGCGCTGAGCGCACCATACCACTTACGGAGGAATCACTTTGAAGAAGCTATTGAGCCTTGCGCTCGTACTCGCGCTGTGCGCGGTCGGCCTTTGCGCCTGCCGGAAGTCGGCCCCCGAAAACGAGGACCTGCCCGAGACCGTGCCGGACGCCGCGCCACAGGTCACGGAGGTGCCGGACGAGGGCTATCACGGCGAGGAGGACCAGAGCGCTGCGCTGGAGGCCATGCCCACGCTGGAGCCCCCCGTGCCGGTGGACGGCAGCGAGACTTCCGGCGGCGACGAGGACTACTTCAGCATCGACGCGATGCTGAACGGGTCCGGCGACGAGGCGCAGGAGTCCCCGTCCGAGGAGGGCAGTTCGTCCGAGGAAGCCGCCCCCGCGCAGTCCGCCAGCACCGTGGACACCAGCACCTATCAGTACTCCGCCCTGACGGACACATCGCTGGGCTTCACCTTCAACTACCCCTCCCACTGGGAGAATGTGCCCGGAGTGTACACGATCTGCTTCCGCGAAAAGGTGGAGGAAGGCGACTTCCCCGCCCGCGTGGCCATCACGGCCAAGACGCTGGTGCACACGCCGGACGAGCTGGCGATGACCGACCAGCTGACGGAATACCTGCGGCTGGTACACAAGCAATACGAGGCCGCCACCTTCCAGGCCGGCACGCCGAACAACCAGGAGACCTTCCTCGGCAAGCCCGCCATGAGCAATACCTACCTCGCCTACTCCGGCGACCACGAGGTGAAGGGCTTTATCATCGGAACCGCCGTGGGCCGCACGATGTACGTGTTCCACTTCTGCGCCACCTACGAGGACTATGGCGCGATGGAGAGCATGATGCGCTACATGGTCAAGTCGGCGGAAGTGGTGGAGAAAGAGAAGTAAATTAATAAGAAAAGAATCATGACCACCGGCTTAGCCGGTGGTCATGATTCTTTTTTCTTTAGTAGACGATCACCTTCGTCTTCGCCGGGCAGTTCGTCCAGATCCACTTCGCGTCCTCCACGCTCAGGCGCACGCAGCCGTGGGAGGCGCGACTGCCGAGGTGGTTGACGGAGCTCTGGGTCACCGGGCCGCCCTTGCTGTTATACAGCACGGAGTGGAACATGATGTCGCCCTGGATATAGTAGGCGTACTGCGCCCAGCAGCTGAACTTGGTGAAGTAGTGCCAGCGCGCGCCGGGGCCGGTGCTGTCAATGAAGGTGCCAGTGGGCGTCGGCGAGGACTTCCGGCCGGTGGAGCACTTCATTGTGCGCACCAGGTCCGTATACTCGCCGTTGGCGTCCGGCGCGTAGGCATACACGCGCTGGTCGGCGACGCTTACCTTCAGCACGTACGGCTTCAGCGCCTTCTTCGCGTTCTCGTCGAACAACGTCGCGAGCGTCGCGTGGTCGGCCGCGCCGGTCTCGGGCAGCGCGTGCCGCCGCTGGAACGCGGTGACGGCCTGCGCCGTGCCCGCGCCGTACTGGCCGTCCAGCGCGCCGGTGTAGTACTCCAGCGTGGTTAGCCTGCGCTGCAGGCGCACCACGTCGCGCCCGGCGGAGCCGCTGTTCATGTCGGCGGGGATGGCCGGGAAGCTGTCGGAGTAGAAGTCGTCCAGCAGGATCGGGTCCGCTACGCCGTTGACCTCCACGGTCACCTCCGCGCCGTCCGTCGACGCAGCCTGGGCGGCGTCGCCCTCCAGCTCGCGCATATACGCCTGCAGCGTCTCCACGCCCGCCTGGGTGGACGCGCCGTAGCCGCCGTCCACGGCAATGGAGGCAAAACCCAGCACGCGCAGTCGCTTTTGCAGCTTCGACACGGCCTCGCCGGTGGAGCCCGGCGTCAGCATCGCGTTATCGGGCTTGGCGGCGTCCGCGGAGAACAGCCGCGCCTGGGTGGCCATGTCGGCCACGCCAGTCTGGTCGGCGCCACAGTAGTACTGGAAGATGCGCAGCGCGCGCGCCGTGCCGCCGGCGAACACGCCGTCGGGCTCGTCGGTGGTGTAGCCGAGGTTCAGAAGCCGCCGCTGCACGCGGGTGACGGCGCTGCCCTCGTCGCCGGTGCGCAGGTCGGCACGGCTTGGTTTGAATTCACCGCTGAACAGGTATGCCTGCAGCATGCTGTCCGCCACGCCGTCCACGGGTGTCATGGGCTCGGGAACGGGCGTGGGTTCCGGCTCCGGGGTCGGTGCGGGCGTCACCGCCGCCAACGCGATGGTGTACGCCTGCGGCGTGGGCGTGGGCCGGGGCGTCGGCGTCGGGGTGGGCGTGGCGTTCGGCAGGGCGTCGATGGCGTCCTGCTCCAGCTCGCGCACGTATTCCTCCAACTCGCGCACGGCCTGCTGCGTCCGCTCGCCGTAGAAGCCGTCGGCCCCGCCGGACAGGTAGCCCAGCTCGATCAGCCGCGCCTGCAGGCGCTGTGTGGCCGAGCCGTTCACGTCCAGGCGAAGCTCCGGATAGTACGGTACGGTAGCGATCACGTCCTCCAGCATCAAATCCTCGCTGGCCCACGCGGGCAAGCCCGTCTCGCCGGGCTGCGCCGACGCGCGCTGCGCGCGATAGCGCTCAGCCACCACGTTCGCCAGCGACTCGGAGTCCGCGCGCACGTTCTGCACCGCGCCGAGCACGAGCCCCTTGAGCCAGTCCTCGATCGTGGCCCACTGGCCCTCGCCCATCGCGTCGCCGTTCAGCGCAAAGCGAAACTCGACGTTCAGCACGTCGCCCTTGCTGCTCACCAGCTCCTGGTTCACGCTGCGGCGCTCGACCTGCGCGTCCGCGGGCAGGTCCAGGTCGTAGTGGATGCTGGTCTGCTTGGGCGCGTTCGCGGGGTCCATCAGCTTCGTGATGTCCGCCTGCCACGCGCCTTCTTCTGTATCTTCAGCGCTGGTGAAGGCCACCGCCGAGGCGGCGAGCGCGATCAGCAGCGCTATCGACAGTAACCACTTGACTTGCTTCATTCGAATCCCTCCGGCTCGTTTGATGCATACCATAGACGCGCACAAACCGCGATTGGTTGCATCACACGGCCAGCTGTCACACGCTTCGTTTGCTGGAAATTTCTTCTTGATTTTATAGATATTTCCAATTTAATATTGCTATTATACACGTTCACAAGGTTTCAAACAATCAAGAGGATTTGAACAAACGGGTACATATTTGTGGCGATAGGAAAAGACCCTCCGCTCCGCTCAGGATGACAGGTTTGCGGTAACCGCCATGTTGTCATCCTGAGCGAAGCGAAGGATCTTTTAATATTGAATGTTGACTGTCTCCGGGGTTCTATCCTTCCGCCCACTCAAAGCTCTGCGTAATGATTTGCGCCTTGTCGGCGGCCACGTGCAGTATGCCGCCCTCGACGTGGGCCTTGCGGACGTTGCCGGCGGCGTCGGTCACGCGGGCCTCGCCCTGCCCCAGCGACGCGGAGTAGTCGATGTGGTGCGGTAGGATGGCCACGTCGCCGCCGGTGGTGCGCACCACCACGCGCTGGGCGTCGTCGTCGTAGAACTCGCCCTGGGGCGTGACGATCGTCAGGTGAATCAGCGCCATGGCTTACTCTCCCCTTTTCGCCTTCTCAACGGCCTCGTCGATCGTGCCCACGAACAGGAACGCGCTCTCGGGCAGGTCGTCGTGCAGGCCGTCGATGATCTCGCGGAAGCCGCGGATGGTCTCCTTCAGCGGCACATAGCGGCCCTCCATGCCGGTGAACTGCTCGGCCACGTGGAAGGGCTGGCTGAGGAAGCGCTGCACCTTCCTGGCGCGGGACACGATCAGCTTGTCCTCATCGGAGAGCTCGTCCATGCCCATGATGGCGATGATGTCCTGCAGCTCCTTGTAGCGCTGGAGGATGCTCTGAACCCTGCGGGCCACGTCGTAGTGGTCGCGGCCGACGATCTCCGGCGTGAGGATGCGGCTGGTGGAATCCAGCGGGTCCACGGCGGGATAGATGCCCAGCGACGCGATGGAGCGGCTCAGAACCGTCGTGGCGTCCAGGTGGGCAAAGGTCGTGGCCGGGGCCGGGTCGGTCAGGTCGTCCGCGGGCACGTAGACGGCCTGCACGGACGTGATGGAGCCCTTCTTGGTGGAGGTGATGCGCTCCTGCAAAGCGCCCATCTCGGTCGCCAGCGTCGGCTGGTAGCCCACGGCGCTGGGCATGCGGCCCAGCAGCGCCGAAACCTCGGAGCCCGCCTGGGTGAACCTGAAGATGTTGTCGATGAACAGCAGCACGTCCTGGTTCTCGCGATCGCGGAAGTACTCGGCCATCGTCAGGCCCGACAGGCCCACGCGCATGCGGGCTCCCGGCGGCTCGTTCATCTGGCCGTACACCAGCGCCGTCTTGTTGATGACGCCGGATTCCTGCATCTCGTTGTACAGGTCGTTGCCCTCGCGCGTGCGCTCGCCCACGCCCGCGAACACGGACAGGCCGCCGTGCTGCGTGGCGATGTTGTTGATCAACTCCATGATGATGACGGTCTTGCCGACGCCGGCGCCGCCGAACAGGCCGATCTTGCCGCCCTTGGCGTAGGGCGCGATCAGGTCGACGACCTTGATGCCTGTCTCCAGGATCTCCGTCGTGCTCTCCTGCTCGTCATAGGCGGGCGCGGGGCGATGGATGGGCCAGCGCTCCTTGGCCTCGGGCGCGGGCTTGTTGTCCACCGGGTCGCCCAGCAGGTTGAACACGCGGCCCAGGCACTCGTTGCCCACGGGCACGGAGATGGGCGCGGCGGTGTCCACGGCGGGGATGCCGCGGCGCAGGCCGTCGGTGGACGACATGGCGATGCAGCGCACGACGTTGTCGCCGATGTGCTGCGCGACCTCCGCCACCACCTTGCGGCCCTCGTTTTCGATCTCAATGGCCGAGAGCAGGTTGGGCAGCTCGCCATCCGCAAAGCGGATATCCAGCACCGGGCCGATGACCTGCACGACGGTTCCGATATTATGCTTATCCATTCGCTCTATCTCCCTACGTTTATGCTCATCAATGCTCCGCGCCGGCGACGATTTCCGTCAACTCCTGCGTGATGGAGCTCTGTCTGGCTCGATTGTACCTCAGGCTCAGATCCTCGATCATCTCGCCCGCGTTCTTGGTGGCGGAATCCATGGCGACCCTGCGCGCGGCCTGCTCGCTGGCGAAGGCGTCGCAGGCGGCGGCGTAGATCAGGCCCGCCAGGTACTGCGGCAAAAAACCCTTCAGCAGCGCGTCCGCGCCGGGCTCGCAAAGCATCTGCCGGTTCGTGCGCTCCGGTGCGTCGTGGGCGTCCAGCGGCAGAAGCGGCTTGAGCTTGGTCCTCTGCGTCAGCACCGATACGAAGCTGGTGTAGGCCAGCACGATCTCCTCGTACACGCCCTCGTCGTAGGCGTCCAGCACCTGCTGGGCGATCTCGCCGCACTTCTCGAGCGTCAGCCCCTCCACCTTCTCGATCTCGGTGATGATGGGCACGCCCTGGCGGGCGTAGTAGTCGCGCGCCTTGCGTCCGATGGGGATCACGACCCAGTTGGCGTCGCGGCTGTCCCACTCGATGCGCTTGAACATGTTGGCATTGTAGCTGCCGGCCAGGCCGCGGTCGCCCGCGATAACGATGTAGCAGCGGTGCTTCACCTCGCGGCGCGTCACGTAGTGGCTCTCCGCGCCGGTGTTGTGCAGCGCGATATCCCATATCGCGTGCCGCGCCACCTTCATGTAAGGCCGGCTGGCCTCCATGCGGGCGCGCGCGCCCCTCAGCTTGGATGAGGCCACCAGCTGCATCGCCTTGGTGATCTGCATGGTGCTTTCCACGCTTCTGATCCGCAGCTTGATATCCTTCATCGATGCTCCGGCCATGGTATCACTCCTTATCCGCGTGCAGCTTCATGAAGTCTGCCGTGAAGGACTGAATCGCAGCCTTGAGCTTGGCCTCGGAATCCTTGCTCAGATCGCCGGTCTCGCGGATGGCGTCGAGCAGGTCCATGTGCTGGGCGTCCAGGCGCTCGTAGAGCGTGGTCTCATACTCGCTGATCAGCTCCACGGGCACTTCCTTCAGATAGTCGTGCACGACGGCATAGAGGATGCACACCTGGTGCTCCACGGTCACGGGCGCGTTGTGGTTCTGCTTGAGCACCGCCACGATGCGCTCGCCCTGGCCCAGGCGGGCCTTGGTGTCGGCGTCCAGGTCGGAGCCGAACTGCGCGAACGACTGCAGCTCGCGGTACTGGCTGTACAGCAGCTTCAGCGTGCCGGCCACCTTCTTCATGGCCTTGATCTGGGCGTTGCCGCCGACGCGCGACACGGAGATGCCGGGGTTCACGGCGGGCATGATGCCCGAGTGGAACAGCTCGGTCTCCAGGAAGATCTGGCCGTCGGTGATGGAGATGACGTTCGTGGGGATGTAGGCGGAGACGTCGCCCGCCTGCGTCTCGATGATCGGCAGCGCCGTGATGGAGCCGCCGCCGTACTCCGGAGCCACGCGGGCCGCGCGCTCCAGCAGGCGGCTGTGCAGGTAGAACACGTCGCCCGGATACGCCTCGCGTCCCGGCGGGCGGCGGATCAGCAGCGACAGCGCGCGATACGCCACGGCGTGCTTGGACAGGTCGTCGTACACGATCAGCACGTCCTTGCCCTGGGCCATGAAGTATTCGCCCATGGCACAGCCGGAGTAGGGCGCGATGTATTGCAGCGGAGCCAGCTCCGAGGCCGTGGCGGAGACGATGATGGTGTAGTCCATCGCGCCCGCGGCGGTCAGAGATTCCACCACCTGCGCCACCGTCGAGCGCTTCTGCCCGATGGCGACGTAGATGCAGATCACGTCCTGGCCCTTCTGGTTGATGATGGTGTCGGTGGCGATCGTGGTCTTGCCGGTTTGGCGGTCGCCGATGATCAGCTCGCGCTGGCCGCGGCCGATGGGGATCATGCTGTCGATGGCCTTGATGCCTGTCTGCAGCGGCACGGAGACGCTCTTGCGCTCGATGATGCCGGGCGCCGGGGACTCGATGCGACGCTCGCCCGCGGCCGCGATGGGGCCCTTGCCGTCGATGGGCTGGCCCAGCGCGTCCACGACGCGGCCGATCAGCGCCTCGCCCACCGGCACGGAGACCACCTCGCGCGTGCGCTCGACGGTGTCGCCCTCCTTGATGCCGGCGTCGTCGCCCAGCATGACCACGGCCACGGAGTTCTCCTCCAGGTTCAGCGCCATGCCATAGGCGCCGGTGGAGAAGCGCACCAGCTCGTTGGCCATGCAGTTTTCAAGGCCCGAAACCCTGGCGATGCCGTCGCCCACCATCAGCACCGTGCCGACGTCGGTCTGCACGATCTGGCTGTCGTAATGCTTGATCTGATCCTTGATGATCTTGGATATTTCTTCAGGTCTCAGCTGCATCTGCTCGTCCTCTTTTCCTACAGTCCACGGGTCAGGCTCACGCGAAGCCTGCCCAGCCTGTCTTGAATGGTGTTGTCATAGCGGCGGCCGTCCATCTCCACGCGGATGCCGCCGAGCACGGCCTTGTCGACGGTCTCGATCAGGCTGACCTGCTTGCCGGACAGCTTGGCCAGCTTCACGCGCAGCGCGGCGCGCTCCTCCTCGGTGAGGGGCACGGCGCTGGTCACGCGGGCCTCCACGATGCCGTAATCCTCGTTGTAGCGGTCGTGGAACCACTCGCAGCACAGCAGGAACGACTCAAAGTGCTCCTTCTGCACCAGCAGCTTCATGAAGTTGGTCACGTAGGGGTGCACGCGGTCGCCGAAGGTCTCGTCCACGACGCGCAGGCGCTGGGCGCGCTCCACGGCGCGCGAGCATAGCAGGCGCACGAACTGCGGCTCCTGCTTCAAAAGCGCGCTGACGTCGGAGAGCTGCTCGAACAGCATCGGGCGAAGCTCCTCGTCCCGCGCGAGCTCATACAGGCCCTCGCCGTATTCCCTCGCCAGGTTCGTCACGACGCCTCACCTGCGCTTTTGATAAACTCTTCCACCAGCTCGCGATGGTCGTCCGGGTTGATCTCCCGCTCCACCATGCGGCCCGCGATGTCCGCGGCCATGCCGGAGATCTCGCCCATCAGCTCGGAGTAGGTCTTGCGCTTCTCCTGCTCGATCTCATTCTCGGCCTTCTGCTTCATGTGGGTGGCCTCGTTGCGGGCCTCCTCCACGATGGCGTCGCCGCGGCGCTGGGCGTTGTCCACGGCGTTCTTCACCAGCCGGTCGGCCTCGTCACGGGCGCTGGACATCTTCTCGGTGTACTCCCGCTTCATCTGGGCGGCGTCCTCGCGGTCTCCCTCGGCGGCGCTGTAGATGCCGTCGATCTCGGCCTGGCGCTTGTCCAGCACGGCCATCACGCGCTTCCACAGGAACTTGCGGATCAGCGCGCACAGGATCAGCAGGTTGCAGATCTGAAAGACGATCGTCCAGGGCGTTATCGAGATAAACTCCTGTACCTTATCCACGGATATTCCTCCCGGAAAAGATTGTGTCTGCTTGGCTCCGTCGGCTTACAGCTTGCCGATGAAGGGGTTGGCGAACATCAGCAGGAGCGCGACGATGAAGCCGTAAATACCGGTGGTCTCGGCAACGGCGCAGCCCAGCAGCATGGTGGACTGAACGGTGCCCTTGCACTCCGGCTGGCGGCCGATGGCCTCGCACGCCTTGCCGACGGCGTAACCTTCGCCGATACCGGGGCCGATACCGGCGATCATGGCCAGGCCGGCGCCGATGGCGGAAGAACCCATGACGATTGCTTTGGTCCAGAGCTGTTCATTCATTGTGAAATTCCTCCCAAGAATATAGTGTTTGATTGTTGTATGCTTAACCCTCCGCCGCCGAGCCGATGTACATCATCGTCAGCATGCAGAAGATGAACGCCTGTAGCAAACTGGAGAAGATATCGAAATAGATGGAGAATATGGCGGGAATGCCCACCTGGAACAGCGGGATCTGCGCCAGCGTCTGCCCCACCACGCCGGGGATGAGCCGGAAGATAGCCGCCGACAGCCCGGCCAGCGCCGCGTAGATGAGGCCCGTGATGACGGAGCCGGACGCGATGTTGCCGAAGTGACGGAACGCCATCGAAAGGGGCGTGGCGAATTCGGAGATGATGTTGAAGGGCAAGAGCACCGGGATGGGCTCGAAGTAGCCCTTGATGTAGCCCAGCGGGCCGCCCGCGCGGAACTTGTTGTACGTGATCAGCACGAACACCATCAGCGACCAGCCCAGCAGCGTGGACAGGTCGGAGGTCGGCGCGTACATGCCGATCATGCTCGACAGCGAGCACAGCGCCGACAGCGACATGATGCTGGCGATCAGCGGCGCGTAGCCCACCTTCAAGAAGCGCTCGCCCATGTTCTCGCCCACCATCGCGTTCACCTTTTTCACGATGAACTCGGCGACGATCTGGCGCTTGGTGCGCGCGTGCACCTGCATGCCGTGGGTCATGAACAGGCAAAGGCCCAGGATCACGGCCATGACGATCCAGGTGTTCAGTACGGTCTCGGTGATGACGATGTTGCCCAGAACCGGTATCTTGACGGGAATCTCACAGATGATTCTCGCGCCGTGGACGTCGAGATTCAAGGCTCTTCACTTCCTTTGGAGGCCTTCCTGGCCTCTGCTATTTGCAGGATTCTTATGACGATGCTCGGGAAAACGGAGGGCAGGATCGTGGCCAGCGCGTCAAACTTGAACACCGCGATGCCCAGCACCAGCAGCGCGAACAGCGCCACCATGCGCAGGTTGTAGGAGGCCTTCATGCGGTTCTGCATCTGCAGGCTCATGTCGGCGATCTCCTGCTCCGTGCGCTCCTTCTCGGCCATGCGCTCGGTGATGGACTGCACCATCAGGCCCATGACGAAGAAGTTTAGAACGCCCAGCAGGCCCGAGTACACGCCGCCGGCCACCACCGGCAGGCTGAGCCTTCCAATGATCGCGTAGACGACCAGCATCAGCGCCACCAGCGCCGCCACGCCCGCGGCGACCCGCGCCGTCTGCTTGAGCACCGCACCATCCGGCTTCCTCATCCGTTGCTCCTCTGCCCCATATTCATCCAGTATAAAACCATTACTTAAGTTATACCGCATGTTGACCAAATAATCAAGGGGCAACATATTAATTCTTCGCACAAAACACAAAAAAGGGCCGCAATTACGTGCGAAAAAGAAAAGATCCTTCGACTCCGCTGCCGCTCCGCTCAGGATGACAGGTTGGTGGATGCCGCTCTGTTGTCATCCTGAGCGAAGCCGCGTAAGCGGCGCAGTCGAAGGATCTTTTCGGATCGTTATACGCGGGCGGCGAAACGCCGCCCCTACGGCTGCCGCGCGGCGGCCACCATTCCTATTGCCTGTTCCCTAACCGCCTAGATACGCCGCGCGGACGCGGTCGTCGGCCAGCACGTCCCGGGCGGGGCCGGAGATGGTGATCTTGCCGGTGCCCAACACGTAGGCGCGGTCCGCTACGGAGAGCGCCATCTGGGCGTTCTGCTCGACGAGCAGGATCGTGGTGCCGGAGGCGTGCAGCTCGGCGATGATGTCGAAGATCTGCTCGACCAGGATCGGCGCCAGGCCCATCGAGGGCTCGTCCAGCATCAACAGCTTCGGCTTGCTCATCAGCGCGCGGCCCATGGCCAGCATCTGCTGCTCGCCGCCGGACAGCGTCCCGGCGACCTGCTTTTCGCGCTCCTTCAGGCGCGGAAAGCGCTTGTAGACGTTCTCCAGCGAGGCCGGGATCTCGTCGTTCGGACGGCAGAATCCGCCCATCTCGAGGTTCTCGCGCACGGTCATCTGCTGGAACACGCGGCGGCCCTCCGGGCACAGCGCCATGCCCAGGCTCACGACCTTGCTCGCGCCGATGCCCACGATGCTCTTGCCCTCGAACGTGATCAGGCCGCTGCGGGGCCGGAGCAGGCCGGACACGGTGTTCAGCGTGGTGGACTTGCCCGCACCGTTTGCGCCGATCAGCGTGACGATCTCGCCCTCTCGCACCTCGAAGGAGATGCCCTTGATGGCGTGGATGCTGCCGTAGTAGACGTGGATGTCGTCGACCTTCAGGAGGCTCTTCGCCGGATTCGATTCGCTCATGCTCAGCCCTCCTTCTTCTTGCCCAGGTAGGCCTCGATCACGGTCGGGTTCGCCTGGATCTCGTCCGCGGTGCCCTTGGCGATGATCCGCCCGTAGTTCAGCACGCAGATGCCCTCGCAGATGCCCATGACCAGGTTCATGTCGTGCTCGATCAGCATCACGGCGATCTGGAACTGGTCGCGGATCTTGATGATGTTGCGCATCAGTTCTTCGGTCTCGTGCGGGTTCATGCCGGCCGCGGGTTCGTCCAGCAGCAGCAGGCACGGGTGCGTCGCCAGCGCGCGCACGATCTCCAGGCGGCGCTGCGCGCCGTAGGGCAGCGAGCCCGCGCGGGCACCGGCCAAATCCTGCATGTCGAACAGGCTGAGCAGCTCGAGCGCCTGCTCATGCTGCCTCTTCTCCTGTTTCCAGTAGGCGGGCATGCGGAAGATGCCGGTGAACATGCCGTACTTCACCTGGTTGTGCAGGCCGATGCGCACGTTGTCCTCCACCGTCATGTTGCCAAACAGGCGGATGTTCTGGAACGTGCGGGCGATGCCCAGCTTGTTGGCCTGCACGGTGTTCATGCCGGCGGTGTCCTTGCCGTTGACCATGATGGTGCCCATCGTGGGCTGGTAGACCTTCGTCAGCAGGTTGAACACGGTGGTCTTGCCCGCGCCGTTGGGGCCGATCAGGCCCGCGATCTCGGTCTTGCCGATGATGAGGTTGAAGTCGTCCACGGCCTTCAGGCCGCCGAATTCGATGCCCAGGTGCCGCGCCTCCAGCACGGGCGTGCTGTAGTAGTCGCGCTCGGGGATGATGCCGTGGCTCGGCGCGGGCACCATCTTGGTGTCCAGCATGCGCTTCTTGGTCGAGTTCTCACTCATTCGGATGCGCCTCCCCTCTGCGCCTGCGCGGCAGGCTTCCTGCGGTGGATCAGCCGGTCAAACAGCGAGCGGATGAACGGGTTGTTCGTCGCCAGCATGACCAGGATCAGCACGATGGCGTAGGCCAGCATGCGGTAGTCGGAAAACGCGCGCAGCAGTTCCGGCAGGACCGTCAACAGCGCCGCCGCGATGATGCTGCCCCAGATGTTGCCGATGCCGCCCAGCACGACGAACACCAGCACAAGGATCGACGTGTCGAACTTGAACTTGCTGGCCGCGACGGTGGAGAAATTCAGGCCGTAGAGCGCGCCCGCCATGCCCGCCAGCACGGCGCTGGTGACGAACGCCATCATCTTGTACTTGGTGACGTTGATGCCCATGGCCTCGGCTGCGATGCGGTTGTCGCGCGTGGCCATGATGGCGCGTCCGGAGCGGCTGTTGATCAGGTTCATCACCACGAACAGCGTGAACAGGATCAGCGCGAAGCCCACCGGGAACGACGCGATCTTCTGGATGCCCGCCGTGCCCGCGGGGCCGTTGACGACCACGGTACCGGGGACGTTCGGGCTGTTGAACGCCACGCAGAGGCGCTTGCCGTCCAGCGAGAAGTACAGGCAGTTCAGCACGTTGCGGATGATCTCGCCGAAGGCCAGCGTCACGATAGCGAGGTAGTCGCCGCGCAGGCGCAGCACCGGGATGCCGATCAGCACGCCCGCGATGCCCGCCAGCACGCCGCCCGCCAGCATCGAAAGCACCAGCCGCAATATCTCATTTTCCATGTTCAGCGCCGCCAGCAGCCACGAGGATACGATGGCCCCGGAGAACGCGCCGACGCACATGAAGCCCGCGTGGCCCAGGCTCAGTTCGCCCGAGATGCCCACGACCAGGTTCAGCGAGACGGCCATCACGATGTACACGCAGATCGGGATCATCTGGCCCTTCAGCGAGCGCGTCATCGAGCCGGAGGCGATCATCGACTGGCATATGATGAACGCGACGATCACGATGCCGTAGGAGATGATGTTGTTGATCGTGCTCTTTTTCAGCTTCATGGCGCTCACCTCACACTTTCTCGCGCATCGGCTTGCCCAGCAGGCCCGCCGGCTTGAACAGCAGCACGATGATCAGCACGGCGAACACGATGGCGTCGCCGAGCTCGGTGGAAATGTAGGCCTTGCCGAGGATCTCGATCACGCCCAGCAGCAGGCCGCCGATCATCGCCCCGGGGATGGAGCCGATGCCGCCGAACACCGCCGCGGTGAACGCCTTGATGCCCGGCATGGCGCCGGTGGTGGGCTGCAGCGTCGGATAGGTCGAGCACAGCAGCACGCCCGCGATGGCGGCCAGCGCCGAGCCGATTGCGAAGGTGACGGAGATCGTGCGGTTCACGTTGATGCCCATCAGCTCCGCCGCGCCCTTGTCCTCGGACACCGCGCGCATGGCCTTGCCCATCTTGGTGCGCCCGGTGAACAGCGTCAGCGCCAGCATGATCACGATGTTGGCCGCGATGGTGATGATCGACTGGCTGGTGATCACCAGGTTGCCGTCGAACAGCCGGATCGAACCGAGGTCAAACAGCGTGGGAAACACCTTGGGGTTGGAGCTCCAGATGAGCAGCGCCGTGTTCTGCAGCAGGTAGCTGACGCCGATGGCCGTGATCAGCACTGCCAGCTTCGTCGCCTGCCTGAGCGGCCGATACGCCAGGCCCTCGATCACGATGCCCAGCACGGTGCAGACCGCCATCGCGCACAGCAGCGCCAGCATCGGCGGCAGCGACAGGTAGGCCATCGCGCAGAACGCGATGTACGCGCCGACCATGATGATGTCGCCGTGGGCGAAGTTCAGCATCTTGGCGATGCCGTAGACCATCGTATAGCCCAGCGCGATGATGGCGTAGACGCTGCCGAGGCTGATTCCGTTGATCAAAAATCGCAGGAACGATACCATGTGTTCCAACTCCTCGCGAAAGTGATAAAAAAGCATGATAAGGTAACTGACCATGGCCAGTGCTCGCGGGCACTGGCCAGGGTCAATTACCTCCCAACAGGCATAAACCCGGCCCCGGCGCGCGCCGGGGTCGGGATGCATCAGCGAAACTTATTCGCCGAACGCCACATAGCCGCCGTCCTTGATGACGTAGGCGTTGGGCAGCTTGTTGACCTTGCCGTCGGGCGTCCAGGTCATGTCGCCGGTCAGGCCGACATACTCCAGCGTGCCGAACTGCTCGATCAGCGTCTCGCAGGCGTCCTCGGGAGAGGTGGAGCCGTCGATGCCGCCCGCCAGGCAGGCGTTGTACAGCGCGTACACGGCGTCATAGGCGTCGGCCGCGAACTGGTTGGGGGTGTCGCCGCCGGAGACTTCCTGGTACTTGGCCACGAAATCCACGGTGTGCTCGTCCTCGGAGAACGCGGAGAACGGGGTCAGCAGGATGACGTCGTCGGCCAGGGAGGCGTCGAAGCCCTCCATCGCCAGGATGCCGTCCATGCCGTCCACGCCGAAGAACACCGGCGCGTAGTCCATGCTCTTGGCGGTGGCCAGGATCAGGGAAGCGGGGGTGTAGTAGATGGGCAGGAACACCAGGTCGGCCCCGGCGTCCTTGGCGGCGGTCACCTGGACGTTGAAGTCCACGGTGTCGTCGTTGAAGGTCTCGGTGGAGACGATCTCCAGGCCCAGCTCCTCGCTCTTGGCCTTGAAGTTCTCATAGATGCCGGTGGAATAGTCGTCGGCGTTGTTGTAGATGATGCCGATCTTGGTGGCCAGGTTGTTGTCGGCGATGATCTGCGCGGAGAAGATGCCCATCGCGGGATCCTCGAAGCAGACCTGGTACATGTTGTCCTTGCCCTCGGGCACCTTCGCGGAGGAAGCGGAGGGGGTCAGCATGAACGTGCGCTCCTCAAAGGCCACGGCGCTCACGGCGATGCAGGGGGTGGTGGTGGTGGTGCCGACGATCATCTGAGCGCCCTGGTCCATCACGGTGTTGTAGGCGTTGACGGACTTCTCGGCGTCGTGCTCGTCGTCCTCACACAGCAGCTCGATCTGCAGGCCGCCCTTGGCGTTGATCTCGTCCGCTGCGACCTGGGCGCCGTACTTGCAGGCCAGGCCGTAGATGGCCGCGCCGCCGGTGAACGGGCCGATGACGCCCATCTTCAGGGCTTCGTCCGCCAGCGCGGCGGAACCCAGGCCCATGATCATCACGATCGCGAGGATCAGTGCGACGATTGCCTTGTTGAACTTCATATTACATTCCTCCCAGATAGATTCGCTACGCGCGCGTGCGCATATCGTTAATGGATACTATACAATTACATCATATCATTGTCAAGCGCCCATGCCGCGCATTTTTGCGTATTTTACGTTATTTCTCATTTGAAACACAGAGTGTTATATCCTGCAAATTGGCGGGGATTTGATGTGAAAACAGGTTAAATATGGTTTGCGGGATGGGCGGCATTGCTTTTTTGTTGCCGTGATAATGTGCAAAATCGGTTGTTTACAGGCATAAAAATGCGGCTTCCGCGCCCGACCTGGTCTTTGACCCCACACTCGCCTGCTGGAGGGTTCGCTCCTAAGGACTCTGCCTCCCCACTACTGCCCCTCTCGACCTATCGCTATGCGACATCATCGGCAGGACTTACTTCTAAGCCGCACCATGCTCACCGGGATTTTCCCGGCTTACGTGGATCGTTTCGCCTGCGACTGGCATCGACTTTCAACCACGGACGCGCGGAAACCGCACGATCATTATATTGTACTTTGCGCGGCGCGTCAAGTGAAATCGGCGCGCAGGAGGGCGTAGCGGGCGAGGTCCACGATGCCGCGGTTGTTCAGGTCGCCCTGGCGGGAGACGCCCTCGAAGGTCATGCCGATCTTCTGCATCACGCGGCCGGATTTCGGGTTCTCGACGTCGTGCGTGGCGCAGACGCGGTTGAAGCCCGCCTCGTCAAACAGCACGCGCATCACGGCGCGGGCCGCCTCGGGCATGTAGCCGTTCCCCCACCATGCCCTGCCCATGCACCAGCCGAGCTCCGCCTCCAGAATGGGCTCGGCGATCCGGACCACCGCGATGTCGCCAAACAGCTCGCCGGTGTCCTTCATCACCAGGCCCCAGTGGTAGGTGTCCGGCTTTTCATAGGATTCCAGCCAGCTGGCGATGACCTGCTTCGTGACGTCCACGCTCGCGTGCGGCGGCCAGGTGAGGTACTTCGTCACCTCCGCATCGCTTGCCCAATACTTGAACATCATGGGCGCGTCCTCGAGGACATACCGCCGCAGGATCAGGCGCTCGGTTTCGATCGCATGCGTGCCGACGTGGTTCATGTGTTTCTCTCCTATAAGGCGGGCGGCGCAACGCCGCCCCTGCTATTCCTACTCCCTACTCCCTACTGCCTACTCCCTTACCGAATCTCACTCAAATCATACGGTGTGTTCTGGTACACGAAGTAGTTGAGCCAGTTGGAGTAGAGCAGGTTCGCGTGGGCGCGCCAGCTCATCAGCGGGGGCCGGGTGTCGTCGTCGTTCGGGTAGTAGTTCTTCGGCACCTCGATGGGCAGACCCGCGTTCCTGTCGCGCAAGTACTCCTTTTCCAGCGTGCCGGGGTCGTACTCGGAGTGGCCCGTGATGAACACCTGCCGGCCCTGGTCGGTGGCCATCGCGTAGATGCCCGCCTCCTTCGAGGACGCCAGTATCTTCAGTTCCGGCACAGCCTCCACGTCCTCGCGGCGTATCGTGGTGTGGCGGGAGTGCGGCACCATGAACACGTCGTCAAAACCGCGGAACAGGATGCTGCTGCGGCGCTCAACCGTGTGCGGGAACACGCCGAACAGCTTTTTCTCCAGCGGCACCTTCGGGATGCCGTAGTGGAAGTAGAGGCCCGCCTGCGCGCCCCAGCAGATATGGAACGTGCTGTGCACGTGGCCCTTGCTCCACGCCATGATCTGGCAGAGCTCGTCCCAGTAGTCCACTTCCTCAAACGGCAGATGCTCCACCGGCGCGCCGGTGATCACCATGCCGTCGTACTTGTTGTCGCGGATCTGGTCGAAGGTCTTGTAGAACGCCAGCATGTGCTCCTGCGACACGTTCTTCGACTCGTGCGAGGATACCTGCAAAAGCTCCAGCTCCACCTGCAAGGGCGTGTTGCCCAGCACGCGGGCCAGCTGGGTCTCGGTGGCGATCTTCGTGGGCATCAGGTTGAGCAGCAGGATGTGCAGCGGGCGGATGTCCTGGCTGACGGCGCGGCTCTCGGTGATGACGAATATATTTTCACTCTCCAGCACGCCCGTGGCGGGCAGGCTGTTCGGGATCTTGATGGGCATTTCAAACCCTCCTCTATTCTACATATTTTACGCCCCGCGCCGGAAATGTCAAACGATTTACAAAGGTTTAAACCCTTTTCCCCGCGCATCTGCTACAATACGCCCGTGGGGAGGCGTTGAGCGATGGACAAGAGGGCCCTGCGGCGCATGATGGGCGAAAAAAAGCGCGCCCTGACGGCGACGGAGATCAAATCTAGGAGCGCAAGGCTCGCGGAGCGCCTGTTTGAAACGTCACAGTGGCATAAGGCGCGCTCCGTCTACGCCTACGTCGCCTTCAACCAGGAGGTGCGCACGCGGCCGATCATCGAGCGCGCGTGGGCGGACGGCAAGCGCGTGGCCGTGCCGAAGATCGTCGCGGGCGAGATGCGCTTCATCTGGCTGGAAGACTTCGACGGCCTCGCCCCGGGCGGCGCGTTCGGCATACTGGAGCCCATAGAGAATGAATCCGTCGCGGACGACGACGGCGCGCTCGTGCTCGTGCCCGGGCTGGCGTTCGACGCGCGCGGGCATCGGCTGGGCTACGGCGGCGGCTACTACGACCGCTGGCTCGCCGCGAATCCCGGCCACCCGACCGTCGCGCTGTGCTACGCCTTCCAGCGGGTGGACCGCATCGAGGACGAGGGGCACGACATCGCGGTGGACGCGATAATCAGTGATTAGAGTTGAGAGTTTAGAATTTAGATATATGTGTGAGGGTGCGTGGGGACGTTCCATCGCACTTCAATCTAAACTCTAAACTCTCATCTCTCAACTCTCTTATAGTGTTCCAACACCGGCACGAGGATAAAGCACACGATCCCCGCGGTGAACCCGCCGTTGTAGAGGCAGAAGCCGCCGTGGACGAGAGGCACGCTGGTGACCAGCACGCAGTGGAGCGCGCCTGCGACGATACCCGCGACGGGGCCGAACGTGCCCGCGATGGGCGCGAGGCCGCTGGCGTAGCACAGGCCGATGACCAGCGCCTGGCCGTTGACGGGGAACGCCGTGACGCCCAGCCGGTGCAGAAGCCCCATCAGCCCGTAACCCAGCATGACCGGCCACACGTTGCGCGGCGTCGCGCCCGCGGCGAAGCAGCACACCATGCAGAACACCGCGCCCATCGTCGGGCCGGTGAAGGTCGCGCCGATCAGGTTGTAATAGAGAAGTATAAACAGGCCGTACGCGCCGAGGTTCATCAGCACGGACCCGGCGCCGTACTTTTGCGTGAAGTCGACCCGGTATCCGCTGTCGCGCAACAGCTTCGGGTAGTCCCCCAGCCCGCGGTTCAGGACGAGGCCGGCGACGAGGCAGAGTGCAAAGCAGATCGCGCAGAACAGGTTGATAAACAGCGCATGGCCCTCGCTGAGGTCCGCGACGGCGGCGGGCGCTTCGATACCAGTGGTCCTGTACAGCGCCGCGAAAATCAGAAAGCCCAGAAACCCCGCGGCGGGCCCGGCGTTGTACAGATCGTAGCCCTTGTGAAACGACGGGGAGTGCGCACACAGCGCGGGCATCGCACATCCCACGGCGACGGCGATGATCGTCGCCAGCAGCGCGCCGACGAGTGTGACCCGCGGACCCGCCGCGGCGTCGGGGTAGTACAATAGCGCCTGCGTGATCAGCGGCGACAGGCCCGTGGCGAACATGGCGAAGTGGATGTTTTTGGAGAAGGGCTCGCGCCGGATCAGCGAATAGACCCATGCGCCGAGCACCATCGGCAGAAGGTTCAGCGGATTGATGCCGTACGGGCCGAAGCCCACCGTCAAAAACCACGCCAGCGCCGTGACGCCGTTGACCCGCGCGCCCGGCAGAAGCGTCAGGCCCGTGCAGATCGCCGCGAGGAGCGCAGTGTTGAGCATCGAGGCCGACAATCCGCCAAGAGAAGGTTTGCAGTAGTCCCTCGTCAGCTGCGCCGGTCCGGTGAGGATGCGGCCCAGCCCCGCGAGCATGTCCGAGCGATCCGGCGCAATGAGCGCCGCGACCAGAAAGGCCAGCGTGAACGCGCAGAACACGGTGCGCAGCACGCGGACAGGATCGCAAGAGCGAGTGGATTTCATGCGCAAGCGCTCCTTTGTAGGGTCCAATTAAGACGGGCGGCGCAACGCCGCCCTACAAATCAGATGTCGTTCTGCCGCTCCGCCGCCTCGATCACGTGCCCGAGCAGCACGCTGGTGGTCACCGCGCCGACGCCGCCGGGCACGGGCGTGATGGCCGCGACGACGGGCTCGACCTCGTCGAAAACGGCGTCGCCCGCGACGGCCCCCAGGCCGCCCTTCGCGTTGGGCTTATTCGCGTCCCAGTTGATCGAAACGTCGATCACGACCTGTCCCTCGCGCACGTAATCGCGCGTCAATGAGCCCAGCGCGCCCGCGGAGGTGAGCAGTATGTCCGCACGGCGGGCCTCCCCCGCCACGTCCTGCGTGCGCGTGTGGCAGACGGTCACGGTGGCGTTTCTCGCCATCAGCAGCATCGCCAGCGGCTTGCCGACCACCAGGCTGCGCCCGATCACCACCGCGCGCCTGCCCGAGAGCCCGATTGAGTAGTGGTCGAGCATCTCGATGCAGGCCTGCGCCGTGCAGGGCGCAAAGCCCAGCTCGGGCCGGTTCTCGAATACGCCCGCCAGGGAAAGGTCGGTCATCGCGTCGACGTCCTTCTGGGCGTCCAGCGCGTTACAGATCTCGCGCTCAAATGGCTTTAGATGCTTCGCCAGCGGCCGGAACAGCAGCACGCCGTGCACGGAGGCGTCGGCGTTCAACGCGCGGATCTCGTCAAGCAACGCGTCTTTTGTTACGTCTGCCGGCAAAACGCGTTTTTCGACCGCCACGCCGATCTTCTCCGCGCGGGCCGTCGCGCCGCGCTCGTAGGACAGGTCCGACGGGTTCTCGCCGCAGCGCACGATCGCGAGCTTCGGTTCGATGCCCTGCGCTTTCAGCGCTTCCGCGCGCACGCGCAGGCGCTCCTCAAGCGTCGCCGCCACTTCCCGGCCGGAGAGGATCTTGGACATGTGCAACCCTCCGTTCGTCTACCTCAGCCCCGCCCGCACCTTCTCAAACACGGCGTCGGCCATCGGGACATACTTATCGAGCATCGCGTCGGCCCGGTCATTCAGCGCCACGGCGGCCTCGCGGTCTTTGAGCGGCTTCGTGTTGATGAACACATTGAGCGACGCACTCAGCAGCGCCGCCTTGCAGATGGCCGCGCCGCAGCCCGCGTCCGACACGGCCAGGCGCGAGCCCTTTTCGGCGAACGCGGCGATGGCCTCTATGGCCTCACAGCAGAGCGCCATGATGCGCATCGGCGCTTCGCAGGCCGCGAGCGTCGCCTGTTCGAGGATGCGCGGCCGGTCCGGATCGTCTTTGGGTATGCCGTAGGCCCGCGCCAACGGCTCGAAGCCCTCGGCGTCGGCGGGCACCTGGTCCATGAGCGCCGCCTGCAGCGCGTCGCATTTTGCGCGCAGGGCGAAGATCTCCGCCTCCACATCGGCGTACTTTTTCTTGCCGACGGTCAGCGCGCCGACCATGTTGCCCAGCGCCGTTCCGACGGCCCCGACGAGCGCCGCCGCGCCGCCGCCGCCCGGCGCCGGGGCGCTGGAGACGAGGGCGGCGATAAAATCGCGGCAGGATTCTTGTGTGTAGTCTTTTACCATATTGATATCCTTGTTTTATGATGTTGAAGAAAAACGACCTCATCCGCCCCCCTGGCGGGGGCACCTTCCCCTAAAGGGGAAGGCTGATAATGTCAGAACAGCCCGGAGACCTTGCCGGTCTCTGTGTCCACATCCACGCGGCGATAGGCCGGGTCGGACGCCGTGCCGGGCATCATGGAGATGGTCCCGGCCATCGGGCAGAGGAACTTCGCGCCGCCGTACTCCAGGATGTCGCGGATCGGCAGCCGCCAGCCCTTCGGCACGCCCTTGAGCGCCGGGTCGTGCGTCAGCGACAGGTGCGTCTTGACCATCATCGTGCAGTAGTCGGCGTACTTCGGGTCGCTCTCAAAGCGCTTCGCCTTTTCCACGGCCAGCGGGGCCCAGTCCACGCCGTCCGCGCCGTAGACCTCTTTGGCGATGCGCTCCACGCGCTCGCGAAGCGGCATGTCGAGGTCGTAGAGGAACTTGATCTCGGGCTTCTCCTCGCACGCCTCCACGACGGCCTGCGCCAGCTCCACCGCGCCTTCGCCGCCGTAGCGCCAGTGGTTCGAGCGCGCGCAGCGCACGCCGCGCTCGGCGCACAGTCGCTTGATGAGGTTGATCTCGTTTTCGGTGTCGGTGTGGAACTGGTTGATGCACACCACGGGCACGATGCCGGACTTCTGCACGGTCGCGACGTGGTGGAACAGGTTTTCGCAGCCCTTCTCAACCAATTCGAGGTTCTCCTGCGTGTACTCCTCGGGCAGAGGACGTCCGGGGCTGACCTTCGGCCCGCCGCCGTGCATCTTCAGCGCGCGGACTGTAGCCACGATCACGGAAACGTTCGGCGTCAGCCCGGACAGGCGCGTCTTGACGTTCCAGAACTTCTCGAAGCCGATGTCCGCGGCGAAGCCGGATTCCGTCACGTGGTAGTCGAACAGCTTGAGTGCCAGCCGGTCCGCGATCACGGAGCTCTGGCCGATGGCGATGTTGGCGAACGGGCCCGCGTGGATCAGCACGGGCTGATGCTCCACGGTGTAGCACATCGTGGGGTTGATGGTGTTGCGCATCCAGGCGGTCATCGCCCCGGCGACCTCCAGATCCTCGCAGGTCACGAGATCACCCTTTCGGTCGTAGGCCACGACGACCTTGCCGATGCGCTCGCGCAGGTCCTTGAGGTCGCGCGCCACGGCGAGGATCGCCATCAGCTCCGAGCCCACGGCGATGCCGAACTTGCTCTCCATCAGGAAGCCGTCGCGGTTGCCGCCGATGCCCATGACGATGTTGCGAAGGCCCTGCGCGCAGAAGTCCAGCACCCAGCCCATCTCCACGCGCTTGGGGTCGATGTCCAGGCGGCGGCCCATGTTGTGCTTCGCCATCTCCTCGTCGGAGTAGTTGCGCTCGTGCTGCATGCGGGCGTTCAGCGCCACCATGGCCAGGTTGTGGGCGTTCATGATGTCGTTGATGTCGCCGGTCAGGCCCAGGGAGAACTCCGTCATCGGCATCAGCAGCGCGTTGCCGCCGCCGGCCGCGGTGCCCTTCACGTTCATCGTCGGCCCGCCGGAGGGCTGGCGCAGCGCGCCGCCCACGTTCTTGCCGATCTTCGCCAGGCCCTCGATCAGCCCCAGCGACACCGTACTCTTGCCCTCGCCCAGCGGCGTGGGCGTGATGGCGGTCACTTCGATGAACTTGCCGTCGGGCTTGTCCTTCAGGCGGTCCATGATTTTGATGAAGTCGAGCTTCGGGGTCTTGCCGTAGGGGATGATCTCCTCGGGCAGAAGCCCCAGCTTCTCACGAAAGTAATCCACCGGGGGCAGCGTCTTTTCGGCTTCCTCTGCGATTTGCCAGTCCTTGTAGATCGTGGGATCGAGCATGGCGGCGTCCTCCTTCAAACACGTGTTTTCCTGATCGGCAAAATAACCGTACAATACTCGACCAGTATAGCACGGTTGTTTGAGATTTTCACGAATTATGTGTTGATTTTTGTTTCCAATGTTCGGATTTCAGCCGTGCGGAAATCCCTATTCAAAATCTTAACATCCAGCCCGCGCGACGGGCGTTGCATTTGGGCGGGCGTTTTGCTATCATGGCAGCGAGGTGAGCGACATGACGCACGAGCACGACCACGAATACCTGCACGCGCACGGCATCCCCCACGAACACGATCACGGGCACGCCCACACCCACGAGAACACGAAGGCGGTGCTGAACCGTCTGTCGCGGGCCATCGGGCACCTGCAGCGGGTCCGCGCCATGGTCGAGGAGGGCCGCGACTGCTCGGAGGTGCTCATCCAGATCGCCGCCGTGCGCTCCGCCATCGACAACACCGGCAAATTGATATTGCAGGACCACTTGAAGCACTGCATCGTGGACGCCGCTGTGGAGGGCGACCAGAAGGCCATCGACGATCTGTGTGAGGCGATAGACAAGTATATGTGATTTATTTGAAGAAGGGCGGGATTCCATTTGGAATCCCGCCCTTCTTCATTCGTCGCGCAGCGTCTCCAGCCTCGGCACGGCCCTGTCGCCGTCGAGCGTCAATTCCCCGTAGCGGCCGTCCATCAGCGCACCGGGGTTCATCAGCAGGATGCCGCCCTCCATGCCGGCATACGGCACGTGGGTGTGCCCGAACAGCGCGATGGTGGCATTCTGCTCCTCGGTGTACCAGCACAGCTTGTCGTAGCCGTACTTCACGTCCTGCAAATGCCCGTGTACGGCCAGCAGCCGGTGCGGCCCGTAGGCGGCACGCGCCATGCGCGGGAGCTTTGAGAACATGTCGCAGTTGCCCGCCACGCAGAACATTGGCGCGTCCAGCCGCTTTTTGAGCCACCGTGCGTCGGAGTCGTAGTCCCCGAGGTGAAACACGGCGTCGTACTTCTGCTTCTTGGCATACTCCAGCCACTTCTCCAGCCAGTACCCGCGGTCATGGCTGTCGGAGATCACGCCCAGCCGCGTCACGCCTCTGCCTCCAGCGACTCGATCAGCTTCGCGATCGCCCGCGCTCGATGGGAGACGCCGTTCTTGGCCTCGGGGTCGGCCTCCGCGAACGTCACGCCCAGGTCGTCCGAGAGGAACAGCGGGTCGTAGCCGAAGCCGCCGTCGCCGCGATACTCGGAGATGATCTCGCCGTCACAGCGCCCGTAAACCACGATCGGCTCGCGCCCCGGTCGGCAGAGCGCCACCGCCGCGCCGTAGTGCGCCTTATGCGGCGCGGGCTTGTCGGAGAGCTCCTTCAAGAGCAGCTGGTTGTTGGCCTCGTCGTCGCCGTGCACGCCGCAGTAGCGCGCGGAGTGCACGCCCGGGCGACCGTTCAGCTGCTCCACGCACAGGCCGGAGTCATCCGCCAGCGTGGCGCAGTGGCAGACGTCCATCAGCGCCTTCGCCTTGATCAGCGCGTTCTCCTCGAACGTCTCGCCGTTCTCGTCCACGTCCAGCTCCACGCCCATCTCCCGCATGGATCGCACGTCGAAGCGCTCGCCCAGCAGCTGCTTCAGCTCCTTAAGCTTGCCGAAGTTGTTGCTTGCCAGCGCCAGCAGCGGCTTCTTGCAGATCACGTGCGCGCGCTCGCCCAGCGCGTCCAGCTGCGCCTGCATCAGCTCCAGGCAGCCCTTCTCGCCCAGCGAGAGCAGCTTGTCCAGCTCCGCGCGGGTGTAGCAGCGGCCCTCGCCGGTGCCCTGTACCTCCACGAAGCCTAGCTCGCCCCTGCTGTCGCGCGTCATCACGATGTTCATGTCCACCTGCGCGCGGCTGTCCTGCGCGTACTCGAGGTCGAGCGTGCACACATCGTCGATCACGCCCGCGGATACCGCCGCCACCTGGCGGATGATCGGCGAATCGACGATCGCGCCCTCCGCCAGCAGCTTGTCCACGGCGATGCACAGCGCGACGAACGCACCGGTGATGGAGGCCGTGCGGGTGCCGCCGTCGGCCTGGATCACGTCGCAGTCGATGTAGATCGTGCGCTCGCCCAGCCGCGTCAAATCGCAGGCGGCGCGCAGCGAGCGGCCGATCAGCCGCTGGATCTCCACGCCGCGCCCGTCCTTCTTCACGCCGTCACGCGCCTTGCGCTGGGGCGTGGAGCCGGGCAGCATCGCGTACTCCGCCGTGAGCCAGCCCTTGCCCTTGCCGCGCAAAAAGCCGGGCACGCCCTCCTGGACGGAGGCCGTGCAGATGACTTTGGTCCGGCCGCAGCAGATCAGCGCCGAGCCCGCGGCCATCTCCGTGTAGTCCGGCAGGATGCGGATCATGCGAAGCGCGTCGCTTGAACGATTGACATTTTCCATTTGTATCTTCTCCTTGCATATGGTATTTCAGTCATGAGAGTTAAGAGTTGAGAGTTTAGAGTTCAGCGAATAGCCAATTCGCATTCGTTACCGCGTTCTTTCGCATACTGATCTAAACTCTAAACTCTTCTCCCTAAACTCTTTTTATTCAAAATCAAATATCGCCGCGGACTGCGTCTGGATGTAGTCGTACACGATGTTGTCTGCGATGTTCATGAAGCTGGGGACGCCCAGGTCGCCCGCCGCGGCGTCGTAGGGCTTGCCGTCCACGTACAGCTCCACCTTGTCGATGCCGTCGAACTGCGTGCACGTGAGCACCAGCGCCTTCAGCGCCATGCGCCCGCCGTCGGAATTCTGCACGAGGTTGACGAACTCGCCCGTGAAGTCCAGCTTGGCGACGCCGTCTTCCACCTTCACGTCGATCAGGCCGCAGCCCGCGGGCACCACGCCTTCGAGCATGTCGCCGTTCGCCGGGCCCTTCGCCAGCTCCATGACGGCGGTGTTCACGTCGGCCCCGGCGCGCACCATGCGCGTCACCGGCACGATCACCGCGCCCGAGTCCGCCGGGAAGTAGAGCGTCATCGGCTCGGAGGCCGTGAGACCCATCGTCGCCTCGGCGCTTTCGAGGTTGATGTCGCCGCGCGTGAACGTGCCCGCCACGCTCGTCCCGTGGGTCAGCTTCTCGCGCTTCTGGCCGTCGATCAGGAACTCCACGCGGTCCACGCTGTCAAACTCCGTCAGCGCCTGCACGACGGCCGAGACCATGTTGCTCTCCGCCGCGGCGTCGGCCATGTTCAATACTTCCTTGCTCAGGTCGATGCGCGCAAGGCCGTCGTGGATGTCCAGGTCGATCTTCGTGTTCTCCGGCAGCACCGTGCGCAGGCCCAGCCGCGCCGCCTGCATGTCGTTGCCCGTGCTCTGCACCATCATCTTCAGCGTGGCCTTGGCGATGCCGTCCTCCATCGGAACGGTGCACATCACCGGCACGAGGTAGCCGTAGTTGTCCTGGTAGTAGACGATGGTGGACACCTTCTGCACCCCGTCCTCGCCCTCCGATTCGCCGCCCGCGCCCGCGCTCACGGGCGCGTTCGTGGCCTCCGGCTGCGCGGAAGGCTCCGCTTGCGTCGATTGAGGCCGCGCGTCGGCGCCGCCCACGGCGGGCCGCAGCCACAGCGACCAGGCGCACACGAGCGCGACCGCCAGGACCAGCAGCGCCAGCGCCAGCAGGTAAACCCTGCGCTGATTTCCCGATAGATTCATGTGGAACCCTCCTTGCGTCGTCCATTTCGGTTCAATGTATTCCGGCGCGGCGCGGCGTATGCGGGCGGAGGGCCCCTCACATCATTCTATCATAAAAAACCCGGTTGCGCAATTCGCGCGTTTGGATTATAATTAGTTATGAAAACAAGCTGAAACCATTTGGAGGATTACATATGCCCCTGGACGGACTGACGCTGGGCCTCGTGGCGCGGGAATTGAACACCGTGCTGGCGGGCGGGCGCGTGAACAAGATCATACAGCCGGAGCGCGACGAGCTCATACTGACGATCCGCAGCGGCGGCGCGAACCACCAGCTTCTGCTGTCGGCCACGGCCAACTGCGCCCGCGCGCACCTGACCACGACCCGCAAGAATAACCCGCTGGAGCCCCCGGCGCTGTGCATGCTGATGCGCAAGCACATCACCGGCGGGCGCGTGTGCGGCATACGGACGCTGGAGAGCGACCGCATCCTGGAGATCGAAATCGAGCACTTCGACGAGCTGGGCGACAAGGCGCGCAAGAAGCTGATCTGCGAGTTCATGGGCAAGCACTCGAACCTGATCTTCGTGGGCGGCGACGGGCGCATCATCGACAGCGCGCGCCGCGTGACCGAGGCCATCTCCTCGGTGCGCGAGGTGCTCCCCGGGCTGCGCTACGAGCTGCCCCCGGCGCACGGCAAGATCCCCTACGATCATGTGGAGGCGGACGCGCTGTACGCGGCGATGGCAGGGATGAACGGGCCGCTGCACAAGCTGATCTCGGCCAACGTCAGCGGCATGTCCGCGCTGACGTCCCGCGAGCTGGCGTTTCGCGCCACCGGCAGCGAGGACGCGCACTCGGAGGAGATCGACCTGCGCGCCGCCTGCGCGAGCATCGCCGAAAGCCTGCGGCGCATCCCCGATTCCCTCGCCCCGGCCATACTCTACAATGAAGAGGGTGCGCCGGTGGACGCCGTGGTCTTCCCCTACCTGAGCCGCGCGGCCCTGCGCAGCGAGCCCTGCGCGACGCTCTCCGAGGCGCTGGACGGCTTCTACCGCTCGCGCGACATGGCCGAGCGCCTCCAGCAAAAGAGCGCGGCGCTGCACCGAGCGCTGAAGAAGAACATCGAGCGATGCGAGCGCAAGCTGGCGCTTCAAAACGAGGCGCTGCTGGGCAGCCAGCGGATGGAGGAATACCGCTTGAAGGGCGAGCTATTGACGGCGAACCTCCACCTGGCGCAGAAGGGCGCAAAGAGCGTGGACGTGCCGAACTACTACGACGAAAACATGCCGCTTGTAAAGGTAGAGCTGGACGAGAAGCTGTCGCCCGGGCAGAACGCGCAAAAGTACTTCAAGCTCTACCAGAAGGCCCGCAACGCGCAGACGCTGGCGGCGGAGCAGATCGAAAAGACCTCCGCGGAGCTGAACTACCTGGAGGGCCAGCTGGACAACCTCGGCAAGTGCCGCGAGGAGGCGGAGCTCTTCGAGTTGCGAGAGGAACTGGAGCGCTTCGGCTACTGCAAGGTGAACCGCAGTCGCCGCCAGATGAAGCAGCTGCCGCCGTCGAAGCCGATGAAGTTCACGGCGCCGTCCGGGCGGACGATCCTTGTCGGCAAGAACAACCTGCAAAACGACAAGCTGACCGGCACGGCCCAGCCCAACGAGGTCTGGCTGCACGCGAAGGACATGCCCGGCTCCCACGTGATCATCGTCGGCGAGGATCCGGACGAGGAGACCATCCTCTACGCCGCGTCGCTGGCGGCGCTCTACTCGAAGGGCCGGACGGGCTCGCGCGTGCCGGTGGATTACACGCTGCGCCGCTACGTGAAGAAGCCCTCCGGCGCGAAGCCGGGATTTGTGATCTACACCAACCAGCGCACGCTGTACGTCCAGCCCGCGCGGGAGACGAACGAAGGATAGGAGGCGCACCATGAACAGCGAGATCCAGAGCGCGCTCAGCGCCATCAGGCGCTTTCGACCCACACAGTGGGAGCAGATCCCCGACCTGGGCCTGTACATGGACCAGGTGGTGACGTTCATCACGCGGATGTACGAGCCCTTATACGGCGAGGACATCCACGGCTACCTCTCCCCCTCGATGATCAACAACTACGTCAAGAGCAAGCTGATCCCCCGCCCCACCGGGAAAAAGTACAGCCGGGAGCAGATCGCGCTGCTTACGATGATCGTGGCCCTGAAGCAGACCAGCAGCATGGAGGACATCCGCCGGATGCTGGCGCTGGGCGAGGGCGACACGGTGCAGGCGCTGTACGCCGCGTTCAGCGAGCGCATCACCGGCGTGATACAGAGCATGTGCGGCGAGGGCGGCGGCATCGCCGCGCCGCAGACCGCGCTGGACTTCGCGATACTCGCCTGCGGCTACTCCGCCGGCTGCGCCGCCGCGCTAAAGGGCGAGCGGGGCGAGGTTCAGTAGCGCCCGACAACCGCATATCCTCTGGACAGAGAGCGCCCGGACGGTTCCGTTACGAAAGAGCGGAGGCGTCCGGGTGGTTTTTGGATTTCCATGTCAGTATGATTCAAACAGAACTGTTCGGAGGATCGCATGAAAAAAGTATTTGCGCTGGCGCTCATGTTCCTGCTCGTCGCTCTCCCCGCCCGCGCGTCGGAGCCGTTCACCGTCGCGGCGAAGGGCGCGGTATTGATCGACGGGGCTTCGGGGCGGGTGCTGTTCGGGCAGAACGAGAACGCCATGTACCCGATGGCCTCCACCACGAAGGTGATGACCACGCTGCTGGCGCTGGAGAACAGCGCGCTGGACGAGAAGGTCACCGCCGGGAAGAACGCGCACGGCGTGGAGGGCACGTCGCTGTACCTGTCCGAGGGCGAGACGCTCTCAATGGAACACATGCTCTACGGGCTCATGCTGCGCAGCGGCAACGACGCCGCCGTGGCCGTGGCGGAACACATCGCCGGAAGCGTTCCGGCATTTGCGAAGATGATGAACGAAAAGGCCGAGGCGCTTGGCATCGACGCGCACTTCGTCAACCCCCACGGGCTGGACGCGGACGGCCACAAGATCTCGGCGCTGGGGCTGGCGCTGCTGTTTCGCGAGGCGATGAGAAATACGGACTTTCGCACCATCACGGCCACGCAGCGCAAGGTGATCCCGTGGGTTGGCAACGAGTACAGCCGGGTTTTGGAAAACAAGAACAAGCTGCTCAAGACCTACGAGGGCGCGACCGGCGGCAAGACCGGCTACACCGGCAAGGCCGGGCGCTGCCTGGTGTTCAGTGCGAAGCGCGATGGCATGGAATTGATCGGCGCGGTGCTGAACTGCCCGACCTGGTTCGACACGGCCACGCAGCTGCTGGACTGGGGCTTTGAGAACTTCCGCGAGGAGAGCGCGTTCGACGCCGGTCAGCGCGTGGCGTCGGTGAAGGTGACGGGCGGCGTGCGCGATTCGGTGGACGTCGTGACGGCGTCGCCGCTGGCCACGGCGCTGCCCGTCGGCAGGCTTTCAGAGACCGCGCTCGACCTGCCGGAGAAGGTGGAAGCGCCCGTCTACGCCGGGGAGGCGCTCGGCACGGCGCGCATCCGGCAGGACGCGCGGGAGTACGCGCGCTGCGCGCTGGTGGCCGCCAGCGACGTGGAGAGGCGCGACTTCGGCCAGTCCGTCCGCCGTCTCATTCGCCTGTGGCTGCTTCGCCTTCAGCCGTAACCCAGCGCTTCACGACTTGTCCGTCCAGATCGGTCAGCCTCGCCTCCCCGTCGCCGGTCATCAGCAGCCTGTCGCCACTGAGCGCGCGGATCTCGCGCCATCGCGCAGGGACGAGCACCGCGCCCCTCGCGTCCATCAGGCCGCAGCGCGCGCCGTCGTAGTCCCACGAGGTCAGCACGCGGTCGAGGTCGGCGCTATAATACGCGATGCCCGGCGTCTCGATGAAGGCGTAGCGACCGCCCGCCAGCGGCAGTATCCGCTGGAATTTGCCGGACGCCGCGCTGCCGTCGGGGTCCATCAGCCATGTGCCCGCGTCGCCCCACGCGCCTTCGGTGGCGATGATCTGCCCGTTCAGGCCGGGCGCGGCGTCGAAGTCCGCGCCGAACGTGCCGATCACAGTGCCCTTTTCGTCGTAGAGGCGCGCGCCGGTGTCGTCCCGCACGAGCAGGCAACTCCCCAGCACGGATGCCTCGGCATACGCGCCCTCGACGCGGTAGAGGAGCGTTTCGCCGCTTTTGGAAAGCACGTCGATGCCGCCTGTATTTCCCGCGGCAATGACGCCGTCCCCGCGCTCCAGCCAGTCGTAGACCGTCGGCACGACCTCCATGCCTTCCACGTCGATCAGGCCCATGCCGCCCGGACCGGCGACCTTCGCGCGGCCGCGCTCGAACGGGCCGAGGTACAGCCACTTCGCCGGGATCGCCCACTCGCCCCGCGCGTCGATCGCGCCGTAGCGCCCGTTCGACGCCATCACGGGCATCCGACCCGATTCCAGCGCGCTCAGGCCCATCGAGGTCATGACGCCGGTTGGCGTCGCCTCGCCCTGTGGCGAGACGCGCAGGATCGCGTCCGGGCTCTCGTCGAACGGGTCGGTCTCCAGTGCCAGGAAGCCGCCCGCGCCGTCCCAGGCCAGCTGCGTCCACGCCGCGGGCAGCGTCACGCTTCCATGCATATCCATCGCGCCGTAGAGGCTGCCCTGCCGAAAGATCAGGCAGTCGCCCGAGTCGGCGATCATCGCGAATTCCGCATCCCCTAGCATTGCGCCATTTGCGTCATAGAGGCGGTACGCGCCGCGGCTCCCTGCCGCGTAGAGCGCGCCCTCGCGCACGCAGAACACGTCCTCTACGCCGGTGAGGAGCGCTTCGCCCATCTCCGTGACGAGGCCCGTGAAGGCGTCCGTCGCCACGCACAGCGGCCCCTCGGCGCGCGCCGCGCCCAGCAGCATGCCCGCCAGGGCCAGCGCCATCCACGCCCGCTTCTTCACGGCTTCGCGCCTCCTTTCGCTCCTTAAATCGCGCCCCGCGCAAGGTAAAATGTTGGTTTATTTCCGCCGATCTATAGACAAAATCGGCAAACAATGCTATAATATACAAATGTCGGCGGGACAAGTTCTCCGCTCGCGCCGAAGGATGCGCCAGTAGCTCAGTCGGATAGAGCAACGGCCTTCTAAGCCGTGGGTCAGGGGTTCGAATCCCTTCTGGCGCGCCAGGTTTATGGTGGGTATAGCTCAGTTGGTCAGAGTGCCAGGTTGTGGCCCTGGAGGTCGTGGGTTCGAGCCCCACTACCCACCCCACTTCAACCGGACATGATTGGGAAGACAGATCGTTTTCCAGGTCGGCGGGTTCCGTTGGAACACGTCGACAATCATTATCCGACACAGCGGTGATTCCCATTGAATCGGCGCAGGCGCGTGCAATGGGGCGTAGCCAAGCGGTAAGGCACGGGACTTTGACTCCCGCATTCGCAGGTTCGACCCCTGCCGCCCCAGCCAATGCGACCCATTAGCTCAGTCGGTAGAGCACCTGACTTTTAATCAGGGTGTCTGGAGTTCGAATCTCCAATGGGTCACCATTTCAAAAGCCGTGAAAACACAGCGTTTTCGAGGCTTTTGTTTTTTTGCCGGCAAGATTTCGGAATGATCGATGCATCTTTTATGCAACTTACGAAAATCCTCGGCCATTATACCACTTTTCAACGTAAAATGGAAGCCGTGGTTTTTGCACGCATGCGTGCGCCTTGACAATCGCGGCCCGCGGCGGTAGAATAGGCACATCAACACAGGCGCGCACGCGCTAAAAGGAGCAGACCATGAAGAAGCTGATTGCGCTGACGATGGCGGCGCTGATATGTTTATTGCCCGCGCTGGCGGAGACGGAGCGGCCCCTGCCGACGCTGCCGGGAGGCGACGCCACAGACCTGCCGGACAGGATCGTGATCGAGGTGGACGGTGACGCCGACGAGCAGGCCCCGCGCGACCACGACTCCGGCTCGTCCATCGAGCTCGACATCAAGGGCGAGAAGGTGACGCTGGACTTCGACGCCTCCTCGCAGTATTCCTCCATCGAGGACGGCATGGTGCAGGCCTCGTTCTACCGCTACCTGGACGACGGCTCAAAGCTCTACGAGCTGTACATGATCTTCCCGGACACCGCCGCTTCCGGCATGGTGATCACCCCGGACTACTCTGCGCTGACCGGCGAGGAGAGCAGCGTGGTGCTGATCGTGTCCGACCTGAAGGCGGAGCAGGAGCTTTACTACTTCTCCAGCCAGATGAACGGCTCGGTGTACCCGGAAGATTCGACCTTCTCCATCGCGATCGACGACATCCAGACCATGGGCGGCGCGACCACCTTCTCCGGCAGCCTCAGCGCCACGCTGATCGCGCTGGACATGGCCACCGGCGAGGCTGAGGACACGCTTGAGATCGACGAGACGCCGTTCTCGTTCACGATCGGCGGCGAGACGGACCGCCCCCAAACGCCCGCGCCCACCACGCTCCCCGACGACATGCGGAAGACCTGAGGAAAGAAAGTATAGAATCATGACCACCGGCTAAGCCGGTGGTCATGATTCCTATTGACATTTTCCCCGCCATGGTGTAATATAGTATTCAATACCAGATTTAATGATTTCCAATTCTTTCCTCAAAGGAGACCGATATGAAACGCACACCTCTGGCCCAGCGCAAGCTGCCCGACTACACCCGCGGCGAAGAGATCACCAACATGGTCACGCACATCGTGGGCGGCGCGCTGGGTATCCTCGCGCTGGTGCTCTGCCCCATCGTCGGGGTTCGCCACCACAGCGCCTGGGCCGTGGTCAGTGGCATCGTGTACGCGCTGACCATGCTGGCCCTCTACAGCATCTCCAGCGTCTACCACGGCCTGAGCCCGCGGCTTTTTGGAAAGCGCGTGATGCAGGTCTTGGACCACTGCAGCATCTTCGCGCTGATCGCGGGTACCTACACCCCCATCGCGCTGTGCACGCTGCGCGCCCACAGCCCCGCGCTCGGCTGGACGATCTTCGGCGTGATCTGGGCGCTGGCGGCGGCGGGCATCGCGCTCAACGCCGTGGACCTCAAGAAGTTCGACAGGATCTCGCAGGCCTGCTACCTGCTGATGGGCTGGTGCATCGTGGTGCGCATTTCGCTGGTGCGGCAGCTGATCGGCGAGGGCGGCTTCTGGCTCTTGCTCTGGGGCGGCGTGGCCTACACGATCGGCGCGGTGCTCTACGCCATCGGCCGCAAGCGCCGCTACGCCCACTCGGCATTTCACGTGTTTGTGGTGATCGGGAGCCTGCTGCACTTCCTGTGCATACTGCTGTATGTACTGTAAAATGTTGCCTGTCAAAAGGAGCTGTCTCAAAACAACTCACTGGCCGCAATCAGAACCGTAGGGGCGGCATAATTGCCGCCCGCGGACGCCAAGTATGGCGTCCCTACGGCGGATGACTCAACCATCGCGACAGTGTCATTGCGAGGCGTCCTGCAAGGGACGCCTCGCAATCTGGCCCTTTTTATTTATCCACCGCCCGTCGGATCGGCGGGGCGATCAGCGTCGCGGCGACGATCTTCGCCGCGTCGCCGGGCAGGAACGGGATCACGCACATGCCCAGCGCCGCGCCCAGCGGGTTTTTCGTCTGGATCATGAACCAGGCCGTGCCGACGGCGTAGAGCGCGGCAGTGCCCAGCAGCATGAACGCCGGAAGGCGCCACTTCGGTCCGTCTGAAGCGCCCAGCCCGGTCAGCGCCGCGCAGGCGAGGTAGCCCGCCAGGTAGCCGCCGGTGACGCCCACCAGCTTCTGCAAGCCCCCGGAAAAGCCGGAGAACACCGGCACGCCGATCGCGCCGATCAGCAGGTACAGCGCCACGGCCAGCGCGCCGCGCTTTACTCCGAGCACCGCCCCGGCCAGGTATACCGCAAAGCTGCACAGCGACAGCGGGATCGGCCCGACGGCGACCGTCAGCGGCCCCGCCACGCAGATCAGCGCCGCCATCACCGCGACGAGCGTCATATCCTTCGTTTTCATTTGCGAATCCTCACTTCAGTTTCAAGCTGATCTCCCCGCTGCCGACGTGGGAGACGCCATTCTCGGTGCGAATCACCAGCCGCCCCGCGTCGTCGATGTCCAGCGCCCGCGCCTCGAAGCGCTCCTGGCCGCGGATCACCGTCACGTCCCGCCCGATCACGTTCGAGCGCGCGCGACTCTCGGCCATGAACGCGCTGGTGGGAAGCTGGTCGTAGAGCGCCTCCAGCTGGTTGCAGATCTCGGCAATCAGGCGGCTCCGGGACACCGGCGCGCCGCACTCGTTCTCGATCGACGTGGCGATGTCCGAAAGCTCCGGCGGGAAGTCCATCGCGGCCACGTTCACGCCGATGCCCAGCACCGCGTACTCCAGTCCGCCGCTTTCAAAGTCCACGCTGGCCTCGCAGAGGATGCCGCAGGCCTTCTTGTCGTTGATGTACAGGTCGTTCACCCACTTGATCTTCACGTCCACGTCCGC
>CADAQZ010000008.1 GCA_902790175.1 uncultured Eubacteriales bacterium | reverse complement strand
CGAGTGCGTCGGCAAAGTCGTCGAGGCGCTGCTCAGGCACAACGGCAAGATCGTCATCACCGCCGACCACGGCAACTGCGACCAGATGATCGACAAGGTACACGGCGGCCCGTTCACCGCGCACACCACCAACCCGGTGCCCGTGATCGTCATCGACCCGGAGCATCCGAAGTACGAACTCCGCAAGGAGGGCGGCAAGCTGTGCGACCTGTGCCCGACCAAGCCTCAATCGATCTTCTGGAACACGATCGCGGTGCGGCAGGGGATGTAGATCTCGAAGCCGGTGCCGCGGCCCTCGACGAACTTCGTGTAGTACACGTAGTCCTTGCTGGTGCGGTCCATGCCGCCGAAGTCGATGTCGTCGGTGGAGAAGATCACCTTGTACTTGCCCTCGCCCACGGAGTGCGTCGGCAGGAAGAAGTCGGTGGGCGAGTAGGTCGGGTGGAAGTTGAACACGTACACCAGGCCGCCCTTGGAGAACGCAATGATCTTGCCGGGCTGGTCGATCCACAGGTTCACGGTGTCCGTCTTGTTCAGCACGCGATACTTGCGGCTGAACTTCAGCATGGCCTTGTCGAAGTTCGCCAGCCACTCGTACTTGAGCATGCTGTTCTGCACCAGCGACCACTGGCGGCGGGCGTACTTGTAGCTCCAGCCGTTGCCCTCTCGCGGGAAGTCGATCCATTCGGGATGGCCGAACTCGTTGCCCATGAAGTTGAGGTAGCCGTCGCTGCCCAGCGCCAGCGTGATGAAGCGGATCATCTTGTGCAGCGCCACGGCGCGGTCGATGATGATGGAGTGGTAGCTCTTGTTCATGCCGGTGTACATCTCGGCGTCCGCCAGCCAGAACATCAGCGTCTTGTCGCCCACCAGCGCCTGGTCGTGCGATTCGCAGTAGCCCACGTTCTTCTCCTGCGGGCGGCGCGTGGTCAGTTCATACCACATCTTGAACATGTCCCACTGATCGTCGGAGAACTCCTTGAGCAGCTTGATCCAGAAATCCGGCACGCCCATGGACAGGCGATAGTCGAAGCCGATGCCGCCGGAGCGGATCGGGATGCACATGCCGGGCATGCCGCTCATCTCCTCGCAGATCGTCAGCGCGAAGGGATTGACGGCGTGGATCAGCTCGTTCGCCAGCTGCAGATACGTCAGCGCGTCCACGTTCGTGTTCAGGCCGAAGTACTGCGAGTAGTCGGTGAAGTTGGAGCCCAGGCCGTGGTCCTGGTAGATCATGCTGGTGACGCCGTCGAAGCGGAAGCCGTCGAAGTGATACTCCTCCAGCCAGAACTTCAGGTTGGACAGCAGGAAATGCAGCACCTCGTACTTGCCGTAATCGAACAGGCGCGTTTGCCACGCGGGATGCCAGCCGCGATCGCCTGGCAGGAAGTACTGCGTGTCGGTGCCGTCAAAGCCGTTGAGGCCCTCGTCGGCGTTGGCGCAGGCGTGGGAGTGGACAACGTCCAGAAGCACGTACATGCCCAGCTCGTGCGCCTTGTTGATCAGGTATTTGAGGTCCTCGGGCTCGCCGAAGCGGGACGAGGCCGCGAAGAAGTTGCTCACCTGGTAGCCGAAGGAGCCGTAGTAGGGGTGCTCCTGGATGGCCATGAGCTGGATGGTGTTGTAGCCCAGGTCGTGGATGTATTCGAGGTTGAAGTCGGCGAACTCGCGGTAGGAGCCCACGCCCTCCTTCTCCTGGGCCATGCCGATGTGGGCCTCGTAGATGTAGGGCGGCGCGACCTTGCGCTTGCCGTAGCCGCCGTCCGTCCACGGGAAGGGGCGCGGCGGAGCCCACACCTGGCCGTTGAACATCTTGGTCTCATCATCCTGCACGGCGCGGCGGATGTAAGCGGGGATGTGGTCGGAGGTGTGGCCGTCCTTGGTGACCTGCACCTTGATCAGCTGCTTGTGCTTCAGCGCGTCCTCGCCGTCCAGGTAGATCTCCCACGTGCCGTCCGGCAGGCGGGTGAGGGGATGGGAGGTCCGGTTCCAGTCGTTGAAATCGCCGATCAGGTGCAGCGCGTCCGCGCCCGGGGCCCACTCGCGGTAGACCCAGCCCGTCTCGGTGCGGTTGATGCCGTAGTAGAGGTAGCCGTTGGCGAAGGAGGGAAGATCGGCCATGTCGCCCAGCAGGGCCTTGCGTGTGTTCGCGTGGCGCTCCATGCGCAGGGCGATGTCCGTGTAGTAGGGCTGCAGCCAGGGATCGATGGACAGTATCTTGTATTGCGTCTGTTTGTTGGCGTTGTTCACAAACAGCACCTCCCGCGTGTTTAATCTGCTTCTTCCATTATAGCACACATTGTTCAAACAGGCAAATATTCTTTTAACGATTCGTGCGGTTCATTTTATTTCACACCGTGTTCGATTGCTTTTTTTGCGAAAGGTGGTATAATGAAGCTGTAAAACGAACATATGTTCTTTTTGCTTCGCTTTACGAAGGGCGGGAATTTGCCCACGCCCGGGCATGACGCCCCGCCCATGCGCATATATTTATGGAGAAAAATACATCAAACCGGAGGGATACGATGGAAAATCCAAGCAATCGAATCGTCGCGGTGGGCCGCTTGGAGGGCGGCCTGGAGCTGAGCCACGAGGTGATGAACGAGCCCTTCTACACGGGCACGCTGCTGGTCAAGCGCCTCTCGGGCGCGGTGGATCGCCTGCCGGTGACCATCCCCGGCAAGCTGATGGGCCTTTTACCGCAGGAGGACTCGCAGCTGATGCTGACGGGGCAGGTGCGCTCCTACAACAAGGTGGTGGAGGGCGCGGGGCGGCTGATGGTCACACTGTTCGCGCAGAGCATCGCGCCCTCGCCGGACAACGAGACGCTGAACCGGGTGTCGCTGACCGGAGCGCTGTGCAAGCCGCCGGTCTATCGCTCGACGCCCTTTGGACGCGAGATCTGCGATATGATGCTGGCCGTGAACCGCGCGTTCGGCAAGAGCGACTACATCCCCTGCATCGCCTGGGGGCGCAACGCCCAGTACGCCTCGCGCTTCGGCGTGGGCGATCGCGTGCGCCTGACGGGGCGGCTGCAGTCGCGCGAGTACCAGAAGCTGCTGGAGAGCGGGGAATACCTGTCGCGCAACGCCTACGAGGTTTCCTGCTTCACGCTGGAGGCCGCCGACGCCGAGCCCGCCCCGGCCCCGAGCTACGTGCTGGGGGAGAACCGCTACGTGTTCGAGCCCGCCGGGAGGAAGCATACGAGCTGAAATTCACTTTTCCAAAAGCCTTCCCCTTTGGGGAAGGTGCCCCCGCAGGGGGCGGAAGAGGTCTTTGTACATAGGGTTCACGCCTCTGATGCGGCTGAGGCGCAAAGCCATCCGCCAAGACCTCTTCCGTCACGGCTTCGCCGTGCCACCTTCCCCAGAGGGGAAGGCTTTTGGTATGTGCGCAATCTGTCTCTTGTCATCCTCCGGCAGTTGGTGTACAATACCAGCAGCGAACAACACAAGGAGGGACCCGCCATGTCCTGCACCACCATACTGGTTGGCAAGAGCGCCAGCAACGACCGTTCCACGATGATCGCCCGCACCGACGACGGCCACTTCGACGTGAAGAAGCTCGTCGTGGTGGAGCCGAAGCGCCAGCCGAGGAAGTACAAGAGCGTCATCTCCCACGTGGAGATCGAGCTGCCCGACGACCCCATCCGCTACACCGCCTGCCCCAGCGTGGACAAGAAGAACGGCATCTGGGCCGCCACGGGCATCAATGCCGCGAACGTGGGCATGACCGCCACCGAGACCATCACATCGAACCCGCGCGTGCTGGCTGCGGACCCGCTGGTGGAGTATCGCAAGGCAAAAAAGCGCGGGGAGAAGGACGTGCCCGGCGGCATCGGCGAGGAGGACATCGTCGTGCTCGTGTTGCCCTACATCCGCTCGGCCCGCGAGGGCGTGGAGCGCCTGGGCGCGCTGCTGGAGCAGTACGGCACCTATGAGTCCAACGGCATCGCCTTCAACGACAAAGACGAGGTCTGGTGGCTGGAGACCATCGGCGGGCACCACTGGATGGCGTGCCGGGTGCCGGACGACGCCGTGGTGATCGCCCCCAACCAGTTCGGCATGGACGCCTTCGACCTGGACGACGCCTTCGGCAAAAAGAGGGCGCATCTGTGCTCCGCCGACCTGCGGGAATTCATCGCCGAGAACCACCTCGACCTCAACCAGGGCGGCATTTTCAACCCCCGCGACGTGTTCGGCTCCCACACCGACATGGACCACATCTACAACACGCCCCGCGCCTGGTTCATGGGGCGATTCCTCGCGCCGCGCGCCCACCGCTGGGACGGCCCGGACGCCGAGTTCACTCCCGAGAGCGACGACATCCCGTGGATGCTCGTGCCGGAGCGCAAGGTGGCGGCCGAGGACGTGAAGTACCTGCTCTCCGGCCACTACCAGGGCACGCCCTACAACCCCTATTCCAGCCAGGACACCGGCAAGCGGGGCATGTACCGCTCCATCGGCATCAACCGCACGGGCGTCACGGCGATCTGCCAGATCCGCGAGGACGTGCCGGAGCCCATCCGCGGCATCGAGTGGATCTGCTTTGGCTCCACGACGTTCGACGCGATGCTGCCCGTGTACGCGAACGCGTCGCGCATGCCCAGATACCTGTCGGACGTGACGCTGGACACCTCCACCGAGAACTTCTACTGGGGCAGTCGGCTGATCGCCGCGCTGGCCGACCACAACTACGCCACCAGCATCCAGAACATCGAGCGCTACCAGAGCGCCGTGTTCACGAAGGGCCGCCAGCTGCTGCGGGAGTACGACCGGAAGATGGCGGAGTCGGGCGATTTCTCGCTGACGGAGGAGGCCAACGAAAAGCTGTGCGCAATGGCGAAGGAGCAGACCATTTCCACGCTCAACAAGGTGCTGCTGGACGCCAGCGAGCACATGAAGAACGGGTATAACCGGGCGGATAACTGAAACGGTCGTAAGATCCTTTGCTTCGCAGGCCTGAAGCACGACTACGCCGCTTGCGCGGCTCCGCTCAGGATGACAAAAAGGCGAAACGGTTGTCATCCTGAGCGAAGCGTCAGCGTAGTCGAAGGATCTTTTATATTCGCCAACCTCATGCAATCCCACTTGAATTTTGACAAGATTGTGATATACTATACCATACACCGGTTGATCCCACTCTCCCTGTATCGCGAGGCGATGGCATGACGGGCACGCAGAAGATTCTGCTGATCGCGCTGCTGGCGCTGGGCGCCGTGTGCCTGATCGTGGGCGCCACGCTTTCCCACTACATCGGCGGCTTCATCCGCCACGTGGAGGAGGAAGCCAGGGAAGAGGAGGAAGCGCGCGAGGCCGAACGCGAAACGAGCGCACCGCCGGAGCATCCGGGCGAAGAATGACAACCCTATCAGGAGCAAGCCATGATTACTGCCGTATCATTGAATCCCAGCATCGACCGCACGCTGGCGGTGGAGAAGTTCACCCCGGGCGGGCTGAACCGCATCCTCTCCCGGGGCGACAACGCCGCGGGCAAGGGCATCAACGTGGCGCTGACCGTGTCCAGCCTGGGGCTGGACGCCGAGTGCGTCGGCTTCATGTACCGCGACAGCGCCCCGCTGTTTGAAAAGCGGCTGATGCTCAATTCCACCGCCTACGAGTTCATCTGGTGCGAGGGCTGCGTCCGCACGAACATCAAGGTGTTCGACCGCACGGCCGGCGTCGTCACGGAGCTGAACGAGTCCGGCCATCCCATCGACGAGGAGAAGCTGGGCGAGATGGTGGAGCTGGTGGCGCGCCACGCCGACACCAGCGACTACCTGATCCTCTCCGGCTCGCTGCCGCCCGGATGCCCGCAGGACTTCTACCGCACGCTCATCCGCGCCGTGGACGGCCTCGGCTGCCGCTGCGTGTTGGACGCCGACGGCGAGCGGCTCAAGTACGGCCTCGAGGCCCGGCCCTTCATGATCAAGCCGAACCGCTACGAGTTGGAGAGCATGACCGGCGACACGCTGACGAGCCTCAAGGACATCGAAAAGGCCGCCCTGAAGTACATCGACATGGGCGTCGAGGTGACGGCGGTGTCGCTGGGCGCGGAGGGCGCGCTGATCACCGACGGCACAAAGACCCTCTACGCGCCGCGCATGAACATCGAGGTGAAGGGCACCGTCGGGGCGGGGGACGCCATGGTGGCTGGCCTCTCGGCCGGGTTCATGGCCGACAACGACCTGGAGGAGGCTTTCCGCATGGGCGTGGCCTGCGCCAGCGCCCGATGCATGACCGAGGGCTACAAGGGCATCGACAAGACGATGTACAAGGCCTTCCTGGATATGGTGAAGATCGAGAGGATTTAGCGTGCTTTCTAACTGGAAGGGACCCCTCTTAGTCGGGGAGAGGCATAAAAAGAACCGGCACAGGTTCATACAGGCCATGGTGCAGCGGCTGTACCGGCGCTCCGGCTTCAGCGCCCTGCCGATGATCGCGCTGGGCTTCCTGGCCATCATACTGCTGGGCAGCGCGCTGCTGGCGCTGCCCGTCGCTTCGGCCACGGGCGTGGCCGTGCCGTGGTTTGACACGCTGTTCACCGCCACCTCCGCCGTGTGCGTCACAGGCCTGGTGGTGGTCGACACCGGCACGGTCTACTCCACGTTCGGCCACGTGGTGCTGCTGGTGCTGATCCAGATCGGCGGCCTGGGCTTCATGACCTTCGCCACGCTGATCTTCCGGGCGATGGGCCACAGCATATCGATGCGCGAGCGCATGATCATGCAGGACTCGATGAACGAGGACGACATGGGCGGCGTCGTGTCGCTGATCTCGTGGGTGGCGCGCAGCGCATTCACGGTGGAGCTGATGGGCGCGGCGCTGTTCACGATCCGCCTGATCCCGACCTATGGCTTCAAAAAGGGCGCGTTTTTTGCACTGTTTCACTCGGTTTCGGCCTTCTGCAACGCCGGCTTTGACCTGTTCGGCGGCGGGCGCAGCCTGACGGGCTACACCGGCGACGTCCTGATGAACCTGACGGCGGTGGGCCTGGTGGTGATCGGCGGCCTCGGCTTCGGCGCGCTGAACGACATCCTGAAAAAGCGCAACTTCCAGCGGCTCAGGCTGCACACGAAGCTGGTGCTGGTCACGTACTTCTCGCTGCTGCTCGGCGGCATGGTGATCGTGCTGCTGTTGGAGTGGAACAACCCCGGCACGCTCGGCCCGCTGAGCGTGAAGGACAAGCTGCTGGCGGCGCTGTTCCAGTCGATGACGCTGCGCACGGCGGGCTTCAACACGATCGACCAGGCGGCCCTTCACGACTGCACGAAGCTGATCGGCGGCTTTCTGATGCTGATCGGCGCGGCCCCGGCGTCCACCGGCGGCGGCATCAAGGTGACGACGCTGGCGATCCTGGTATTGACGGTGCGCATGGTGGCGCGTGGCGAGAGCAGCATCGTGGTGTTCGAGCGCCGCATCGACCGGGCGCTGATCCAGCGGACGGTGGCCATCACATTCATCGCCATCGCCGTGGCGTTCGTGGACGTGTGCGCGCTGTCGGTGCTCCAGCCCGGGGCGGCGTTCCTGGACCTGTACTACGAGTGCGTGTCCGCCGTCGGCACGGTGGGCATCTCCGCCATCGGCTCGTCGAACCTGGTGCCGCTGGCGCGGGTGCTGATCATGATCACGATGTACATCGGGCGCATCGGCCCGCTGACCATGGCGCTGCTGTTTATGAACCGCCAGAACCGCGCCAAGGAGCTTCTGCGCTATCCCGAGGACCGCGTGATGATCGGTTAAACGCAAACTACCATCCATCCGGAGGTTACAATATGGCCAAGAAAAAGAACAAGCAATTCATCGTCGTCGGACTGGGCCGCTTCGGCACCGCCATCGCCGAGACGCTCTGCCAGGACGGCTACGAGGTGCTCGGCGTGGACAAGCGCATGGACGTGGTGGAGGGCCTGCGCGACGTGCTGACCCACACCGTACAGATGGACGCGATGGACCGCGACGCGCTGTCGGCGCTGGGCATCCCGGACTTCGACGTGGCCTTCGTCACGATGGGCTCGGACATCCGCGCCAGCGGCACGATCGTGATGTCGCTGAAGGAACTGGGCTGCAAGCGCGTGCTCGCCAAGGCGCAGGACGAGTTCCACGGGCGGATGCTGGAAAAGCTTGGCGCGGACCAGGTTTTGTTCCCGGAGCGTGACATGGGCCGTCGCATGGCGCATAACCTTGTATCGGGCGACATCATCGACTTCCTCGAGCTGTCCTCCGAGTACTCCATGGCGGAGATCCGCCCGCGGCCGGAGTGGCTGGGCAAGTCGCTGATGGAGCTGGCGATGCGCAGCAAGCTGGGCATCAACGTGGTGGCCATCCGCACCGGCGACGTATTAAACGCCATGCCCCTGCCGGATACCGTGCTCCGCGAGGACGACGTGTTGCTGGTGGTCGTGAAGGACGAGACGCTCGCCAAAATGAATCGACGCTGACCGGGCACAGACGCCCGGTCGAAGGGCGGTGCCTGAATGCTTGAAAAACACACAGATATCGTCGGCTGCGTTGCAATCGACGATCCCACGTCCGGAGAGAATCGCCTTTCCGGACTTTCTTTCGCCCCGGGCCTCGCCGGTTACCCGTTCGACTGGCGGGCGGGGGAGCGCGCCTTCGAGGAGATGCAGACGCTCCTGCAGCGCGCGCGCTCGGACTGCGGCGCGGCGGCGATCCTCGCGCGGGGCCCGGGCTGCATGGCGGCGCTGGCGCTGGCGGAGCAATTGCCGGTGGAGCGGCTGGCGCTCATCGCGCCGCAGACGGGCAGGCTTCGCGGACGCGGGTCCCTCGCGCGGTCCTTCAATCGGATCGCGCTGTTCGCGCGGCAAAACCTGTCGCTGTGCGTATCGGATGTGCTGATCATCGAGGCCGGGAACAGCCGTGCGGGGCGGAAGCTGGTTTGGCTGGGACTGGGGGCGCACAGCCGCGTCGCGGCGCTGGAAATGCCCGCCGAAACGGGGCCGGAATTGTATACAATTTGTGAAAACGCGCTCAAAACGGCGATAACGGACTTTTTACGCGGCGGAGAATTGCCAAAAGACCTTGCGCAAAATCGCGAAATGTGTATAATATATGAGTGAGTTTTTATTTTTGGGCGCAAACGCCCGATACGGAGAGGAAGATTTGTTATGAGACACGCGCTTTTGCGCCTGGCAGGCATCCTGATCGCACTGACGCTGGTGCTCACCGGCTGCAACCTGGTGGAAGTGGACCCGATCATGCAGCTGGACGAGGACCTCGCGGCCCTCAAGAAGCAGTATTCCGGCGTGTTGGCCACCTATGACGGCGGCGAGATCACGCAGGAGGACGTGATGGGCAACTTCAATTCCCAGTACTCCTACATGAGCCAGATGTACGCCATGTACGGCATGAACATGACCGCCGACGTGGTCGAGGACATGAAGAAGACCGTCGTGGAGGACGCCGTGCAGAGCGTGGCCATCGCCAAACAGCTGGAGAGCCGCGGCATCAAGCTGGACGACGAGAAGCTGGCCGAGATCGAGAGCGAGACCGACGAGCACTACAAGGAGGTCTACGACGCGCTGCTGCCGAAGGCCGACGGCAAGACCGACGAGGTGAAGGCGAAGCAGACCGAGTACAACATCTACTCGATGGGCTACACCCGCACGAGATCGCCGAGGTGACCGACGAGCAGCTGAAGGCCGCCTACGACGAGAAGGTCGCCAGCGACGAGGAGACCTACTCCGCCTCCGCCGGCAGCTTTGAGAGCGCCATGACCTCCGACAGCAGCGTCGTCTGCTGGATCCCCGAGGGCTATCGCACCGTGAAGCACATCCTCGTCAAGCCCGAGGAGGAAGTTCTCAATGCCGTCACCGACGCCCGCAGCGCCGTCACCAGCGCCGAGAGCGACCTGGAGAGCCTGCGCAGCGAGCTGGACGCCCTGAACGACAAGGACGCAGAGACTTCCGAGGATGCCGCCGAAACCGCCGAAGCGGCCGAGCCCACCGAAGAGCCCCGCACCGCCGAGGCCATCCAGGCCGACATCGACGCCGCCGAGGCGAATCTCGAGACGCTGCGCGCCGACGCCGAGAAGGCCGAGGCCGACTGCCTGGCGTCCGTGAAGGACATTTGCCGCGCTGATCGAACAGTACGGCGAGGACCCCGGCATGAAGAACGAGCCCACCAAGACCCGCGGCTACTACGTCAGCAGCGCGTCCACCAACTGGGACAAGAACTTCACCGCCGCCGCGATGGCGCTGGAAAACGTGGGTGACGTAACCCAGACGCCGGTGATCTCCACCAGCGGCGTGCACATCATCCGCTACGAGAGCGACGCGACCCCCGGCGCGGTGCCGCTGGAGGACATCCACGATGCGCTTTACGAGGACACCCTCGACGACATGAAGTCCGAGCACTTCAACACCGAGCTCCAGTCCTGGATCGATGCGCTGAACCCGGTCTACAGCCTCGAGAACTTCGACCTGACCTCGGGGAAGTAAGTACGGTGTAAAACGGCTGCCGTCATTTTGACGGCAGCCGTTTTTTACTTCTCCTTGTAATACAGCATGCAGTGGCAGTAGCCCTCGAAGTCCGGATCGGCGATCTGGTCGCGGAACTCCTTGCACATGCACTTGTTCTCGGGCGTGCGCGCCAGCCGACAGGGGCAGTAACCCCCGGTGCGCTTCAGGCCCTCCTTGATGGTGTTCACGACCTCCTGGTCCTCGTTGAATCGAATCCTCATGGCGTCTCCTCCCGTGCGGCCGTGCCGCTTTCAATATATTCTTCCGCGCATACGTCAAGCCTATGCGGCGCTGGCAACATTATACAGGGAAAGCCCGATATTGTAAACCACCGTTTCGCGCTTCGCCGCGTCCCGGGCGTTCAAACCGTCTGACGCGCATAAAACGCCACGATTCGCGCAAACTACGCGCACAACGTGAAGTCTGCGCCGCTGAAAGCGTGCCTTTCAGCCAGTTTGAGCACATGGAGGCGTTTTTATGAGAGCAACGGGCATTGTCAGGAGAATCGACGAGCTGGGGCGCGTCGTCATTCCAAAGGAGATCCGGCGGACGCTGCGCATACGCGAGGGCGACCCGCTGGAGATATTCACCGACCACGACGGCGAAGTGGTTTTGAAGAAATACTCGCCGATCGGGGAGATCGCCTCGATCGCGAAGGACTACACCGACTCCCTCTACCGCACGCTGGGCCACGTGGCGCTGATCAGCGACCGCGACGCCATCGTTTCCAGCTCCGGCGCGGCGAAGCGCGAGTACGTGGAAAAGGCGCTGAGCCCGGAGGCCGACCACATCCTGCAGGGTCGGCAGCTGATGATGGCGAACCTGTCGTCGGGGCAAAAGATGATCCCCGTCACCGCCGACGACCGGCCCGAGGTCTACTCCGCGCAGATCGTCGCGCCGATCCTCGCCGACGGGGAGATCGTGGGCGGGCTGATCCTGCTGAGCCGGGAATCGGGGCTTCAGATGACCAACGTGGACCAGAAGGTGGCCGAGACCACCGCGAACATCATCGGACGCCAGATGGAGCAGTGACGCCCTTGCCAGAGCCGCGCCAATTGTGCTATAATACCTCCCGGACACGAACAGGAAAGGGAGGCGCATGCGGGCGTGATTACGATTGTCGGCACGGGCTGGCTGGCCGGTCAGCTGACGCTGGACGCGATTGAGGCGCTCAGAAGAGGCGCGCGGATAATCCTGCACACGGGGCGCTGCGGCTGCGCGGCGTGGCTGGACGAGCAAAGGATTTCCTATGAGACGCTGGACGCGCTCTACGACGCCTGCGAGGACTTCGACGCGCATGCCAGGGCCGCGGCGGACGCGGTGCTCGACGCGGCGAAGGCAAGCGAGATCGTCTACGCCGTCGCGGACGTGCGCGACCGGAGTGTGCCGCTGGTGGTCGAAGCCGCCGGGGAGGATGCGCGCGTGATCGCGGGGCCGCCCTCGGAGGGCGCGCTGCTTTCGTATGCGTCGGGCGAGACGCGCTCAGTGGAAGCCTCCGACTGGGAAGAATTCCACCTGACGGCGCGCGAGAACTGCCTCGTGCGCGAATTGGAGAGCCGCGAGCTGGCCTGCGAGGTGAAGCTCAGGCTGATGGCGGTCTACCCGGAGGAGACCGGGATCTATCTCATGAACGGCGGGGAAGCGCCCAAAAAGCTGCCGCTTTTCGAGCTGGACCGCGCGGAGCGCTACGACCACATGACCTGCGCGCTGATCCCCGCGCGGCGGGAGATCACGGCGCTGGAGCGCTACGACTTCGAACACCTGAACGAGATCATGCGCAGGCTCTGCGGCCCCGGCGGCTGCCCGTGGGACCGCGCCCAGACGCACGAATCGCTGCGCACCTGCATGCTGGAGGAGGCCTACGAGGTGATCGACGCCATCGACGAGGGCGACATGGATCACCTGTACGACGAGCTGGGCGATGTGCTGTTGCAGGTGGCCATCCACGCGGAGATCGCGCGGCGGCACGGCGAGTTCGACATTTCGGATGTGACGACCGCGATATGCGAGAAGATGATCTCTCGACACACCCACATCTTCGGAAGCGACCACGTCGAGAGCGCGGACGAGGTGCTTAACCTGTGGAGCAAAAACAAGATGGCAGAGCGCGGGCAGAGCACCCACGCGCAGGCGCTGCGGGACGTGACGCGCGCGCTCCCGGCGACGCTGCGCGCCGTGAAGGTATTAAAGCGCAGCGCGGAGGCCGATCTGCGCGACGAGGACGCGGAGGCGCTCGCGAGGCGTTGCGCCGAAAAGCTGTCCAACATCCCGTCGGATCAGGACGTGGAAGCCTGGCTGGGGGAGGTACTGATGGGTGTCTGCGGCGTGGCGCGGCTCAAAAAGATCGACCCGGAGATCGCGCTGAGCGGCGCGGTCAACCGATTCATCGAGCGCTTCACGAAAATCGAGGCCGAAATCGCCGAAAAGGGCGATGAAATCGGGCTTTTGAGCTCCGAAACATTGAGAATTTATTGGGATTTGGTAAAATTGTGCTGAATTCCAAAAATAAGCAGGAATTGGGCCAGGAAGCCCCGAATTATTGAAATAATTGTGCTCAATATGCAGAAATCTATTGTGCTCAATTTGCCCAAAATATCTGGAGGTGTATTTCACATGAACAAGGCTACTCTGATCGCCAAGATGGCTGAGAAGTCCGAACTGAGCAAGAAGCAGGCTGAGGCCGCCCTCAACGCTTTCACCGAGACCATCACCGAGGCCCTGAAGGCCGGTGACAAGGTGCAGCTGATGGGCTTTGGCACCTTTGAGGTGAAGGAGCGCGCCGAGCGCATCGGCCGCAAGCCGTCCACTGGCGAGACCATCACGATCCCCGCCAAGAAGACCCCCGCCTTCAAGGCCGGCAAGGGCTTCAAGGACGAGTTCTGATCCAGAACATCCACCAGCAACAGGGCGCTTCCGTTCGGGGGCGCCTTGTTGTGATATATGCAAACAGGGAGGAATAGCATTATGAGCCATAAGGCCATGGAGGCGAAAAAGCCCGTGGAGCGCGTCGCGCCCACGTCCATTCGCCTGGACAAGTTTTTGAAGATCTCGCGCATCATCAAGCGCCGCAGCGTCGCCAACGACGCCTGCTCCACCGGCCATGTCACCGTGAACGGCAAGGAGGGCAAGCCCGGCACCGACGTGAAAGTGGGCGACGTGCTGGGCATCCGCTTCGGCGACAAGTACAGCGAGTACGAGGTCCTGTCCATTGCCGAGCACGCGGCGAAGCAGGACGCGGCGGACATGTACCGCGCACGGTCATGAGCGCCTGGGCGGTGATCGTGGCCGCCGGTCGCGGCGAGCGCGCGGGCCTCGGGAAGAACAAGGTGTTCTGGCCCGTCGACGGGCGCTCGGCGCTCGCGAGGTGCCTGGACGCCTTTGAGGCCTGCGGGCGCTTCGACGGCGCGGTGATCGTGCTCTCCCAGAGCGACATGCAGGCCTACGAGGCGCTTGCGGTTTCAGAAGGACCCTTCCTGCTGGTCAAGCAGATCGCCCTTGGCGGCGATACGCGGCAGGCGTCGGTCTACAACGGCCTGAAGGCGCTGCCGGAGGACGCCGGGATCGTGGCCATCCACGACGCGGCGCGGCCCTTCGTGTCGCAGGACGTGATCGAGGCGACGCTCGAATCGGCGCGCATGTACGGCAGCGGCGTGATCTCGACACCGGTGGTGGACACGATCAAGCAGGTCGGCCCGGGCGGGGAAGTGACTTCGCTGGAGCGGGCCTCGTTGCGCGCCGTGCAGACGCCGCAGACCTTTGACTACCATAAAATACTCGAAGCGCACGAGCGCGCGCGGGCGGACGGCCTGTCCGTCACCGACGACGCGATGCTGTTCGAGCACTACTACGCGGGCGTGCGCCTCGTGAGCGCGCCGGGAGCGGAGGCGAATATCAAGTTGACGACCCGTGCGGATTTTGAGGTACTGGAGCGCCGTTCACGGCCCGACGTGCGCGTGGGGCAGGGCTACGACGTGCACCGCCTCGTCGAGGGGCGCAGGCTGGTGCTCTGCGGCGTGGAGATCCCGTGGGAGAAGGGCCTCGACGGCCACTCCGACGCGGACGTGGCCGTGCACGCGCTGATGGACGCGCTGCTGGGCGCGCTGGGCGAGGGCGACATCGGCCGCCACTTTCCGGATACCGACCCGGCCTACAAGGGCGCGGATTCGATGCGGTTGTTGGCCGTGGTCATGGAGAAGGTCCGCGTTGCGGGCTGGCGCGTTGGCAACGCCGACGTGACCATCGTGGCCCAGCGGCCGAAGCTGGCGGGCTACATGGATGCTATGAAGCAGAATATCGCCTGGGGGCTGGGCGTCGCGCCGGAGTGTGTGAACGTGAAGGCCACCACCACGGAGTGCCTCGGGTTTGAGGGCGAGGGCTTGGGCATCTCGGCGCAGGCCGTGGCGCTGCTGGTGAGATAAGATTCTTCGACTCCGGCTGCGCCTCCGCTCAGAATGACAGCGGACCGACTTCGGCTGCGTCTCCGCTCAGAATGACAGCGGGGCGACTTCGGCCGCGCCCAGTAGAACCCGGACTACCGCATTTTCACATCAAATACCTCTTGCATTTTTTGCCTCGATGCGCTATAATAGTCAAAGATGGTCAATAGAAGGTGATTGTATGGCACAGTTGAGCGACAGCATCGAGCATTTCATCAAAGACCTGATGACTGAGGACGCCCACGTGGAGCTGCGGCGCAACGAATTGGCGCAGCACTTCGGCTGCGCACCCTCGCAGATCAACTACGTGCTCGCCACTCGCTTTTCAGTGGACCACGGCTATATCATTGAATCCCGCCGGGGCGGCGGCGGCTACGTGCGCATCGTGCGGATGCAGACGCGCGGGGAGCCGAACTTCCTGGACGCGCTATTAAACCGCGTGGGCAATTCCGTGGACGAGGAGACCGCCAACGCGATCATCTCCAACCTGTTTGAGCGGAAGATGATCACGAATCGCGAGGCCGCGCTCATGCGCTCCGCCGTTTCGCGGAACGCGCTGGCGCTGCCCATCAGCGCCAAGGACGTGCTGCGCGCGGCGGTGTTCAGGAACATGCTGGTGCAGGTATTCAAGAATCTGGAGGAGGACAAGCGCAATGATGTGTGAGGATTGCGGCGTTCGACCCGCGAAATTCCACCTGATGACGATCATCAACGGCGATCGCGTGGAGCGCAACCTGTGCCCGGCCTGCATGGCGCGCCACCAGAAGCAGATCCCGGGGATCGACTTTTCCAATCTGGCCGGCATCCTCAACAGCATCCTGGAGAACAGGACCGGCGCCGAGGAGCGCGCGCGCCAGGACGCGGAATACGATGAACTGGTCTGCGAGCAGTGCGGCATGACCTACGGCGAGTTCCAGAAGTGCGGCATGCTGGGCTGCGCGGCCTGCTACCAGGCGTTCAAGACGCCGATGACGGCGCTTTTGCAGCGCGTGCACGGCAACACCCAGCACGCGGGGCGCGTCCCCGGCGGCGTGCACAGCGGCACGTCCATCCGCATGAACATCGACCGGTTGCGCCAGAAGCTGCAAAAGGCCATCGCCGACGAGGAATACGAGCAGGCGGCCAAGCTGCGCGACACCATCCGCGCGCTGACCATCCAGCTGGAGCGCAAGGAGACCGACATCAAGGTCCGGCCGCCGGAGCGCCTTGAGAGCGAAGACGGGAAGGGGGATGAGGACGATGTATGAGTACGTGCTCGCTCCGGATCAGGACGTCGTGATCTCAAGCCGCGTTCGGCTCTCCCGCAACTACGAGGACCTGCCCTTTTCGCCGAAGTTGACGCCGGAATACGCCGAGGAGGTCATCGAGCGCACCGCCGACGCGGTGTTCAAGACCGAAAACGGCGCGGCGTTCACGCTGCTGCGCATGAGCGAACTGGAGGAGGATGCGCGATCGCGCCTGGTGGAGCACCACCTGATCAGCTACGACCTTCTGAAGTTCGTCAACCGCTCGGCGGCGATGGTGTCCTCGGCGGGCACCGTCACCGTGATGCTCAACGAGGAGGACCACGTGCGCTTTCAGGGGCTTTTGCCCGGCTTGCAGCTGGAGCGCTCGGCAGAGATGGCGCTGAAGCTGGACGAGGCATTGGAGAAGCGCTATCCGTTCGCTTTTGACCACCAGTGGGGCTTTCTGACCGCGTGCCCGGCCAACACCGGCACCGGCATGCGCGCCAGCGTGATACTGCACCTGCCGGCCATCTCCGGCGGCGGGCAGATGGGCGCGGTGATGCAGACCATCGCCAAGCTCGGGCTCACGATCCGCGGGCTCTACGGCGAGGGCAGCGAGGCGCAGGGGAATCTCTACCAGCTTTCCAACCAGGCTACGCTGGGCCGCAGCGAGGAGGACGTGATCCGCGCGCTCTCCGCCGCCACGGGCCAGATCGTGGAGCACGAGCGCAAGATGCGCGAGGACGCCGAGAAGAAGGACATGCTGCAATTGCAGGATAGGCTGATGCGCTCCTGGGGAGAATTGATGTATGCGCGGCTGATGACCGCCAAGGAGTTCATGCGGCGCTATTCCGACATCCGCTACGCCGCCAGCATGGGCTACCTGCACGCGCCGCTGCCGGGGCTGGACACGCTGATGATGGACGTGCAGCCCGGCTCGCTGGGCGTGCGCGCCGGCAAGCTGATCAGCCCGAGGGAATCGGAGATTTTGCGGGCGAAGATACTGCGGGAGGAATTGCAGGACCTGGTGGCTGAGTAAATAATCGGAGGAATCCAATGGCATATTTCGCGAAATTCACCGAGCGCGGCCAGCGGGCGCTGATCGCCGCCCAGGCTGAGGCCGCCCAGCTGGGGCGCACCTACGTGGGCACCGAACACCTGCTGCTGGGCGTGCTGACGGAGCCCGGCGGGGCCGTTCCGGTCCTGCAGGGCATCACGCTCGAGGCCGCGCGCAACGAGATCATACAGATCCTGGGCCGCGGCGACGACAACGCGCAGGGCAAGCAAATGGTCTACACGCCCCGCACCAAGAAGGTGCTGGAGCAGAGCGTGCGCGAGGCCCGCGAGCTCAAGCAGAATTACGTCTCGACCGAGCACATCCTGCTGGCGCTGATGCGCGAACGCGAGGGCGTGGCCGCGCACGTGCTGATCAAGATGGGCATGGACCTGTCCAAGGCACGGGACGAGCTGCTGCGCATACTCACCGGCGCGGACGACGAGACCGCGGCGCCGGAGGCTGGCGCGGCGGACACGCCGACGCTGAACCAGTATTCGCACGACCTGACCGCGCTGGCGCGGGCGGGCGAACTGGACCCGGTCGTGGGCCGCGCGCAGGAGATCGAGCGCATCGTGCAGATCCTGTCGCGCCGCCGCAAGAACAACCCGGTGCTGATCGGCGAGCCGGGCGTGGGCAAGTCCGCCATCGTGGAGGGCCTCGCGCAATTGATCACCGAGGGCAACATCCCGGAGATCCTGCGCGGCAAGCGCCTCGTGTCGCTGGACCTGGCCAGCATGCTGGCGGGGGCAAAGTATCGCGGCGAGTTCGAGGAGCGCCTCAAAAACGCGATGGGCGAGCTCAAAAAAGCCGGGAACGTGATCCTGTTCATCGACGAATTGCACACCATCTGCGGCGCGGGAGCCTCCGAGGGCTCCATCGACGCGGCGAATATCCTCAAGCCCGCGCTGGCGAGGGGTGAATTACAGTGCATCGGCGCGACGACGCTGAACGAGTACCACAAGTACATCGAGAAGGACGCCGCGCTGGAGCGCCGCTTCCAGCCCGTGAACGTGGGAGAGCCGACCCGCGAGGAATCGGTGGAGATATTAAAGGGCCTGCGCGACCGCTACGAGGCGCACCACCGCGTGCAGATCACCGACGAGGCCATCGTGGCCGCGGTGTACCTGTCCGACCGCTACATCTCCGACCGCAGCCTGCCGGACAAGGCCATCGACCTGATCGACGAGGCCGCCTCGCGCGTGCGCATCAAGGCGTTCACCGCGCCGCCGGACATGAAGCAACAGCAGCTGCGCCTGGACGCGCTGAACAAGGAGACCGAGGAGGCCGTCGCCCACGAGGACTTCGAAAAGGCCGCGCACCTGCGCGATCGCAAGAAGGAACTGCAAAACGAGATGGCCGAGCGCCGAAGCGCTTGGGAGCACAGCCGCAACAGCAAGGTGGAGATCGTGGGCGAAGAGGAGGTCGCGCAGATCGTCGGCGCGTGGACCGGCATCCCCGTGTCCCGCATCACCGAGAGCGAATCGAACCGGCTGATCAACCTGGAGGCGATCCTGCACCAGCGCGTAATCGGGCAGGAGGAGGCCGTGAAGAGCGTTTCGCGGGCCATCCGCCGGGCGCGCGCGGGCCTGAAGGACCCGAAGCGGCCCATCGGCTCGTTCATCTTCCTGGGACCCACCGGCGTGGGCAAGACGGAGCTGTGCAAGGCGCTGGCGGAGGCGCTCTTCGGCGACGAGGACAGCATGATCCGCATCGACATGTCCGAGTACATGGAGAAGCACTCCGTGTCGCGCATGATCGGCTCCCCGCCCGGATACGTGGGCCACGAGGAGGGCGGCCAGCTGACCGAGAAGGTGCGCCGCAAGCCCTATGCCGTGATATTGCTGGATGAGGTCGAAAAGGCGCACCCGGACGTGTTCAACATCCTGCTGCAGATCCTGGAGGACGGCCGCCTGACCGACGGCCAGGGCCGTGTGGTGGACTTCAAGAACACCGTGATCGTGATGACCAGCAACGCCGGGGCGCACACCCTGCGCAAGCAGCGCAGCGTCGGCTTCGGCGGCGCGGAGGACAGCGCGCGCAGCTACGAGTCCATGAAGGAAAACATCATGGGCGAGGTGAAGAACATCTTTAGGCCCGAATTCCTCAACCGCGTGGACGAGATCATCGTGTTCCACGCGCTGGAGCAGGACGAGATCGACGCCATCGCGCGGCTGCTGCTTTCGCAGGTATGCAAGCGGCTCTCCGAGCGCGGCATCGAATTGGAGGTGGACGATAGCGCGCTGAGCCTGATCAGCCGCTCCGGCTACGACATCCAGTACGGCGCGCGACCGCTGCGCCGGTCCATCCAGCGCATGGTGGAGGACGCGCTGAGCGAGGAGATATTGACGGGCCGCATCCGCCTGGGCGACCATGTGCGCGTGATCGCCGACGGCGACAAGCTGGCCTTTACCCCCGTAAAGAGCGAGGCGCGGGAACTCGCGCTGGCCGGTCAGCGAAACAGCGACTGATCCGGCTCAACCTCGACCTGCGTGGGCGTCGGCGTGGCTTCGGCTTCGCTGACGCCCATGATTTTGTTCAAAAGCCCGCCCGGGCTGTAGCGCGCGGGGCCGCTGGTGGGCCCGGTGAGCAGTTCGCCGGATTCGTACAACAGCGCGTTGCGCGGCAGAAGCGTGTAGTCCGCGGGCTGCGAGAGGTCCAGCGTGTCGTCGGCAAACCTCAACACCTGGCCCGGTTCGCCCCGCAGCGCGGCCAGTTCCACGCTCTCGTCGTTCGCGGTGCGCATGATCGCGTATTCCGTGCCTGATTCAAGGGCCGTAAATTCCAGCACCGGCATCTCTCCCGGGCCGGTCAGCAGGCGAAAGTCCGAAACGCCCGACGGCGCCGTCCAGTGCTCCGAGAAAGCCGTCGGCAGGCTGCCCGCCCGGAAGATCTCGCGCAGCGTGTAGCCCGCCGGGGTCTTCTCCGTGCTCAGCAGCGCGCGCTTTTCGTCCTCAAGCGCCAGCGCGTCGATCAGCGCCGTCCGCACGCCGGAGGGGCGCGCGAAATCCCCGCCGGAGAGCTCCGGCGATATTTCGGAAAGGAACGCCGCGCACATCCGCGCAGGATAGCCGCTGCCGCCCTCCGAGGCGGGCAGGCGGTGGATCTCGCTCGGCTCGTCGTAGCCCATCCAGACGGCCACGGCCACCTGCGGCGTGTAGGCCACGGTCCACACGTCGCGCGTGCCCCCGTCCGCCTCCGCGACGGTGCCCGTCTTGCCCGCCACCGGCATGCCGCTGGCGGCGAGCGCCTTCGCGCTGCCCGTCGAGGCGGCGGTCTTGAGCATGTCGGTGACGATGTAGGCGGTCTCGGGCGACACGGCGCGATCGTCGTCGGCCTTGGCCTCGTACACGCGCCGCCCGTCGCCGTCCTCGATATAGCGGATCGCGTGCGCGCGTACCTGTCGGCCCCCGTTTCCCAGCGCGCAGTAGGCCGCTCCCAGCTGGGCCGGGGAGACGCCGTAGGTGAGGCTGCCCAGCGCCATGGAGAGGTTCACGTCCTCCGGGGCCAGCGTCATGCCGAAACGCTGGGCGTAGTTGCGCAGGGCGGGCGTGCCGATCTCCTCCGCGAGGCCGACCGTGGCGATGTTCAATGAGCGCGACAGTGCCTGGCGCAGCGTGACCTTCCCGTAGCTGGCCCCGCCGGCGTTCTCGGGCCGGTAGCCCCCGGCAAACGCGCGGGGCGTGTCGTCCACGATGGAGGTGGGCACGTAGCCAAAGGCGTCCACCGCGGCGGCGTAGGTGGACACGGGCTTGAAGGCCGAACCCGGCTGGCGGCGCATCTGCGTGGCGCGGTTGAGGCCCCGCTGCACGTCGTAGCTGCGCCCGCCGACCACTGCGCTGATCTCGCCGCTGTTTACGTCCATCGCCACCAGCGCCCCCTGCACGTTCGCGCCGTCCTCCGCACCCGCAGGGAAGCGCTCGCCGTCTGAAAAGAGCGCCTCCGCGGCGGCCTGCATGTCCGCGTCCAGGCCCGTATGGATGCGGTAGCCGCCGGAGATCACCTCATCTGCGGTCAGACCCAGCGCCTCCTGCGCCTCGGAGAGCACCGCGTCCATGTACCACGCAAAGCGCGTTCCCGCGCCGTCGTCCAGGGTCAGCCGCAGCGTTTCACCCTGTGCTTCCTTCCGCTGCGCGTCGGTGATGTAGCCGTTCTCGTACATCGTGCGCAATATCGCATCGCGGCGCGAAACGGCTTTCTCCGGGTGCAGGTGCGGCGCGTAGTTCGAGGGCGACTTGATGACGCCCGCCAGCAGCGCGCCCTCCGCGAGCGATAATTCCGACGCGCCCTTGCCGAAGTAGGTCTGCGCGGCGGCCTCCAAGCCATAGGCCCCGTGGCCGAAGTACACGGCGTTCAGGTAGGCTTCCAATATCTGGTTTTTGTCCATGACGCGTTCCAGCTTGAGCGCCAGGAAGATCTCCTGCGCCTTGCGCGAGAGCGTCTTGGTCTGCGTCAGGTGCGTCAGCTTGATCAGCTGTTGGGTGATCGTGGACGCTCCCTGGGCGTAGCTGAGCGTGCGAACGTCGTGCCAGAGCGCGCCCGCCAGCCGGTACAGGTCGACGCCGCGGTGCTTGTAGAAGCGCAGATCCTCCGCGGCGATGAAGGCGTTTTGTACGTCGCGCGGGATCTCGGAAAGCGGGATCCAGACGCGGTTCTCGCCGCCGTGCAGCGCCCCCGCGGCCTCGCCGTTCGCGGCGAACACCGTCGTGGTGCCCGGCATGTCGGTGATCTTTTCCAGGTCCAGCTTCTGCCAGTGGGGAATATCCAGCCGCCAGATCAGCGCCGCCAGCGCGACCAGCAGCGCCGCCCCGATCCCCGTCAGCACTTTTTTGCGCATACAACCATCCCGTTTCACATCATTTGATCAAAGTATTCCCAGCGCCGCCTGAATTAGTCACATCTGCCAGAAGTTGTGCGTGGACAATTGCGATGCACATGCGTACAATATATGTACAATCACGCCGCGCAGGCGCGGCGATCGGGGTGAGGCGAATGAAGCGATGGTACGCGATGCTCGTCGCGGCGACGCTGGCGGCGGCGCTGGGCGGCATGCTGCTCTCCTTCACGATGGACAGCGCGCCGCAGGCCCGCACGGAGCTCTCGCACGCGCTGGTGCTGGCTTCTTTGGCGGGCTTCGTGGCCGCCGTGGCGCTGCGACCCGCGCGCGGGAAGGCCGAGGCCGTGGGCGCGGCGCGGGGGGCTGTGAAGGACGAGGCGCGCGCGACCTGTGATTTTTCGCACGTCGCGGCCAACGCGCACGCGCTCCAGAGCCTTGCCGAGCTTCGGGACTATCTGATAAACCCTGCGAAGTATGCCCGCTACGGCGCGCGCATGCCCAAGGGCGTATTGCTCTACGGGCCGCCCGGCACCGGCAAGACGCTGTTGGCACGGGCGCTGGCGGGGGAGGCGAAGGTGCCGTTCTTCGCACTCTCCGGCTCGGATTTCGTGGAGAAATACGTGGGCGTCGGCGCGGGGCGCGTGCGGGAATTGTTCAAAAAGGCGCGCAAGGCCGGCAAGTGCGTGATCTTCATCGACGAGATCGACGCGCTGGGCAAGCGGCGCGACGACAACGCCTCCGACGAGCGCGACCAGACGCTGAACGCGCTGCTGAGCGAGATGTCCGGCTTCTACACCGGCGACGGCGTGATCGTCGTCGCCGCCACGAACCGCATCGACGCGCTGGACCCGGCGCTTCTGCGGCCCGGGCGCTTCGACCGACAGATCGAGGTCGGCCTGCCCGGGCGCGCCGAGCGATTGAGCATATTGAAGCTGCACAGCGAAAACAAGCCGCTGGCGGACGACGTGAGCCTGGAGGCGCTGGCGGCGCAGACGGTCAGCTTTTCCGGCGCGTCGCTGGAAACGCTTCTGAACGAGGCGGCGCTGATCGCCGCGGCGCGAAACGGCGCGCAGATCGAAAAGAGCGATTTGCAGACGGCCTTCTACAAGACCGTCGCCGGGGCGGACCGTCCGATCACCGCCACCGAGAAGGAGAAGCGGATCATCGCCGTACACGAGGCAGGCCACGCGCTCGCCAGCCGCGCGCTCGCCCCGGAAAATAAGCTGACGCGCGTCAGCATCCTCCCGGCTGGCCACGGCGCGGCGGGCTACAACCTGTGCGTACCGGCGGAGCGCGTGATGCTCGGCAAGCGGCACATCGAGGCGCAGATCTGCGTATTGCTGGCGGGACGCGCCGCGGAGCAGGCCGTGTTCGGCGCGGGGGAACTGACCGCCGGGGCGTCCACCGACATCGCGCGGGCCACGGAATTGGCCGCGTCGATGGTCTCGGAACTGGGCATGGACGGGGAGCCCGCCGTGTCGCTGAAGGCGCTGAGCCGGGCGTGCGGCGGCGTCACGGGCGCGCAGGAGCGCTGCAGGGCGGTCCTGGACGGCCTCTACCGCCGGACGCTTCAGATGATCGAGCGGGAAAGAGAGGCGCTCACAGCCCTGTCTGACGCCCTCATGGAAGCGGAGTCGCTGGAGGGAGAGGCGGTCACGGCGCTGCTGGACAGCCATTTGTCGAGCGAAAGACCCGAATCGGCATAGCCAGATCGAATGCGACAGAGGATTCGACGGGCACGGCATGGAATCATTGGACCGGGAGGTCGAGGATTCCATGCTTTTTTATGAGAAGAGGGCGAACGGGCTGGCCGTGCGGCTGACGGGGGAGTTGGACCACAGCGCCGCCAGGGATCTTGCGAGCCAGCTGGACGCGCTGATCGACGAGACGGGCGCGAAGCGGCTGATGATGGATCTGAGCGGGGTGGAGTTCATGGACTCCAGCGGCATCGGCCTGGTCATCGGACGCTACAAGCGGCTGAAGCGGCGGGGCGGCGGCGTGACACTGACCGGCTCAAACGCGCGTGTCGACCGCATATTCGACATGGCGGGGCTCTATCAGCTGGTGGAGCGCGGCGAGCGGAGGAGGGGGTTGAGGAATGGAGTTTGTCAATGAGATGCGCCTGGAATTTCGGGCGCTGGCGGAGAACGAGGCATTCGCGCGGCTGGCGGTCAGCGGGTTTCTGCTGCCGCTGGACCCGACGCTGGAGGCGCTGGCGGACGTCAAGACCGCCGTGTCGGAGGCCGTGACCAACGCCGTGGTGCACGCCTATCCGGACGAACCTGGCACGGTCCGCCTGCGCGCGGGCTATGACGCGGACGGGACGGTCGAGATCGACGTGATCGACCGGGGCCGCGGCATTGAGGACGTGGAGAAGGCGCGTCAGCCGTTCTTCACCACTGCCGACGGCGACGAGCGCTCCGGCATGGGCTTTACGGTGATGGAGAGCTTCATGGATCGCGTCAGCGTGCGCAGCGCCCCGGGAAAGGGCACCACCGTGCGGCTGTATAAGCGGATCGCGCCGCGGGACGAGGCCGTTCCGCGACGGGCGTGAGCGAGCAGCCCTACCAAAGCGCGCTGGACAAGCTGGCCCGCGCAAGAGAGGGCGATGCGCAGGCGCGGGAGGAACTGATCGAGGAAAACCTGGCGCTGGTGAAGTACATCGTGAAGCGCTTTACGGGCCGCGGCGCGGAGTACGAGGACCTGTTCCAGTACGGCTGCATGGGCCTTTTGAAGGCCGTGGACCGCTTCGACCCCGCTTACCCGGTGCGCTTTTCCACCTATGCCGTGCCGGTGATCATGGGGGAGATCCGCAGGTTTTTGCGCGACGACGGCCCGGTGCACATCTCCCGCACGATCCACGACCGGGCGCGGAAGGTGGATGCCTTCGCGCGCGCGTTTGAAGCGGAGCATGCACGACAGCCGAGCGTGGAGGAGATCGCGCGCGGGCTGGACATGGAAAGCGGAGACGTATTGATGGCGCTGAACAGCCGAAGGAGCGTGCGCTCGCTGAACGAGCCGGTGCGCGGGGAAGGGGACCTGAGGCTGATGGACGTTATTGGCACGGAGACGATGGGCGCAGTGGACCGGCGGCTGACGCTGTCAAAGCTGCTGCGCGACCTGCCGGACGATGAGCGCGCGCTGATCGTGCGGCGCTACTTCAAGTCGCACACGCAGACGCAGATCGCCCGGGAGATGGGGATTTCGCAGGTGCAGGTCTCCCGGATGGAGAGCCGCATCCTCAAGCGCATGCGCGCGATGGCGGAGGGTGGATAGAAAGAGACCGAAGTCTGTACAGACTTCGGTCTCTAATGCTTTTATATTGACTATTCCACGCCCTTCAGTATATCGCAGAAGTCGAACGTGGCGAAGTAGTCCTTCACGGTCTCGGCGCGGCGGATCATGTCGAAGGTACCGTCGGGGTGCAGCAGGATCTCTGCGCTCTTGAGCTTGCCGTTGTAGTTGTAGCCCATCGAATAGCCGTGTGCGCCGGTGTCGTGGATGACCACCAGGTCGCCGTCGTCGATCTGCGGCAGCGCCCGGTCCACGGCGAACTTGTCGTTGTTCTCACACAGCGAGCCGACAACGTCGTACACGTGGTCGCACAACGCATCCTCCTTGCCAGCCACGGTGATGTGGTGGTAGGCGTCGTACATGGCCGGGCGCATCAGGTTCACGGCGCAGGCGTCCAGGCCGATGTACTCCTTGTAGATGTGCTTCTTGTGGATGGCGCGCGCCACCAGGCAGCCGTGCGGGCCGGTCATGAAGCGACCCAGCTCCGTGGCCAGCGCGATGCCGCCCAGCCCGTCGCCGCTCATCGACTTTCCGAAGGTCTCGCGGATGGAGGCCCCGATGGCGCGGATGTCCGGCATGGTCTGCTCCGGCAGGTAGGGGATGCCGATGCCGCCGGACAGGTTCACCATGAAGAGCTCCGCGCCCAGCTTGCGATGAAGCTCCGCCGCCAGGTCGAAAAGGATCTGGGCGTTGGCGGGATAGTAGTTGTTGTCGGCGGCGTTGGAGGCCAGCAGCGCGTGCAGGCCAAAGCGCTTCACGCCCAGCTGCTGCAGGCGCTGCACCGCCGAGAAGATCTGCTGCTTGGTCATGCCGAACTTGGAGGAATCCGGCTGGCCCATGTATACCGAGCCGATCAGCAGCTCTCCGCCGGGGTTGTAGCGCAGGCAGATGCGCTCCGGCAGGCCGCCGTGCTTGGCGAGGAAGTCGATGTGGGTGATGTCGTCCAGGTTGATGATGGCGTCCAGCTTGCGCGCGTACTCGTACTCCTCCGCCGGGGTCTCGTTGGAGGAGAACATGATGTCGTCGCCGGAAAAGCCGAGAGCCTCTGCCAGCTTCAATTCCGCGATGGAGGCGCAGTCCAGCCCGCAGCCCTCCTCTTTCAAAATCTTCAATATGAAGGGGTTGGGGCAGGCCTTCACGGCGAAATACTCCCTGAAGCCGCCGTTCCAGGAAAAGGCGGATGAAACCTCGCGCGCCGTGCGGCGAATGCCCGCCTCGTCGTACAGGTGGAACGGGGTGGGGAACTGGGCGGTGATCTCCTGCAGCTTGTCGAAGCTTACGAACGGCATCTTTTGCATCGCGATTCAACTCCATTCTGTGCTTTATCATATTAGCTTTGTAGCGTCCAGTCAAGCGCATCATCGTGCGTTTTGTGTAAATATGTGTGGACAGAGCGCGCAGGTTAGAAATATCTAATCGTCGGATTCGATTTAACATTCAGGCGTTGAAGAAAGCGCGCTTTCGTGGTAAAGTTAATGTGTATAGGTTTGTTCAATCATGGGAGGAATGGCCTTGTCGCTGTCGGATCGCATCGAAAAACTGTTGATGAACGTGACCAAGCCCGTGCGCTACATGGGCGGCGAGTATGGCGCCGTGATGAAGGATGCGTCGCGCGTGGACGTGCGCTATGCTTTCCTGTTCCCGGATACCTACGAGGTGGGCATGTCCCACCTGGGCATGAAGATCCTCTACCACGCCATCAACGCCCGCGAGGACGCCTGGTGCGAGCGCGTGTTTTCGCCGTGGGTGGACATGGCCGAATTGATGCGCGAGAACGACATCCCGCTTTTTTCGCTGGAGTCGAGGACGCCGGTCAGGGACTTTGACCTCCTGGGCATCACGCTGCAATACGAGATGAGCTTTACCAATATCCTCGAGGCATTGGACCTGGCGGGCATCCCGCTGCGCCGCGAGGACAGGACGGACGGCCCGTTCGTGATCGTCGGCGGCCCCTGCGCCTTTAACCCCGAGCCGCTTGAGCCCTTCGTGGACCTCGTGGCGCTGGGAGACGGGGAAGAGGAGACGATGCAGACCATCGACGCCTACAAGCGCTGGAAGGCGGCGGGGCTGCCCCGCGAGGACTACCTGCGCATGTGCGCCGAGATCCCCGGTATCTACGTGCCCAGCCTTTACGACGTCTCCTACAACGAGGATGGCACGGTCAGAACCATAACGCCCAAGCCCGGAAGCCAAGCACCCGCCGTGGTGAAGAAGGCGATGGTGAAGGACCTGAACACCGCCGTATATCCGGAAAGGCTGATCGTGCCCTACGGCGAGATCGTCCACAACCGCATCATGCTGGAGATCTTCCGCGGCTGCACGCGCGGCTGTCGCTTCTGCCAGGCGGGGATGATCTACCGGCCGATCCGCGAGCGCGGCATCGATCGTCTGATGGAGCTGGCGGACAAGCTGGTGTCCTCCACCGGCTACGACGAGATCTCGCTGATGAGCCTCTCCAGCGGCGACTACTCGTGCCTGCCGGAGCTGGCGCACCAGATGGTGGAGCGCTTTGCTGCGCGCCGCGTGAAGATTTCGCTGCCCTCGCAGCGCATCGACAACGTGCTGACGGACACGCTGAAGGAGACGCAGAAGGTCCGCAAGACCGCGCTGACGCTGGCCCCGGAGGCCGGCACGCAGCGGCTTAGGGACGTGATCAACAAGGGCGTGACGGAGGCGGATCTGATCCGCTCCGTCACCGACGCCTTCGACCAGGGCTGGTCCGCCGTGAAGCTGTACTTCATGCTGGGCCTGCCCACCGAGACCGACGAGGACGTGCTCGGCATCGCGGACCTGGCGGAGAAGGTGCGCAAGTGCTACTTCTCCATTCCCAAGGAGCGCCGGGCACCGGGGCTTCGCATCACCGTGAGCGCCTCGGTGTTCGTGCCGAAGAACGACACGCCGTTTCAGTGGGCGGGGCAGCTGGAATACGATGAGGTTGTGCGCCGCCAGCAGCTGCTTCGGCAGGCACTCTCCCGGATCAAGGGCGTCGATTTCAAGTACCACGCGCCGGACATCAGCTTCATCGAGGCGGTTTTTGCCCGCGGCGACCGCCGACTGGGCGAGGCGCTGGAGCGCGCGTGGCGGCTCGGCTGCCGCTTCGACGGCTGGAGCGACCAGTTCCGGTACGACCTCTGGCTTCGCGCGTTCGAGGAGACGGGCATCGATCCGAACTTCTACGCCACGCGCGAGCGCGCCGTCGGCGAGGTCTTCCCGTGGGACCACCTCGACTGTGGCGTGACCAAGCAGTACCTGCTGCGCGAGTGGGAGAAGGCCCGGAAGGGCGAGTGCACGCCGGACTGCCGCAAGGGCTGCACCGGCTGCGGCATGAAGCGTTACGAGGGGGCGTGCGTATGAGGGCGATGATCCGCTTTGCCAAGAGGCCGCGCCTGCGCTTCATCTCCCATCTGGACCTGCAGCGCTTTTTCCAGCGGGCCGTAAACCGCACGGGCCTGCCGATCGCGTATTCGCAGGGCTTCAACCCACACCCTGTGATGTCGTTTGGCTCGGCGCTGGCGCTGGGTTGGACCAGCGACTACGAGGTCATCGACATCAAGCTGAGCGCGCCGATGGGCCGCAAGCGCACCGAGGATGCCATCCGCGCCGCGCTGCCGGAGGATCTGCCGGTGCTGGAGGTGCGCATGGTGGACGACCGGCACCCCGCGCCGATGGCGCTGGTGAAGATGGCGGACTATCGCGTGACGCTGGAGGGGGAGAGCGCCCCCGCGGCGCTTGCGCAGATCCCGGCGTTTCTGGCAAGAGAGGCGGTGAGCGCCGTCAAGAAGACGAAGTCCGGCGAAAAGGAGATCAACGCGCGGGCGCTGGTCGTGAACATGACTCCCTTCGAGGGCGGCTTTGACGCACGGCTGATGCTCACCGAGCGCGAATCCATCAAGCCCGACCTGCTCGTCGCGCTGCTTGCCGAAATGGCGGGCGTGGAACCGCCGGAGGCGCGCATCCACAGGCTTACGCTGCTGGGCAAGGACGGCGATGGGAACCTCAGGCCGCTGATGGAGCTATGACGGGCATGAAGCAGACGCTGCTCTACGAGAGCGTGATGGGCCAGAAGCGACTGGCCGTGATCGAGGACGGACAGCTGGTCGAGCTCGCCATCGAGCGCCCCGGCGATGAAAACCTGTCAGGGAACATCTACCTCGGCCGCGTGGAGAACGTGCTGCCCGGCATGAATTCCGCGTTTATCGACATCGGCATGGAGAAGAACGGCTTTCTCGCCGCCGGGGACATCGGCGTGGACGTGCGCGGCGACAAGGCGATCACAGACGCGCTGAGCGGCGCGCGCATCGAAAAGCTGGCGCGCCCGGGCCAGCCGGTGCTGGTGCAGGCGATCAAGTCCCAGCCCGGCGGGAAGGGGCCGAGGCTGTCCAGCCACGTCACGCTGGCGGGGCGGCTGCTGGTATTGCTGACGGACGTCAAATACGTCGGCGTGTCGAAAAAGCTGCCCGAGGACGCGCGCGCGCGGCTGCACGCCATCGGCAAAGCCCTGCTCGAAAGGGGAGGCGCGGGGCTGATCTTGCGCACCGCCGCGAAGGAAGCGGGCGAAGAAGCGATCGTCGCCGAATACGCACGCCTGATGGATACGTGGGTGGACATAAAAACCCGCGCCAAGCACGGCGTCGCGCCGAAGCTGCTGCATGACGACAACGCGCTTGCGCTGCGGGCCGTGCGCGACCGGCTGAACGAAGAAACGGACGCGCTCTGGGCCGACGGCGAGGCGTGCTTCGATGAATTGCGCGGGCTCGCCTCCGCATTGGCCCCCAAACACATCGACAAGATCCGCCTGCACGACAGCGCGACGCCGCTGTTTGACCTGTACCGCGTGGATTCGCAGGCCGACAAGGCGCTGGAGAAGTACGTGTGGCTCAAGAGCGGCGGTTCGTTGGTAATCGAGGAGACGGAGGCGCTCACGGTCGTCGACGTGAACACCGGCAAAAACGTCGGAAAGAAAAGCGCCGAGGAGACCGTGTTCAGGAACAACTGCGAGGCTGCGCGGGAACTGATGCGCCAGCTGCGCCTGAGGGACATTGGCGGCATCGTCGTCGTCGACTTCATCGACATGGCCTCGAAGGAACACCGTGAGGCGCTGTTGGACGTGTTGCGCGAGTGCGCAAAGCGCGACCCCGTTCGCGTGAACGTCGTCGGTTTGACGGGCTTGGGACTGGTCGAGATGACGCGCAAAAAGGCGCGGCAGAGCCTGTCCAGGCAGCTAACGCACACCTGCTCCGATTGCGGCGGCAACGGCGTCGTGCCCTCGCACGAGACCAGTGCGCGGCGCGTTGCGCGCGAGATCTGGCGCAGGCGCAGGCAGGGCGAGGCCAACCCGATGCTCGTCGAGGCCGCCCCGGCGGTGTGCGGATGGCTCGCGAAGATCGGCGCGCCTGCGGGCGGCGCCGTGTACGCGCGGCCCGTGGAAGGCATGGCGGCGGGGGAATACATGCTGTCCCCGGCAGACATCGCGCATCTTCCGCAGGGGAGCAAGCTGTTGAAGTGAGGAGTTTATCATGAAGGAAAGGCCGATCGTCTCCGAGCAGGAGATGCAGCGCCAGCGGGAATACATGGTGCGCGTCAGGGCGCTTGAAAAGCGCCCGAAGCGCTATCACATCGTCACCATGGGCTGCCAGATGAACGAGCGGGACTCCGAGTCCATCGCCGGGATGCTCAGCGCCATGGGCATGGTCAACGAGCCCGTGCGGGAGCAGGCGGACCTGATCCTATACAACACCTGCTGCGTGCGCGAAAACGCGGAAAACAAGGCGCTGGGCAACGTCATATGGCTGAAGGAGCTGAAGAAGGACAAGCCCGACCTGATGATCTGCGTGGGCGGCTGCATGACCCAGGAGAAGGGCATGGCGGCGATGATGAAGAAGCGCTATCCCTTCATCGACCTCGTCTACGGCACGCACAACCTGTACAAGCTGCCGGAGTACGTCTACCGCGTGCTGACGGAGGGCGAACCCATTGCGGAGGTCATGGACATCGACGGCGAGGTGGTCGAGGGCATGCCCGAGGCGCGCCGCTGCCGGTTCAACGCCTTCGTGAACATCATGTACGGCTGCGACAACTTCTGCACCTACTGCATCGTACCCTACGTGCGCGGGCGCGAGCGCTCCCGGACGCCGGAGGCGGTGCTCGAGGAGTGCGCGCGGCTTCGCGACGATGGCGCGCAGGAGATCATGCTGCTGGGCCAGAACGTGAACTCCTACGGGGGCGGCGGCGCAAGGTTCGCGGAGCTGTTGTACCGCGTCGATCAGCTGGGCATCCCGCGCATCCGCTTCATGACCAGCCATCCGAAGGATCTTTCCGACGAGCTGATAAACGCCTTCGGGGAGCTCAAGCACCTGATGCCGCAATTGCACCTGCCGGTGCAGGCCGGAAGCAACGAGGTGCTTCGGCGCATGAACCGCCGCTACACCCGCGAACACTATGTGGCGCTGGTCGGGAAGCTGAGGAAGGTGTGCCCGGACATCGGCCTGACCAGCGACATCATCGTCGGCTTCCCGGGCGAGACGCTTGAACAGTTCGAGGAGACGATGTCGCTCGTGCGCGAGGTGCGCTTTGACGCCGCCTACACGTTCATCTACTCGCCCCGCGCCGGAACGCGAGCGGCCGAGTACCCGGACGACACGCCCTATGAGGTCAAGAGCGAGCGCATCCAGCGGCTGATCGACCTGCAACAGGCGATCTCGCTGGAGGTGCTTGAAAAGCAGGTGGGGAAGCGCGAGCGCGTGCTCGTGGAGGCCGTCTCGACGCGCGACAGCATGAGCGTGGGCGGCAAGACGCCGCGCGGCCACATGGTGAACTTCCCCGGCGAGGCCTCGCTGATCGGGCAGTTCGTCGACGTAGAGATCACTTCCGCCGGGCGCAACACGCTGCGCGGGCGGCAAATCATGACGGAGGAATAAACATGGACAAGGTGTTTGAAAAGACACGCGAGCTGGGCCAGGCGCTTTTGGAGTGCGAGACCTACCAGCAGATGAAGCAGGCGGAGGACCGCGCGATGAAGAACGAGCAGGCCGCCGCCGCAATGAGCGAATTCCTGGAGAAGCGCACGCAGCTGCAGGACATGGTGCAGGGAGAGAACCCCGACCCCGTCGCGCTGCGGCGGCTGTCGGACGAGATGGACGCCGCGCAGGAGCGCCTTCAGATGATGGACGACATCGTTGCCCTCAACGACGCGCGCGAGGCGTTCAACGGCCTGATCGGCCAGATCAACCAGGTGCTGCAGTTCATCGTGACCGGCAACATGGAAGCGCCCGAAGGCGGCTGCACCGGCAGCTGCTCCACCTGCAAGGGCTGCCACTGAAACCTATTTAGCCTTCCCCTTTGGGGAAGGTGGCACAGCCGCAGGCTGTGACAGATGAGGTCGTTTTCCTTTTTCAACCCTACCAACGCAATTGAGGTGATCCCCATGCCCGTGACGCCCATGATGCAGCAGTACCTGAACATCAAGGAGCAGTATCCGAACACGATCCTGTTCTACCGGCTGGGCGACTTCTACGAGATGTTCTTCGACGACGCCAAGCTGGTCTCCCGCGAGCTGGAGCTGACGCTGACGGGCAAGGACTGTGGCCTTTCCGAGCGCGCGCCGATGTGCGGCGTGCCGTATCACGCGGTTGAAACCTACCTGCAAAAGCTGATCGAGAAGGGCTACAAGGTGGCCATCTGCGAGCAGATGACCGACCCGGCTACGACGAAGGGCTTGGTTGAGCGCGAGGTCATCCGCGTGGTGACGCCCGGCACCGTGATCGAGAGCAACATGCTGGAGGATCGCAAGGCCAACTACATCGCCGCGCTTTGCCTGCGCAAGAATCAGGCCGGATGCGCCTTCTGCGACGTATCCACCGGCGAGTTCTACCTGTGCCAGATCGCGGACGCGCGCGCGAGCCTGTCCGACGAGTTGGCGCGGCTGGACCCCAGCGAGGTGATCGTCAACGACTGCACGGCGTTTGCGCAGTATGAGCCGGAACGCGCCGCGAAGGCCGAAGTGCTTGAGGAGGAGCGCTTCACCTACGCCGCGGCCTCGAAGGTGATGAAGGCGCACTTCGGAAAGTCCGTCTCCGACATGGGCTTCGACGGCGAAAAGCTGGCCGTCAGCGCCGCGGGCGCGCTGCTGAACTACCTTACGCAGACGCAGAAGAACGCGCTCGGGCACATCCTGACCGCCAAGCCCTACGAGAGCGCGCGCTACATGGCCATCGATCGCGTGGCGCTTCGGAACCTGGAGCTTCTGGAGACAGCGCGCAACAAGAGCCGGAAGGGATCGCTGCTCTGGATCCTGGACAAGACGCGCACGTCGATGGGCAGCCGCCTGCTGCGCGCGTGGATCGAGCGCCCGCTGAAGGAGCCCGCGCAGATCGAGCGCCGCCTGGACGCGATCCAGCAGATGATCGAAAACCCGATGGTATCGGACGGCCTCAGAGAGGCGTTTGACAGCGTCTACGACGTGGAGCGTCTGCTCAGCCGCATCGCCTACGACGCCGTGACCGCGCGTGACTGCCTGGCGCTGACGTCAACGCTGGAGATGATCCCGCTGATCAGGGGGCAGGCTTCGGCCTTCGACGCGCCGCTGATCCGCGAGACGCTCGCGCTGCTCAATCCGCTGACGGACGTCACCGATAAGCTGCGCCGCGCCATATCGCCGGACGCGCCCGTCTCCGTGCGCGACGGCGGCATCATCGCCGAGGGCTACAGCGCCGAGCTGGACGAGCTGCGCGCCGTCGGCAGCCACGGCAAGGAATACCTGGCGGGCCTGGAGGCGCGCGAGCGCGAGCGCACGGGCATCAAGAACCTGAAGGTCGGCTACAACCGCGTTTTTGGGTACTACATAGAGGTCACCAAGTCGTTCTACGATCAGGTGCCCTACGACTACGTGCGCAAGCAGACGCTGGCCAACGCCGAGCGCTTCATCACGGACGAGCTCAAGACGCTGGAGAGTAAGATCCTCGGCGCGGAAGAGAACGCGATGCGCCTGGAGTACTCGCTGTTCTGCGAGCTGCGCGAGATGCTCAAGGGAAAGCTTGCAGAGCTGCAGAGCACGGTATCGGGCCTGAAGACGCTGGACGTGCTGCTGGCGCTTGCCAAGGCGGCCTCGGAGTACGGCTACGTGCGCCCCTCGATCAACGAGGAGGGCCGCTATCACATCGAAAACGGGCGGCATCCGGTGGTGGAGGACTCCATCGGTCGCGAGCGCTTCGTGCCCAACGATACGACCCTCACGCAGGACGAGCGCGTGATGATCATCACCGGCCCGAACATGGCCGGCAAGTCCACCTACATGCGGCAGGTGGCGCTGATCGTGCTGATGGCGCACATGGGCTCGTTCGTGCCCGCCACGGCCGCCGACATCGCCATCACCGACCGCATCTTCACCCGCATCGGCGCGTCCGACGACCTGTACGGCGGCCAGTCCACGTTCATGGTGGAGATGAGCGAGATGGCGACAATCCTGAAGTTCGCCACGCCCAGGAGCCTGTTGATCCTGGACGAAGTGGGGCGGGGGACCTCGACGTTCGACGGCCTGTCCATCGCGTGGGCGGCGGTGGAGTACATTGCCGGGGAGAAGTGCGGCGCGCGCACGCTGTTCGCCACGCACTACCACGAGCTTTCGGAGCTGGAGGGCCAGCTGCCTGGCGTGGTGAACTTCCGCATCACCGCCAAGGAGCAGGGCGAGGACGTGATCTTCCTCAGGAAGATCGTGCGCGGCGGCGCGGACCGTAGCTACGGCGTGTCCGTGGCGCGTCTGGCGGGGCTGCCAAAGTCGCTGATCGCCCGGGCGCGACAGATCATGGCGCGGCTCGAGGTGGACGATCAGGCGCGCGGCAACCTCGGCCAGAACATACTCGACGAGCACAAGGCCAAGGACCGCCAGCTGGGCATGATGGACTTCGCGCCGATGGCGCTGGTGCAGGAGATCGCCGCGCTGGACGTGGTGAGCATGACGCCCATCGACGCGCTGAACAAGCTGTTTGAGATCAACGAGAAGGCGAAGCGGATTTAGGGAATAGGGAGTAGGCAGTAGGGAATAGGGAGTAGGCAGTAGGCAGTAGGCAGTAGGAGAGAAGCGCCTATTCCCCGTAGGGGCGGCGTTGCGCCGCCCGCCCGTCATCATCCAAAGGAGGTAACCATGCCCATTCGGATACTGGACGCAGCGACGGTGGGGCGCATCGCCGCCGGCGAGGTGGTGGAGCGGCCCAGCTCCGTGGTGAAGGAGCTGATGGAGAACGCCATCGACGCGGGCGCGACGGCCGTCACCGTCGAGATCAAAGGCGGCGGCGTCGAATACATGCGCGTGACGGACAACGGCTGCGGCATCGAGCCGGGGCAGGTGCGCCTCGCGTTTGAAAACCACGCCACCTCGAAGCTGCAGAGCGCCGAGCAGCTGGACGACATCCGCACGCTGGGCTTTCGCGGCGAGGCGCTGCCGTCCATCGCGTCCGTCTCCCACGTAGAGATGACCACCCGCGCGCGCGGGCAGGACACCGGCGTGAAGCTGAACATCGACGGCGGCGCGGACCTGCGCGTGAAGGAGACCGGCTGCCCCGAGGGCACGACCTTCGTGATGAAGGATTTGTTCTACAACATCCCCGTGCGCCAGGCGTTTTTGAAGAAGCCCGGCTACGAGGGCGGCCTCGTGGGCGACGCGGTGGCGCGGATGATCCTCGGCAACCCCGGCGTGGCCGTGCGCTACATCAACAACGGCGCGAACGTCTACCACAGCTTCGGCGACGGCAAGCTGCGCCACGCGGTATTCGCCGTGTACGGCAAGGCGACCGCCGAGCAGATGGTGGAGGTGGACGCCACAGAGGGCGGCGCGCGCGTCTACGGGCTGATCGGCGTGGGGGAGCTGGCGAAGGCCACCCGCGCGCACCAGCACTTCTTCATCAACGGGCGCTCCGTGCGCTGCCCGATGCTCTCCAGGGCGCTGGAGGAGGTTTGCCGCACGCGCGTGACCATCGGCTTGTACCCGATGTGCGCGCTGAACCTGGTGATCCCGCCGACGAGCGTGAACGTGAACGTGCACCCGAACAAGCTGGAGGTGCGCTTTAAGGACGAAATCGCCATGCGCAGCGCCTGCGAGCGCCTGTTGGCTACGGCGTTCGAGGGCGAGCGCGTATTGCAGCTGGGGCCGGATCGGCCCGCGGCGAAGCCCATCGAACGCGTCGCCACGGTGCGCGAGATCGTGCCGCAGCCCGTGGAAATGGAGAAGGGCAAAAAGCTGCCCGCGGAGCCGCCGAAGGTCGAAGTACCGCCGACGGAACCTCCGAAAGCAGCTATGCCGACCGTCGAAGCGCCTGAAAAGGTTTCAAAACCGCCCGTTCGCCGCGAGAAGCCCGTTCAGATGGACGTCTTCCAGCAGGTGATGCGCCGGGAGATCGAAAAGCTGGGCGCGACGAGCGCCTCCGCGCTTAGAGAGGACACGCTCAGCGGATACGAGCCGCCCAAGGCGGGTGTAGAGAGCACACAGACAGACAGTGAAGATCGTACAATCGCCGATAAAAAACCGACGTCGGTTTATAATAAGCCAGAAAAGCCCCTCTACCGCATCATCGGTGTCGTGCTCAAGACCTACATCCTGATTGAGGCCGACGATTCGCTGGTGCTGATCGACCAGCACGCGGCGCACGAGCGCCTGAACTACGAGAAGTACATGGCGCAGATGGAGTCCGGGCGCGGCTCTCAGCAGCTGTTGACGCCGATGGTGCTCAGGCTCACATCCCGCGAGATGGCGCTGATCCAGGAGAACATGGATGTGCTGCGCGACGCAGGATACGACGTGGAGCCGTTCGGGGAATCGGACATCCAGGTGCGCGCCGTGCCGTTCATACTGGGCAAGGCAGACTTGAAGCCCGCGTTCATGGAAACGATCAACGCGCTGAACCGCCTGAAGAACGCCACGATCGATCTGCGCCGCGCGGAGGTAGCGCAGATGGCCTGCAAGGCCGCCGTCAAGGGCGGCGACGCGCTGAGCGAGATGGAGATCGAGGACCTCGTCCGCCAGATGCTGGAGACCGGCGCGCCGCCGACCTGCCCGCACGGCAGGCCCGTGATGAAGGCCATTTCGCGCCGCGAGCTTGAAAAGATGTTCAAGCGGATACAGTGATGGAGAATGTGATAAAACCCTTCCTGCCGGTGATCGCCGGACCGACGGCCTCCGGCAAGACCGCCGTGGCCGTCGCGCTGTGCAAGCTGATCGGCGGCGAGGTGATCTCGGCGGACTCGATGCAGATCTACTCCGGCATGGACGTGCTCTCCGCGATGCCCACGGCCAGCGAGATGGACGGCGTAACGCATCACATGCTGGGCTGCGTGAGCCCCCGGGAAAAGTATACCGCCGATGCCTATCGGGAGGCCGCGAAGGCCTGCATCGCGGATGTGATCGCACGCGGAAGCGTGCCCGTGCTCTGCGGCGGCACGGGCCTGTACATCGACGCCGTGACGCGCCCCATGAGCTTCTCCGAGCGCAGCGACGAGGCGATGCACGCGCGGTTGCTGGCGATGGCAAATGAGCCCGGAGGCAGGCGCAGGCTGCACGAGCGGCTCCGTCAGATCGACCCGGAATCGGCGGCGCGGCTTCACGAGAACGACGTGCGCCGGGTCTCCCGGGCCATAGAGATCTACGAGATCACCGGCGTGACCCAAACCGAACACACGCGCCTCGACCGGCAGCGGCAGGGGGACTTTCGCGAGGTGATCTTCGCACTCGACTGGCCGCGCGAGGCGCTGTACGCGCGCATCGACGCCCGCGTGGACGCGATGCTGAAGGCCGGGCTCATCGACGAGGTGCGCGCACTGATGGCCGATGAGCAGAATCACCCCACGGCCATGCAGGCGATTGGCTATAAGGAGATCGCCGCCACGCTGCGGGGAGAGATGTCGATGGACAAGGCCTTGTACCTGACCCGAAAGGCCACCCGAAGCCTCGCCAAGCGCCAGTTGACCTGGTTCAGGCATGACGAGCGCTTGATCTGGCTGAAAGCGGAGGGGGAGAGCGCCGAGGCGCTGGCCCATCGGATGAAAGCCATCCTCGACGAGAAGCGTCAAAAGCTGTAAAGGGAAGTGGGTTTCTTGCGGCGCAGGTTCGCCATCATCGCGCTGATTTTGATAATATCGGTCGCGCTTTCGGGCTGTCACAGGCTAGTGGAGCCGGAATACAAGTCTATTTCCGTCTACGCGACTTTCTGGCCGGTCTACGCGCTGTCCAACGCCGTGATGAAGGATGTTCCGGACGCGCGACTTCGCCTGCTGGTGCAGCCGCAGGACGGCTGCCTGCGCGATTATGCGCTTTCAGACTGGGACGCCGCAATCCTCTCCCGGAGCGCCGACGCCGTGCTGATGGGCGGGCGCGGCCTGGAGAGCTTTGAGAGCGCGCTGTTCGGCTGGGGCGAGAGCGGCCCCGCGGTCTCGGCGGTGCTGTACAACCTCGAGCTCTACAACGACGGCGCGCGCGCGGACGCCGAGCAGGAGAGCCACCTGGTCGGCCCGAACCCGCACCTGTACATGTCGCTGGAAGGGGCGCAGAAGATCGTTGAGAGCATTTGCGCGACGATGCAGTCGCTGGACCCGGGCTACGCCAACCTGTACATCCAGAACGCGCAGGAGGCCGAGGCGCGGCTGGACACTCTGCTGTCGGAAAACCGCGCGCTGCTTGAAGACGTTGAGGGCGAGGGCGTGATCCTGATGAACGAGGCGCTGATCTACGTCGCACGGGATTACGGGCTGGAAATCGCGGACTGGATCGACCGCGAGAGCGGCGACGCGCTGGTGGAGAACGAGCTAAACGCGCTGCTGGAACGGCTTTCGGCATGCGGCGCGAAGGTCATATTGATTGAAAGGCAGGCGCCACAAGCGATGACGGAGGCGCTGGAGGCGGCGGGCTACGCCGTGGCGCGGCTGGACGTGCTGTCGGCGCACCGCGAGGGCGAGGGCTTCGACGCATACATCGAACTACAATCGGCCAACGCGCGGGCGATCTCAGAGGCGTTCGCGCGGGCCAAATCCATGGAGGGCGCACATTGAAGCAGGTCATCATCTACACCGACGGCGCATGCTCCGGCAACCCCGGCCCGGGCGGCTGGGGCGCGATCCTGATGTACAAAGATAAGAAGCTGGAAATCTCCGGCTACGAGGCGCGCACGACCAACAACCGCATGGAGCTGATGGCCCCGATCCAGGCGCTGGCGCGGCTGAAGGAGCCTTGCGAGGTGAAGGTCTATTCCGACAGCGCCTACCTCGTGAACGCCTTTCGCAAGGGCTGGTTGGACAGCTGGCAGCAGAAAAACTGGCTCAAGAGCGACAAAAAGCCCGTCGAAAACCAGGATCTATGGAAGGAGATCCTGAAATTCACGGGCGTGCACCGCATCGAGTGGATCAAGGTGAAGGGCCACGCGGACAACCCGCACAACAACCGCTGCGACGAGCTGGCCACGGGAGAGATCAAACAGCACAGGGTGAATATATGAATGCAGGGGCGCCGCATCGGCGCCCCTGCAAGCGTTTTTACCAACGTTTCAGGCAATTTCTTTATGGATCGTCGCCATCCGCAGGCGCTTCGACCGGCTCCTCGCGCAGGCGTACCTTTCGCGCGGCCATGCGCCTCCGATCGTCGGACATGGCGGCGTAGTGCCTGCGGGTGGTGTTCACATCGCTGTGGCCCAGCACGTCGGCGACGAGGTAGATGTCACCGGTCTCGTGATAGAGGTTCGTGCCGAACGTGCTGCGCAGCTTGTGCGGGCTCAGGTGCTTTTTCAGCGGCGCGGCCAGCGTGGCGTACTTCTTGACCATAAGCTGTACGGCGCGCACCGATATGCGCTTGTTCTGCAGCGACAAAAACAGCGCGTCCTCGCTGCCGGGCTGGGGCGTGATCTCGCGGCGCAGCTTCAGATAGTCCTGCAGGACCTGGGCGACCTCGTCCGGGAAGTAGAGTATGGCCTGGCTGCCGCCCTTGCGCGTGACCAGGAAGCCGTTGATGGAGAAGTCGATATCGTCGATGTTGATGCCCACCAGCTCGCTAACGCGGATGCCGGTGCCCAAAAACAGTGTTAAAATGGCCAGATCGCGCTTTTTTGTGTGGTCATTGTACTTTTTTTGGCGCTCGGAGAGCATCTCGCCGGATTCCACGAGGTCCAGCATGTGGGCCACCTCGTCGATCTCCAGCCGTATGATCGGCTTGTTGTGGCGCTTGGGCATGTCCACCAGCGAGGCCGGGTCCGCCTCGATATAGCCGTTTTTGTACAGGAATTTGTAAAAACTGCGTAAAGACGACAATTTGCGCATCTTGCCGAGATCCTGGTTGGAAAACTCGACGTCGTCCTTGACGTAGAGGCCGAGGAAGTCAAGGTACATGTAGATGTCGCGCGACGTGACTTTGGACAGGTCCGAGACCTCCAGCGTGCGCGGCGTCTTGTCGGCAAACTTCGGCAGCTCACTGACCAGGAAGCTGAAGAACAGCTTTAAATCGGACACGTATGCGTAGCGCGTCAGCGGCTGGGTCGTGGAGTCGATGGCGTTGATGAAATCGAAGCAGACGTCGGGAAGCTCGCGCAGCGCGGATCGCGTCAGCAGCTGCAGTTCCTTGGCGCGTTCTTCGGCAAAGGTGGACATACAGGGCCTTCCTCCCGTCAAAATGGCCATATCTTTTCGCAAAAGCTGTCTTTTGCGCAGAGTTTAAGGGAATGGCACCGAGCCCGGCGGCCATCCCCCCGGTCACGTTTCAATGTCTTTTTCGGCGTTCTGCGCGCGTTTTGCCGCTGATTTGGCGATCAATCCGCTTTCTGATCCTTGAAGCAGTCGAACGGCACCGTGCCGTCGGTCTCTTCCAGGTCCTTGCGCAGCTGTTCGTAGGCTTCGGCGCCGGAGCCGTCGTCGATGATCTCGTCGATCTCCACGGCGTTGTAGTCCGCGCCGGTGCGCACGCACTTCATGCAGTTGTCGCAGATCTTGTTGGGGTCCAGGTCGCAGACGTTGCACTCGCCGCAATCGTCGCACAGCTTGGTCTCGTCCAGCACGCAATACTTCTCTGCCATGTTCTCCCCCGGTCAATCCTCGTCGACCACCTGGTGGCCCAGCTTGTTCACGCAGCGCTTCACGGCGTCGCGGCTGTTGCCCCAGGGCTTATCCTGGTTTCGATAGTCAAATTTGTTGGTAAACCACTCGATTTCGCCCTCGAGGCGGTCAAAATTCTTCATTTCGATGTCCGTCAGCGTGTCCACGAAGCGCTTGAGCACGTCGCCGGACAGTTGCTTCGGGGCCATCTCCAGCGCCTGCGCGTAGTGCTTCAGGCACATGCCCTTCGACTCGGCGAACAGCTTGGGAAACTCGGCCTCGTGCTTGTACATGTATATCACTGTATACATGTACCTCTCCATGGTCTCGCGGATGCGCTCGCACATCAAACATGTGTTCTGCATCTTCTCCAGCTCGCCGACCACGTCGCCGAACGCCGCGCCTTTCTGCGCGCCGATGCGCTTGAATATGGGCTTTCCGGCCTCCGCGGCGGCGGCGTCCCGTGCCTTCTGGGCGTTCTCCTTCAGCGCCTTCATGCTCTCCTTCATGTAGGTGTGCGTCATCAGCGCCAGGCCCAGGCGGTTGCCGGCCACGTACATCATCTTGAAGTGGCCCGCGCAGAAGCCCTTTTTGTTAACTTCGATGCGCTGGCTGGGCTCCATCACCGACTCCCCCAGGAAATAATCGACGTTCGACGCCTCCACCTTGGCGTTCAGCAGGCAGAGCGGGCATTCGCAGTCCTGCCGGTAGCTCTCCCAGATGGGCGCGGTATCGATGTGCTGCTTCACGGATGATCACTCCCTTTGATTCATTGTAGCAGGTTTTTCCGAAAAAAACAAGAGAGCCGCCGAAGCGACCCTCGTTATAATCACGCCTTCTGCTTGAAGCTGCTGTGGCACTTGCCGCACGTGACCGTCACCTCGCCCACCTTGCGCGGCAGGCGCAGCCATGCGTGGCACTGCGGGCACTTGTAGTACTTGTACTTGCGCATGTTCTTGGCGCGGTTGATGAACTGTTTGAGGCTCGACCGCCAGCCGCGCCAGAACGTCAAAAACTTCACGTTTTCTGCGTAGCGCTTCTCGATCCTGCGCGAGAACATCCTGTATATCGAAAAGCCGTAGGCCACGAGGCTGACCAGGTAGAAAAGCCCGATGCGCGTGATGCTCGAGAGCATCGACAGCACCACGCCCGCAACCAGCAGCGCCAGCGAGAGCTCGTCCGGCCCGCGACGCCCCACCATCAGCCTGCGAAGCCCGTCCCTAACCTTCTGCATGAAAGACATCTTTAAACTCCTCCTCTTGGGCACACTTTGTCACCAGCGGCCGTAGTAGCCGCCCCCGCCGCAGCAGTTGCACAGGCAGTTGCACAGCAGGTTGATGGCACAGCAGCTGAGCAGCGGGTTCGCGCACAGCCCCGTGGGCACGCTGAAGCCGCGGGTCGCCCCGTTCTGCTGGTAGTAGCGCGCGCCGCCCTCCAGGCGGCTGAGCAGCGCCCGGTATTCAAAGCTGCCCGGGTCCATGCTGACGGCCTGGCGGGCGTAGTTCAGCGCCGCGACCCGGTTCCCCAGGCCCAGGCTGGCCTCGCCGCACAGGTAGTACCACTCGGCGCCGCGCTCCATAACGCCCTCCAGCACGTTCATGGCCTCCCGGAAGTGCCCGGCGCGGATGTAGTTCCGCGCGGCCTGCATGTGCGGATTGGTGGAGGTGTAGCCGCCGCCGTAGCCGCCTGCCCCGGCGCCGTAGGGCCCGCCGTAGGGGCCGCTGCCGTAGCTGCTGCCGTAGCCGTAGGACGAGCCGCCGTAGCCGCCCACGCCCTCCCGGCGCATCTTCATCACCATGGAGTAGGCCTCGTTGACCTCCTTCATGCGCGCCTCCGCCTGCGCGGAGCCGTTGTTCACGTCGGGATGGTACTTCTTGGCCAGCGCCCGGTAGGCCTTCTTGATCTCCTCGTCCGTCGCCTGGGGTGAAACGCCCAATACGCGATAGGGATCCTGCATCACTCTGCTCCTTTTCCTTGCGCGCCCCGCTTCTCCTGCAGCAGCGCGTACTTGCTCCATACCCCGGAATACATAACGTTCCGGAGGATATCCGCGTCCAGAACCACCGGCAGTTCCTCAAACGCCTGCGTGGCGTCCGCGATCATCATCGTCAGCGCCGTCTTGCACAGCGCCTCGTAGTCCTCCCGGTCCCGAAGGCCCTTGAGCGGGTTGTAGCGGCCCTTGCGGGCGTCCCGCGGCAGGTCCTCATAGGCGTCCATGAAGTAGATGAACCGCCCCAGGCCGTCGCCCACGGCGCGAAGTTCTTCAGAGAAGGTCGCGTCGCCGGGCCAGACGAACAGCTCGCCCAGCAATCTGCCCGTGGCGTTCACCGGCGCGTCCACCTGCTGAAGCCCCCGCGTCTCGATATCGTGGATCTCGTCGAGCCACGCCTCGATGGCCGCGCACTTTTCGGGATGGTTCGCCTTTGCCTTTTGATAGGCCCGCTTGAGCAGCGCGCCCTCCCCGGCGGCGATCAGGTCGCGGTCGTCCGACCAGTTGTCGCGGCACTTGTGATACGCCAGCGCCGCGTTCATGTCCGCCGCGTAGTCCATCACCGGCGTCAGCACGTAGTCGTGCGCCTTCACCAGGTGCGCCGGGCATCGCTCGCGGCCGAAGCGCTCCCCCGGCTCGTACACGGCGTTCAAGAGCATCGCCAGGAACGTCATGTCGTAGCTGAGCGCCGCGCCGGAAGCCAGGCCGTGCCGCCTGCGCAATGTCGCGCACAGGCCGCAGTAGAACGCGCGAAAGCGCTGCTGGCGCTCCTTGGAGAGCGATTCGGGATTGGTGATCACGTATCCAAACATGCCGCCCCTCCCGATTCAAGCGTTGGCGCTATTATACCGCGCCATTGTAAACATATCATCAACTGCCGGGTCGAAATCGAACCGTGCCGCCAATTTAACGCGCTGGCGGCACCTTCATCGGCCATGGCGGGTATTATACGGGTGCTTTATCAACCGAATGTGAATTTTTGCCATGTCATAGCGTCTCAATATGTTGTTAATATTTCTATTATATTAAAGCTCTATTGAATATCGCACACAATATACCAAAGTCTGTATTTACAGACCGACGTCGGTTCTGTGAAGTCCCAGCGCGGCCACGGCCTGGGCCACGCTCTCCACGCCCAGCACCTGTATGCCGTCCGGCACGCGCAGGTTCCGCAGGTTGTACTTGGGCAGGATCAGGTGGTCAAACCCCAGCCGGGCGCATTCGGCGATGCGGCGCTCGGCCTGGGAGATGGCGCGCACCTCGCCCGCCAGGCCCACCTCGCCCATCACCGACCAGCCCGCGCCGATGGCGCGGTTTCGGTGGGAGGATGCGATGGCGGCGCACAGCGCCAGGTCCGCCGCGGGCTCCGTCAGCGACATGCCGCCCGCGATGTTGATATACACGTCCTGGTCGTACATCCGAAGCCCGACGCGCTTTTCCAGCACCGCCAACAGCAGCGACAGCCTCCCCTGGTCCACGCCGCTGGCCATGCGCCGGGGGTTGCCGAACACGGTGGTGGACACCAGCGCCTGTACATCCGTCAGCAGCGGCCTCGAGCCCTCCATCGCGCACATCACCACTGAGCCGCTGGCGTCGTGGGCGCGCTCGGAGAGCAGCGCCTCGCTGGCGTTCTGCACCTCGCGCATCCCCTGCTCCGTCATCTCGAACATGCCCAGCTCGTTGACGGAGCCAAAGCGGTTCTTCACCGCGCGCAGCAGCCTGTACTGGTGCTGCCGGTCGCCCTCGAAGTAGAGCACGGCGTCCACCATGTGCTCGAGGATCCTCGGGCCCGCGATGGCGCCCTCCTTGGTGACGTGGCCCACGAGGAACACGCTGCATCCGCTGACCTTCGCCAGCCGCATCAACATCGACGCGCACTCGCGCACCTGTGAAACGCTGCCCGGCGCGCTGGCCATCTCCGGCCGATACATGGTCTGGATCGAGTCGACGACCATCACCGTGGGCGAAAGCTCCTGCATGCGGCGCTCGACGGTATTCATGTCGTTTTCGGAAAGCACGAAGAACCCGGCGTCGGACGCGCCCAGACGGCGCGCGCGCAGCTTGATCTGCCGCGTGGATTCCTCGCCGGACACGTACAGTGCCGTCGTGCCTTCCGCCGCCATGTTCGCGCACAGCTGCGTCAGCAGCGTGGACTTACCGATGCCCGGGTCGCCACCCACCAGCACGAGCGAGCCATCCACCACGCCGCCGCCGAGCACGCGGTCCAGCTCTGCAATGCCGCTGGAGCGGCGCTCCATGGCCTCGTCCGGGATCTCGTCCACGCGCACGGCCTGCGCGTCGCTGCCGGGGGCGCGCTTCAGCTTCTTCTCCTCCGCCTTGATCGCGGGGGCGCTCTCCTGCTCCTCCAGAGTGTTCCAACTGCCGCAGTCCGGGCACTTGCCCAGCCACTTGGGCGTCTCGTAGCCGCACTCCGTGCAGACGTATATCGTTTTGACCTTCGCCACGGTGTTCCCCTCCGAAGCCGCGCATGCGGCGGTATTATTGTGAACAATTCCAAATAAGTATACCATATTTCCCCCGCCCCGTGAAGCCGGAGCGCGGTTTTGTTTACCTGTTTTTATTATAATTGACCAAGGCGCGACTTGCCAGAAAGCGAAATCCAGCCTATAATAAGGGATAAGGTTTTTTCGAGGAGCATGACATGGCCGAGTCCGAAGAGAAGAAGCGCGCAGCGAAGAAGGATATCCCGATACCGAAGCCCACGTCCGGGGCTTCGGACGATGTGCTGCGCGACGAGACCGGCCTGTACGGCGACGAGGCGGAGATCGCGCCGCGCCGCCGCAAGCGCACCGACGCTCGCGTGCCCATCATGCACCGGCGCAAGGAGGCCGCGGAAGGCGAGGAAAGCGCCGCCGAAGCCGAAGACGCCGCTCCGAAGAAGAAGCCCGAAAAGAAGGCCGACAAGGCCGCGGCGTTCCCGAAGGTCGCCCCCAAGCGCAAGAAAAAGGTCAAGCGCAAGAAGCGGCGCGTGTACCGCTCGCTGTACGAACTGATGAGCGCCACCGGGCCCGACAGCTTCTTCAAGCCCATCCGCCTCTTTGGACAGGAGATCCGCTTCTGGCCGCTGATCGTGCTCGCCGCCATCGCCATACTCGCCGGCGGCGTGATGCTGAACAACAGCAATCTCGTCGTCACCGAGCAGACCGTGACCGTGGTCGGCCTGCCGAACGACATGGAGGGCTACCGCATCGTGGTGCTCTCGGACATGAACGGCAAGCGCTTCGGCGACAGCCAGAGCCTGCTCTTAAGGACGCTGAACGGCATCAAGTACGACGCGATATTCTGCGTGGGCGACATGGTGGGCAAGTCCGGCAACGCCGAGCCCTTCTGGGAATTCATCGAGGGTCTGCGCGACCCGGGCAAGGTGTACTTCATCTGCGGCGACAGCGACCCCGGGCCCTACATCAAGGGCGCACGCGGCACGGAGGGCGTGCTCTCCCAGCTGATCCTGGAGGACTGGATCCTCGGGGCCGTGGAGCGCGGGGCGCACTACGTGGACGCGCCGATGTCCATCGACGTGAAGAAGTCCACGCTCTGGATCTCCCCCGCCACGATGCTGAACCTGGAGGCGATCTCCACATTAGAGACCTGGCAGGACCAGACCGACCAGGAGGTGGACGGCGTGCGCAGCGGCATCAACGAGGACTACACCACGCTGCCGCTGACCACCTACCGCATGAAACTGGCGCAGCAGCTCTACGACGCGCAGCGCGCCATGAGCGCCACCGACATCCACATCTCGCTGGCCCACGAGCCGCCGACCGACGCCTTCATCTACACCAGCGAGGACCACGATTCCACCACCGAGCGCTTCCTGACCTCGCCGGAACTGATCGTCGCCGGTCACTATTGCGGCGGCGTCTGGCGGATCCCCGGCGTGGGCGCGTTCTACGTGCCGGACGCCACCATGGACCGCGGCGGCTGGTTCCCGAAGCAGGAGGACGTGGACGGGCTGTCCGTCGTCGGCGAGACGCAGATGTACATCACGCGCGGGCTCTCCACCAACGGCAAGACGCCGTTTTTGCCGTTCCGGCTGTTCAACGAGCCGGAAATCTCCGTGTTAACACTGACCTCCACGCTGCCGGAGAACATGCTGGAGGGCGTCGAGGGGTAGAAACGGTTTTCGATTATCTGGTTTAAGATCCTTGACGCTTCGCTAGGCCTGCGGCAACGCTTCGCTAGGCCTGCGGCAACGCTTCGCTCAGGATGACAGGGTTGGCATCGTTCAATCATTGTCATCCTGAGCTTTTCGCATAAAACGCGCCGCTCCGGCCCATGATAGGCAAAAACGCCGTGTCGGGAGGTGCGCATCATGCCAGAGCGCGAAGCGCTGCGGTCAGAGCTTTCCACTGATTTGAATGAGAATGTCAACGCGCTGAGAGCGCTGCTGAACGCCGGCGTCAACGCCGACGCTCAGTTCAGGCCGCTGCGGCTTTCGGGAATCGACCTGTGCGTCGTGTACATCGAGGGCATGGCCGACGACAAGAAGCTCAGCGACTTCGTGCTCCGCGCCTGCAACGAGCGCGCACAGGTGGATGTCGCGCCTTTGGACGCGCAGACGCTGATGCGGGACGTGCTTGAGATCGCCCAGTGCGAGGCGGAGAGCCGCGTGGAGGCGATCCTGGAGAAGGTCGCCACCGGCATGTCGGCGGTGCTCGTCGACGGCTGCGGAGAAGCCGCGCTGCTGGAGACGCGGGGCTATCCCGCCCGACAGGTCAACCGCACGACGAACGAGTCGGTGGTGATCGGCGCGCAAGAGGGCTTCGTGGAGAGCCTGCGCACGAACATGACGCTGCTTCGGCGCTACGTGCCCTCCTATCGCCTCGTCACCGAATGCATAAGCGTGGGAACATCCGTGCCGTGCCACGTCGCGCTCTGCTATCTGGCGGGCATAGCGGACGGGGCGATCGTGGACGCGGTGCGCAGGCGCGTCAAGGCCATCGACGCAAAGACGGTGCAGGGCCTCGGGGCCGTGCAGCAGCTGATCGAGGACAGCCCGTGGGCGCTTCTGCCGCAGATGCTTCAGACGGAGCGGCCGGACCGCGCGGCCTCCTGCGTGATGGACGGGCAGGTGGTGCTGCTGGCGGACAACTCCCCCTACGCGCTGGCCGCGCCGATCACGCTGTTTCACCAGCTGCACGCCTCGGACGACTCGTTCGCCCGCTGGCAGTACGGCACTTTTTTGCGCCTGATCCGCATATCGGGCATGCTGATCTCGGTATTTTTGCCGGGGCTGTACATCGCGCTGACGGACTACCACATGCACCTGTTGCCGCTGAGCCTGCTCGGCTCGATCGCCGAAGCGCGGGCCAACGTGCCCTTCCCCATCCTCGCGGAAATCCTCATCATGGAGTTCTCATTCTACCTCATCAACGAGGCGGGCACCCGCATGCCCCAGCAGATCGGCTCGGCGCTGGGCATCGTCGGCGCGCTGATCCTCGGTCAGGCGGCGGTGTCGGCTTCCATCATCAGCCCCATACTCATCATCATCGTGGCCATCACGGGCCTGGGCAACTACGCCATCCCGGACTATGGCTTCGGCATCGGGCTCGTGATCTGTCGCCTGTTTGTGATCGCGTGTGGCGCGGCTCTGGGGCTCTACGGCGTGTGCCTGGCGGCGTTCGTGATGCTCGTCAGCCTGTGCGGCATGAAGTCGCTCGGCATCCCCTACCTCGCGCCCATTGCGCCCATGCGCGCCCACAACCCGGATATATTGCTGCGGCTCCCCGTATGGATGCAAAAAAGGCCGATGTTCTTTTCTGCCAAGGGAAAGAGGGCGGTGCGTTGACGCTATTGATTTCCCACCGTCCGGCCCGGGCCGCTGCGCTGGCAGCCGTCGCCGCGCGGCTTTTCCAGGGGCTGGTCGTGGACGCGCCGACCACGCAGAACGGCGCTTGGCTGTCGGCGCTGATCGGCGGCATGCTGGCCGCGCCCTGGATGTTTGTGATCTCAAAATATCGGCCTCGCGGTGCGCTGTTCATCGCGCCGCTGGGGCTCTATGCGCTCGTGGACAGCGCGTGCGTGCTGGCCGCCGTCACGCGCTCGGCGGGCTATCTGGCGCTGGACCGCTCCGCCTCGCTGGTGCTACTGATCCCCGCGGGACTGGCGGCGCTCTGGTGCATGTGGCGCAACGGCGACGCCGTCGGATACGCGGCGATGATCTGGACGCGCATCGCGCCCGCGCTCCTGCTGGGCGTGGCGCTGCTTCAGTGGCGCTACTTTCGCCCGGAATGGCTGCGGCCCGTGCTGGGCGCGGGCTGGCCTTCGATCATCGAGGGCGGCGTCCGCTGCGCGGGTTGGATCGTCGCTGCCTTCGCGATCATGGCGCTCCCCGAGGACGAAGAATGCGTTTCTTCGTTCCTGCCCGTACTCCTCGGCGCGGGGATCGCGGCAGGACTGACGCTTCTCCAGTTCATGCTCGTGCCCACGCAGCTGGGCGGCGGCTGGCTGAACCGATTGGACGCGCTGCTGTGCAACGGGCGCACGCCCCTCTACTTGCAGCTGCCGATGATCGTGCTGTGGTTCGCGGGGTTGTTTCACCTGCTGGCCTGCGAGCTGTTCGCGGCGTCGGCCTGCCTGCAGCGATTGCTTACGAAACTGGACGGCAAGCTGTGCGCATTGCTTGCGGTTGCCGAGGCGATCGCGCTGTCGAGAGTGGGTGTGCTATCTGCATATGGGATCGCGCTCTCCCGGTGGGGTTTTGCCGCCATCGGAACAACGACGCTCCTGTCGATGCTCGCCGGTAAGAAGGGAGGCAAAATCCCGTGCGCAAAATCGGATTGATCGCGCTGCTGGCTTGCGCGGCGTTGCTGTTATGCGGGTGCGGCGTGTCCGGCGAGGTGGAGAACCAGGCGTATGTGCTGGTACTTGGCGTGGATCGGCTGGACGACGGGCAGCTGGAGCTGACCGCGCGCATTCCCAAGATCGGCAAGAGCAAGGCCGGGGAATCCGGCGAGGGCGGCGGCGACTATCTGACGTTTTCCGCATCCGGCGGCGACTACCCGCAGGCGCTGGATGCGCTCGAACAGGCCACGCCGAGGCAGATGAATTTGAGCCACATCGAGCTGCTCGTGGCGTCAGAAGCGCTGGCACGGGAGGCGGACTTTGCGACGCTCGTTTCTCAGATCGCCGAGACGCCGCACCTGTATACCACGGCGCGCTTCGTCGTCTGCGAAGGCCGCGCGCGGGACTTCATCGAGGCGCAGGAGACCGTCATCGGCACGCGGTTGTCCTCGGAGATCAACGCCATGCTGGAGCACTACGCCCAGCGCGGCACCATCCCCGACGCGCGCTTTGCCGACGCGCACTACCTCCTTGGGTCCGTCTACGGCGATCCGGTGGCCATCCTCGGCGCCACAGCCCGGCCCGCGGAATCCCCCGCCCTTTCGCTGATCGGCCCGTCCTCGCCCACGGAGGGCGTCTCCTCCCCCATGGGGCAGCGCTTCTTTGGTTCGGCGCTGTTTCGCGAGGGGCGCATGGTCGGCGCGCTCGACGCGCGCCAGTCGATGCTCATGAACCTGATTCGCGGCGACGTGCGCGCGATCCCGTTTGAGTGCGACGGCAGGAGCTACACGCTCACTGTGGAGGGTCGGGTCAAGCGCGAGGTCCGGCTGGAGGACGGCGGCATGGCGCTTCGCGTCACTGTGCGGCTCAGTACGCTGGATGACGTCTGCAACGAAGACGCGGCGCGGCTGGAGGACGATCTCGAGATCGCCCTGCGGGACGTGATAAACGAGTGTCAGCGCGTCGGCGCAGAGCCCTTCGGCTTTGCCGAGCGCGCCGCCGGGCATTTCACGACCCTGGATGCGTGGCGTGCGTTCGACTGGCGCGCGAAGTACGCCCAGGCGCAGGTCGAGACGGAGGTATCCATCCGCAATCCGGCATAGGTAGAGATTGCCAACTGAAAACATGTATGCTATAATGGACGCGGATATTTTGCGCGGGCATTGCGGCCCGCGAAGAAGGAGGACGCGACATGCATTGCGTTAAACGGATCACAGAGGATATGTACTGGGTGGGCGGCAGCGACCGACGCCTGGCGCTGTTTGAGAACGTCTACCCGATCCCGAACGGCGTCTCCTACAACGCCTATCTGGTGCTGGACGAGCAGACCGTGCTGTTTGACACCGTGGACCGGAGCGTCAGCGAGGTGTTCTTTGAAAACCTCGCGCACTTGCTGGGCGACAGGGGGCTGGACTACCTGGTGGTCAACCACATGGAGCCGGATCACTGCGCCACGTTGGCGGAGCTGGTGCTGCGCTACCCGAGCGTGAAGATCGTGACCAACGCCAAGGCGCTGAACATGATCAAGAACTACTTTACATTTGACATCGAAAGCCGCGTGACGGTCGTGAAGGAGAACGACACGCTCAACACCGGCAAGCACACGTTCGCCTTCGTGATGGCCCCGATGGTGCACTGGCCGGAGGTCATGGTGTCCTACGACAAAACCGACAAGGTGCTGTTCTCCGCGGACGCCTTCGGCACGTTCGGCGCGCTGAACGGCAACATCTTCGCGGACGAGGTGAACTTTGAGACGCAGTGCCTGGACGACGCGCGGCGCTACTACACCAACATCGTCGGCAAGTACGGCACGCAGGTGCTGGCGCTCCTTAAGAAGGCCGCGGCGCTGGATATAAAGATGCTCTGCCCGCTGCACGGACCCGTCTGGCGCAAGGACATCGGCTGGTTCATCGAGAAATACCAGCTGTGGGCCAGCTACACCCCCGAGGAGAACGGCGTCATGATCGCCTACGCCTCCGTGTACGGCCACACCGAAAACGCCGCCAACATCATCGCCAGCAAGCTGGCGGACGCGGGCGTGCGCAACGTGAAGATGTACGACGTGTCCGTGACGCACCCGTCGGTGATCGTGTCCGAGGCATTCCGCGTCAGCCACCTCGTGTTCGCCTCCACCACCTACAACGCCGGCATCTTCGTGAACATGGAGAACGCGCTGCACGACGTGGTGGCGCACAACATCCAGAACCGCACCATCGCGCTCGTTGAAAACGGCAGCTGGGCGCCCACGTCCGGCGGGCTGATGCGCGAGCTGCTGGGGCGGCTGAAGAACACGACGATCCTCGAAAACACGCTGACGCTGAAATCCGCGCTGAAGGACAGCCAGATGTCCGAACTGGACGACCTGGTGGCCGCCATCGTGGACACGCTCCCCAAGCCCGAGGTCATCGAGCACAGCGCGAGCGAGGCCGTGGAACCCAACGCCATGTTTAAACTGAGCTACGGCCTGTTCGTGCTGACGGCAAAGGACGGCGACAAGGACAACGGCTGCATCATCAACACCGCTTCTCAGCTGACCAGCAACCCCAACCGCATCACGATCGCCGTGAACAAGGGCAACTACACGCACGACATGATCCTGAAGACCGGCGTCTTCAACGTGTCGGTGCTCACGCAGGACGCGCCGTTTGACATCTTCAAGTACTACGGCTTCCAGAGCGGCCGCGACGTCAACAAGTTCCCCGGCAGCGGATTCCCGCGCGCGAAGAACGGCTTGATCTTCATTACCGGCTGCACCAACGCCTTCATGTCCGGCAAGGTCGTCGAGGCGCACGACTACGGCACGCACACGCTGTTCGTGGCCGACGTCACCGAGGCGCAGGTGCTCTCCAGCGCCCCGTCCGTCACATACGCCTACTACTTCGACCACATCAAGCCCAAGCCGCCGAAGCCCGACGAGAAGAAGGTCGGCTGGGTGTGCAAGATCTGCGGCTATGTGTACGAGGGCGAGGAGCTGCCCGAGGACTTCGTCTGCCCGCTCTGCAAGCACGGCGCGGCGGATTTTGAGAGGTTGAAGTAAGGAAATAGATGACAACCGGGTCGGTTTCCAATTGGAAACCGACCCGGTTTCTATTATTCTGCCGCGCTTATCCCGGCGAGGGCGCCGGTGGACCAGGCGATCTGGAGGTTGAAGCCGCCGGTGGCGGCGTCCACGTCGATCAGCTCCCCGGCGAAGTAGAGGCCGGGCAGCTTTTTGCTTTCCATCGTGGAGGGGTTGATGTCCTTCACGCTGATGCCGCCGCGGGTGATGATCGCCTCGTCGAAGCCGCGCAGGGATTTGGGCGTGAGGGGCACGTGCTTGAGGATGCGGAGCAGGTCCGCGCGCTGGGGGGCCGTCACGCCATTGACAGGCATCGCCGGGCTCAGGCCTGCCAGCTTGAGCAGCTGCTGGGCGAGGCTGTGCGGCGCGAGTCCGTCCGCCACCGAGCCGAGCTGCTTGCGCGACATGTCCCGGAAATCGCGCAGGAGGCGCGCGTCGAGCATTTGATCGTCCAGCGCGGGTTTCAGGTCGATCTCCAGCCGAACGCCTGTGAGGGCCTCCGGAAGGACGCTGGAGAGGGTCAGCGCCAGCGGGCCGGAGATGCCGGTGTGCGTAAAGAGCATCTCCCCCATCTCGCTGTAGATCTTCTTCTCCTTCTTCGGACCCGCGGCGAACGCGCTCAGCTTGACGTTTTTGAGGCTCAAGCCCGCGAGCGTGCCCGGCCAGCTTTCGACCGTGTCGATGGGCACGAGCGCCGGGAGCGTGGCGGTGACGGCGTGGCCCGCGTCTTCGGCCATGCGGTGGCCGTCGCCGGTGGAGCCCGTGGCGGGATAGCTCAGCCCGCCGGTGGCGAGGATCACGGCGTCCGCGCGCAGCGCCTCGCCGCTTTCCATTATCACGCCTGTGCAGCGGCCGTCCTCGATCAGAAGCGACTTGACGCGCGCGTTCAGCACGACGCGCACGCCCGCCCCATCCAGTCCGCGCCGAAGCGCTGCGATCACGTCGCTGGCCTTGTCCGAGACTGGGAACACGCGGTAGCCGCGCTCGATTTTCAGCGGCGTTCCGAGTCCCTCGATCAATTCCATCACGCCTCTGTTGTCCAGCGCGGCGAACGCGGCGTATAAAAAGCGCGGATTGCGAAACACGTTCTTCTGGACCGTTTCCATCTCGGAGGCGTTGGTCAGGTTGCAGCGGCCCTTGCCGGTGATGTACACCTTCTTGCCCAGCTTTTCATTGCGCTCCAGCAGCGTCACGCCCGCGCCGTTTCTGGCGGCAAAGAGCGCGGCCATCATGCCGGCCGCGCCTCCGCCTATTACGATGATCTGTTTCCGGTTCATGCTTTTCCCCTGTCATTCGCTGGTCTTGGCGAGGTACACGTCGTACTTGCCCCAGATCTCCTCCATCTCCTCGAAGTACTGCGTCACCTCGTGGCGGCGGCGCTGGCCGAGCGCCACGATCAGCGCGTTGATCAGCGACAGCGGCGCGGCGAACGAATCGACGAACGAGGACATGTCGCTCTTGGCCATCAGGCAGGTGTCCGCCGTGGCGTGCAGCGGTGAGAGCGGGCCGTCCGTGATGGCGATCAGCGACGCGCCGCGCGAGCGCGCGAATTCCATCGCCTCGATGGAGCGCGCTGTGTAGCGCGGGAACGATATGCCGATCAAGAGGTCGCCGTCGCCGATGCGGGCCAGCTGCTCGAACACGTCGCTGACGCCGCTGGTGACGACCGTCACGTTCGGGAAGATGAAGCGCAGGTAGTGGCCGAAGAACTCCGCGATCGGCGCGGACGCACGCAGGCCGAGTACATAGATGCTCCGCGCGGCGATGATCTTCTCGATGGCGTCCTCGAAGGCGTTGATGTCCATCTCATCCAGCGTCGAGCGGATGTTCTGGATGTCGGCCTTCAACACCTTGTTCAGCACCTGCGCGTGGTCCATGTCGGAGGTCATCTCAAAGCGCTGCGAGGCGGTCAGGCGATGGCGGATCAGCTCCTGCAGCGCCTTCTGCAGGTGCGGGTAGCCGCTGTAGCCCAGCGCCGCGGCGAAGCGCACGACGGTGGACTCGGACACGCCGACGTATTCCCCCAGCTTGGAGGCAGTCATGAACACCACCTTGTCGTAGTGCGTGACGATGCACTCGGCGATGCGGCGGTGGCTTTTTGAAAGTTTTTTTCCGCTGTGATTCAAACGTTGGATCAGTTCCTGTGCGTTGTCCATTGAGGTGAACCCTCCCTGATTTTGCCTGATGAAAAGTCGATTACTGCAATTATAACGCATTTAGACGCTTTTTGCAAGCCTGTGATGCAAGTTTATGCATTATTTACTTGAAATTATGGCATTTTTGACGCCCACGGACGGCAAATCAGCGCCCATTCGACCGGTACAAGAGTGAATTATCGAGAAAAAATATATGCAAATCATCGGCAATTGACGCCCGTCATGTTATCCGCCCGGCGCACATATGCTACTGTGCAATGCTGCGGGAGGTGAACGCATGGTTCGATTCAAGGTCATACGGGCTTCAAAGGTGCTGCTGGTCGCCGCGATACTGGTGCTGGTGGCGGCGCTGGCGCTGGTGGGGGCGCGGCTGCTGCGCCGGGAGCCGTCCCCCGGTTACAGCGGCACGGCCAACCTGGTGGACGCCGCGAACGGCGACGAGGCAAAGACCACGCTGGTCTTTGCCTCGTCCGGCGTTGCCGCCGGGCTGCCTCTGGACCCGGGCGGAGAGACGATCGAGGTGGAGATCCTCCCGGAGCCCACAGCCGAACCCGCGGCGTTGAAGGTGCTGATCTACCACACGCACACCCACGAGGCCTATGAGCAGGTGCCCGGCGATCCCTACGACGCGCTGGAGGCGTGGCGCACCACCGATTCCGGCCACAGCGTCGTGCGCGTGGGCGAGGAACTGGCGAAACAGCTGAGGAGCCGCGGCTTCGAGGTGACGCACGACCTGACCGACCACGAGGGCGGCGAGCTCTCCACCGCCTACACGCGCTCGCTCAAGACGCTGGAGGGCTACGACGAGCGCTTTGACCTGTACATCGACCTGCACCGCGACGCCTTCGCCGAGGGCGAGGCGCTGACGGTAAGCGGCTCAGACGGGAAGGAACTCGCGCCGCTGATGCTGCTGATCGGCAACGGCAAGGGTTTCGACGTCAAGCCGTACTTCGAGGAAAACCTCGCCTTCGCACGTGAACTGGAGGCGAGGATCAACGCCATCGAGCCGGGGCTGTGCAAGCCGACGCTGGTGAAGGACGGGCGCTACAACCAGCACATCGGCGTGTTTTCGATATTGGTGGAGGTCGGCCACAACAAGAACACGCTGCGCCAGGCGCTCGACGCGGTCGACCCGCTGGCGGAGGCGATTGAGGACCTGATGCTGGAGCACCCGGACGCGGCGCTGGCGGAGATGAAGGCGAAGTGGGAGAAGGAGAATGAATAAGGTCAGATTGCCACGTCGCATCCTTATGGATGCTCCTCGCAATGACGTACTGTGTTTACGATCATGTACAACGTCATTGCGAGAAGGTCCATGCAATGGACCGACGTGGCAATCCGGCCTCTTCTTTTATCAAAACCGCATCGAAAGCTGCTCCGGGCCCACGGCGTGGATGTTCAGCGCGGCGCTGCCGTCGTACAGCGGAATCTCCCCGCTGAACCATCGCCCCAGCGCGTCTCGGTCGGGCAGCAGCAGCGGCATGCGATTGTGGATGGGCGTGATGGCGTCCACGGGCGGCTGCGTGAGCACGACGAATTCAGGGCCGTCGTCGCCGACGCGCCAGAGCCCCGCCAGCCAGAAGCGCTCCGGCAGCGAGATGTCGAACTTTTGCCTGTCCGACTTGCGCCACTCGTAGTAGCGCGCGGCGGGCAACGCGCAGCGCCTGTCCCTCGCCAGCGCGCGGAACATCGGCCTTTCCCTCATCGTCTCCACGCGCGCGTTGATGACGAGTCCGCCCTCGGATCGCGCAAAGCCCCAGCGCATGCGCCGCGCTTCGGACGCACTGCTATCGTTCACCAGCGCGGGCGCCTCCATGCCGGGGCAGACGTCCGTGCCGCCGTCCAGCGCTTCCTCCGGATAGAGTCCCTTAGGCGCGTATTCCACCAGGTCGCGCGGGCTCAGGTAGTATCGGCCGCACATGTCTTTCACCCCCTCAACACAATGGTAATACTATTGTTTTCCTTTTGTCAAGCAAAAGGCATTGATTCTATGTCCTTTTGGTTATAATATACAACTAATGGTGTTGATACATATGTATGGGATGTGATACGCATGGCGAGGGTATACGTCGCGGACATCGACCCCATCTTCATACGCAGCGTGCGTGCGGCTTTCGCCGGATGCCGGGACAGCGAGATCGTCGGCGATTCCGGCAGCGGCCTGCGGGCGCTTTCGGACGTGCGCAGACTTCGTCCGGACGTATTGCTGACGGACGTACAGCTGCCCGAAATGGACGGCATCGCGCTGCTTCGGCAGGTGCGCAGGCTCGACATCCGCCCGCGGTGGTCGTCTGCACGCGCTTCTACTCCTGCGCCAGCATGGATTGGGCCTATCGCTACGGCGCGTCCTACTTCCTGTGCAAGCCCGTAGACTACGACAGCCTGCCCGCGCTGCTTTCAGACTGCGCCGCCGCGCCGACGCCCGTGACCGTGGACGACGCGCAGACCAGCGAGCGCGAACGCCGCGCGGCCGGGCTTCGCGAGCTGCTGACGGACTTTGGCATCTCTCCAAAGCTGAACGGCTGCGCCTACCTGATCGAATCGGTGCTCCGCGCGCGGGAGGACGCGCTGCTGCTGCGCAACCTGTCGCGCGGGCTCTACGTGGAGCTGGCGCGGAGCATGGGCTCCACCGTTCCGCGGGTGGAGCGCTCGCTGCGCAGCGCCATTGACATCGCCTACGAGCGCGGCTCGCTGAAGAGCGCGGAATTATTAAGCCGGTCATATTGTAATCTCCCCCGGTTTGTGTTAAACTATTCACGGTGAAACACAGGTTGGAGGGATGGATATGCTGATCATAGGTATCTGCGGCGCCAGCGGCAGCGGCAAGTCCACGCTGGCGAAGTCGCTGGCGTCCAGGCTGGAGAAGCCCTGCGTCTACATCAAGCAGGATTCCTACTACAAGGATCACCCCGACATGAGCTATGAGGAGCGCTGCCTGATCAACTACGACGAGCCGGAAATCTTCGAGCACGACGTGCTTCGCGAGGACCTGATGCGGCTTCGCAGCGGTCAGAGCATCACGGCCAAGGAGTACGACTACACCCAGCACCGGCGCTGCGACCCCGGCATACTGATCGAGCCTGCGGACGTGGTGCTTCTGGAGGGCATCCACGTGTTTTACGACCCACAGGTGCGCGACCTGCTGGACTTCAAGATATACATCCAGGTGGACCCGGACGTCTGCCTGCTCAGGCGCGTAAAGCGCGACCTGCGCGACCGCGGCCGCACGATCGAGAGCGTGTACCGGCAGTATCTGGACACCGTCAAGCCGATGTATGAAAAGCACATCCGAAACTATGTGGAGTACGCCGACCTGATCGTCGCCCGCGGCGGCAAGAACGCCCGCATCGTGGACATACTGGCCCACTACATCAATTCCGGGATGATCGAGGCGAAGGAGTAGAGGACGAGTCAATCGCATAGTGTAGGGGCGGCGCATCGCCGCCCCTACACTTTTTATATTTCCTTCTTCCTCTCCTCGGCCTCTTTGAGCATGTTCTTCGCGTGGCTGAGGCTGCTCGCGGTCTCCGACGCGCCGCCGACGAGCCGCGCGATCTCGTGCGCGCGCCCGTCGTCGTCCAACAGGCGCACGTGGGTGTCGGTGCGGTCCTCCCCCGCAACCTTCTCCACCAGGAAGTGCGCGTCGCCCAGCGCGGCGATCTGCGGCAGGTGCGTGATGGACAGCACCTGGCGATTGCGCGCGATCAGGCACATCTTCTCACCCACCACCTGAGCCATCCGGCCCGAGACGCCGGTGTCGATCTCGTCGAACACCATCGCGTCCACGCCCTCCGCATCCACGGAGATGGCCTTCAGCGCCAGCATCACGCGGGAGATCTCGCCGCCGGAGGCGATGTTCGCCAGCGGTTTCATCGGCTCGCCGGGGTTGGGAGAGATCATGAACTCCACGCGGTCCATGCCGGTGGCGGTGGGCTTGGGCTCCGGCTCCACGCGCACCTCGAAGCGCGTCTTGCCCATGCCCAGGTCCTTCAACTGATCGCAGATCTCGCCCGCCAGCTTCTGCGCCGACGCTTTGCGCAATTCCGTCAGCGCCGCGCAGGCCTCGCGCAGCTTCGCGTCGGCCTCCTTGTAGCGCTTTTTCAGCTCCGCGACGCTCTCGTCGCCCCGCTTCAGTTCCTCCAGGCGGCTCTCGGCATTCTTGCCGAAGGCGATCACTTCCTCCAGCGTCGGCCCGTACTTGCGCTCCAGGCGGCCGATCAGGTCGAGGCGCCCCGCGATCTTTTCGAGCATCTCCGGCTCGAAGTCGAGGTCGTCCATCAGCGCCTGCAGCTCGTAACCCACGTCCTGCGCGCCGTAGTAGAGCTCCCGAAGCCGCCCGGCCAGCGCGCCGTAGCGCTCGTCCAGCGGCGCGATGCGGTCCATCGCCTCCGCCGAGCGCAACAGGCCCTCCTGCGCGCTGGGGGCGCGCCCGTCGCCCTGGTACACCAGCGTATAGGCGGTCTCGACGCCCTGGCGGATCTTCTCGGCGTTCTCCAGCACCGACAGCTTCTTCTTCAGCTTGTCCTCCTCGCCCGGCTTCAGCTTCGCGGCGGCGATCTCCTGCGACTGGAACGAGAGCATGTCGAAAAGGCGCTCCCGCTCAGACACGTCGCTCATCAGCCGCTTCAGCTGCGATGCGATCCTGCCGCGCTCGGCGTGCAGCTTAGCGACATCCGCCCGCGCATTCGCGTGCGCTTCGCCGCCGTAGGCGTCGAGAAAGTCCATGTGGCGCGCCGGGTTCATCAGCGCCTGGTGCTCGTGCTGGCCGTGGATGTCCATCAGCTGGGTGGTCAATTGCTTCAGCGACGCCAGCGGCACCACCACGTCCTGCACGCGGCAGACGTTGCGGCCCTCGCGGCTCAGCTCGCGGCGAATCGCTATGACGCCGTCCTCCGCGTCGATGTCCTGTTCCTTCAGGAAGGCGAGCGCCTTTTCGTTTCCGGATACGTCAAAAAGCGCCTGTACGGACGCCCTGTCCGCGCCGGTGCGGATCAGGTCGCGGTCGGCGCGACCGCCCAGCGCGAGGTTGATGCTGTCCACCACGATGGACTTGCCTGCGCCGGTCTCGCCCGTAAGCACATTGAACCCCCGCGCGAATTCGACGCGCAGCGATTCAATGAGGGCGATGTTTTTAATTGTCAGTTCCAGCAGCATGTCTTGCTCCGATCAATCGTTTAGCATCGTATTGAACTTTCCCATCAGGATCTCCGCGGCCTCGCTGGAGCGCGTGATGATCAGCAGGGTGTTGTCGCCGGCGATCGTGCCCATGACCTCGCTCCACTTCATGGAGTCGATGGCCTCGCCCGCAGCGTTGGCGCTGGCGGTGAGCGTGTTGACCACGATCAGGTTGTTCACCGACTCGATGTTTACGATGGATTCGGCTAGGATGCGCGCAAAGCGATCGTTCATGCCCTTCTCCGCGCGCTCCACGGTGGCGTACTTGTAGCCGCCGTGCTCGGACAGTACCTTCAACAGCCTCAGTTCCTTGATGTCGCGCGACACGGTGGCCTGGGTCACCCGCACGCCGCGGTTCTTGAGTTCCTCTGCCAGCTCCTCCTGGGTCTCGATATCCTTGCTCTCGATGATCTCCAATATCAGATTATGGCGCGCGCTCTTCATTACCTGTGAAGCCTCCCAGCCGTCAAGATTATGGGATTCAAGCGAGGGCCGGCCAGCCCTCCGGGGATTTTTCAGTGAGTCCACTCGGACAGTTTGCTGCGAAGCAGTCCAAAGTAATTCTTCTCATGAAAGCGCACGAAACGGGCCGGCCTCGGGGATCGGCATATGGTGATTTCAGGCATTTGCCTGTCCATGTGCAGTATGCGCCTGCCGTCCAACACCGCGCGGGCATCGCCCTGCTGTTCGTCCCGGGTGCGGATGGTGATGCGCTCGTCGGCGGACACCACCACGGGCCGGGCGTTCAGCGTGTGCGGGCAGACGGGCGTGAGCACAAAGCAGTCCAGCCCCGGCAGCACCACAGGGCCGCCCGCGGACAGGGAATAGGCGGTAGAGCCCGTCGCGGTGGCGACGATCAGCCCATCGCCGGATATGCAATCCACCAGGGTGCCGTTTGCCTCGTATTCAAGAGATAGAATCCTGACTGAGGGGGTCGCGCGGGTGATGACGATGTCGTTGAGGGCGAACACTCGGTACGGGTCCTGTCCCTCGATCATCATGGTCGTGCGAGCGTCGATGCTGTAATCGCCTGCCAGCAGCCGGTCGATGAAGCGCTCGTCCAGCTCCTCCGTCTCGATCTCGGACAGGAAGCCCAAGCGGCCCAGGTTGATTCCCAGGATCGGAATATCGTAGGGGATCGCCCGATCGAGGCCGGACAGGATCGTGCCGTCGCCGCCCAACACGATGAGCAATTGGCAGAGCTCAAAGCGCTCCACCAACGTGCCGGGGGCGTTCAGCGCTTCATGCAGGCTGGAATTCAGGCACACCTCGACGCCCCTTCGATCCAGAAGGTCGATCAAGCGTCTGGCGACGTCCAGTCCCGTGGACTTGGACGGGTTCCAATGGATTCCAACGCAGCGCACGGACACCGCAACCACTCCTCATATATATACAATATACCAAAGAGGGCCCGCGTTACAAGCCCTCTTTCAAGGATTTAAAAAAATTGTCATAAGTGTGGCGAATTGTAATACCTATTGAAGTTTCGCCCGGTTTTATTGTTCGATTTTGACATCGAACGAGGTCCAAAAGAAATTCTATGTTACCTTCCGGACCGCGGATCGGTGAATAATCGAGGCCGTTGACGCGCCAGCCGATGCTCGGGATAAAGCCGGTGATGTCACGCAGCACCTTCTCGTGCACGGCCCTTTCGCGCACCACGCCCTTCTCACCCACCTCGTCCTTTTCTGCCTCGAATTGAGGCTTCACGAGGGCCACAAAGCGGGCGTTCTCGCCCTCCAATACGTTCAGCGCCGCGGGCAGCACCGCCTTCAGCGATATGAACGAAACGTCCGTCGCGCCAAACGAGGGTCTCGGGTCAAAGTCCTCCGACTTTAGGAAGCGGGCGTTCGTGCGCTCCATGCACACGACCCGGCTATCGCTCCTCAGCCGCCAGTCCAAAAGGTTGTAGCCCACGTCCACCGAGTAGACGCGCCGTGCGCCCGCGCGGAGCATCACGTCCGTGAAGCCGCCGGTGGACGCGCCGACGTCCACGCAGACTTTATTGGTCAAATCGATGTCAAACACGTCCAGCGCCTTTTTGAGCTTGTGCGCGCCCCGGCTGACCCAGGCGTTCAACTCCCCCTTCACCCGCAGCGCCTCGCCCTCCTTGACCAGCTCGCTGGCCTGGAGGATCTTTCGGTCCCCCGCCATCACGCGGCCCTCCATGATCAGCGCGCGAGCCAGCTGGATCGATTCGAGGTTCAACTCTTCGAACAGCGCCTCGTCGGCGCGGCGCTTCTTCATCGGATGTTCCCCCGCAGCATATTGAGCCGCTTCTCGATCTGGCGGGAAATACCTAAACTGGTCAGGCCGCAGGCCTCCAGCTGCTGGGTGATCGTGGCGTGCTCGATGAAGCGCTCCGGCACACCGAGCGTCATAACGGGCGTATGGATGTCCGCCTGCGCCAGGACATCCAGCACGCCCTCGCCGAACCCGCCGGAGAGCACGTTGTCCTCCGCCGTGACGACGAGCCTGGCGCGGCTCGCCTGCTCGATCAACAGGTTTTTGTCCATCGGCGCGACGAAGCGGGCGTCCACCACGCCGGCGGAGATGCCCTTCCCCATCAATTCGATGCTGGCCTGCATCGACAGCTGCACCATCCGGCCCACGGCGAAGATCATCACATCGCTTCCGGAGCTGATCAGCTCCCACTCGCCGATATCGAAGTCGCGCTGGCTCTGGATGCCGGGGCCCAGGTCCTCGCACTCGCGGGGATAGCGGATGGCCATGGGCCTATTCACGTCCTGGCTCAGCCGCACCAGCTTCTTGAGGTCGCGGATGTCCCTGGGCGCGGCGACGATCAGCTCCGGGATGCTGCGCAGGTAGCTGAGGTCGAATACGCCCTGGTGGGTCGCGCCGTCGGGGCCGACGAGCCCCGCGCGGTCGATCAAAAACGTCACGGGCAGCGCGTTGCGGCAGACGTCCATCAGGATCTGGTCGTAGGCGCGCTGCAGGAACGTGGAGTAGATGGCCACATAGGGCTTCATGCCCTGAAACGCCATGCCCGCCGCCATCGTGACGGCGTGTTCCTCGGCGATGCCCACGTCGAAAAAGCGCTCGGGCCAGGCCTCCTGGAACGCGACCATGCCGGTGCCGTTCGGCATCGCGGCGGTGATGGCGCAGATGCGGATGTCGCTCTCGGCCATCTCGATCAGCTGGCGCGCGACCACGCCGCCGGAGGAGACGCCCTCCTCGCCCTTGCACTCGCCCGAGTCGATGTAGAACGGCGCGACGCCGTGGAAGTCGACGGGATGGTCCTCCGCGGGCGTGTAGCCGCGGCCCTTTTGCGTCACCACGTGGATCAGCAGCGGCTTATCGTCGTTCTTCGCGCGGCGCAGCACGCGGATCAGCTGCTTGATGTCGTGCCCGTCCACGGGTCCGATGTACTTGAAGCCCAGCGCATCGAAGAACCGGTCGCTGATGAACAGCGAGCGCACGCGGTTGCGGCAGCGGACCAGGAAGCGGTAGATGGGCTCGCCGAAGCGCGGCATCTTCTCCAGGCGGTCGCGCACGCCGTGCTTCATGGCAATGTAGCTCTTGCTCTGGCGCAGGCGCGTCAGATGGCGGCTCATCGCGCCGACGTTTCGGGCGATGGACATGTCGTTGTCGTTGAGAACGACGATCATCCGCGTGCCGTTCTGCCCGGCGTCGTTGAGCGCCTCGTAGCACATGCCGCCGGTCAGCGCGCCGTCGCCCACGAGCGCCGCGACGCAGTAGTCGCCGCGCATGATGTCGCGCGTTCGGGCCATGCCCAGCGCGGCGGAGATCGCCGTGGAGGCGTGCCCCGCCGTGAAGGCGTCATATTCGCTCTCGTCCATCTGGGGAAAGCCGCTGGCCCCGCCCTTCTGGCGCAGCCGCTTGAAAAGCTCCTGGCGGCCCGTGAGCAGCTTGTGGGCGTAGGACTGGTGGCCCACGTCCATCACCAGCTTGTCCTCGGGCAGATCGAGGACATAGTGCAGCGCGATGGTGAGCTCCACAGCGCCCAGGTTCGAGGCGAGGTGCCCGCCGCGGTTGGAGACCACCTTGACGATCTCGTCCCGCAGCTCCTGGGCCAGCTGCTTCAACTGGCGCATGTTCAGCTTTTTCAGGTCCGCCGGCTCATGTATCTGCTCGATCAGCATCTGTCGTTACTTCTCCGGTGCTTATTTAGTGCGGTCGACCATCGCGTCGACCAGTTCGCGGAAGAACGCGCCGTGCTCGCCGTAGGGCGCAATGGCCGAGACGGCCTCGCGGTGCAGGCGCTCCACCAGCTGCTTCGTGCCCTCCAGTCCGTAGGCGGACACGCACGTCAGCTTGCCGCTCTCGGCGTCCTTGCCGAGCGTCTTGCCCATGTCGGCGGCGGTGCCGGTCACGTCCAACAGGTCGTCCGTGGCCTGGAACAGCAGGCCGAACGCGCGCCCGTAGGCCGTCAGGGCTTCGAGGTCATCCTCCCCCGCGCCGCAAAGTCGCGCCGCCGCGCGCAGCGGGTAGATGAACATGCAGGCAGTCTTTCCGTATTGGATGTACTCGAGCGCGGACGTGTCCGCCAGCTTTGCCTTTTCGCAGTACAGGTCCATCACCTGGCCGCCGATCATGCCCGTCACGCCCGCGCCCGTGGCGATCTCGCGGATGGCCAGCAGGTAATCGAGCGCCCGGTCGGGGTGCGCGCACGCGCAGGCGAGCATCGTCTCAAACGCGGCGTTCAAAAGCCCGTCGCCCGCGAGGATCGCCTGGCCGACGCCGAACACGACGTGGTTTGTGGGGCGTCCCCGGCGCATCGTGTCGTCGTCCATGCCGGGCAGGTCGTCGTGGATCAGCGAATAGGTGTGGATCATCTCCACGGCGCAGGCGATGTCGAGCGCCGCGTCCATATCGCCACCGAGCATCTCCACCGCCGCCAGCAGCATGCTGGGACGCAGGCGCTTTCCGCCCGCCTCCAGGCTGTAGCGCATGGAACGGCTCAAAAGCCACGGCATCTCGCCGATCTCATAGCGGTTCTCGGGGACAATCGCGGGGATCTGGGCAAGCTTGCGGTTCACGCGCTCGGCGTAGTCGTTCAGCCGGTTCATGCTTCCTCCTTCGCGGGGAGCTCCGCCTCACCCGCCTCGGTGAGCATGCGGATGCGTTTATCGCTCTCGTCCAGCAGCGCGTTCAGGCTGTCCCGCAGGGCGACGGCGCGCTCGTAGGTCTTGAAGCTGTCCTCCAGCGGCAATTGCCCGGACTCCAGCGCCTGTACGAGCTCCTCCAGCTCCTGCATGCCCGCTTCAAACGTGATCTTCTTCTTCATGCTTCTTCTTTCCTCGTGGGGATGTCGTCGACCGTCGCGCGCGCCTCGCCGTCCGCGAAGCGGATGCACAGCGCGGCGTCGGCGTCCAGCGCCGCGGCGCGATCGACGATCCTGTCGTTCTGGCGCACGATGGCGTAGCCGCGCTCCAGCACTGCGTCGGGATTCAGCGCTCGCAGCGACGCGCCGAGAGCCTCCAGGCGGCTTCTCTGGCGGGCGATCACCTGCGGTATGGCGGCGCTCATGCGCCGCGACAAGAGGTCCAGCGGCACGCGCCGGGGCCCGGTGATGACCTGCGCGGGCCGCGCCAGCGCCGCCGACTGCGTCAGTTTTTCCAGCTGCAAGCGCCGCACGCGCTGGCCGCCCTGCAGCGCCCCGGCCAGTCGTCTGAGCACGGCGTTCAAATCGCCCTTCAGCGCTGCGAGCTCCGGCACCGCCAGCTCGGCGGCGGCGGAAGGCGTCGGGGCGCGCAGGTCCGCGACGAAGTCTGCGATGGTGAAGTCGACCTCGTGCCCCACGCAGCTGATCACCGGGATGCGCGACGCGGCGATGGCGCGGGCCACGATCTCTTCATTGAAGGCCCACAGGTCCTCGATGGAGCCGCCGCCGCGGCCGACAAGAATCACGTCGCTCTCGCCGTTTGTGTTCAGATGCTCGATGGCGCGGACGATCTCCTGCGCCGCGCCCTGACCCTGCACCGCGCAGGGGGCGATCAGTATGCCCACGTTCGGGTTGCGCCGCCGCGCCACCTGGATGATGTCGCGGATGGCCGCGCCGGTCTGCGAGGTAGCGATGCCGATCACGCGCGGCATCTGCGGAATATCGCGCTTTCGGGCCGGGTCAAAAAGCCCCTCCGCGAGCAGCTTCTGCTTCAGCTTCTCAAACCGGGCGTACAGATCGCCCTGCCCAGCCTTCTTCATGCCGTTCACGTAGAGCTGGAAGCTGCCGTCGCGCGGGAAGATCGACGCCGATGCGCGCACCGTCACGCGCATGCCGTCCGCGGGCTCGAAGTCGAGGCCGACGGCGCTCTGGCGAAACATCACGCACTGCACCCGCGCTGCCTCGTCCTTCAACGAGAAGTAGCGGTGGCCGCTGTAGTGGTGCTTGTAGCCAGAGATCTCGCCGGTGACCTCCAGCCCGCGCAGCAGCGGGTCTGTGGCCAGCAGCTTTCGCGCGTACTCATTCAGCTCCGACACGCTCAGCGGCGCGTTGTCCGGCTGCCACACAGCTAAGCCTCCCCGCCCTCGCGCGCATCCTCCATGGCGCGGGCCAGGTTGCCCAGCACGCCGTTGACGAACGCGCCAGCCTTGTCGGTGGAGTACTGGTTCGCCAACTCCACGGCCTCGTTGATGACGACGCCCGCCGGGGTCTCGCCCAGCGTCAATTCGTACACCGCCAGGCGCAGGATCGCGAGGTCGACGCGCGTGAGGCGCTCGATCGTCCAGCCGCGCAAGAACGGCGAAAGACGCGCGTCGATCGCATCGGCGTTCTCGATCGCGCCGGAGGCCATGCGGTTCATGAAGTCCGCCTCGCGCTCGTCGGGCTTGACCTCCAGCAGGTTCAGGCGGGTCTCTTCACCGCCGTCGCCGCCCATCTCCCATTCGTAGATCAGCTTCATCGCCTGCGCGCGGGCCATCGTTCTATCCATTCGCTCAACCAACTTTCATCCTTGAAATAAACGCAAGTATTGCGGTGGCGCGATGACCACGCCGCCGCAATAGGAATGACTTGCTATGCTGTGCCCTCAGATCTCATCCTCGTCAAGCGCCTCGTCCTCGTAGGCGGAGTCGCCATCTTCGGCCCGGGAGGCCTCGGCGGCCTTCATTGCGGCCAGATCCTTGGCAAACTGGGACTCATAGGGCGCGTCCAGGTCAAAGGCCGGCGCACTCTCCTCGATCGGCTCAGGCTCCGGTTCTGGCTCGGGCTTGACTTCGGTCGCGACGAACACGGCCGGCTTCGGCTCGGGGGCCTCATAGCGCTCGGGCGCTTCTTCGGCCTTCGCCTCGGAGCGGCTCCTGTCCCTTCTTGCGGCGCAGGCGCTTCGGGGCCTCGCCCTGGCCGGTGACGGCGTTGATGCTGATGGACACCTCGCGCACGGCCACGCCGCAATTCGTCTCCACGAACTGGCGAATGGCCCGCTGCATATTCATCGTGATCGTGGGCACGTGGCTTCCGTTCACGATGGAGGCCTTCACACGGATGCCGATGGCATCGTCCAGGTTTTCGATGCCGATCTTCATGTCCGTCAGGCCGTCGATGGCGCCCACGGACTGGCGCACCATCTGCTCGATGGCGGAGATCGCGATGCGCACCCTGCCGCTGTCGCTGGAATCCACGGTGATGAATCCGCGCTCCGAGCGCTTCTTGCGCTTGAAGATCAGGATGACCTGTGCGATCGCCAGCGCGGCGTAGACCGCGAGGATCGCGATGCCGATCACCTTGACGTACGTCATGCCCACGGCGTCCACGAGGCGGTTGTAGTACTGCATCACGCAGTTGGGCGCGATCACGTACACGGCGAAGGCCGCGACGAACAGCAGGGAGACCAGCCAGTGCACGAACATCAATATTCGCTTGCCAACGCTCAATTTCATATCAATCACCATTTCCCGTTGGAAATCTTATGTGGATCAGCCCCGGGCGTAGTCGGCCTCGTCCAGGTCTTCGTCCTCTTCTTCCTCTTCCTCGTCCTCATCGTCGAGGTCGTCCAGGTCCTCGTCGTCCAGGTCTTCGAGCGCATCCTCGTCTTCCCCATCGACGGAGGGCTCGTCGTCGGTCACGACCTCTTTGACCTCGATCACGGTGTCGTCCCCGCTTCCGGCGGCAGACTCGGCCTCGGCCTCCTCCGTCTCCTCCAGCATGCGGCGGTGCTGCTCGTCCAGCTCGGCGTTGGCGCGCTGCTCGCGCTCAAAGCTGATGCCGGTCACATGCACGTCCACGTTGCGCACGTCCAGACCGCTCATCGTCTCGATGGCCTTCTTGACGTTCTCCTGGATGTTGCGCGCCACGTCCGGCACGGGAGAGCCGTAGTCCACGGTGATCGTGATGTCCACGGAAACGCGGTTGTCCTCCAGGTCTATGCGCACGCCCTTGGTGAGGTTGCGGTTGCTCTTGCGGGAAAACATATCGGCAAGCCCGGCGGAGGGCGAGATCATGCTGGCGACGCCATCCACTTCGGTCGCCGCGAGACCCGCGATCGTGGCCACCACTTCCGTGGCGAAGGAAACCGTGCCGTTGGGGTTCTCGTTCAGCTTCACATCGGAACGATTGTTCTCGCTCATGGTGCATACCTCCTTATACAAAATCTATTATAGCAGAAAAGACGCGATTGCGCAAACACTTTCCGTTATTTTACCGGAATGATTTTCACATTTCCGCCCGTCAGGCCCGTCTGGCGCATCACAAGTTCCAAAATGACCGCGGATTCGCGCTGCGTGACGGCCTCCCGGCGCAAAAGGACGTTCGCCGAGCGCTCCCCCACGCTCACGAGCGCGCCCTCGAAGCCGCGCCCCTGCAAGAGCCCCTCCAGCGTAACTTCCGCCTCCTGCCGTTCCATCAGGTCAAGCAGCTGGGCCTGCGCCCTGGCAACGGTCTGCGCGTTGCTCTTGTCGGAGTAGATGATGTCGTTGAGCTGCGCGACCTGCCGCGCGCGCAGCTGATCGCGCTCCAGCCGAAACTGGTCGAGCGGGTCGACGGCCGAAAGCGAAGCCGGTGCGGCCGCCTCCGCGTCCCTTGACAGATTCTTCAGCGTCCATGCGCGCGCGATCAGGGCGTCCGCCGCCAGCAGCGCGATCAGCGCCGCAGCGAGCGCCGCCCACTTCACTACCTTCTTCATTGCCAGCCTCCAAAGCGTCCTCCCCTGCCAACGATCTCCACCTTTGATAGATCCACCTCCAAAAGCGTCGTCACGGCGCTCTGCAGGCTCAGGTAAGCTGAGACGTCCTCCAGGTCGTTGGCGACGATCAGCGCGCCGGTGACGTTGCCCTCGCAGTCCTGCGTCACCATGGCCCGCACCTCCCCCGCGCCGTCGATGCCGGAGAGGATGCGCTCCAGCCGCGCCTCCAGCTCCGTCTTTTCGGGAGTATTCCGCCCGCCGACGCCGTGGAGCAGCGCCAGCGCGATCAGCGCCGCCACCGCCAGCGCGACCAGCAGTTCGATGCCCCGCGCGCCCCGCATGCGATCCCACAGACCTTTCGGCATGGCTGTTCGTTCCTCGGTTTCTTTCAATTGAAGTTATCCGCCGAGCAGCCGCGCGACGAGCCGCAGCGCTCGCACCGCCACCGCCAGCGCGCACAGCGCGCGAAAGGCCGACGCCAAGCGCCCCTTCTGAACGAGCAGGTCCATGCCCGCCGCCATGGCGCTGATCGCGAACAGGCTTCGTGCGGCGTCATACAGGTTCTCAACGGTCATGAGATTGCCTCCTCATCTTATCAGCGCCAGAGACGCGCCCAGACACAGCGCGGACAGCGTCGCCGCGCCCGTGCACAACGCCAGCAGCATCGACGCGACGTCGGCAAAGCGGCCCGTCACGCGTGCGACACCGGGGTCGCAGAGCGGCTCCAGCACGGCGGCGGCCAGCTTAAGCGACAGCATGCCCAGCGCCAGGCGCACGATCGGCACGGCGCACACGCTTACCGCCGCGATGAGCCCCGCTGCGCCGATCGCCCGGCGCACGGCCAGCGCGCTGCCGAGCAGCGCGCCTGCGGAATCCGAGATCTCCCCGCCGACGAACGGCAGCGCCGTGCGGATCACGCGGCGCATGACCTGTGACACGGCGACGTCCTGCCCGCCAACCAGCAGCCCCTGGATCGTCAGAAGCGCGACAAATCCCGCCATCATAAGTCGCACGCCCCAAACTACGCCGCGTTTGATCAGCGCGAACAGCCGGTTCAGCCGGAATGGCTCGGACAGGTCCGCGCACGCAGCTACTGCTGCCGCGACCCCGCACAGCGGAAGCCCTATGCCGCGCAGCGCGTCCGTGATCAGCTTCGCGCACAGCGTCGCCGACGGCGTCAGGATCGCCGCGCCGCCGGAGCCCGCGAGCGCCAGCGCCGAAGTCAGCACCGGCGCCGCCGCGTCCACCAGGTTCGCAGAGGCGTTCAATGCCGCGTCCGCAATCGTACGGCCATAGACGAATCGCTCCATTAAAATCGCCGCGCAGCCGAGTCGGCACAGCAGCGTCACCGCCCCACCGCCCTCCGACGTGCCCAGCAGCGCCCGCAGCAAAAGTCCCACGAGCGCGGGCGCGGCCAGTGCGGCGAGCGTTTGCGTGAGCCCCGTCCTCAGCTTGCCCAGGAATCGGCCCGTCCAATCCGCGACCGACATCGATTCCACGGAAATGTCTCCGGTGATCAGTTTTTCCAGGAGCGCACGCACGTCCACGCCGCCCAGCGCAACGGATCGTTCCGAAAGCGTGTCGAGCCCGGGTATGTCCATGACAGAAGCGCTCGCCCGCGCGCACGCGGCACAGGACGCCAAAAACAGCATAATCAGCGCCGTCAGGAGAGCGCTCCGCGCAGCATGTCCGAAAGCTGGGCAAGCATCGGCCCGCACAGCCCGAGCAGCGCCACCCGCGCAGCCAGCGCCACGCGCCCCGCCAGCGCCGTCTCGCCGGCGTCCGCGCAGAGCTGCCCGCCCAGCTCCGCCACGACGGCGATGCCCGCGCCCTTGAGGATCGCCGCGGTCAGATCGCCGTCGGAGCCCATCAGCGCGCGGAACACGTCCAGCCAGCTTCCGGCCTGCCGGATCTCGCCGTAGAGCAGCGTCAGCACCGCCAGGCCCGCCGCCAGCGACAGGGCCGTTGCCATTTCCGGGCGCTGCAGGCGAATGGCGGAGCAGATCATCGCCACCGCCACGCACAGCGCCGCCACCTTCAGGATCATGTCGCGCCCTCCCCATCACAGCGAAAACAGGCTTCGGACGCTGGCGAAGAAGTCGGAGATCTGGTTCACCACCATCAGAAGCACGATCAAGAGCCCGGAGAGCGTCGCCAGCATGGCGATGTCGTCCCGGCCCGCCCGCGTGAGCAGCTGGGCGATCACCGTCACGATCACACCGATCCCGGCGATGCGGAATATGAAATCCACTTCCATGTCGCACCCCTCATATCACGATCAGCGCCAGCATCAGCCCGATCAAAAGGCCAAGCGTGCCGTACAGCTTGTCGCTCTCTTTGAGCTTCTCGCGAGCCAAGCGATGCTGGATCTCCAGCGCCTCCGCGACGCTCGACAGTAACAGGTCCTGCTCCTCGCGTCCGGTCTGGCCGAGGCCCGCGAACATCCTGTCGAGCGCCTCCCGGTCCGCGTCTGTCAGGCTGTCGAGGATGCCGCCGCGCTTCGTCGCCCTGTCCCGGACGCGCTCCCAGGCGGCCTCGGCGCTGACGCCACCCTCCATGGCCTGCGCGACCGTCGAGAACAGCTCGCACCCGGCGTGCTCCAGCGCAACGGGCACCGGCTCAAACATGCTGGTCATGTGCACGCGCAGGCGGCGCGTCGCCTCCGTTAAATAGCGAAGCGCCTCCGCGCGCCGCTTCGCGCCGTCGGAGAGCGCCCTGCCGCCCAGCGCCCCGCAGAGCACCACGAACAGCGCGAGGGCTACGCGTATTTCCACCGGGCATCCCCTCCTTCGTCGAGCGCGCGCACTTCCATGATTGCTCCAGGCCTAGGACCCAGTAACACGGCCTGCTTTATCGCCCCTCCCTCGATCGCCGCGCGGAGCGCGGGCCTTGCCAGCGCCATATCGACGCTCTCCCCGTGCGCCGAGGCGATCACGGTCGCGCCGCACCGCGCGGCGTCGGCCAGCGCCCGCGCGTCACCCGCGCCGCCGATCTCGTCCGCAACGATCACCTCCGGGGCCATCGAGCGGATCAGCGCCGGGATGGCCAGCGTGCGCGGGCAGCCGTCCATCACGTCCGTGCGCGGGCCGACGTCCAGCGTCGGGACGCCCGATGCGCAGGCCGCGAGCTCGTGGCGCTCGTCCGCTACGGCCACGCGGCGGCCCGCTTCGGAAAGCTGGCGCGCGATGTCCCTGAGCAGCGTGGTTTTGCCCATGCCGGGCCTGGACAGTAGGATCGTGGAGCGAAGGCCGTCCGCCGCGTTGATTCTATCAATGATCGCGTCGACGCAGCCCGGCACCGGACGCGCGACGCGCACGCAGGCCGAGCCGACGTCGGTCAGCCGCCACTCGCCCTTGTCCCTTGCGAATCGGCCGCACACGCCCACGCGGCAGCCGTCGTTCATCGTGAAAAAGCCCTGGCTCAGTTCCGCCTCGCGGGCGTAGAAGCTGTAGTCCATCAGCGCCGTGACGACGCTGCGCAGCTTATTCGCGTCCAGCGCATCGCCCGCGAGCGCCTCCCCGCCGATCCACGAGAGCTGGACGGGACGGTTCGCGCGCAAGCCGACTTGCGTCAGTTTTCCAAAGCGGGCGTTGATCCCGCGCGCGGCTTCTTCGGGCAGCAGCGCCGCGAGCCTGTCCAGGGTCCCCATGGCGACGCCTCCCCTCGCCTGATAATCCTATGGCGAAGGCGGCGCGTCCATGCCACGGAAGGCAAATTTTCCCTGCATAGTACGCTCTGGTTTCAATTGACATTTTCCGGCAGTTGTGTCACAATATGAACATAGTCTCCAACCGCGATTTTTTTCAAAATCCCGGAACCTGCGCGGAACTTATTACGTCTAACAGGATACCAACGATAGGAGGGTATAGTTATGAAAAGAACAGGCGTGCTTCTCCTGACGCTCGCGCTGTGCCTACTGGCGACGGTCTTCGCTTCGGCCCAGGCCGCGCCCGTGGCCAGCAGCGGCGCCATTTCCGCCTACGTGGACGGAAGCGGCAACCTCTACCTGACCGGACGCGCCGACGCCATCAACAAGGCCCGCGCCGACGCCGTGCTCTCCGCGGACGCCTACCGCGTCGTGTTCCTCGGCGAGGGCGAGGCCGAAGGCGTCAGCGACCTTTACATGATCGACATGGCCGCCTTCAAGGAGACCCTACTGGCCAAGGGCGTCCACGCGGCGATCCTCGGCGGCGAGGACGCGGCCTACTACGTGACCGCGGCCGAGCGCACGCAGCTGATGCGCGTGGACCTGAACACGCAGCAGGCGACGCTGGCCTACACCGCCCAGGAGCCCATCGACCGGCTATACCTGTCGGCGGAGGGCCTCGTGATCCAGCTGGTGGACCAGGCCGGGTCGCTGCTGTACGTCAAGGAGACCGGCCTGTTCGAGCCCTACGCCTCCCAGCTGCCGCGCAGCAGCCTGCTGGCGGAAAACTATGAGGTTTACCTGACCGACGAGGGCGACCTCTACTTCCGCAACGACTTCAACTTCTCCTCGGAGTTCCTGGACGGTGACGTGCTGGCCTACACCCGGCTGAACAATATGATCTACTACCTCTCCCACGCCGGAAGCGCCGTGCGGCTGATGGAGTACGATCCCGCTGCGATGAGCACCGACGTGGTGCTCACGCCCGAAATGCCCGTGGAGAATCAGCTGGCCGCCAGCGCTAACAAGCTGTTCATGCTGGGCAAGGACAACACCGTCTACACCGTGGACGTCGCAAAGGGCACGCTCACCGAGTTCAAGCGCTACGCCGACTTCGGCGGCTATGCCATCCCCGAGGGTTTCGACGTGGCCGGGCTTCAGATCGAGGGCATGAGCGGACAGTTGAACGTCTACGCCCGCCTGGAGGAAAAGGCCGCCAAGCCGGACTTCTCCTTCATCGAGTTCGGCACCGAGACGGAAGTCGCGGAGCCGGTGTTGAAGCTGATCGACAAGTGCCCCATCGCCGGTGAGAAGACCGCGTGGGATGAGCTCAAGCCCGTCGAGCAGTACACGACCCTCTCCCGCGGCAGCCGCGGCGACGCCGTGCGCGCCATCCAGCAGCCGCTTTACGACCTGGGCTACTACGACTACTACGTGGACGGCATCTTCGGCCCGCGCACCCAGAACGCCGTGCGGATGCTGCAGGACGACCTGGGCCTGACCGTGAACGGCGTGGCCGATGCGGACCTGCAGCGCACGATCCTCTCCGGCACGCTGAAGCCCTACGACCCCTACAAGGAGCTGGCCCGCCGCGGGCGCGGCCTGAGGGTGACGCGCATGCAGGAGCGCCTGCGCGAGCTGGGCTACCTGGCCGACGCCGCGGACGGCATCTTCGGCCCCCGCACGCAGAAGGCCGTGCAGCTGTTCCAGAAGGAGAACGGGCTGGCCGTCGATGAGAAGGCCACCCGCGAGACGCTCCAGCTGCTCTACTCCGACCGCGCCAACCGCTGCTCCAGCTTCATCGACCTGTTTCCGGGCGACACTGGCTACCGCGTGCGCGAGCTGAACAACCGGCTGCGCGACCTGTACTACCTGGAGAGCAACGTCGGCAGCACCTATACCTCCGAGACCACCTCGGCCATCCGCGTATTCCAGCGCACCGCTGGCCTGCGCGAGACCGGTCAGGCCACCGTGCCCGTGCTGAGGGCGCTGTTCGCCGGCAACGCCCCCGAGGCTCCCGGCTACATCACGCTGTGCCGCGGCGACGAGAACAGCCGAGTAGAGCGCCTGCAGCGCCGCCTGCAGGCGCTGGGCTACTACGACGGCAAGATCTCCGGGCGCTTCGGCAAGCAGACCAAGGAGGCCGTCAAGCTGTTCCAGATGAAGGTCGGCCTCAAGCCCACCGGCGTGGCCACCGTGCGCACGCAGCAGCTGCTGTTCGCGCCGGACGCGCCCATCTACGTGCCGCCGACGGTGATCGGCGCGCCGATGATCTCGCTCGACTTCTACGACCACATGGACGGAACCACCTTCTGCGTGGCCGACGACAGCTCCGCAAGCGGCTACATCACCTTCTACTGGTTCGCGGAGGGCCAGGTCGCCAGCTACAAGGCGCGCTTCAGCGACGAGCTCGGCAACGTGTACTTTGACAACGAGACGATGCTGACCCAGACCGGCGTGTCCGTGTCGACGCTGGCCTACGACCGCGTCTATACGCTCGAGGTCACCGCCTATCCGGTGGACGCCGACCCGAACCACGTCACCGTGAGTGCCGTCAACTTCAAGCGCTTCGCAAGGCCCGTGGAGCCGCAGATCGGCACCATCGGCAACCCCGAGATCTCCATCGAGCCCGTGGCCCGCGTCGAGAACGGCATCCACTATGTGCAGCCCGGCACGCTGCTCCTGCGCTGGAAGGCCGAGGGCGAAGTGGGCAGCTACTACTGGGAGATCCGCGACGAGAGCGACAACATCTTCCTCAGCTCCACCACGACCGACGAGATGACCACGGTCTCCTCCGATGCCTTCAACCAGGGCGAGCAGTACGCGCTGTTCGTGTACGCCATTCCGCAGAACGGCACGATCGACAACGCCCGCGTCCGGTTCCTGCGTTTCTCGGTGCCCGTGATCGAACTGCCGAGCCCCGACCCGACGCCGGAGCCCACGCCGACTCCGACGCCCGAACCGACGCCGGAGCCCTCGCCCGAGCCTTCGCCCGACCCCTCCCAGGAGCCTGAAAACAACGAGACCCAGGCGCCCGGCAGCGTCGCGGCGCCCTCCGGCGGCGAGGAGAACGGAGGCACTGAGAACGGAGGCACTGAGAACCCCGAGACGCCTCAGGCCCCCGAGACGCCCGAGACGCCTGAGAACACTGAGAACAACGAGAGCAGCGGCGCGGTGGTGCCCGCGCCCGCAGAGCCGGAGAACCCGCAGCCCGAGAATCCCGAGCCTGCGCCCGTCGAGCCGGAAACGCAGCAGGAAGTGTCCGAAGCGGCCGCCGTGTCCGCGCCGACGCTCACCTTCACGCCCGAAGCCGAGCCTTCGGCCCAGGCGGCGGACGAGAACGTCACCTGGATCGACAGCGACGCCGAGGTGATGTCCGTGAACTTCCACGCCGAGGGCGACGTCGAGGCCTACGAGGTCTCGCTCTACCAGGGCGATAACCTCCTCAACAGCAACGTAGCAAGCAAGGACACCGAGACGCTGAACGCCTCCACGGCCAACATGGAGCCCGGCACCGTCTACACGCTGAAGGTGGTGGCCATCCCCGAGGGCGGAAGCGTCGAGAACGGCGTCGAGGCCGTCGCCCAGTTCGCCAAGGAGCCGGTCGCCGAGCCTGAGCCGCAGCCCGAGCCGGAGCCTGAACCGGAACCCGAGCCCCAACCCGAAACTGAGCCTCAGCCGGAGCCGGAGCCCGAGCCTGAACCGGAACCGCAGTCGGAACCTGAGCCTCAGCCAGAACCGGAGCCGCAGCCAGAACCGGAGCCCGAACCTGAACCTGAGCCGGAGCCGCAGCCGGAACCGGAGCCCGAACCTGAGCCCGAGCCGCAGCCCGTTCTCGGCATCCCGAGCATCAGCATTGACGCCAGCAGCACCGACGAGACCGGCACGTGGATCGTCGATGGCTCGGCCGAGGCGAGATCAGGGCAACGCGGATATTTACGACACGTACTTTACCGCCAAGCTGGAGGGCGTCGCAACCGGCGTGCCCTTCACGCTGAACGTCACGGCGGTGCCTGCAAGCCGCGACATGAGCGTCGCGACGACCGCGAGCACGCAGTTCGTCGTCAAGGCTCCCCCGGCGCCGGAACCCGAACCCGAGCCGCAGCCTGAGCCCGAACCTGAACCGCAACCGGAACCCGAGCCGGAGCCTGCGCCCGAACCCGTACCCGAGCCCGAGCAGCAGCCCGAACCCGAACCGGAGCCTCAGCCTGAGCCTGAACCGGAACCTCAGCCTGAGCCTGAACCGGAGCCTGAACCGGAGCCTGAGCCGGAGCCTGAGCCGGAGCCGGAACCCGAACCTGAACCCGAACCGGAGCCCGAACCCGCGGGCGCGTGGTACATGGAGGAGACCTGGAATTATCCCATCGACGCGACAACCGACGCCTACCACGTCACTGTGATCCAGCAGCGCCTGATGGACCTGGGCTGGATGGCCGGTCCCTACGAAGCCGCCAGCGGCTGGCTGGACGAGGGCACCGTGGCCGCCGTGTCCGCCTTCCAGGACTACGTCAACGCAGCCTCGAACGACGGCACGTGGCTGACCAACATAGACCCGATGGCTCCCTCGATCGACGTGCCCACGCTGATGCAGATGCTGCGCGAGGATGCGCTGATGATCTACGCGAACCCGTATGTGGCCCCGGAACCCGAGCCGGAACCCGAGCCGGAGCCCGAACCCGAACCGGAACCCGAACCGGAACCCGAGCCGGAGCCTGAGCCGGAGATCCCCGAGGAGGCCTCCAACCCCGAGGAGGAATACACCGGCGATTGAGACAAACCCAAAACGACCGGGAGGCTGCCGATTGGCAGCCTCCCATTCTATTGTCTTTATACGGTGTCGAGCGTTTCTACTGGCATGAGCTCGGGGTGGATGTGGATGTCGCCCGTTCGGATAAGGCCATTTAGCCAGAGGTCCATCAGCCGGTTGAAGCCGTCCAGCGTCGTCACGTCGTTCAATTGCGCGAGGACCTCCCCCGCGCCGGTCAGCCCCGGCAGAAGCCAGCCGCAGAACTTGCGCATCTCGCTGACGGCCACCTTCTCCGGGCGATGCCCGCAGGCCAGCTTTGCCAGTCGCTTGACGAGCGCGACGCGCTCCGGGGCCTGCCGCTCCGGGACGGCCTCGCCGCGCGCCAGGCGCTTGATGTCGTCGAATATCCAGGGGGCCTTGAGCGCTGCCCGTCCGATGGCCACGCCCGCCGCACCGGTCTCGCGGAGGAATTCGAGCGCATCGCGCGCGCCGGTGACGCCGCCGTTGGCGTAGACGGGGATCGACACGGACCTGGCGATCTGGCGTATGGCCTCGACGTTCACCGGCCCGCGGTACATCTGCATGCGCGTGCGCCCGTGGATCGTGACGCCCGAAAAGCCGAGCGCCTCGGCGGCGTGAACCAGCCGGGGCGCGGTGATGTGCTCGTCGTCCCAGCCCAGGCGCAGCTTCAGCTGCACGGGCAGGTCCGTGGCGCTCTTTACGGCCTCCATCACCTCTATGGCCCGCTCGGGGTCCTTCAGGAGCGCGGAGCCGTTGCCGCTGCCCACTACCTTTCGGGCCGGGCAGCCCATGTTGATGTCGATGGCGTCGAAGCGGCCCATCGCCGTGAGCCTGCGGGCCGACTCGGCCATCATCTCCGGCACGCTGCCGATCAGCTGCGCCGCCAGAGCCCCTTCCCCGGGAAGGCGCGCCATCGTCTCGGCGAAGGTCGGGCTCAGGCGCTTCTTCGCGCGGCCCAGCGCCAGCGACTGGATCATCTCGGTGGTCGCGCCGTCCGCGCCGTACTCAAAGCAAATCAGCCGAAACGACGCCCGCGTCATGCCGTCCATCGGGGCGAGCAGGAATTTCGCGTTTTCCATCGTCAGCCTGTCACGTCCAGCCGGGAATCACCGGTATACTCGTAGCCCTTTTGCAGCAGCTGCGTGATGTCCCACGGGCGCTGGGCGGCGTCGGGATACAGGTTCAGAAGGTAGATGTACGGCTCCAGCAGCGTCGGGTTGATCTCGGCGCAGCGCTTGAGCATCGCGGCGGCCTTGTCGGTGTTCTTGGCGTTCACGTAGGCCATGGCCGCGGACGAGGCAAAGTTGTAGTTGTTCGGCTCGCGCTGCAGGGCGCGCTCGTAGTACAGGCCCGCCTGCGTGTAGTTCTCCGCCTGGTAGTACTGATAACCCAGCTGGGTGTAGGCCTCGGTACTCCAGGCCAGGTTGATGCGCGCCAGGCTCTGCTGTCCGGCCTTGGAGAAGGCATAGATCACGAACATTAATATCAGGATCGCGAACAGCGCCAGGCCCACGATGCCGCGAATGTGGCGCATGAAGAAGCTGCCCTCGTCCGCGTCCTCGAACGCGAAGGTCTCGTCGGCAAACTCCTTGCCGTCGTAGTCGTCGAACTCGTCGCGGTCCGAACCGTCCATGAAGATGTCGTTGGGGTCCATCTGCTTGGGCGGCACCAGCGTGCTCGCGCCCTTGCGATGCTTCTCCCGGTCGCCGGCGAGGGGCGTCGCGCCCTCGATGTCGGCCTCCAGCTTCGGGGCCGCGCCGTCCAGGCGCACCGGCTCGTGCTCGCCGCCGTTCATGTCGGGGGCCTTCTTCTGCGGGGCGGCCTCCTCCTTTCGGCGGGCGATCTCCTCGCGCCAGCCCTCCTTCTTCTCCTCGAGCTCGTCGAACGTCAGCGGGGAAAACGCCTCCTGCGCGGCGTCAGGGTTGGCCCATACGTCGTCCGCGGCGTAGCGGCGGCGGGACTGGTCCCAGTCCAATAGCTCCGCCTCGGCCTCGCCCACCTCCCGGGCGGGCGCTTGGGGCTTCTTCGGCTCCTCCGCAGGTTCCGGCTCGGAAGGCTCGGTCGGCGCGTCTGATGCTTCAGTCGATTCCGGTTCGACGACTGGCTCCGGCGCGGCCTCGGCGGGCCTGGGCTCTGGCGCGGCAATGCCCGCCTCCTCGTCCTGGTCCGGGATCACAATCGGATCGCCGCAGAACGGGCAGAACAGCATCGTGTCGTTCACCTTTTTGCCGCAGTGTGAGCAGTACATCGGATCCCCTCCCTCGCGTCGAATGGTGCCGGTCGGTTTACATGTTCCGCATGGCCTCATAGTCCGGGTCGCCGTAGAACGCGCGGTCCTCGCCGGGGTCTCCCCCGAGCGCCTCCACGGCATTGCGCAGCTCGATGTAGTCCAGATAGCCGATGTCCTGCATCGTCAAAAACGGCTTGAGCTCGTCCACGGCGCGCGCGTCGCCCAGCTTTCCCAGCAGAGAAGCGTACAGCGCGCGCTGGTCCGGGCGGTTGCGCAGCTTCTCGACGAGCCGGTCGTACACGCGCGCGTCGCCCGGGAAGTTGGCGCAGATGTCCAGTATGCGCTGCTGGCCGAATTCGGTGGCCGCGTCGTAGCGCTCCATCAGCGCGTCTACGATGGAGGCGTCGCCCTCGGAGAGGTCGTCCGTCGCCATCTCGCTGATCTCGTCGCCCATCTCCCCGGCGCAGACGAGGTCGATCAACAGCGGCCGGACCGTTTCGCTGCCGATGTCGCCGAGGATCGCCAGCGCCGTCGCCCGCAGCGATTCCGGCCGATCCGCGTTTTTCACGATGCGCATCAGCCCTTCCACGCAGGGCTCACCCACGCTCACAACGCGGCTGTACAGCGGCTCCGGCAGGCCGATATCGCGCTTGTCGTACTCCTCCAGCAGCTTGATCAGGTCCTTCGGCTCGCTGTAGCGCATGAAGTACTCGCCCGGCTTCTCGCCGTCCAGCCACTTTGCCGGGGCGTTCAGCCAGTTGAGCATGATCTCGTTGTAGCTGTCCTCGACCTGCTTCTCGGTCAGGCCGGGGTGCATCGCCATCCACGTGCGCACGTAGTCGTAGAACTTCTCGTCAAAATCATGGATCTTCATCGCTCGTATTCTCTCCTATTCGCTCCAGGCACCCCGCGATGCGGCTGGCACAGAAGGCCAGCTGTCGCGGCGCGCAGCCAAACGCCTTCGCGAGGCGGCCAACGCTGGGTTTGGGTCCGTAGATCAGCATGTAGTTGTAGGCCAGGGCCGCCGCCGCGCTCTCGATGCGCAGAAGCGGGTCCGTGCGCGTGCCGCGCAGCTGGCGGTAGGCCGTCCACATCAGAAGCAGCTGCGTGATGCCGGACACGTCGTACTCCCGCTGGAGCACCTCGTCCGCGTAGCGCACCAGCTGGCGCTCGCCCACGCCCAGGCGGGCCATCATGGCCCCGGTGCCCGGCAGGAAGCCCTCTTCGAGCCCCGCGCTGCCCGGCATCAGCGCCTCCTGCTCGATGCCCTGCAGCCGCAGCGCCAGCGCCGCGTGGATCTTTAAGTCGTCCGGCAGCTCCGCGCCGAACAGCAGGCCGCGCAGCAGGCTTCGGGATTCGTCGGTGTCGATGGTGGTGAGCGCCATCATCGCCGCGCGGCTCAGGCGCGCATCCTCCGCGCACACCGCCCAGCGCACCAGCTGGCGAAATCCCGGTACGCTGCGCCACTGATCGGAGACGTGCTCGTAGCCCCTGCCCAGGTGGCCGACCAGCTCGCGCAGGCGGCGCTCAAACTCCTTCGGAGGCACCTGGTAGCCGTACTCCGGGCTGTACCTGCGAAGCTCGCCCTTGACGGCGGCCTCCTGGTAGAACTGCGCCACGCTGTCCTCCGGATCGATGCGCAGGATGCGCGCCCAGAACCGCGCCACGCGCTTCTCGGGAGCGCCTGTACGCAGAAGGGCGATCGCACGCATGTGAAGAAGGTCGCGGTCAAACGGCGTCTCCTGGAGTGCCAGGCGCGCGTACTCGGCCACGCGGTCGTCCATGCGCAGTTCACCCATCGCGTAGACCATCAACCGAAGGTCTTGCCCGTCTGGCTTCTCCGCCGCCGCGCGATCCACCAGCGCGCGGGCCGTGGTGATGTCACCCATCAGCGCGTACACCTGCGCGCACACGCACAGCGCCCGCACCGACGGCGGATAGCCGCCCGCGGCGCGCTCGGCCTCGGCGCGGGCCCGGTCGTTGTCGCCGAGCGTCAGCAGCGCCATCGCGTACAGCGCCCGCATTTCATACTGCTCCGAGGCCAGCGAGAGCGACTGCTCGAACAGCCGACAGGCCTTCTCGGGCAGGTCCGCCTTCAACGCCTCGCACGCGCGGCTGGCGACGCGTGCGGCGCGGCTGAGCTTGCGGTTGCGGGGCCGGCCCATCTCGTCGTAGAAGTCGAGCTCCGCGGCCAGCTGCCGGACCTCCTCCACGTGCGCGCCCGCCGGATCCCGCCGCCTATACAGCCGAAGCGACTTGCGCGCGCCGACGATGTCGTTCATGCCCAGCTGGTTGAGCGCCAGGCCGTAGTAGCACTCCGACGGCCCGTCCCCCTCGGCCAGCATGTCCAGCAGCAGCCGCGACGAAAGCTCGTGGCAGCCCATCTCGCAGTAGAGCTCCGCCAGATCGAGCCGGTACTCCCGGTTCTGGGGCGACTCCTCCACCGCGCGGCGCATCAATTCCAGCGCGTCGACGATGTTGTTGTCGCGCCGATTCATCATCGCCCGGTGATGCACATAGGCGGGCGAGCGCTTGAACGCGACCACCTTCAGGTTCTTGTTCATCCGTCCTCCATGACGCTACTTGTCTTGGCTCTTCGCCGTGGCCGCCGCCAGCAGCGCCTCCAGCTCCTCCTCGGTAAAGCCGTAGGCCTTCCGGCAGAAGTGGCAGTTCACCAGCGCGCCGTGCTGCTCGTCGATCATGTCCCGCAGTTCGCGCTTGCCGAGCGCGATCAGCGCCTTCTCCACGCGCGCGCGGCTGCAATCGCAGGCGTAGCGCGTCTCGCGGCGCTCCAGGATCTCAGGCTGCAGGTGTATCAGCAGCTGTTCCACCGCGCCGTCCAGATGGTACTGCTTCATTGTGCCCGAGATGTCCATAAACATGCCCGCGCTGTTCTCGATGGACTGGATCGCAGCCTCGCTGGCGCCGGGCAGCAGCTGCACGATCAGCCCGCCGGCGGCCTCCGCCTTCTCGTCCGACACCAGCACGCCCAGCGACACCAGCGAAGGCGTCTGCTCGGAGGCGGTGAAGTACATGGCGAAGTCCTCGGCGATCTCGCCGGATACGAGGTTCACCTGGCCCACGTAGGGCTCGCGCAGGTGCATGTCCTTGATGACGGTCAGGCGGCCCTCCTTGCCCACGGCCGCGCCGACGGGCAGCTTCTTGCCGGTGCGCGGCAGGTCCACCTCGGGGTTGGTCACGTAGCCCTTCACGTCGCACTTCTCGTTGGACACGGCCAGCACCGTGCCGATGGGCCCGCCGCCCTTGATGGTGGCGGTGACGCTCTCGTCCTCGCCCTTGAGCATGCTGCCCAGCATCGCGGTGGCCGTCAGCGTGCGGCCCAGCGCCGCCGTGGCGATTTTGGACAGGCCGTGGATCTCCTTCGCGCGCTGGACCATGGCCGTGCTCTCGATCAGGATCGCGCGCGCCTGGCCCTCCAACAGCGATATGTGCAAAAGGCCGTCTTGATTCATGACACTCATCTTTTTTACTCCTCGCTAGTCTATTCCCGCGTCGCCGCGATGTGCACCCGCTGGGCGTCCGGCTTCGGAGGCTCGAAGGTGCGCTCGCCGAAGACGCGTACGTCCGTAAAACCGTTTTCCTCAAGCAATTTCATTAACTGCTGCGGCTCATGGGCCCTCTGGGTGTGGACCTCCGTAAACCGCCGGTAGAGTTCGCCTTCCTGGCGCACGAAGAACGTCAGGTCCATCGTCACGGCGCGCTTTTTCGGGTCGAAGCAGTTGCTCCACAGGTAGGCCACGTCGTCGCGCTCCTCGCCGAAGAAGCCGTTTCCGAGCACTTTCTCCAGCTTGTAGGGCGTGGAGATGTCAAACGCCAGCGCGCCGCCGGGGCGGATGGCGGCATGGGCGCGCTGAAAGAACGCAGCAACCTGCGCGTTGTCCGTCAGGTAGTTTACGCCGTCGCAGCCGCACACCAGCGCGTCCACGGGCCTGGGCAGCGTCAGGTTTTGCATATCCTGCCGAACGAACATCGCCTGCACGCCGAAATTGCGCGCCTTCTCCTGCGCCCGGGCGAGCATCTCGCCGGACAGGTCGACGCCGGTGACGCGGATGCCGCGCCCGGCAAAGCGCACGGACAGCGAACCCGTGCCGCACGCGCAGTCGCACAGCGTGCGCGGCGCGACGCCCTGCCTGGCGAGCAGTTCGACGTAGTAGTCTGCCCAGGCGTCGTAGTCGACGTCGTCCATCAGCGCGTCGTAGACATCAGCGAAGGCTTCGTAGGCGGCCATGCGCTCCCTCCCGCGGATATTTTGCCCCATCGGCACACAATCATCCAGTTTACAGATATATACCATTATAGCACATTCTGCTCTTGATTTCAATTCCCGGCGCGGATTCGACAGGCATAACGTAAATCTAACGGGAAACGCAACGCGCGTTCACGGAACGCTGGTATCATGGAGGCATCAAACAGACGGAGCGAAATGATATGAAATACGATCTGGTGATATTCGACCTGGACGGCACGCTGCTGGACACCGTGCAGGACCTGCGCGCGGCACTGAACTACGGCCTGGAGCGCGCGGGCTACCCGCCCAAGACGGCGGACGAGATGCGCAGGATCATTGGCGGCGGCGTGTACCACCACGTCGTGAACGCGCTGCCCGAGGGTACGGACAAGGCCGTGGTCGATGCGATCTTTGCCGATTTCAAGGCGCGCTACAACGCCCACAACAACGACACGACTCTGCCCTTCCCCGGCGTCCACGATATGCTGAAGGCACTGAAGGCCGCGGGGATGCGCGTGGCGGTGAACTCCAACAAGCTGGACGAGGATTCGCAGATGCTGATCGACGCGCACTTTGGAAGCCTGGTGGACATGGCCATCGGCGACCGCGAGGGCGTGCCTCGCAAGCCCGCGCCCGACAGCGCGCTGGAGATCATGGCGGCGCTGGGCGTCAGCCCGGAGCGCACGCTGTACGTCGGCGACGGCGACTCGGACCTGATGACCGCGAAGAACGCCGGAACCGACGGCGCGTGGGTGTCCTGGGGGTATCGCACGGAGGCGGAGCTGGGCGGCCTGCCCATCCCCCATCGCTTCGACGATGTGAGATCGTTGCAGGATTTCATACTGGCATGACAAAATAGGGGCTATATACAGTAGGGGCGGCGTTGCGCCGCCCGCCTGAATCCAGTTGCCCCGTTGCGCTTTACCGCGCGGCAGCAATTGGAACCCGGCACCGCCGGGGGCGGGCGCCGAAACGGCGCCCCTACATTGTTTATCAATATGTTCTAAGGTGTTTTTTTATTTTCCCTGCGGGTTCTGCGCGATGTGGCGCAGTATGGCGTTCATCAGGGCCACCGTGAGGCCGACGCCGCCCTTCTTGCCGCGCACGATGATGGACGTGAGATCGCTGTCGAGCAGGCGCTCCTTCATCTGGATCACGCTCGCGAACCCTGCGGGGGCCGCCAGCACGCAGACGTCGCTCATCGGCTCGTGCTGTCGCCGGTTGATCATGCGGTTGATGGCCGCGGGCGCGCTGCCCACCACCATCAGCTTCGGCCCGGGCACGGCCAGGCCCATGTCCACGGCCACCTCCGCGCGCGTCACATGGCGCTGCTGGGCCAGCAGGACCACCTGCGGATCGTCGATGAAGCAGAGGATCTTTGCGCCGTTCGAGCCCAGCAGGCTCTCGTCGATGTCGCCCGCCACGAGCGTGGTGTCGGTGATGATCGAGCCGCCGGTTTCGATCAGGCGCCTTATGTGCGTCAGTGCCGTCGGCCCGAAGTAGACGCTCTGCGACAGCGAAGGATCGCTCGCCTCGGCTTCCACGGCCTGTATGATTTCGGCGGCGTCCTCGCTCATGTAAGGTGCGATCAAACGATGCCGCACGCCGCCCGTCATTCGTTTATTCAACTCAATGACACTCCATTCCAACGCGACGCGAACCCATTTCCTTTTCTCCGCGCCGCCTTTACAACTATACAACGTTACGCCGAATTAGTCAAGGAAGTTGAAAAACAAATTATGTTAACAGTTGGCGTTATGACCCCGTTTCATGTAACCATTCTTCCCCGCGGAGAATTTTATGCGCGTCCGGTATTGACAATCGACGGATTCTAAGGTATAATAACACTCGTTCGCAAGGATATAGGGGCATGGTGTAATGGTAACACGTGGGTCTCCAAAACCTTTGTTGAGGGTTCGAATCCTTCTGCCCCCTGCCATATGACCGACCGCAAGGTCGGTTTTTTTGTGGGGCAGAAGGATTCGAAGCGGCGGGAGTGAATGACAGTCCAGTGGACTGTCAGAGCCGCCGCTGACCGAGCCCGCAGGCGAGACCGAATCCTTCTGCCCCTGCCATATGAGCCCGTCGAAAGACCGGCTTCTTTGTATTCAAACGGGATGGGCCTTTGCCCATCCCGTTTTGTTGTCTATTCCCCTCGTTCCCCGATCTGCCTTCTCACGTCCTGGATGGCGGCGGCGAGTTGGTTGTCGCTCATTGGGTCGGGGGTGTCGGAGAGATTGTTGCCCTCGAGGGCGACTTCGACGTCCGGCTTCACGCCCACCTCGTGCGGGCAGCGGTCCAGCGCGTCATAGTAGCTGGAGGTGGTCAGCTGCAGGCCCGCGCCGTCCTCCTGGAACGGGACCAGCGTCTGCACGATGCCCTTTCCGTAGGTGTTCAGGCCGATGATCGTGCCGCGGCCGAACGCCTGCACGGCGGACGCGAGGATCTCGGAAGCGCTGGCGGACATGCCGTTGACCAGCACCGCCACCGGCACGTCGTACATCGCCTCGTCGGAGTAGAAGTCCTGCCGGTTGCCGTCGCGCTCGCGGATGTACACGATCACGCCCGTGGGCAGGATCGCATCGGCGATGGACACCACCTGGTCCAGCAGGCCGCCGGGGTTGTTGCGCAGGTCGATCACCAGGCCCTTGACGTTCTGGCTGCGGAAGGTCTCGATCGCCTCGTGGAATTTGGCGGAGGCATCGCCGCTGAACTGGCTGATGGAGATGTAGCCGATGTCGCCGTCCAGCACGCGGTAGTCCGCATAGCTGACGGACACGTCCCCGCGTCGCACGGCGAGGTCCATTCGCTCCCCATCGCGGCGGATCGTCAGCATGACGCTCGTGTCCCGTTCGCCCCTGATCAGGCTGACGGCCTCGTTGTAGCGCCGCCCGTCCGCGCCGCTGACGCGCTCGCCGTCCACAGCCACGATGACGTCGCCCACGCGCACGCCGTTGGCCTCGGCGGACGTGCCGGGAAACACGCGCACGACCTGGATCTCGCCGTCGTCGTTGACCTGCAAGAGCATGCCGACGCCGTGATAGACGCCCGCAGTGTTCTCGTTGGCGCGCTTCATTTCCTCCGGCGTGTAGTAGAACGTGTAGCGGTCGCCGACAGAGGCGGTCATGCCACGGATCGCGCCCAGCACCAGCGCATCCTCGTCCAGCTCCTTGTAGTAGGAGGTCACAAGGTTCCTGCGCACCTCCTCCAGGCGGCTGTAGCGCTGTATGGTGTCGTATTCCTCCTGCGAGACGAAGCGGCTGTTCACGTTGCTTTGCTGGGCGGAGCGCCCGGACGCGAGCAGCGTGATCGTGGAGGATACGACGGCGATCATCACCGCCGCCCAGATGAGCGCGACCGTGCGCAGAGAGCTCTTGTTCATGTTGCCTCCGGTTTGAAAAGTTGTCTCATGCCAAGCGATGCGCCGGCAGCACTTGCCGGCGCATCCGGGCTACACTTGGAATGCTATGATCGGGCTTCTTCCGGCATTACAGCCGCAGCTTGCGGGTGTTCTCGCCCTTGCCCAGCAGCATCATCATCTTGAAGGTGACGGCGTCATCAAAATTGCGCAGGTCCAGGCCGATGGCGTGCTGCACCTTTTCCAGGCGGTAGACCAGCGTGTTGCGGTGGATGTACAGCTTGCGCGCCGTCTCCGACAGGTTCAGGCTGTTGTCGAAGAACGTCTCTATGGTGTGGATCATCTCGTCGTTGAACAGCCGCGCCGTCTTGCGATTGAAGATGCGGGCGTTGTAGTTCGCGCCCAACTCCGGCGACACGTCGCTCAGGAAGCGCTCGAGCAGCAAGTTCCGGTACACGAATACGTGCTTGCCGGCGTGGTAGACGCGGCCCACGTTGATCGCGGCGCGCGCCTCGGCGAAGGCGTCGGGGATGGAGACGAGGTCCTCCCTGGGGTCGGAGATGCCGATGTAGACGGTCGCGCCGGTCTCGGTGAGGAAGCTGCTCTCGAAGGCGTTGGCGTACTCCTCGAGCTCGGCGAAGTCCTCCTCGTCGTCGACGGCCTTCAGCATGGCCACGGAGTGATGGCCGACTTCGGTGATGAGGTCGTGTTCGTTGTCCACGGCGTCGCCCATCATCTGCATGGCGGCCTCCACCTCCATGTCCTGGAAGTAAAAGTACAGCACGCAACGGTTCTTCTGCATCGGGATGTCGTGCTCGGCGGCGAGCGACTCAAACTCCGCGCCCTCCACGTCGCCCCGCAGCATCAGCCGCAGCGACTGCTCGCGGTTGGTCTGGCTCATGTCCTCGCGCATCATCATGTTGATGAGCTCCGCGCACAGCACCGCGCACTTCTTCACGTCTTCGGTGTCGCCGTGCAGGCATACGAACACGGGCTGCTCCTCGGCGGTGCCGATCAGCGTCATGGCCCCGTAGACGAACGGGATCGTCGGGTTTTGCAGCACCTCATCCGGCATGGTAAAGGTGCGCATGTCGCCCTCCGGCAGGATCACGTTGCCGCTGCTGTCCAGCAACAGGGCGGAGAGGTCGATCATGTTCAGGACGCGGGCAATCTTTACCGTCACGCGATGATCCAGGTACATATGGGGGCCTCCTTCCGGGCGCACATCGTTCTGGTTCCAGTATAGCGGTTCAATGTTGAAATCCGGCGTAATTTCAGTGGGTTCGCGTTATATCGATGTAAATTTTCACATTTTCTGTGTAGATTGCACGAACTGTTAAGTTATTGTGCGTAATCCGGCAACGCCTCGGCGTCCAGCCAGCCCTGCACGATGCGGCTGCCCTGCCCCGGGGCTGTCCAGAGGATGTCCGGGATCCTGCCGCTCTGGCGGATGCTCACCGTGCCGCTGCGCACGACGATCACGTGGTCCAGCAGCGGCATCTTCAGCGGCGCGACGGCGTTCAGCGTCCTGAGCGTACAGTAAATATCCTCCTTGGAGGGCTCGAGCGTGCCCCTGGGGTGGTTGTGCGCCAGCACGATGAACTTCGCGCCCTCCGTCAGCGCCGTGGACAGCAGCTGTCCCAGGTAGAACGGCGCGCTGTCCGCAGCGCCCTTCTGCAACAGCGCCGCGCGGATCAGCCGCCCCTGCCGGTTCAGCAGCATCAGGTAGAACTGCTCCTCGTGCACGCCGATATACAGCGTCCTCAGATACCTCGACATCCGTTCGAGCGTGTCCAGCGTCGGGTTCACGCCCCATCGCTGGGAGAGGCTCGTGCGCGTCAGGGCCGGGATCATGGCGTAGTAAAAGGCGTCCAGGTCGCAAAAGCCCGCGCGGGTCATCGCCTTCCGGGTGGATTCCAGGAAGTAGCGCGGCGCGGGATAGAGCCTTCGCACCTGCGCCATCCGCTCGCCCGGATCCTCCCGCTTGTGCAGGAAGGCCTGCGCGCGCTCGATCGCCCGGTACAGGTTCTCGCGCTTCTCATCCAGCGAAAGTCCGCTCGACCCGGGCAGCGGCGCGTCCGGATCGGCGGGCACGGGCGCCGCCTTCTCAATGCGCCTGTGCTCGATCAGCTTGAGCTTCATCTTTCAATCGCACCCGCCTGCGCGAGGGCGTCCAGCACCGCATCGGCATCGTCCAGGCGCTCGCCCATGTACCAGCCGTCCTGCTCGGCGTCATACTTGAGCTCCGCCGCGCCGTCCACGCCGATGCCGCCCTTGACGAACACCATGTCCAGCGAGATGGGCCTCTCGATGTCGTACAGGTCCACCACGTACTCCCGCGCGGACAGCTGCTCCGCGTCCTCACTGGCCTCCAGAAAGGCCTTCAGCGCCGCCACCTGCGCGTCATTCAGCTTGATCCTCATGCTCGATCGCTCCCCTGCGGTTTGTCTTTCATCCATTAGTTTATCGCAAATAAAATACTTTTGCAAGTGAAAGTCGTCTATGCTGAGCACAATACTTATCCTGGCAGGAGAACGACCTCTTCCGTCAGCCCTTCGGGCTGCCACCTTCCCCTGAAGGGGAAGGCAATTTATTGCCAAGCACTTCTCCAAAAGCCTTCCCCTTCAGGGGAAGGTGGCCCGCCGCAGGCGGGTCGGAAGAGGTCGTTCCCCTGCTATCATCATGTTCTATTCTTTCTCAGTCAACTCCTGATACAGCTTCATCAGCATGGCGACGCAGGCGGATTCGCTGCCATAGGCCGGGTCGCCCTTTTTGATGCCGTAAGCTTCCATTACGGCGCGGTCATTGGCTTGGTGGGCCTTGCGCAGCTCAGGGGGCATGGTCAGCTCGTCGTAGAGGTCGGCCAGCGAGGCGTCCGGATAGAGGGCGCGAGCGTCGAGGATGGCCTGGGCGGTCTGCTCGATCTTCGCCCGCTGTGC
>CADAQZ010000007.1 GCA_902790175.1 uncultured Eubacteriales bacterium | reverse complement strand
ACCTTGTCGATCATCTGGTCGCAGTTGCCGTGGTCGGCGGTGATGACGATCTTGCCGTTGTGCCTGAGCAGCGCCTCGACGACTTTGCCGACGCACTCGTCCACGGTGCTCACGGCCTTCATGGCGGCCTTCATCACGCCGGTGTGGCCCACCATGTCGCAGTTGGCGAAGTTCAGTATGATCACATCGTACTTCTCTTCGTCGATGCACTTGATCACCGCGTCGGTGACCTCGTAGGCGCTCATCTCGGGCTTGAGGTCAAACGTGGGCACTTCCTCCGCCGGCGGTGACGGGATCAGGATGCGATCCTCGCCGGGGAACACGCGCTCCTCGCCGCCGTTGAAGAAGAACGTGACGTGCGCGTACTTCTGCGTCTCGGCGATGCGCAGCTGGGTCTTGCCCATCTTGGACAGGTACTCGCCCATCGTCATGGCCAGGCTCTCCGGCGGGTAGGCGATCTGCACGTTGGGCATGGTCGCGTCGTACTGCGTCATGCAGATGTAGGTCACCGGGAACATGCCCTTGCGGCGCTCGAAGCCCTTGAAGTCCGGGTCGACGAACGTGCGGGTGATCTCGCGCGCGCGGTCGGGGCGGAAGTTGAAGAAGATGATGGAGTCGTTGGCCTTAATCATGCCGTCCTTGTCGATCACGGTGGGCAGCATGAACTCGTCGGTCAGGTGCTTGCCGGTCTCGTCGACGACCTTGTAGCTGTCGAGGATGGCCTGCACCGGGTCGCTGGCCTGGATGCCCTCGCCGAACACGAAGGCGTTGTAGGCCTGCTCGATGCGCTCCCAGGCGAAGTCGCGGTCCATCGCGTAGAGGCGGCCCATGACGGTGGCCACCTTGCCCACGCCCAGCTCGTCCATCTTGGCGACGAGGTCCCTGACGTACTCCCAGCCGGAATCCGGCGGCACGTCGCGGCCGTCCAGCAGGCAGTGCACCCAGACCTTCTTCAGGCCGTGGCGCTTCGCCATCTCCAGCAGGCCGTAGAGGTGCTCGGTGTGGGAGTGCACGCCGCCGGGAGACACAAGGCCCATCAGGTGCAGCGCCGAGTCGCCGTCCTGGATGTCCTTGGTGATCTTCACCAGCATCTGGTAGACCACGCGGCCCGCGCCGATGTTGGTGTGTCCCACCTCGGAGTTGCCCATCTGGCCATCCGGCAGGCCGACGTCGAGGCCGGAAGCGCCGATGGCGGTGTGGCAGTATTTTTCCTTCAGGCCGTCTATCACGGGCGTGCCGGCGGCGAGTATGGCGTTGGACGAGGGATCGTTTTCGCCGATCCCGAATCCGTCCAGAATCAAAAGCGCGGTCGTGCTCATCAGAAGTTCACCACCTGCGCGAAGTCCTCCGCCTTGAGGGACGCGCCGCCGATCAGGCCGCCGTCGATCTCCGGCTGCGCCATCAGGCCCTTCACGTTGGAGCCCTTCATGCTGCCGCCGTACTGGATGCGGATCTTGGCCGCGGCTTCCTCGCCGAACTTGGCGGCGATGGCCTTGCGGATGACGCCGATGGTCTCGTTCGCCTGCTCGTCGGTGGCGGTCAGGCCGGTGCCGATGGCCCAGACGGGCTCATAGGCGATCACGACGTTGTCCAGCTCCTCGGCGGTCAGCGTGTGCAGCGCCATCTGGGTCTGATAGGTGACGATCATGTCGGTGTAGCCCGCCTCGCGCTCGTCCTTCATCTCGCCCACGCAGACGATGGGCTTCAGGCCGGCCTTCACGGCCGCGACGGTGCGCAGGTTGACGGTCTTGTCGGTCTCGCCGAAATACTGGCGGCGCTCGGAGTGGCCGATGATGACGTACTCGACGCCGGAAGCCTTGAGCATGTCGGCGGAGAGCTCGCCGGTGTAGGCGCCTGAGGCCTTGAAGTGCACGTTCTGAGCGCCCAGCTTTATGTTGGTGCCCTCAATGACGGGCTTGACGGCGGCGAAGTTCACCGCGGGGGTGCAGACGACCACGTCGCACTTGGCGTCCTTCACCAGCGGGATCAGGTCCTTGACCAGCTGGGCCGCCTCTTCGGGGGTCTTGTTCATCTTCCAGTTGCCGGCGATAATGGGCTTGCGCATGGGAATCTCCTCCTTGATAAATACAATCAATTGACTTTCTGTTCACAGGAAAGCTGTTGAGAGTGAAGAGTGAAGAGTGAAGAGTGAAGATTAGAATGCACTCGACACTATGTCCGCCATCTATATCTCCACTCTCAACTCTCCACTCTCAACTCTGATTAATCCTTGTCGTTCAGAGCCGCGACGCCGGGCAGCACCTTGCCCTCGAGGAACTCGAGGCTCGCGCCGCCGCCGGTGGAGATGTGGCTCATCTTGGAGGCCAGGCCCATCTGGGTCACGGCCGCCGCGCTGTCGCCGCCGCCGATGATCGTGGTGGCGTCGGATTCTGCCATGGCCGTGGCGATGGCCAGCGTGCCCTTGGCGAACTCAGGCTTCTCGAACACGCCCATGGGGCCGTTCCAGACGACGGTCTTGGCGCTCTTGACGGCCTCGGAGAACAGCTCGATGGTCTTGGGGCCGATATCCAGGCCCTGGAAGCCCGCGGGGATCTTGCCCGCCTCGACGGTCTTGATCTCGGTGGGATTGTCGAAGTCGTTGGCGATCACGGTGTCCACGGGCAGCAGGAACTTCACGCCCTTGTCCTTGGCGGCCTTCATCATGTCCTTGGCCAGGTCGATGCGCTCCTCGTCCAGCAGGCTGTCGCCGATCTCACCGCCCATGGCCTTCTCAAAGGTGTAGGCCATGCCGCCGCCGATGATCAGGGTGTCGACCTTCTCCAGCAGGTTCGTGATGACGCCGATCTTGTCCTTCACCTTCGCGCCGCCCAGGATGGCGACGAACGGGCGGACGGGGTTCTCCACGGCATTGCCCAGGAAGTTCAGCTCCTTGCCGATCAGGTAACCGGCAACGGCGGGCAGGTAGTCGGCCACGCCCGCGGTGGAGGCGTGCGCGCGATGCACGGTGCCGAACGCGTCGGACACGTACAGCTCAGCCATCGAAGCCAGCTCCTTGGCGAAGGCGGGATCGTTCTTCTCCTCCTCGGCGTGGAAGCGGACGTTCTCCAGCAGCACGGCCTTGCCGGGCTCGACCTCGGCGGCCAGCTTCTTGGCGGACGGGCCGATGACGTCCTTGGCCAGCTTCACTTCAAAGCCCAGCTTCTCGCTCAGGCGCTTGGCCACGGGCGCGAGGGAGTACTTCATGTTGAACTCGCCCTTCGGGCGGCCCAGGTGGGAGCACAGGATCACGGCCGCGCCGTTGTCCAGCAGGTACTTGATCGTGGGCAGAGCGGCGTTGATGCGGGTCTCGTCGGTGATGTTCTTGTCGGCGTCCAGCGGCACGTTGAAGTCGCAGCGCACAAGGACCTTCTTGCCCTTGACCTGAACGTCCTCGATGGTTTTCTTATTGAGATTCATGCTGAGTCACTCCTTGTTCAAATTGATACCCATATTCTAACACATTCCGGCGGAAAATAAAAGGGGCTTTTGTATTCGCTTCACTATAAAATTTGCGTTGAATCTGTCAAATCGGCTCAAATGGCGGGCTTTTATCGGATTACTCTTAACGAAGAAGTGCTATAATTTGAGGAAATACAGCATTTCCGGGGCGAAAAGCGCGCGTGCGCGACGCGCCCCGCGGGAGGCTTTCTGAGCATGAACAAACCGATCATAGAGGCCCGGGGCGTATCCTTCACCTACGAGGGCGCGAAGGCCCCCGCCGTGAAGGACGTCAGCCTGTCCGTCGCGCAGGGCGAGTTTCTGGCCATACTTGGCCGAAACGGCAGCGGCAAGAGCACCTTCGCCAAGATGCTCAACGCGCTGCAGCTGCCCGGCGAGGGCACGCTCGTCGTGAACGGCATCGAGCCCAAGACCGAGGACGACTGCTACGAGGTGCGCAAGTCCTGCGGCATGGTGTTCCAGAACCCGGACAACCAGATCGTCACGACGATCGTCGAGGAGGACTGCGCCTTCGGCCTGGAGAACCTCGGCACACCTCCCCAGGAGATCCGCCGTCGCGTGGACGACGCGCTGCGCAGCGTGGGCATGAGCGACTTCGCCCAGGCCTCCCCCGCCATGCTCTCCGGCGGCCAGAAGCAGCGCATTGCCGTGGCGGGCGTGCTGGCCATGCGCCCACGCATCATCGTGTTCGACGAGTCCACCGCCATGCTGGACCCCATCGGAAGGCGCGACGTGTTCTCCCTCGCGCGCAAGCTGAACCTCGAGGAGGACATCACGATTGTCTGGATCACCCACTTCATGGAGGAGGCCGCGCTGGCAGACCGCCTCGTGGTGATGGACGGCGGCAGGATCGCGCTGGAGGGCGCGCCGCGGGACGTGTTCGCCCAGACGGAGAAGGTGCTCGCGCTGGGACTGGACGTCCCGGAGATGATGAAGCTGGCAGACGCGCTCAGTCACGCGGGCGTTCAACTGCCGAAGGGCCTGATGACCGTCAACGAGATGGCCGTGGAGCTGTGCCGCCAGGCGCACAGGGATCGCCCTGCAACCACGCGAATTGATGCGGAGCCCTCCGAAAAAACGGAAACCACCGAAGAATCAGCGAAGGACTGCGTGATCGAGGTCAGCCACCTCTCCCACGTCTACATGCCCGGCACGCCCTTTGAGGCCCGGGCGCTCAACGACGTGAGCCTGAACATCGAGGCCGGGCAGTTCATCGGCATCATCGGCCACACCGGCAGCGGCAAGAGCACGCTGATCTCCCACCTGAACGGCCTGGAGCCTTCTGAGCCGGGCGCGGTGCGTGTCGACGGCATCGACCTGGGCGCGAAGGGCACCGACCTGATCGCCGTGCGCCGCGCCGTGGGCCTCGTGTTCCAGTATCCGGAGTACCAGCTGTTTGAGGAGACCGTGCGCAAGGACGTGGCCTTCGGACCGACGAACCTCGGTCTGGATAAGGATGAGATCGACCGGCGCGTGGAATGGGCGCTTCGGCAGGTGGGCCTCGACCCGGATGAAGTGGCCGAAAAATCGCCGTTTGAGCTCTCCGGCGGCCAGAAGCGGCGCGTGGCCATCGCGGGCGTATTGGCGATGAAGCCCGCGACGCTGATCCTGGACGAGCCCGCGGCGGGCCTGGACCCGGCGGGCCGGCGCGACATGCTGGATTTGATCCGCGGCATCCACGACGCGGGCACCACCGTGGTGATGGTGTCGCACTCGATGGACGACGTGGGCCGATGCTGCGACAAGCTGTATGTGCTGAGCAAGGGCGAGATCGCCTACTCCGGCACGCCCGCCGAGGTATTCACGCACGACCGGCGGCTGCACGAGATCGGCCTGGACGTGCCCGAGTGCGCGAAGCTGGCGCGGCGACTTCGCGAGGCGGGCTTTGACATGCCCGAGGGCGTCTACCGCACGGAGGACGTCTGCGCTGCCATCGCGAGGAATCTGAACGCGGGAGGTGACGCCGCATGCTGAAGAACATCACGCTGGGCCAGTACTTCCCCGGGGAATCGCTGATCCACCGGCTGGACCCGCGCACCAAGCTGCTGGCGACCATCGCGCTGATCGCCATCGTGTTCGTATCGCAAGGCTTCGCTGGCTTTCTGCTGATCGCGGCCTTCGTCATCGCCTGCGCCGCCTCCACCGGCATCCACCTGAAGTTCTTGATCAAGGGCCTAAAGCCCATATTCTTCATCATCATCTTCACCTTCGTGCTCAACCTGTTCTTCCAGACGAGCGGCAATGTGCTCGTCCGGCTGGGGCCGGTGCGCGTCACCGACCAGGGGCTTCGCATGGCGACGTTCATGGCGGCGCGGCTGATCCTGTTGGTGGTCTGCTCGCAGCTTCTGACGCTCACCACCTCCCCCATCGCGCTGACGGACGGCCTGGAGACGCTGTTTAGGCCGCTGCAGGCGATCCGCTTCCCGGCGCACGAGATCGCGATGATGATGTCCATCGCGCTCAGGTTCATCCCCACGCTGATGGACGAGGCCGACAAGATCATGAAGGCGCAGAAGGCGCGCGGCGCGAACTTCGAGACGGGCAGCCTCATCCAGCGCGCCAAGGCTATGATCCCGCTGCTGGTACCGCTGTTCGTGGGCGCGTTTCGGCGCGCCGAGGAGCTGGCGCTGGCGATGGACGCGCGCTGCTACCGCGGCGGCGCGGGCCGCACGCGCATGAAGCAGCTGAAGTTCCAGGGGATCGACCTGCTGGCCGCGCTGTCGCTGGCGGCGCTGCTGGCCGCCGTGATCCTCTTCAACCACTTCAAGGTGTTCTGACATGCGCAGGATACACATGATCGTCGAGTACGACGGCACGAACTACGCCGGCTGGCAGCGGCAGAGCAACGCGCTGGCGGTGCAGCAGGTGCTGGAGGAGAAGCTGGAAAAGCTGACGGGCGAACGCATCGTCGTCCACGGAGCCAGTCGCACCGACGCGGGCGTGCACGCGCTGGGCCAGTCCGCGCACTTCGACACCGAGAGCCGCATCCCCGGCGAGAAGTTCAGCTACGCATTAAACGCGCTGCTGCCGCACGACATCCGCGTGTCCCTCTCCGAGGACGCCTCGCCGGACTTTCACGCGCGCTTCTCCGCCAAGGGCAAGCGCTACCGCTACCTGTTCTGGGACGCGCCGCACGCCGGGGCGCTGAACCGCAACACGCACGCGCACAGCATCTACCCGCTGGACGTACAGCGGATGCAGGCCGAGGCCGACGCGCTGATCGGCACGCACGACTTCGCCGCCTTCGCCGCCAGCGGCTCGGTGGTCAAGGACACCGTGCGCACGATCTGGAAGGCGGAGCTCACGCGCGACGGCCACGAGGTCAAGCTGATCGTGGAGGGCGGCGGATTTCTGTACAACATGGTGCGCATCATCGCCGGGACGCTGCGCGACGTGGGCTCCGGCAAGCTGGAGCCGGGCGCGCTGGCGCGGGCCATCGAGACCGGCGACCGCCTGGACCTGGGCGTCACCGCCCCTGCCCACGGGCTCACCTTGATGGAAGTATTTTATAAGCAGGCTTTGTAGGGGCGCCGTTTCGGCGCCCGTCCAGAACGAAGCGCATCGTACTACCCGGCGGGCGGCGCAACGCCGCCCCTACAGGCGATACAACTGTACCGGAGGTTCCCATGACCATCACAAACGCTATGAGGCTTTTGAAACAGGCGGGCATTCCGTTCGACACATCCGAATACGAGGTGGACGAGAGCGACCTGTCCGGCGTGCACGCCGCGGCGGCGCTGGGCGTCGAGCCGGATTGCGTGTTCAAGACGCTGGTGGCCCGGGGCGTCAAAGGCGCGCCCTACGTGTTTGTGATCCCGGTAGCGGAGGAATTGGACCTCAAGAAGTGCGCCATGGCCGTGGGCGAAAAGAAGGTGGAGATGATCCACGTGAAGGAGCTGCTCGGCCTGACGGGCTACATCCGCGGCGGCTGCTCCCCCATCGGCATGAAGAAAAAGTACCCGACCTACATCGATGAGATCGCGACGCTGTTCGAGAAAATCTACGTCAGTGCTGGGATGCGGGGACAGCAGTTGATCGTGAACCCCGAGGATTTGCGAAGGTACACCGACGCGACATTTACCGATTTGACCAAGAGATAGGAGGTAATACCATGATCCGCCACATCGTGCTTTTCAAGATCAAGGACGAGTTCAAGGATGAGATTCCCCAGCTGGTGAAGAACTTTCAGAGCATGAAGGGCCGTATCGAGGGCATGCTGGATTTGGAGGCCGGAGCCGACATCCTTGGCAGCGAGCGCAGCTACGACCTCGCGTTGATCACTGTGTTCCAGGATCGCGCCGCCTTCGACGCCTACCAGACCCACCCGGTGCACCTGCCGGTCAAGAAGCGCATGCACGAGGTGCGCAGCGCATCCGTGGCGTGCGATTTTGAGATGTAAGATCCTTCGACTCCGCCGCTTCGCGGCTCCGCTCAGGATGACATTCTCGCCTTGCGGCTCCGCTCGGGATGACATTCTCGCTTCGCGGCTCCGCTCAGGATGACATTCTCGCTTCGCGGCTCCGCTCAGGATGACATTCTCGCCTCGCGGCTCCGCTCGGGATGACATTCTCGCCTCGCGGCTCCGCTCAGGATGACATTCTCGCCTCGCGGCTCCGCTCGGGATGACATTCTGGCCTCGCGGTTGTCATTCTGAGCGGAGGCGAAGCCGAAGTCGAAGAATCTTTTTCCCACATCGATTCCATATAAAACTTGCCCCGGCTGATTTTATCAGCCGGGGCAGTTTATCTGCAAGCGTTCCTTACTTCTTCATGGCCTCTTCAACAGCCACGGCGACGGCGACAGTCGCGCCGACCATCGGGTTGTTGCCCATGCCCAGGAAGCCCATCATCTCCACGTGCGCGGGCACGGAGGAGGAGCCGGCGAACTGGGCGTCGGAGTGCATGCGGCCCATGGTGTCGGTCATGCCGTAGGAGGCGGGGCCGGCGGCCATGTTGTCGGGATGCAGCGTGCGGCCGGTGCCGCCGCCGGAGGCGACGGAGAAGTACTTTTTGCCGGCCTCCCAGCGTTCCTTCTTGTAGGTGCCCGCGACGGGGTGCTGGAAGCGCGTGGGGTTGGTGGAGTTGCCGGTGATGGACACGTCGGCGTTCTCATGCCACATGATGGCCACGCCCTCGCGCACGTCGTCCGCGCCGTAGCAGTTGACCTTCGCGCGGTCGCCGGTAGAGTACGGGGTCTTGCTGACGACGGTCAGCGCGTGGTCTTCCTTCACGTCGGCAGACAGGTAGTCGTACTTGGTCTGCACGTAGGTGAAGCCGTTGATGCGGCTGATGATCATGGCGGCGTCCTTGCCCAGGCCGTTCAGGATGACGCGCAGGGGCTTGGTGCGAACCTTGTTCGCGTTCAGTGCGATCTTGATCGCGCCCTCGGCGGCAGCGAAGGACTCGTGGCCGGCCAGGAAGGCGAAGCACTCGGTCTCCTCCTCCAACAGGCGCGCGCCCAGGTTACCGTGGCCGATGCCGACCTGGCGCTGGTCCGCGACGGAGCCGGGGATGCAGAAGGCCTGCAGGCCCACGCCGATGAAGCGCGCGGCGTCGGCAGCGGTCTTGACGCCTTCCTTCATGGCGATGGCGGCGCCCAGCTCATAGGCCCACTTCGCGTTCTCGAAGCAGATGGGCTGCGTACTCTCAACGATCTTGTAGGCGTCCACGCCCTTTTCGTTGTTGAAAGCCTTTACATCTTCAAAGCTCTTGAAGCCATACTTGTCCAGGACGGGCTGGATCTGAGGCATACGACCTTCATAATTCTCAAACAGAGCCATTCTTGCGCACCTCCTAATTACTCTTTGCGCGGGTCAATCCACTTGACCGCGCCGTCCTCGGCCTTGAAGCGGCCGTAGGTGCCGATGTTCTTCTCGTACGCCTCGTTGGGAGACATGCCGCCCTTGATGGCGTCCATCATCTTGCCCAGGGACAGGAACTGATAGCCGCATACCTGGTCGTCCTTGTCCAGGGCGATCTTCACGACGTAGCCCTCGGTCATCTCGAGGTAGCGCACGCCCTTGGCCTTGGTGCCGTACATGGTGCCGACCATGGAGCGAAGGCCCTTGCCGAGGTCCTCAAGACCGGCGCCGATGCGCAGGCCGTCGTCGGAGAAGGCGGACTGGGTGCGGCCATAGACGATCTGCAGGAACAGTTCGCGCATGGCGGTGTTGATGGCGTCGCACACGAGGTCGGTGTTCAGCGCCTCCAGGATGGTCTTGCCGGGCAGGATCTCGGCGGCCATGGCGGCGGAATGGGTCATGCCGGAGCAGCCGATGGTCTCCACCAGCGCTTCTTCAATGACGCCGTCCTTCACGTTCAGGCTCAGCTTGCAGGTGCCCTGCTGCGGAGCGCACCAGCCGATGCCGTGGGTGTAGCCGGAGATGTCCTTGATCTCCTTGGCCTGAATCCACTTGCCCTCCTCTGGGATGGGAGCCGGGCCGTGGTTCGGGCCCTTGGCAACGCATACCATTTCCTCAACTTCGCGGGAATATTGCATACTGCTTACCTCCTTATGGTTTCATGTCCTACATGAATGGTGATCGTTGATGAAACAAACGCGGTATGCGGTTCATCATCATTACAATTCTAACACGAGTAACCGTTTTTTGCAATCTATGGCGTTATAATTTACAATTCAAAGCGGAAATATGCCGAATGACGTGTTATACTGGAACCATTCACGGGAAGGAGCGAGGCATATGATCGATCATGCGCAGCGCGCGCGGGAGCTGTTTTTAGAAGGGTACAACTGTGCCCAGGCTGTGGTCTGCGCGTTCGGGGACGTTACCGGGCTGGACGTGGACGAGGCCGCGCGGCTGTCCTCGTCGTTCGGCGGCGGGCTGGGGCGGCTGCGGGAGGTCTGTGGCACGGTCAGCGGCGCGGCGATCGTGCTGGGGATCGCCAGGGGCTACTCCGACCCGAAGGACTTTGAGGCCAAGAAGGCGCACTACGCGCTGGTGCAGGAGTTCGCGCGACGCTTCCGCGAAAAGAACGGCGCGATCGTGTGCCGAGAGCTGCTCCAAGGCGTGGAGGTCGCGCCCGGGGGCGTGCCGGAGGCGCGCACGCCGGAATACTACAAAAAGCGCCCCTGCCCCGCCCTGGCCGCATGCGCGGCGGGGATACTGGAAGAAATGCTGGGGCTTAACCCAAGTGAATAACGTTATTTATATATATGTAGGGGCGCCGTTTCGGCGCCCGCCCGTAGCAATAAGATCCTTCTCTTCGCTCAGGATGACAACGACCGCGGTATCCGCTGACCTGTCATCCTGAACGAAGTGTAGGATCTTTTCACTGTGTCATGGCGGCGCAACGCCGCCCTTACTTATCCCGGCTGGCGGCGCAACGCTGCCCCTGCATTTAGGATATATTACAACTCCCGTTTCGCCAGTGAGAGCGCGGCGGCGATGGTCTGGTCCATGTCGTAGTACCTGTACTCCCCGAGCCGCCCGCCAAATATGACCTTTGCCTCGGCGTCCGCGAGCTTTTTATACTCGGCATACAGCGCGCCGTTCTTTTCGTCGTTGACGGGATAGTACGGCTCGTCGCCCTTCTTCCACTCGCTGCTGTACTCGCGGCTGATGACGGTCTTGGGCAGGTCGTTGCTGTCCGCGTCCTTGCCGAACTCGAACCACTTGTGCTCGATGATGCGCGTGTAGGGCGTCTCGCGGTCCGTGTAGTTCACGGCTGCATTGCCCTGGAAGTTCGGCATGTCCAACAGCTCCGTCTCAAAGCGCACCGAGCGATACTCCAGCGTACCCAGGCGGTAGTCGAAGTAGGCGTCGATCGGCCCGGTGTAGACGACCTTGTCCGCCAGCGCATCCAGGGCGGCCCTGTCCGAGAGGTAGTCGCAGTTCAGGCGCACCTCGATGCCGGACAGCAGGCGCTCTACCAGCTTCGTGTAGCCGCCGATGGGAATGCCCTGATAGAGCGCGTTAAAGTAGTTGTTGTCGAACGTCAGCCGCACGGGCAGGCGCTTGATGATGAACGCGGGCAGGTCCCTGCAATCCCTTCCCCACTGCTTTTCGGTGTAGCCCTTCACCAGTTTCTCAAAGATGTCGCGGCCCACGAGGCTGATCGCCTGCTCCTCCAGGTTCTTCGGCTCGCCGGTGATCTCCCGCCGCTGCTCGTCAATCTTCGCTCGCGCCTCCTCGGGCGTCACCACGCCCCATATCTTGTTGAACGTGTACATGTTGAAGGGCAGCGAGTAGAGCTCGCCCTTGTAATTCGCCACGGGCGCGTTGGTGAAGCGGTTGAAGTCGGCAAAGCGCGTCACGTAGTCCCACACCACTTTGTCGTTCGTGTGGAAGATGTGCGCGCCGTACTTGTGCACGTGGATGCCCTCAATGTCCTCGGTATACACGTTGCCCGCGATGTTGGGCCGCCGGTCGATCACCAGGACCGCCTTCCCGGCGTCCACCGCCTGGCGCGCGAACGTCGCGCCGAACAGGCCGGAACCGACGATGAGGTAGTCGTACATGGGATGGTTCCCTTTCACTCTTTGATATACTCGATCTCAGGGCGGAACGACAGCCCGTCTTTGGTCCCGCCTAATATCGTCTGAATGCGCTCCCACTTGCGGGTCTTTGACCTTGTCAGCACCCGCCAGATGTGCAGCGGCGTGCGCAGCATCAGCCGCAGCGCGCCCCGCGCGCCCTCGCGCCGGTAGACGTACACCTCGTTGCGATACGCCAGCCGGTAGCGCGATATCCGCGCCTCCTCGTCGGTGGAGATGTTGCCGCCGTTGTTGGTCGCGCACTTGTGCACGGTGACGCTCCCGGGGACCACCCAGCAGGGGTACTTTCGGGAAATGCGCCGCGTGTACTCGAGGTCGTCGGCCCAGATGAAGAACTCCTTGATGGGCAGGCCGACCTCGCGGACCACCCTCGATGGGATCAGCAGCGACACGAACGTCGCCGCGCCCGCGGGGATGCGTCCGCCGGAAAAGTCGCGGAGATTGCGCATGCGCAGGTCGCGCTGCACGTTCATTCGGCAGATCGCGCCGTCCGTCCACAGCGCCTTGCCGGATAGCCAGCCGAATTCGCCGATGCCTTCCGCCTCACACATCAGCGCCTCCAGCGCCGCAGGTTCGGGTATCGAATCGTCGTCCATGACCCACACGTATTCGCAGCCGTTCTCCACAGCCTTTCTGATCCCAAACTGGAAGCCGCCCGCGCCGCCGAGGTTTTTCCCGGTGTTGGCATAGGCGATCTTCCCCGCCTCGATCAGCGGCAGAAGCGCGTCTTTCGTGCCGTCGTCGCTGGCGTTGTCCACCACGAGGACGTCCATATCTCCCCACGTCTGCGCGAACAAATGCTCCAGGCACTCCAGAAGCAGCGCCTTTCGGTTCCATGTGACCACGACGGCGGTCACGCGCGCGGCGCTCACGAGAACTTGCCGAGGCCGCTGATGCCCCAGCGCAGCGTGTTCACCAGCGCGGACGGCAGGCCCTGGCGCAGGTATTTACGATAAAAGCGATACTGCTTGGCCACCAGCGACAGCTTGTTGCCGGTGGTACTGCCGGTGAGCACGCGATAGCGCGCCAGCACGTCCGGGTTGCCGTAGGCGGCGCCGGACAGCTTGACGACGTCGTACCAGTAGGCGTAGTCGTCGCGGATGGACTTGAGCTCCTCGTGCAGGTATACCTTGCCGTGGCGCGCGCTGTCGTACAGGCCCGTCAGGCAGCCGATGCGGTTCATCACTTCCATGTCGCGGAGGGTGATCTTCGCCATCGGCGTGGTCGGGTGCTGGATCTCGTTAGAATCGGCGTCGATGTGTTTGTAGGAACAGCACACGCAGGCGGCGTTTTTTTCGCGCATAAAGGCGAGCTGGCGCTCCAGGAAGTCGCGCTCCCACACGTCGTCGGCGTCGAGCAGCGCGATGTAGCGCCCCTTTGCGCGGCGCATGGCGTTGTTGCGTGCCTTGGCGGTGCCGCCGTTTTCCTGGCGCACCACCTGGATGCGCCCGTCGCGCGCGGCATAGCTCGCCGCGACCTGAGCGGTGTTGTCCCGGGAGCCGTCGTCCACGACGATCATCTCCCAGTTGGCATAGGTCTGCCCCAGCACCGACTCAATGGTCTCGGCGATGAACCGCTCGCCATTGTAGCATGGCGTGATGATCGAAACCAGTCCGTCAATCACACGTGCCGTCCCCTTCGTATGCGCCAAAGCGGCGCGTCAATACCGTATAACCGTGTTTTTTCGCCGTTACAGCTTCATGCACTCCACGGCCGCGCGCTCGATCGGCAGGCCCGCGCGATAGCGCTGGATGTATGCGTTGAAGCTTTCAACGTCCGCGGCGTCGGGCTGCACGGTCTCGCCCATCTTCCCGGCGAAGATCTTATTGGACAGGTAGTCCTCCAGCGTCTCGCCATCGGCCTTGTCGGCCATGTAGCCCGCCAGCAGCGCGATGCCCCAGGCGCCGCCCTCGCCCGCCGTCTCCATCACGGCCACGGGCGCGTTCAGGGCCGCCGCCATGATGCGCTGGCCCACGCCCTTGGTCTTGAACAGGCCGCCGTGGCCCAGGATCTGGTCCACCTGCACGCCCTCGTCGTCGAGCAGTATGTTCATGCCGATCTTCAGGCTGGACAGCGCGGCGTAGAGGTGCGTGCGCATGAAGTTAGCCAGCGTGAAGCGGCTGTCGGGCGTGCGCGCAAACAGCGGGCGGCCCTCCTCGAAGCCGGTGATATGCTCGCCGGAGAAGTAGTTGTAGGCCAGCAGGCCGCCCACGTCGCCGTCGGCTTCCAGCGCCTTTCTGTACAGCGTGCCGAACAGCTGGTTGGCGTCCGCCTTCATGCCCATGGCCTCGGCGAACTCGCCAAACAGCTTGACCCAGGCGTTCAGGTCGCTGGTGCAGTTGTTGCAGTGCACCATCGCGACGGGCTTGCCGGAGGGCGTCGTGACCATGTCGATCTCGGGATGGACCTTGCTGAGCGCCTTCTCGAGCACGATCATCGCGAACACGGACGTGCCCGCGCTGACGTTGCCGGTGCGCTGGGCCACGCTGTTTGTGGCCACCATGCCGGTGCCCGCGTCGCCCTCGGGCGGGCAAAGCGGCGCGCCCGCTTCCAGAGCGCCGGTGGGATCGAGCAGCTTCGCGCCGGCCTCGGTCAGCTTTCCTGCGGGATCGCCCGCCATCAGCACCTTCGGCAGGATGTCGCGCAGCTTCCATGCGAAGCCCTTGTCCGCGATCAGCGCATCAAAGCTGTCGACCATGGCGGCGTCGTAGTCGTTGGTGTTGCTGTCGATCGGGAACATGCCGGAGGCCTCGCCAACGCCCAGCACCTTCTCGCCCGTCAGCTGCCAGTGCACGTAGCCCGCCAGCGTGGTCAGGAAGCGGATCTGCGGCACGTGGTCCTCGCCGTTGAGGATCGCCTGATACAGGTGCGCGATGCTCCAGCGCTGCGGGATGTTGAAGTTCAAACGCTCGGTCAGCGCCTCGGAGGCCGGGCCAGTGATCGTGTTGCGCCAGGTGCGGAACGCGGCCAGCTGTTTGCCTTCGCCGTCAAAGGGAATGTAGCCATGCATCATGGCGCTGAAGCCGATGGCAGCGAGCTTATGGACCTCGGCCCCGTAGCGCGCCTTCGCGTCCGCGGCCATGTTGGCGTAGCAGTCCTGCAGGCCGGCCCAGACGTCCTTCATGTCGTAGGTCCAGATGTTGTTCACCAGCTGGTTCTCCCAGTCATGCGCGCCCTGCGCGATGGGATCGCCCGCGGGATCGATCAGCACCGCCTTGATGCGCGTGGAGCCAAATTCCACGCCCAGGCGCGCCTGTCCGGACTCGATGATCGTGCGAATGTCCTTCGTGCTCATGATGATGACCTCCTGTTGTTATTGCGCTCTATTTCTTATTGCCGTCTCCGAATTCATCGGAGACCGGCAGATTCGATACGTTGAAAACCTCGTCCTCGTACTGGTCGGAGACCTCCGGCTTGTTCAGCTTCCCGGCGAAGATGTTGTCGGAGGCGTAATCCCGGCGCGCGCTGCGCTGGGAACGGCGCTCCCCCTCCGCCTTGTCGTCGCGGCGCTTGACGGCGGTCGAGGCGCGCTTGCGGTCCACGTGCTTTTCCACCTTCGCGCCGCGCCTGCGCCCGCGCTCCTCCGGCTTCTTCGCCGCGGGACGCCTGCCGTCCTTCACCACCGCGCCGCGCGGCTTCTCGTCCTTCTGGCGGCGCACGACGGTACTGGCGACCACGTAGTCGTGCTCGTCCCAGTTGCCGTTCAAATGGCGCTCCCAGTCGGGGGCCTTGTCCATGTCCGCGCTGGCAAAGAACTTCTCGTCGTTGACGATCACGCGCTCCTTGCGAAACCACACCCAGTAGGGCCGCCAGCGGATCAGCCACACGAGCCGGTCCACCACCACGCCCAGCACCAGGAAGATGATCAGCAGCTTTAGCCAGTTCTTCGACAGCCACAGAAGCGGCGAGCCGCCGACGCTGCCGGCCAGGTTGAACAGCCTCAGCACCCAGTTGGCCAGGCCCTTGAGCCAGCCCAGCATCAGGTCCACGAAGGCGTTGGAATATCCGCTAATGGTCATAGATCAGTCGTTTTCCTCCTACTCGGAGATGTCGGCCTCGCCGGTGGAGACGTCCGTCAGCGTGACGGAGACGGCCTCGCTCTGGAAGCTCAGGTCGGGATAGCGCTCGGGGTCGATGGTCGGGCTCAGCAGGTAGTAGCCCGCGCCGTAGCCGTTCAGGTCCACCTGTACGGTCATTCCGCCCTGCTGCACGGCCTCCACGATACTCCTGGGGCCGGTGACGGACACGCCCAGCGGCTCGTAGCTGGCCACCAGGTTGTCGGCGGTGTTGACGAACGCCACCTTCACCTGGTCCACGTAGCCGGTGATGGTCTCCTCGGCGATGTTCACGTTCACGTACACCTGCTCGACGGACACGTTCTTGAAGTCGGACAACTGCGTCACTTCAGATCGCTCGGAGAAGCTCTGGCTCGCGCCATCGACGGACACCGGGGCGACCATCAGCTGCGTCAGGCTGTCCAGGAAATCCTGGTCGGCGGCGACGATCGCGCTCTCGGGCTGCACCGTCACCGACTCGACCACGTAGCCGTCAGCCGGGACACCCGTGACGAGGCTGGAAGCGTCGGTGGCAAACGGGATCTCGCGGCAGGGATAGACGTCCATCGTCACGGAGATCGACGAGGTGGTGCGGTTCAGCATCGCCTTCGAGACCTCCTTCCCCTCGCCGTCCAGCAGCGTGAACGGCAGCACCTTCACGCTGGAGGCCGTCATGCCGGTCACGTCCACGCCCACGCGGGCCGACGCGATGCTCTGCACCACGGACGACGCGCCGGACACCGTCAGTACCGACGGGTTCACGCGGTTGACGCTGTACCAGTAGCCGTCCGCCTGCCCGTAGACCTCCGGGTTGACGGTCACGTTCCTCGAATCCAGGTTTTCAAACGTCAGCGTCACCGACTGGGGCGACAGGCTGCGCACGCGCCCGTAGGTGGTCGTGGCGCGCAGCGGCACCTCCTGGGAGCCAACGGCGCGCACGCCGGACAGGTCCAGCGCCACCTGCACGTTGCCGGAGGACACCTTGGAGTAGTCCGCCTGCGAGACTTCGACGTTTACGGAGACGCCGGAGAGCGCGTCGGCGGGGTCCTCGGTCAGGGCCAGCTGGTTTGCGGTGAGCGTGGACTGGCCGCTGACGCTGCCCGTCAGGTTGTACAGCGTCTTGACGCGGGTGATGTTGGTGTTGGTGGAGATCACGTAATTCCACAGCAATATCGCCAGCAGCAGCGACAGCAGCTTGTAGCCCAGGTTGTTGGACAGCGAGCCGATGATCCAGCGCAGAGGCTTGGGCAGCTTCTTGAATTTTGCGCTGGCGAACATGTGCTCGCGCAGCGAGACGAGCTTATTCTTCTTCATCTTCCCGCACCTCCCTGCGCAGCGTGCCCAGCCAGGAATACATGTTGCGCTCCGGCGTGAACAGCTCGGTCAGAAGGATGGAGAGCGACCGGGCGTCCAAGTGGCGCGTCAAGCGGCCCTCGCGCGCCATGGAGATGATGCCGGTCTCCTCGGACACGATCAGCGTCACGGCGTCGGTGGACTCGGTGATGCCGATGCCTGCGCGGTGGCGCGTGCCCAGATCCTTCGAGATATTCGGGTCCTCCGACAGCGGCAGGATGCAGGCCGCGGCGTTGATGCGGCGGCTGCGGATGATCATCGCGCCGTCGTGCAGCGGCGTGTTGGGCTCGAATATGTTTTCGATCAGCGCGGCGGAGATCTCCGCGTCCACGCGCGTGCCCGTCTCGATCACGTCCTCCAGGCCCGTCTGGCGCTCGATGACGATCAGCGCGCCGATGCGCTTGCGGGACATGTCGTTCATCGCCTTGACGATCTCCGTCACGGGCCGCTCCAGGTTCTCCTCCTCCAGAAGCGGCGAGTTGCCGAATATGCGGCGGATGAACTTCGACCGGCCCAGCTGGTCCAGGCCGCGGCGCACCTCCGGCTGGAACAGGATCACCAGCACCACCAGCCCCATGCTGATGATCTGGTTGAGCAGCCACGACACGGCGTTGAAGCGCAGCAGGCTCGATACCCACGCCATCACCAGCACCAGCGCGATGCCCTTGAACAGCGAGTTCGAGCGCGTGTGGATGACGAGCTTGATGGCGTTATAGATGAAGAAGGCGAGGATGATGACGTCCAGCACGTTGTGCCAATCCGGCGCGACGAACAGATTGGTAAACAGCGCTCCTATTGAATTGAAGAACTCCGTAATCTGCCGCACGGCCGTCACCTCCCTGTCGGTAATCAGCATTACCCAAATCTATTATAATACAAAACCCTTCAAAAGCCAACTCGCTTTTTGCAAAACAGTTTGAAAAATCTTTGTGTCATTCTGTCAGAGAGTCGGTCGAGCGCCGCCCGTAGCGAGCGTTTGAAAAGCATTCCGAAACTGCTATTGTCAATATGCAACAAGTCCCCCGCGCGTTTTTGGAGGGATTGTCATTCCGCAACAATGCGCGCCCGTGTTTTTGTGAAATCAAACAATTCACAACCCGGCGCGCATCTGGTATAATATATACAACGAATTTTGTTGAGGAGGGTTTTCATTATGGCAAGTTTGTCTCTTCGCGGCATCTATAAGATTTATGCCGGCGACGTCGTCGCGGTCAGCGATTTCAACCTGGAGATCGAGGATAAGGAATTCATCATCCTGGTCGGACCGTCCGGCTGCGGCAAGTCCACCACCCTGCGCATGGTGGCCGGCCTGGAGGACATCTCCAAGGGCGAGCTGTACATCGACGACAAGCTGGTCAATCATATTCCCCCGAAGGATCGCGACATCGCCATGGTGTTCCAGAGCTACGCTCTGTATCCCCACATGACCGTTTACAACAACATGGCTTTCGGCCTGAAGCTGCGCAAGATGCCCAAGGCGGACATCGACCGTCGCGTGAAGGAAGCCGCTTCCATCCTGGGCATCGAGGCCCTGCTGAACCGCAAGCCGGCGGCCCTCTCCGGCGGCCAGCGCCAGCGCGTCGCCCTGGGCCGCGCCATCGTGCGTGAACCCAAGGTCTTCCTGATGGACGAGCCTCTGTCCAACCTGGATGCCAAGCTGCGCGTGCAGATGCGTTCCGAGATCACCAAGCTGCACAAGAAGCTGCAGACCACCTTCATCTATGTTACCCACGACCAGACCGAGGCCATGACGATGGGCTCCCGCATCGTGGTCATGAAGGACGGCTACATCCAGCAGGTCGATTCCCCGCAGAACCTGTACGACTATCCCGCCAACCTGTTCGTCGCCGGCTTCATCGGCATGCCCCAGATGAACATCTTCCGCGTCAAGCTTGAGAAGCGCGCGGACGGCGTGTACGCCGTGTTCGGCAACAACTCCATCAAGGTTCCCGAGGGCAAGGTGCAGCGCATGACCGGCGACTACATCGGCAAGGAAGTCTTCATGGGCATCCGTCCTGAGAACATCTCCGACGACGCCGTGTTCACCTCCACCTATCCCGATGCCTGCATCGATGTCGACGTCGAAATCATCGAGCTGATGGGCTCCGAGACCTACCTGTACATGACCACCAGCGGCAAGGACGAGAACTTCATCGCCCGCGTCGACCCCCGCACCACTTCCCGCGGCGGCGACAAGATCAAGGTCGGCTTCGACGTCAACCGCCTCCACTTCTTCGATGTGGAAACCGAGAAGACCATCCTCTCTCGCGACTAAGCATAATCGCAACCGCGCCCCGTCCGAACGGACGGGGCGCTTCTTTTGTGATGTTTTTGTATAAGAAGCGGCAACCTCATATACGAGGTTGCCGCGTGGCGGAGAAGGAGGGATTTGAACCCTCGCGGCAGTTATCCCACCCTACTCCCTTAGCAGGGGAGCCCCTTCGGCCTCTTGGGTACTTCTCCACGACGTATGAAATTGGCGGAGAGAGAGGGATTCGAACCCCCGGTGCCTTTCGGCATCACTGGTTTTCAAGACCAGCGCCTTAAACCACTCGGCCATCTCTCCTGAACCAAACCAGCGAAAAGTATTATAACAGATAATCAGGTCGATGTCAACCGATTTAAGGCGCTTTTCTCAATTTTATTGTTCCCCGAATTCAGGGCTTCTGGAGCGTGAATGTGAACTCCGCGCCCTTGCCGGGCTCGCTCTTGACGGAGATGTCGCCGCCCATCAGGCGCGTGACCAGCTTGGCGATCGACAGGCCCAGGCCCGTACCGGTCGTGCGCATGCGCGAGCGGTCGGCCTTGTAGAAGCGCTCCCAGATCATCGCCAGGTCCTTGGGCTCGATGCCGCAGCCGGTGTCGCGCACGCCCGCCGCGACGTGCGCGCCCGCATCGTATGCGAACACCGTCACGCTGCCGCCCCGCGGCGTGAAGCTCAGCGCGTTGTCGATCAGGATCACCAGCACCTGCATGATCCTGTCCTCGTTTCCAAGGCACGCCAGGCGCGTGCCGTCCGTCTGAACGGTCAGGTTCACGCCCGCCTCGTCCGCGATGCCCTTCATGCTGCGCGCAGCGGCTTCGAGTATGCCAGGCAGCTCCATCGGCTCCAGCTCCACGCGGATGCGCCCGTCCTGCAGGCGGGACATGTCCAGCATGTCGCCCACCAGCTTTTCGAGCCGTATCGTCTCCTTCAGGATGATGCGGTAGCTCTCCTGGCGCTCCTCCTCGGTGTCCATGCAGCCGTCGATCAGCGGCTCCACCATGCCGCGGATGCCGGTCAGCGGCGTGCGCAGTTCGTGGGAGATGTTGGCCACGTAGTCGCGGCGAAGCTGCTCCATGCGCTGCGCCTCAGACACGTCGCGCAGCAGGCACACCGTGCCCAGGATCGCGCCGCTCTCGTCAGTCAGCGCCGTGGCCGCGGCGTGGATGGCGCGGTGGGAGGCGTTCTCCCACTCCATCTCCTCGCTTTCGCCGTTCTCGATGCAGCGCTGCAGAAGCGCCTTCAGCGGGTCAAACAGCGCGTCGTCGCCGCGTTCGCCGAGGAAGTCGGCGGCACTGTCGGCCTCCACCAGCTCCAGGAAGGCGGCATTGGCGTGCACCACGTGCCAGTCCATGTCCACGGCGATCAGGCCCTCCCCGATGCCGGAGATGACCAGCTCCAGCTTGTCGCGCTCCTTGCGCAGGTTTTTGATGACGTCCATCAGTCGGCCGGACATGCTGTTGAGCGCGTGCCCCAGCTCGCCGATCTCGTTGTCGGGCAGCGCCGGGATGCGCTCGGCGTAGACGCCGTCCTCCATGCGCCGCGCCGCGCGGGTGATGCGCTGGATGGGCTTGACGAGCATGCGCGTCTGCTGCATCGCCAGCAGCACCGCCAGAAGGATCGATATGCCGACGACCACCAGCAGCATGAGGCGGATCATGCGCGACAGCGAGCGCACGCTCTCGATCGGCTGCGCCAGGATCACGCCGCCGCGCACCGCCCCGGCGTCGTCCAGGATCGGCGCGCCCGCGAGGATCACCACCGCCTGCGCGAATTCAAACCGGCGCTGTGCGGAGACTTTCTCCCCCGCCAGCACGCGGCTGGCGAACTCGCGGTCGATGGCGTCGGCGACCTCCACCCAGTGGAACTCGTCCGGGCTCTCGCGCTCCTCGCCCTCCTGGGGGTCCGGGTATTCCTGGCTCATCAGTATGATCTCGTTGTCCTCGGCCAGGTAAAACACCTTCGCGCCGGTGAGCTCCTCGAACGTGCGCACGGTGCGCCTGCGCGGCACGATGCCGCCGTCCGGGGCCTCCATGCTGCCCTCGGCGATGCGCCCGGCCTTCTCCAGAAGGTCGCTCACGCGCGTCTGGCGTATGTACTGCGAAGACAGCGTATAGCTGATGGCGCTCGCCAGCGCGATGACGACCACCGCGAGCGTGATGTGGCTGAGCAGCGTCTTTGCGCCGATGCTCAGCGCCTGCGTCTTTCGTTTCATGGCACCGGATTAATTCCGCGCACCGCCTTCCACTTCAAATCGATAGCCGATGCCCCAGACCGTCTTGATGTCCCAGTCGTTGCCCTCGACGCACAGCTTCGCGCGGATGCGCTTGATGTGGCTGTCCACGGCGCGCGTGTCGCCCAGGAAGTCGTAGCCCCATATGCTCTGCAACAGGTGTTCACGGCTGAACACCATGCCGGGATTGCTGGCCAGCGTCCAGAGGATCTCCGTCTCCTTGGGCGTGCAGGGCACGCTCTGGCCGTTCAGCTTCACGGTAAAGGCGTTCATGTCGATGTCGAGGTTGCCCACGACCAGGTGCGCCGACTTATCCTCCGGCTTCATCTCGTGCATGCGCCGCAGCACCGCCTTCACGCGCGCGAGCACCTCGCGGGGGCTGAAGGGCTTGGTGATGTAGTCGTCCGCGCCCATCTCCAGGCCGAGCAGCTTGTCAAACTCCTCGCCCTTGGCCGTGAGCATGATGATCGGCAGGCTGGACTCCTTGCGGATCTCCCGGCACACCATCAGGCCGTCCATACCGGGCATCATGATGTCGAGTATGGCGATGTCCGGGCGCATCTTGTGCACCTGCTCCACCGCCTGGTTGCCGTCGTAGGCGGAAATCATCTGGTAGCCCTCGCGCCTGAAATAGGCGTTCAGCGACTGATGGACGTTCGGATCGTCGTCCGCCACCAGTATCCTGTATCCGCTTCGATTTTCTTCCATATTCAACCCTCCCTGCGGATGTTCACGATCAATTTAACAGAAATATTTGTCAAAACTGTGGCTTTGCGCGCGATTTGTAGATAATATCGCGTCATATCCGATGTAACAGGCGCATACAAATAGATTGTCGAATCGACGCGGCGCCGCCGTCTTTATTGTATCACAGTGTGCGCGTTCGCGCAATGCGACAAATTTTGCCGCGCGTGCACAGGCCGCGAACGGCCCATAATAGCGATGCCGGTTCACGGCGATTGCGAGGCGAGCGACATGCGCAGTGTGCGCGGATTGGTGGGCATGCCGGTGGTGTGCGAGGGAAAGAGGTTTGGGCGCGTGCTGCGTGCGGACCTGGCCGCGGACCTGAGGCGTATGGACGGCGTCTGGGTCGGAGCGGGGCTGCGCGGCGCGCGCTACATCCCCGCCGAGCGCCTGCAGATGCTGGGCAAAGTGGCGGTGCACGCCGACTGTCCCGGCCAGCGCAGGCGCATGCAGCCTGCGGCGCTGCCGATGCGGGCGGTGTCCACCGACGGGCGTCGGCTGGGAGCCGTCACGGGCGCGGACGTGGACGAGCTCAGCTTCCAGGTGCAGGCGCTGGAGCTCTCCGCGGGCGTATGGGACGACCTGGCGACGGGGCGAAGCCGCGTGACGCGCTACACCGTCGACGCCGACAGAGGCGAAGTGGTGATCGAGCCGGACAACAACGACATGGAGGCGTATGGCGATGAAGAGCGGAATGATGAAGGGACTTTTGACGGGCATGCTGATCGGCGGTTCGGCCGCGACGATCTTCGGCGTGCTGAACTGGCAGACCGAGCGCAAGTGGAACCAGATGGCGAAGCAAACGGGCAGCTGGATCAGCGACAAGGCCGAGGCGATGGCGAAGAAAATGTGACGGACGGGGCGTGAACGGTCATGCAGCTGCGCTTGGAAGAAGCGAAATGGCGCCGGTGGAAGGTCGCTGGCGTCGCACTGGCGGTAGCGATCGCATTGGCGCTGCTCTGGCGGCCTGTTGTGCAGGTGGCGAGGCTGGCGCTGGGGGCGGCGGGGCTGTGCTTCCTGGTGTCGCCGCTGGCGAACCTCTACGAGCGCCGCCTCCCCCGCCCCGTCGCGTCGCTGGCGTGCCTCTTGAGCGTCGCGGGCGTGATCGCGCTCCTTCTGTGGCTGCTGTTGCCGGTGGTGCTCAAAGAGGTCGTGGAGCTCGCGCGGACGCTCCCGGCGTCGCTCTCCGCGGCCTCCGCGTGGCTTACAGACGCGCGAACGCGGCTCCAAGGACGCCTGCCGGGTGTCGAGCTTCCAGGCGTTGACCTCTCTGCCCTGCAGGGGGCGCTGACGGGCCTCGCCGGCGGCACGATCCACTTCGCGGCGAATATGGCCCAGGTGGCGGGGCGGCTTTCGATAACCGTCGTGCTCAGCTACTTCTTCCTGCGCGACCGCGAGAGGATACTGCTTCGGCTGGAGCTGCTGCTGCCCCAACGCGCGCGCTGTATCGCGCTCCAGATGGGCAGCGCCGCCGCGCGGGAGCTTTGGCTCTACTTGCAGGGACAATTGATGATCGCGGGCGCGGTGGCCGCGCTGTCCGCCGCGGCGCTTGCGATCGTTGGCGTGCGCAGCGCGCTGGTGCTGGGGATACTGATCGGGCTGTTCAACATGATCCCCTACTTCGGCCCGTTCATCGGCGGCGTGCCCGCGGTGCTGATCGCGCTGACGGACGGCTGGCAGAAGGCGGCGCTGACGGCGCTGGCGCTGGCCATCGTGCAGCAGCTGGACGGATCGTGGATCTCCCCGCGCGTGATGGGCAGCCTCACGGGCCTTTCCCCGGCGGTGGTGCTGCTGGGCATCTACGGCGGCGCGCGTCTGGGCGGCGTGACCGGGATGCTGCTGGCGTTGCCCGCGCTGACCACGGCTCGAACACTGTTTAGAGTTTTTGTTCAAAAATGTGAAAATATTTGATCTTTTGGAGTTTATGTGTTATAATGACTATGAATGCAAATGCTGTGCTCGAAAGGCGGTGCGCTATGAACAGCAAATTGGATGAAACGAGGCACTTTCGCAGCCTCGCGGATGTCCCGGAATCGGCCGCGGAGATCATCGAGCTGGTCTATCAGGCACTGAAGGCCAAGGGGCACGATCCCATCATGCAGATGGTGGGCTATATCATCTCCGGTGATCCCACCTACATAACCAGCTACAACAATGCCCGTTCGCTGATCCGTCGGCTGGAGCGGGACGAGCTGCTGGAGGAGTTCGTGCGCTTTTACGTCGTGCAGCACGACAAGGATTTCGCCAACTGACACAACGGCATTTGCAGCATCGCCACGCGCATTGACAGGGCTGGAAATACGCTTATTTCCAGCCCTGTGACGTATCAGGAACGGACGCGATACAAAGACTATGCGGATGAATGAACTGGGCCGCACGGGCCTGAAGGTATCCAGGCTGTGCTTCGGCACGCTGACCATGTCGCCGCTGCAGAAGGACATGACGCCCGAGGACGGCGCGCGGCTGCTGGTGTACGCCTACGAGAGGGGTGTGCGCTTCCTGGACACCGCCGACCTCTACGGCACCTACCCCCACATCAGGCTGGCGCTGAAAAGCGCGCCGGACTACGTGATCAGCACCAAGGCCTACTGCTGGGATCGCAAGACCGCCAGTGAGGCGCTGGAGCGCGCGTACCGCGGCATCGGGCGCGACTACGTGGACATCTTCATGCTGCACGAGCAGGAGTCGCTCTACACGCTGCGGGGCCACGAGGAGGCGCTGGAATACCTGGCCGAGCAGAAGGCGAAGGGCCACATCGGCGCGGTGGGCGTCAGCACCCACTACGTCGCCTGCGTGAAGGCCGCGCCGAAGTTCCCGATGATCGACGTGATCCACCCGCTGATCAACGTCGGGGGTATCGGCATCCAGGACGGCACGCGCGAGGACATGGAGCAGGCCATCGCGAACGCCCGCGAGCACGGCATCGGCATATTCGCGATGAAGCCGCTGGGCGGCGGACACCTGATCCAGGGCAATCGCGCGGCGCTGGAGTACGCGATCGACAACCCGCTGCTCGACGCCATTGCCGTCGGCATGCAGAGCGAGGAGGAGATCGACGCGGACGTGGCGATGTTCGAGGGCGACCCGGCGGCCTTCGACCGGCTGGAGGCGCTCAGGCACCGCGAGCGCCGCGTGATGGTGCACGACTGGTGCGAGGGCTGCGGCAAGTGCGCCGAGCGCTGCCGCCAGAGCGCCATCTCGATCGTCGACGGGCGCGCACGGGTCGACTCCGAAAAGTGCGTGTTCTGCGGCTACTGCGCGCGGGCGTGCCCGCAATTTTGCATAAAGGTGGTGTAGCGATGCGGGTGCTGTGTCTGGACATCGGCGAAAAGCGCATCGGCGTGGCTGTCACCGACCCGCTGGGCCTCACGGCGCAGGCTGTGGAGACCATCTGGACCAAGGGCTTCGAGCGGGATGCGGCGCGGGTGCTGGAGCTCTGCGCGCAGTACGAGACCGACCGCGTGCTCTGCGGCCTGCCGCTGAACATGGACGGCACGGAGGGCTTCCAGGCGCAGAAGTCGCGCGCGTTCGCCGAGCTGCTTGCGCAAAAGGGCCTGAACGTGCACTTTCAGGACGAGCGCCTCTCCACGAAGCAGGCGCGGAACGTTCTGCTGGAGGCGGACGTCGGAAGGCGCAAGCGCAAGGACTACATCGACCAGCTGGCGGCGACCTACATCCTGCAGGGCTTCATGGACGCCGGCGGCTGGCGGGACGAAACAACGACCAAAATAGAGTTAAAGGGAGTATGGCATATGAGCGAGAACATGAATCACGATCTGGACATGGAGCGCGAAGACATCGTGGAGCTGGTGGACGAGGACGGCCAGGCCGTGCGCTTTGAACACCTGATGACGCTGGAGCACGAGGGCAAGCCCTACATCTGCCTGGTGCCCGTCGACCCAATGGAGGACGTCGGCGAGGACGAGCTGGTGATCCTGCGCATCGAGACCGACAAAGACGGCAACGACGTGTACGCCACCGTGGAGGACGACGCGGAGCTGGACGCGGTGTTTGAGAAGTACCTCGAGATCGCCGAGGCGGACGAGGACGAATAAGGCGCGATAACAGCGGGCGCTGCCAAATTGGCAGCGCCCGCTTTATGATGAATTGTGAGCGGCGTCTGTAAGCCGAGTTCTGTATTGGACGATCATCTATCTGGGCCTGCGGTTGCCAGCAGGCTCTAGCGATTACCCGGAAGCGCGACGGGCCGCCGCCGAGCCGCCCCGAGGGGCGCTCATGCTTCCCTATCAATCTTGCACCAGGTGGGGTTTACAGCGCGGGCCAGTCGCCAGGCCGCGGGTGAGCTCTTGCCTCGCCTTTCCACCCTTGCGCCTCCCCGAGGGGAGGTTCGCGGTATATCTCTGTTGCACTTTCCTTGAAGTCGCCTTCACCGGCAGTTAACCGGCACCCTGCCCTGCGGTGCTCGGACTTTCCTCAAGCGCTGAACGCGCCTGCGATCGTCTGGCGCCCTCACAATTATCAGCGTATGTACTATTCCCCCGCATCGTAGAGTATGCGGCCGCAGTTGTCGCACTCCACGATCCTGTCCCCGTTGCGGATGTCCAGCAGCGTCGCGCTGGGCAGCGACATGAAGCAGCCGCTGCACTGGCCGTTCACGAGCCGCGCCATCGGCGGCGTGCAGTGCTGCTTGATGCTGCGATACTTGGCCAGCAGCGCCATGTCCACCTTCTTGGCCTCCTGCTCGGTGTTCGCGCGCATCTCCTGAAGCTTTGCCGTGTCGGCCTTGAACTCCTTGTCGTACTCCAGCTTCAGCTGGTCGAACTCGATCTTGGTCTTTGCCGCGCGCACGCGGATCTCCTTCTGCTGACGATCCTTCGTGTCGGCGTCCTTGCGCATCTTCGTCAGCTCAGCTTCGTAGCGCTGCAGCGTGTCCAGCAGCTTCTGCACGGCGTCGGCCTGCTTCTGGGCGTCCTCGGCGTTGGCGGGCACGTTGTTGTTGAACTCCTCCGTCAGCCCGTCGAGTACCTTCTCCAGCCGCGCGGCCTCGTCCTCGACCGCCTCGAGGCGGTCCTGCATCACGGCGACGTCGTTCTCGAGCTTCTTCATGTTGGCCTGCTGGTCCTTCAGGAAGTCGCGCGCCTTGATCAGCTTCTGCCGATTCTCCGACTGGCGCATCTTCGCCTCAAACTTGTCGGCCTCCATATCCACCTGCATGAAATTCCACAGGGTATCCAACTGCATATCCATATCCCTCCATCAGAAAAACAGTTCCGCCTCGCTCTGTAAGACGCATATATCATATTGTACCGCATCCGCGGCGATTTGTAAACCTCTTCTCAGCGCAGAAATCGCCGGATGTTCGGTGGCGGCGTGTCCGGCCTCCAGCACGCACATCCCGTCGTCCACGGCGTCCAGCGCCTTGTGGTAGGCCATCTCGCCGGTCAGGTAGGCGTCCGCGCCCGCCGCCCGGGCGATATGGACGTAGTCCTCCCCCGCGCCGCCGAGCACGGCCACGCGGTTAAGCTTTCGATCCGGGTCGCCGTAGCGGCGCACCGGCCCGCCGAGCACCGCCTCCGCATGCGCGGCGAATTCCGATAGCGTGCCCTGCGCGGGCGCGCCCACGCGCATGCCGCCCTCCAGCGCCTCGACGTCTTTCAGTCCCAGCGCCGCCGCCAGCGCGTCGTTCACGCCGGGAAAGGCGTTGTCGTAGTTGGTGTGCGCGGCGATCATCGCGATGCCGGAGCGCACGAGCGCGCACAGCAGCCGCCCCTCCGCGTCTGTCTCCGCCAGGTTCTTGCGTCCCCGGAACAGGATCGGATGGTGCGTGACGACGAGCTGCGCCCCGCGGCGCCGCGCCTCTTCGAGCACGTCCATGCTCATGTCCAGCGCGCACAGCACAGTTTCCACCGTCGAATCGGGATTTCCGGCGAGCAGGCCCACGTTGTCCCACTCCTCCGCCAGCTCAAACGGCGCGATCTTCTCGACCAGCGCCAGCACCTGCGCTACCGTTGCAGACACGTGAGCACCTCCTCCCAGATGGCGATCTCCCTCTCCAGCGGCGCGATCTGCGCGCCGTCGTTCGACTGCCTCGCTCCGTCCAGCGCCTTCTTCGCCACGCGCAGCCGAAACTTCGCGTAGGGCGTCAATTCCTCGGGCATTCTCTCCAGCAATACCGGCCCGACGACCAGCTGCTTTTCATTGTACATCGAGCGCCCGGGCCGTGCGGCGATGACGACGTAGTTGCGCCGCCCGTCCTGGACGACGCGTTCGTCGCATATCTCGTACCCACACTCCGACAGCGCCTGCCGAAGCTGCGGCGCGGCGACGTTCGGCTGGAGAATCAGACGCGCGTTTCCGAGCTTCTCGCGGCCCGTGCGGACGATCTCCGCGATGGTCGCGCCGCCCATGCCGGCGATCACGACGGCGTCCGCGGGCTCGTTCAGCGCCAATGCGCCGTCGCCCGCGGCGAACGTCGCGTGGTCCCCGAGCCCCAGGTCCCGGATCAGCCGCCTCGCCTTGGCGAGCGAGGGCTCTGAGATGTCGGTAAACACCATCCGCGCGCACCGGCCGGACTGGAGCAAAGACGCGCCGAGCCTGCCGTGATCGCACCCGATGTCGGCGCAGCATTCGCAGCGGCCGACCAGGCGCGCGATCATCGACAGGCGCGGGTCGAGTGCGATTTGACCTTTGTTCTGCATCAGTCGATGGAATCCTTCAGTTTGCGGGAACGGCTGGGATGGCGCAGCTTCCTGAGCGCCTTGGCCTCGATCTGGCGGATGCGTTCGCGCGTCACCTTGAACTCCTTGCCCACCTCTTCCAGCGTTCGCGCTCTTCCGTCCTCCAGGCCGAAGCGCAGCTTCAGCACCATTTCCTCGCGCGGCGTCAGCGTGGACAGCACGCTCATCAGCTGTTCCTTGAGCATCGTGAAGGCGGCGGCCTCCGCCGGGGCGGGCGCGTCGTCGTCGGGGATGAAGTCGCCCAGGTGGCTGTCCTCCTCCTCGCCGATCGGCGTCTCCAGAGACACGGGCTCCTGCGCGATCTTGATGATCTCGCGCACCTTGTCCTCCGGGATGCCCATCTCCTGCGCGATCTCCTCCGGCAGCGGCTCGCGGCCGTACTCCTGCAGCAGCTGGCGGGAGACGCGGATCAGCTTGTTGATCGTCTCCACCATGTGCACGGGGATGCGGATGGTGCGGGCCTGGTCGGCGATGGCGCGCGTGATGGCCTGGCGGATCCACCAGGTGGCGTAGGTGGAGAACTTGTAGCCCTTGCGGTAGTCAAACTTTTCCACAGCCTTTATGAGGCCCAGGTTGCCCTCCTGGATCAGATCCAGGAACAGCATGCCGCGGCCCACGTAGCGCTTGGCGATGGACACGACCAGCCTGAGGTTCGCCTCACACAGCCGGTGCTTGGCGTCCTCGTCGCCCTCCTCCATGCGCTTGGCCAATTCGATCTCCTCGTCCGCCGTCAGAAGCGGCACCTTGCCGATCTCCTTCAGGTACATGCGCACCGGATCGTCGATGGAGATGCCCTCGGGCACGGAGATGTCGATCTCCTCCTCCTCGACCTCGTTCAATATCTCGGCCTCGGGGATGACGTCCTCCTTGATGACCTCGATGTTGAGGCCCGACAGCGTGTCCAGTATGCGGTCAAACTGCTCGGGGCTCAGTTCGACGTCCCCCAGCGTTTCCACGATTTCCCTGTATGTCAGTACGCCCTTCTGTTTGCCGGTCTCGATCAGCTCGCGCACCCGCGCGGCCATCACATCCTGATTCGCGTTCGTCTTGCTCAATCCGGGCCACTCCTTTCGACCGGTCAGCTCTCCGATTCCATGTCCGCGTCGATGCGCCGCAGGATTTCGAGCTTTTGCTCCTGCGAGAGCGAATCGACCTTTTGCTTGTATTCGTTTTCGCGCTGCTGGTTTCGCGCCTGGCGGAGGGTCGTCAGATCCTCCTGCGCGACCTCCATCGCCTTGTCCCGCTCGGCGGGCAGCGGCGAGTAGTTCATCGCGCTCATCGCGCGGCTGCGCGCGTCGTCGTCCTCGATGCCTTCCACATAAGCGCCCGGCGAGCCACCGTCCAGCAGCCACTGGGCCAGTTTTCGATGTTCCTCGTTGGTAAAGTCCTCGGGCTTGAGCGCCTCGCGCGGGATCAGCCCCGCCGCGAGCATCGAGATCAACTCCTGCTCGGCCCTTTCGACGCCGGTCGGCTCCGATCGGTTCCCGCGCAATCGCCTAGTCGGCGCGTCGGGCTTTTCCGGCAGCGTCGCGCCGATCTGCCGGAGCAGGATCTCCCGGTCGTAGCCGGTCTCGTTGACGAGCCTTCTGAGGTGATTCTCCATCTCGATGGGGCTCTTGACCTTTTTGAGGATCGCGCAGCATCGCAGCGCGTACTGCGTCAGGCCGTCCTGCGTGGAGATGTCCAGGCCGTCGCGCGCCCTGAGCATGCGATAGCCGGTGGAGTCCAGCTTTGGAAGCGCCTCGAAGCCCTCGAGACCGCGCGCCTTGATGAAGTCGTCCGGGTCCATGCCGGCGGGATAGTCGATCACCCGCGCGGGGATGTCCTGCGCGTCGAAGATGTCCAGCGCCCGCAGCGCGGCCTTCTGCCCGGCGGCGTCGCCGTCGTAGCTGATCCACACCTGCGGGGCGTAGCGCTTCATCAGCCGCGCCTGCTCCTCGGTCAATGCCGTGCCCAGCGTGGCGACCACGCCCTTGACGCCGTGCTTGCGCAGGGACACGGTGTCCATGTAGCCCTCCACCAGCACGAGCCGCCCCACCGAGCGCTCGTTCTTGGCGAAGTTCAGCGCGTAGAGGCCCAGGCGCTTGTTGAACACAGGCGTCTCCGCCGTGTTCAAGTACTTGGGCTGCGCGTCGCCCATTGCGCGCCCGCCGAAGCCCAGCACGCGCCCCTGGGCGCTGATGATGGGAAACATCACGCGTCCGCGGAACATGTCGTACAGCTTATCGTCGCGCCTGACGACCAGTCCGGCCTTTTCCAGGAGCCCCGGCTCAAAGCCCGCCTCCTCCAGATGATGCAAAAGGCCGTCCCAGCCTTTGGGAGAAGCTCCGAGGCCGAAGCGGCGGATGTCCGAATCGTTGAGGCCGCGCCCGTAGAGGTAGTTCAGCGCATCCGCGCCCTCGTTCGTCCACAGCAGGTCGTGGAAGAACCTGGCGGCGGCTCGGTTTGCCTCGTACATGCGCTCGCGCTCGTCCTGCGTGACGCGGGGCTGTCCGGGCCCGGAGCTCCGCTCGGGAAGCTCCATGTGGGCGCGCTCGGCCAGCAGGCGCACCGCGTCCATGAAGTCCATCCGCTCCATGTCCATCACGAAATTGACGACGGTGCCGCCCTTGTGGCAGCCGAAGCAGTAGTAAAGCTGGGCTTCGCTGTCTACCGCGAAGGACGGCGTCTTTTCGTTGTGGAACGGACAGCACCCCCAGAACCGGCGGCCCTTCTGCTTGAGGGGGACGTATTCGGAGACCACTTCCTCCAGGCTGACGCGGGAGCGAAGCTCCTCCAGCCAGGCATCCGACAATCTTCCGCTCATACACGCTCCTCTTTGCTCTGATTCGTTGGCCCCGTTCCGGGCGGGAGTTACAGTAGTTTATTATTCGCCAATTTCACCGTTTTTCCTGCATCGATATGACAAATTCCGCAAGATAATCATGGCACGCCGTCGAGGCGCAAAACGCCTGTGCGGCAGCGGTTGTTATAATACTATATACAACACCTGTTCAAAAAAACCCTTTTTTTCATATATTTTTAATATTGCGCCGCATTTATGCAATCCTTCGGGCACGTTCGCCCGCACCCGGCATAGTATACACCGCAGGCGTCCCTTTTTGCGGGCGCTTTGGCGATTTGAAAAAACACATTGCGGCGCGAATCGCCGCAACGGAGGTTTTGTATATGCCGATCCTCGCATGCAAGTTCGGCGGCAGCTCCACGGCCGGCGCCGAGCGATTCAGACAGATCAAAGCCATATTGGACAGCGATCCCTCCCGGCGCTGCGCGGTACTGTCCGCGCCGGGAATGGACGAGAAGCACCCGGACAAGGTGACGGCGCGGCTGGCGGCCTGCTGGAGGGCGCGCCGGGAGAAGCGCGTGCGGCAAAAAAACGTCGACGCCATCGCGCGACGATTCGATGGGATCGCGTTGGAGCTTGGCATAGACGGTTTTTACGACGTGGTGAAAAACGAGATCGAAGCCGCGCTGCATACGTCCGAGGCGCATGCGCTGAGCCGCGGCGAATACCTGTGCGCGCTCTTGTTTTCTCGCTACAGCGGCATCCCGATGGCCGACGCCGCGGACGTCATATCCTTTGACGAAGGCGGCGGCGTGAACATGGAGCGCACGCTGGGCGCGCTGATCGCGCTCTCGCGCACGCGCGACCGCGTGATCCTCCCCGGCTTCTACGGCGCGGAGCCGTCCGGCAAGATCCGCGTGTTCCCCCGCAACGGCTCCGACATCACAGGGGCCCTGGCGGCGGTGGGCATGGGTGCGACGGTCTACGAGAACTGGACGGACGTGCCCGGGCTGATGACCGCCGATCCCGCGATCGTGCCCGGCGCGCGGCACATCGACCGCGTCAGCTACGCACAGATGCGCGCGCTGTCCCGCGCCGGGGCGCAGGTGCTGCACCCGGCGTGCCTCGACCCCGTCGAGCGCGCGGGCATCCCCACCCGCCTGCGCTGCACGGCGGAGCCGGACGGCCCAGGGACGCTGATCGACGGGAAGGTCGCCCAGATCGCGCCATGCCTCGCGGGCAAAAGGGAAGCCGCGCTGCCCGTGAGGGCGCGCGGCGAGGACGCGGTCGCTTCGTGCGTATCGGTTTTTGGGTTTCCACTCAAGCGCGTGCTGGCGGAGGCGGAACTGCTCCGGCCCATCGTCGTGGAGCCCGCGAGCGACTGCGTGCGCGTGTACGTCGAGTGCGAAGCGTACGAAATGGCGCTGCGGGCGCTACACAGGAGGCTGATCGAATAAACCATAGAAAAGGGGCGCCGAAACGGCGCCCCTACAGCGTTTCTTACCGCAGGCTCTCCATCTCCGCGATGCGGGATTCGAGCTTCTTCAGCAGCTGCTGGTTCGTGGCCAGCTTCTCCTTCTCGGCCTCCACCAGCTGGGCCGGGGCCTTGCTGACGAATCCGGGGTTGTTCAGCATGCCGGTGGCGCGGGCGATCTCGCCTTTCAGTCCCTTCAGGTCCTTCTCCAGGCGCTTCAGTTCCTTCTCCACGTCCACCAGCTCGCCCAGCGGCATGAACAGCTCGCAGGGCTCGGTCACGGCGGAGGCGGACTTATCGGGATTGGCGGCATGGGCGTCGATGATCTCCAGCCCGCTGGCGTTAGCCAGGCGCTTGAAGTAGCCTTCCGCGCCCGATAGCGCGTCCTTCCAGCCCGCGTGAGGCTTCAGGATCAGCGTGGCTTTGCGGCCGGGCTGCACATTCATCTCGGCGCGCAGGTTCCTCACGGCGCGAATGACCTCCATGATGCCGTCCATCCGCGCGGCCTCCTCGGTGAAGTCGAACTCAGGCTTCACCTCAGGCCACTTTGCCTCGATCAGCATGCCCTCGGCACCAGGCAGGTAGCCATACACCTCTTCAGTGATGAAGGGCATGTAGGGGTGCAAAAGCTTCAGCATGCCGGTGAGCACGTAGAGCAGCACCTCCTGCGTGGCCTCCTTCACGTCGCCTTCCTCGGCATAGAGCCCTTGCTTGGCCATCTCGATGTACCAGTCGCAGAATGTGGACCAGACGAAATCGTAGAGCTTCGTGGCGGCCAGGCCCAGGTCGTAGTTTTCCAGGTTGTCGGTCACGCCGCGAACGGCCTCCTGGTAGCGGGTCAGGATCCACTTGTCCGCCGGGGAGAGCTTCGAGGCGTCGATGCCCTTCGGCTCAAAGCCCTGCAGATTCATCAGCACGAAGCGGCTGGCGTTCCAGATCTTGTTGGCGAAGTTGCGGAACGACTCGATCTTCTCCTCGCTCATGCGGATGTCGCTGCCGGGGGCCACGCCCATCACCAGCGAGAAGCGCAACGCGTCCGCGCCAAACTTGTCGATGACCTCGATCGGGTCGATGCCGTTGCCCAGCGACTTGGACATCTTCCTGCCCAGCGCGTCGCGCACCAGGCCGTGCATCAGCGCCACCTCGAACGGGCACTCGCCGGTCTGTTCGATGCCGGAGAACACCATGCGCGCCAGCCAGAAGAAGATGATGTCGTAGCCGCAGGAGAGCACGGTATTCGGGTAGTAGTAGTTGAAGTCGTCGGTCTTGTCGGGCCAGCCCAGCGTGGAGAACGGCCACAGCGCCGAGGAGAACCAGGTGTCCAGCACGTCCTCGTCCTGGCGGACGGGCTTGCCGCACTTCGGGCAGGTGGTGATGTCCTCGCGGGTGACGAAGGTCTCGCCGCAGTCGTCGCAGTAGAAGGCGGGGATGCGGTGGCCCCACCACAGCTGGCGGCTGATGCACCAGTCGCGGGTGTTCTCCATCCAGTGCAGATAGGTCTTCTCAAAGCGGTCCGGGATGAAGCGCAGCTTGCCGTCGTACACCACCTTGCAGGCGGGCTCGGCCAGCGGCTGCATCTTCACGAACCACTGCAGCGACACCATCGGCTCCAGCGTGGTGTGGCAGCGGTAGCAGGTGCCCACCTCGTGCGTCAGCGCCTCGACCTCCTTGAGCAGGCCCAGTGCCTTCAGATCCTCCACGATGGCCTCGCGGGCCTGCATCGTGGTCATGCCGGCGTACTTGCCGCAGTCCAGCACCTCGGGCTCGTCCTTCGCGGCGCGGCCGCTGGCGATCAGCTCAGCGACCTTGGCGGCCTCCTCCGCGCCGGTCATGTGGCCGTCGTAGGTGAACACGCGCACCATCGGCAGGTTGTGGCGCTTGCCGACTTCAAAGTCGTTGGGGTCGTGCGCGGGCGTGATCTTCACGACGCCGGTGCCCTTCTCCATGTCGGCGTGCTCGTCACAGACGATCGGAATCTCCTTGTCGATCAGCGGCAGGATCACGTGGCAGCCGTGCAGGTGGGCGTAGCGCGGGTCCTCGGCGTTGATGGCCACGGCGGTGTCGCCCAGCATCGTCTCCGGGCGCGTGGTGGCCAGCTCCAGCAGTTCGCCCGTCTCCTTCACGGGATAGAGGATGTGCCAGAAGTGGCCGTTCTGCGTCTCGTACTCCACTTCGGCGTCGGAGAGCGACGTCTGGCAACACGGGCACCAGTTGATCATCCGGTAGCCGCGATAGATCAGATCCTTTTCGTACAGGCGCACGAACGTCTCGCGCACGGCGCGGGAGAGGCCGTCGTCCATCGTGAAGCGTTCGCGGGTCCAGTCGCAGGACACGCCCAGCTTGCGAAGCTGCCGGACGATGCGCCCGCCGTATTCCTTTTTCCAGTCCCACGTGCGCTTGAGGAACGCCTCGCGGCCGATCATGTCCTTGGTGAGGCCCTCCTTGCGCAGCGCGTCCACGACCTTCACCTCGGTGGCAATGGCGGCGTGGTCCGTGCCGGGCACCCAGAGCGTCGGGTCGCCCTTCATGCGGTGGTAGCGGATCAGCACGTCCTGGGGCATTTCGTCCAGCGCGTGGCCGATGTGAAGCTGTCCCGTGATGTTCGGCGGCGGCATCACGATCACGAACGGCTTTTTGCTTGCGTCCTTGCGCGGCTCAAACGCGCCGGACTTCTCCCACATCTCGTAGATGCGGCCCTCCACCTGGTTGGGCTGGAACACCTTTTCCATAGTGAATTCCTGTTTGGTTTCCATTGATATATCCCCCTTGTATTATAGACAGATCACCAGTATCGCGCCGACGCCGCAGACGAGCGTGCCTGCCAGCTTCAGCGCGGGCTTTTTAAAGAAGGCGCATACGAGCCCGGCCAGCATCAGCGCGAGCCCGACCCAGTTGACGGGCCCGAGTTTTACGGCGCTGAGCGTGCCGGAGCGCATGCCCGTCACGAGGAAGTAGGCGCCGACGAGCACGACGATCACCGGCAGCAGAAAGCCGCCGAAGCGCCTGTTCTCTCCCGACATGACAACACCTCCTCTGTTCGATTGTCGGCGCGCGCCTGCGGTGCCCGCCGACCCGGAAAACAGTTTGTTTTCCCTATCGAAAAACAATCGCGGAGCATCGCCACAAAGGGCGGATTGCTCCGCGGTACCACCTTATTCATTGAAGCAAGACGCGCTTCAACCTCTCTGCGCTGCAAGGGGCGCGCCCCGCCGGGCTATTCCGTTCACCCGGCCGCCTCCGAAGCGACCTTCGCCTGCCAGGGTTCCGGGCGGCCTTTCAGCCTCTGAGCTGCCCTCTCTTGGGAAGTGCGCAAGCTACTCCTCTTCGTCATCGACGGGACTATTATAGCATCCCCGTTCGGTTTCGTCCAGCGAAATGGCGCGGGTGACAGGATTTTAACACAGGCTACAGTTGCCTGTCCGCCACCAGCGCCGTCCAGCCGCCCATGTCCACCGACTTGACGACGACAAAGCCGTTCTTTTTCCAGAAGTGGTTGGCCTGGGGATTGTCGCTGGCGATCGCCAGCCGAAGACGCTTCACGCCGACGGAGCGCAGGTAGTCCGTCGCCTCGGCGATGATCGCGCTGCCGATGCCCCGCCCCTGCAGGCTCATGTTCATCATAAAGAACCCGATATAGCCGCTTTCCGGGTCGGGATAGCCTTCGATGTAGTCCATGACCGCCACTATTTGATCGCCGTCAAGGAAGCCCACGTAGTGCTTGCGGGCGGGCTCGACCCCCTCCGGGGCGACCGTCATGTCGCGGCGCACCTGCTCCAAACTGGGCTGCATGTCGCAATACCGGTAGAACTGTTCGTTTTGCTCGCAGAAGCGCAGCACGGATTCGGCCTCCGCCACATCCAGCGCGCGAACGGCGTAGCGCCCGCTGAGCTTTTCAACGTCCATACCTTCCCCTCCCGGTCAGTCAAACTGGTTGCGCGGGTCGTTGCTGCGGCGGGTCTTGTTGTCGTCCTCCAGGAACTCGATCTCCAGCCGCTGGAAGGGCACGTCCTCCATGAAGTGCTCCGGCAGAAACTGCGTGCGCCGAAATTCATTGAACTCCCGGTGGTGCTTGTCCAGCCACAGGGGCCGCGGGATGTCAAACTCGTGGCACAGCTCGGTCAGCGCGTCCTCGGCGTCCTCCCAGGCGCAGATTGCGGTGGCCTGGCGCTCGATGCGCTGCTTTTTGATGATCTTCGCCCACAGTCTCGGCATGGGGATCCCTCCGCGTCGCGTGATGGGACCATTATAGCGCAACACAACGCTTCGCGCAAGGCTGTCAGTTTTCGATTATCTCCGCAAAGTCCGTTTCGATCCCATCCCGCGTCAATTCAAAGTGGATGTGCGGCGCAAGATCGGCTTCGCAGGGCACGGACGGCGCGACGGCGCTGATGACGTCCCCGGCCTTGACGCTGTCGCCGACCTCGACGAGGTTCAGCGTGTTGAGACCCCGGTAGACGGATTGCCAGCCGCCGTCGTGGTCGATCACGATCACGTTCCCCCACAGCCGGTCGCACCAGGCGTCGGACACTTCACCGTCGCGGACGGCGTACACGGCCTCGCCCGGGCTGCCGGCGATGTCCAGCGCCGGGTGGGTCTGCCACTGTTCGAGCGTTGCGGACCACACGGGCTCGCTGGGGCTGTATTCCCCGATGATCTCGCCCTCCAGCGGCCAGACCCATTCGGCGGGCGCGGGCGTCGGCACAGGCGTCGGCAGGGCGACCTCCGCGCGGGCGGACAGTGCCGATCGGGCGACGGGCTCCTGTTCCTTCGGCGCGAGCCTTCTGTTCCTGTACGCGCTCGATGCTACCCCCAGCGCCACCAGCAGCAGCGCCAGCGCGGCATAGTAACCGACGCGACCCCACTGGGCGAGGGAGACGTTTTTCAATCCGGAGCGTATCCGGCCTGTGGTCTTATTGAAATACTCCTTGATCCTCTCCAACATACAAATCCCTCCTGTAACGCCAGTATGGACGCATCAGGAGGATTTATACCGGAATTTGGAAAATCCCCCTCTCCGTCTGCTGCGCAGCAGACGGAGAGGGGGCCTCCAAACCCTGCACTTATTCGTCGTCGTAGTCGTCGTAATCGTCGTATCGCTCGCGGCGCTTCGCCTCGCGGCGCCTGCGGGCGCTCATGCGGCGCATGTACTCCAGCCTGCGCGCCTCGTAGATCTTCTTGCGCCGACGGTCCTTGCGGGAGCCGCGGATGGCCGCCGCGATCAGCAGCAGCACGATCAGCAGGATCAGCACCGCCGCCAGCAGCACCACCAGTGGGTTCTCGAAGTACTTGAGCACCGGGAAGAAGTCCGTCAGCTCCGCCTTCGGCGGCTGCTCGGCGATGGAGCGCTCCGCCACCAGCAGGGCCTTGATCTCCTTGCCGGACTGGTCCACGTAGCGCAGCTTGCCGATGATCTCGCCCTCGGAGATCGGCGCGGTCATGTCGCTGGTGACGGTCATCTCGCAGCGGGACACGAAGTCGTCCACGGCCTCGGCCATGGCCTGCTCGTTGTCGTTTTCCACCATGCGGGTGTAGTCCGGGTCGCTGATCTGGGCGATCTTCAAGCCCAGCATGCCCTTCTGCGGGTCCGTCTCGATGGCGTTGGACACGCGCAGCGTGGCGATCTTCGGGCTGGCCAGCGTGAACATCTGCTCCATCGTGTAGCCGGTGTAGCAGGTGAAGCCGTAGTTGAACATGCGGATCGTGTCGATCCACTTCTCCTGGTTGGCGATGCCGCCCAGATCGACCGTCACCAGCCGTACGCCGTCGCGCTCCGCCGCGCCGACGAAGCACTGGCCCGCCGCGCTGTGGTAACCGGTCTTGATGCCGATGCAGTCCGGGTAGTAGTAGGTGTTGTCCTTCTTCAGGAGCGAATTGGTGTTGACGATGCGCACTTCCTGCTCCGCACCGCCGCGCGTGATGTGCATGACGTAGCTGGGCGTGGAGGTGATCTGGCGGAACGCATCCAGCTTCACGGCCTCGCTGGCGATGCGCGCCAGGTCCATCGCGGTGGACCAGTGGTTCTCGTCGTGGTAGCCGTGTGGGTTGGCGAAGTGCGTGTCCTCGCAGCCGATCTCCTGCGCGCGGGCGTTCATCTTGTCCACAAACGCCTCCACGCTGCCGCTGACCAGCACGGCCACGGCGTTCGCGCCGTCGTTGCCGGAGGTGAGCATGAAGCCGTAGAGCAGGTCGCGGAACGGCATCACGTCGCCGGGGAATACGGGGATCAGCGAGCTGTCCGCCGGGATCTGGTTGGCCTGCTTGGGGACGACGATGACGGTGTCCATGCCGATGCCGCTCTCCAGCGCCAGCAGCAGCGTCATCACCTTGGTGGTGCTGGCCGGGTACATGCGCTGCCGGGCGTTCTTGGTGAACAGCACGTCGCCGTTGGAGGCGTCGACAAGCGCCGCGGCCTTGGAGTAGAGGTGGCCCTCTCTCAACAGCTGCGGCACGTTTCGGTTGTAGTCGGAGGGCGACTCCTCGCCCAGGGCCGGGATCGCGCACATCAGCGCGAGCGCCGCGGCCAGCAGGACACAGAGCAGCCTTATGCTTCGGAGCATGGGATTACCTCGCATCGGAAAAATCAGATACACAGTCATTATACCACCGCCGCGGGCATTTGTACAGCGCGGCGGCGAATCTCAACGTTTCGCGGACGGCTTCGCGGCTTTCGCGCTCCCGCGGCGCTTTTTGCGACGCCTGCGCGCCTTTTTGCGACGCGACTGTCGCGCGACGTACGCCCCGGCAACGCCGCCAAGCACGAGCAGTGCGACGAGCGCGACCAGGAACGCGGCGCCCAGCCCGCCCTTCTTCGGCTCGGGTTCCGGCGTGGGCGCGACCGTCTCGGGCGTCGGTTCGGGCTCCGCGGGCGTCGGCGCTTCGGTGACGACGGGCTCGGCGGTTGGCTGCGCGGCCACGTCGCGGCTGGCGACGAGCAGCGCCTTCACTTCCCCGCCGCCCGGGACGTCGCAGCGCACGTTGCCGAGGATCTCGTTCTGGCTCACCGGGGCCGTCAGCGCGCGCGTCCACTCGATCTGTGCGCTTTCAGAAAGCACAGCCGCCTTCGCGTCGAGCGCGGCGTCGCTGCCGGAGACGACCTTCACCGCCCTGTCGCCGCCCTCGACGTTGGACATCTTCAGTTCGAGCGTGCCCTCGCCGGGCGCGGCGTCCTCGATCTCGACGGTATTGAACGACTTTGCCGCGCGCTCCAGCAGCGCCTGTGCGGACACGTCCTGATAGCGCGTGAAGCCGTACTCGAACAGGCGCGCGGCGTCGTACCACTTGTCAAACTCGCCCTCGCAGTTCAGCACGACGCAGATCACGCGCATGCCGTCGCGCTCGGCCGAGCCGACGAAGCACCAGCCCGCCTTGTTGTGGTGGCCGGTCTTGATGCCGGTGCAGTCCGGGTAGTAATACTTTTCGTCCTTTTGGAGCAGACTGTTGCGGGAGATGATCTCGGCGCTCTTCGTCTCGCCGCCGCGCGTGACGGTGATCGTCCAGTTCGGCTGGGCCACGATGTCGCGGAACACGTCGTTTTGCATCGCGGCGCGGGCCAGCACGGCCAGGTCCTGCGCGGTGGTGTAGTGCTCCGGGTCGTGCAGGCCGTGGGCGTTGGCGTAGTGGGTGCTCTCCATGCCGAGCTCCGCGGCGCGCACGTTCATCTGCTCCACGAATGCCGGGATGCTGCCCGCCGTCAGCACGGCGATGGCGTTCGCGCCGTCGTTGCCGGAGGAGAGCATGAAGCTGTAGAGCAGGTCCTTCCAGCTGATCTCGTCGCCGGGCTTGACGGGGATCACGGAGCTGCCCTCCATGATGTCCGCGGCCTCGGCGGGGATCGTCACCTGCCTGTCCAGCGGGATGTCGCTCTCGAGGCCCAGCAGCAGCGTCATGATCTTCGTGGTGCTGGCCGGGAACATGCGCACGCGGCTGTTCTTCGAGAACAGCTCCTCGCCCGTGTCCTCGTCGATCAGCAGCGCGGACTGGGCATAGAGATGCCCGGCCTCCAGGTTCTGCGGCGCGTTCATGTCGTAGGGCGCGCTGGGCTCGGCCATAGCGGATAGTGAAAGTATCAGTATAAAAACGGCGACGATCGCCGCGAGGGCTTTGTTGTAGTGCGTCATTCGCGTCTCCTTGTCGCCGCTGCGAACGGGCGCGGCGGCTGATGCCGGGATTTCCGGTACCTACTATCTTATCACCATCCGATAAATTTGTACAGCGCGGGTATAAAAACCTAACATTTAAAAAAAACAACTTGAAATCATGTCAGGAATCGTTTATAATAATAACAAAATCATGAAAATGTAATGTCATACTCGTGCGAATCATTGTTACAACGGCTTCAGAGGAGGAGAAAGCATGCCCAAGCGCATCTTGATTGTGGACGACGAGCCCTTAATTGTTAAAGGTTTGAAATATTCTCTCGAGCAGGATGGCTACGAGACGGATTCCGCCGCCGATGGCGAGGAGGCCGTCAACAAATTCTTCTCCGGCCAGTACGACCTGGTGCTGCTGGACGTGATGCTGCCCAAGATCGACGGCATCGAGGTCTGCCAGCGCATCCGCGAGCGCAGCAACGTCTCCATCATCATGCTCACCGCCAAGGGCGACGACATGGACAAGATCCTGGGCCTGGAGTACGGCGCGGACGACTACATGACCAAGCCCTTCAACATCCTGGAGGTCAAGGCCCGCATCCGCACCATCTTCCGCCGCACCGCCATGATGCAGCGCGAGAGCGGCCAGCGCGTGATCACCGTGCGCGACATGCAGCTGAACGTGAACAACCGCTCCGTGACCGTCGGGGGCCGCGAGGTGAACCTGACGGCGAAGGAATTTGACCTGCTGCACCTGTTCGTGACGAACCGCGGCAAGGTGTTTTCCCGGGAAAACCTGCTCGAAACCATCTGGAAATACGACTACCTGGGCGACCTGCGCACAGTAGACGTGCACATCCGCCGCCTGCGTGAAAAGATCGAAAAGGTGCCCAGCCAGCCTGAATACATCTTCACCAAGTGGGGAGTGGGCTACTATTTCACTGACAAGGATTAAAACCTTCATACACTCCATACGCTGGAAGATTACCGTCGCCTATCTGCTGATCATCGTCGTGGCGTTCTCCGTCATCGGCTTTTCGGTGATTCAGCTGATGGGCGAATATCTGTTTACCCAGCGCACGCGGGACGACCAGAGAATTGCCGACAACCTCGCCGAGGCCTTCAGCGGTTATTTGGTCGCTTTTGATGCGCAGAGCATCTACGACGCCGCGCTGGAGGCCGCCCGCGCCCAGCAGGGCCGCGTGCTGGTGCTGGACGCGCTTTGCGTGGTACAGGTGGACACCGCCTCGGAGATGAACGGCCAGCGCTTCATCACCGCCGAGATCGACGGCGTGCTGAAGGGCTCGGACGGCGACTACGGCTTCTACGACGCAGGCAGCGCCGGAAACGCCGGCAACTACTGGCTGCGCGCGGCGCTGAACGGCTTTTCCGGCGTCAATGCGATGACCGGCCTCTACGCCAGCCCCATTAAAAGCGGCGGCAGCCTCGTGGGCGTCGTGGTGTACATCAGCCAGGTGCAGGAGATCTACGAGAGCCTGCGCGACATCCAGATCAAGATCCTCTCGTGGATGGCGATCGTGGCGCTGGCGGTGCTGCTGGTGAACGCGCTGGTACTGAGGACGATCACGCGGCCCATCGGCGAATTGAACGAGGGCATCTCCCGCATGAGCAAGGGCGACCTGTCAGCGCGCGTGCGCGTGCGCGGCAACAACGAGTTCGCGGGGCTTGCGCGGGCGTTCAACAGCATGTCCGAGCGTCTGGAGCAGCTGGACAAATCCAGGAGCCAGTTCGTCTCGAACGCCTCGCACGAATTAAAGACGCCTCTGAGCACGATGAAGATATTGACCGAGACGATGGTCTACCAGGACCCGCTGGACCCGGCCATGGCCAAGGAGTTCCTGACCGACATCAACAAGGAGATCGACCGGCTGAACCGCATCGTTTCGGACCTTCTGACGCTGGTAAACATCGACAGCGGCATGAAGCTGAACCTGACGGACCTGGACATCGGCGCGCTGTTGCAGGAGCAGGTGAAGCGCCTGTCCCCCCTCGCGCGCGAAAACGGCGTGGAGCTGGAGTGCCAGGCGAAGGAGAGCCTGGAGGTGCGCGGCGACGCGCTGAAGCTGCAACAGGTGGTGTACAACATCATCGACAACGCCATCAAGTACACGCCCCGCGGCGGCGAGGTCCGCTGCGCGCTCTCGCGCGCCGGGAAGCGCGCCGTCATCCGCGTGACGGACACCGGCGTGGGCATCCCCGAGGAGGACCTGCCCCACATCTTCGACCGCTTCTACCGCGTGGATAAGGCGCGCTCGCGCGAGACCGGTGGCACGGGCCTCGGCCTGAGCATCGTCAAGCAGTTCGTGCTGCTGCACGGCGGCACGATCGACGCCAGGAGCGCCCCCGGCAAGGGCTCGACGTTCATCATCGAGCTGCCGCTGGCGGAAAAGAAGAAGGAAGGATAAGATTCTTCGCTTCGCTCAGAATGACAGTTTTATTCAGTCAAAACATGCGTGTCATCCTGAGCGGAGCGCCAGCGAAGTCGAAGGATCTTCCCCGTCCTTCGAAGATCATGATCTATAGGAGGTTGGTTTCATGCGCAAGGTACTGGCGCTGATCGCGCTCATGACGGCCCTGTGCGTCGCGCTGGGCGGCTGCGTGCTGCGCGGTCCGAAGGCCCAGTCCGCCGGTGAGATCAGCCTGCCGGAGCCCTCGGACGAGCCGGAGAACATGATTCTCGGCGAGAGCATGTCCGGCGCGATGAGCGAAGTGACGTTCTACCGCGCCGCGCAGGACTTTTCCGGCTTCACCACCTACACGCAGACATTGCGCACCGACGCCGGCGCGAGCCTGGCGGAGGCCGCCGTCGAGGCGCTGCTGGCCGCCGGCACGCGCGCGACCTCGGACGTGCGGCTCCTTGACTTTGAGTTCTCCCGCGGCACGGCGACGGTCAATCTGTCCATCGACGCCCAAAACGCCGCAAGCCCCCAGGAGCTGTTGGCCCTGGAGGCAGCGATCGGCAACACGTTGCTGGGCATCGACGGCGTGCGCGGCGTGAACGTGCTCGTAGGCGGCATCAGCGCGGGCTGCTGTCAGCTGCCCGTGGGCGTGCAGACGCAGGTCACGCAGAGCGTCACCGCCGCCTACGCCCAGATGCAGGCCGAGAGCGAGCGGCTGAAGCAGCCGGACGCCGAGCCCATCGAGCGCGCCGCGCTCCTCTACTTCCCCTCGTCGGATGGCCAGTGGCTGCTGCCGGAATTGCGCGCGGTGTCCTCTGGCGCGGATGGCTTTGCGTCTTCGCTGATCGACGCGCTGAAGCTGGGGCCGCTGGACGAGCGCAGCGCCGTCGCCTCGATCCCCGAGGGCGCGGAACTGATGGAGGAGGGCCCGGTGACCGAATCGCTGGGCACCGGCGAGCGCGTACTGACGCTGAACTTTTCGTCGGCACTGGCCAACTACCTGGCCTTCTCGGGCGTCGACGTGTGGCAGCTGGCGGGATCCGTCACGCTGACGGCCTGCTCGTTCCTGCCGGAACTGGACGCCGTGCGCATCACGGTCAACGGCGAGCCGATCACGATGTGCGCCATCGGCGAGACGATCCTGAATTTCCCGGACGGGCTGATGCGCCGCCGCGACTTCTCCGGCCGCGTGGGCAGCGTCGCCACGCTCTACCTGCTGGACGACGCGGACCGGCTGTCGGCTGTGGAGCGCCCGGTGTCGATGCGCGTCGCGCTCTCGCCCAAGAGTCTGTTGACCGAGCTGTTCTCCTTCACCGGCGTCGAGAGCGGCTACCGCCTGCCCCTTTTGACCCCCGTCTACCCGGAGGACCTGCTGGGCGTCCAGGTAGTGGGCGGCGTGGCGCGGGTGAACCTGTCCGCGAACTTCTATCGAAGCTGCCAGAACCTGAGCCCCCGCGCCGAGCGCGACCTCATCTACGCGATGGTCAACACGCTCTGCGCGCTGGAGGACATCCGCGCCGCGCGCTTCTACATCGAGGGCCGCGCCGCCGACACGCTGGCCGGGAGCGTGTACCTGAGAAGCGTACTGCTGCCGAACCCCGGCCTTGTGGCACCGACGCCCCAGCCCACGCCTACAGCCGAATCGTGACGCTGCGCTCCATCAGCCAGCGGTTCACCTGCCAGAGGTAGCCCAGCAGCTGCGCTCCAGCCATCAGCTGGCCGAACCACGGCGTGTCCTCCGGGTTGAGGTCGGACTGCGCGATTGCCTCGACGGCCGCGCGGTCTATTAAATCGAATATCGGAGCCTCCCCTTCCGAAAGCAGCCGCGCCGTCAGCTGGCGCGTGAGCTCCGCGAACTGCGGGCTGCACGTCTTCGGATAGGGGCTTTTTTTGCGCCGGAGCAGCTTTTCGGGCAGCAGGTCCGATACCGCTGCGCGAAACAGCCCCTTCTCCTGACCGCCCATGCGCTTCATCTCCCACGGCACGTTGTATACGTACTCAACCAGCCGGTCGTCGCAAAGCGGCGTCAATACGTCGATGCCCGCGCCCGCGCACATCCGCACGGCGCGCTCCTGCAAGTTCGGCATGAAGTACTGGAAGCACAGCCGCTGCATCGTCCGAAGTCGGCGCTCGCCGGGGGCGTAGTCCGCGCCGGGGTCGGCCTCGCGGCGGCGCGCTTCAAACGTGTCGCGCACGTATTCACTGAGCTTCAGCTTTTCCCGGATCTCGGGCCGGAGCAGCATTTCCCGCAGCTTCAGCGATCCCGACCACGGGAAGCCCTCCAGCGGCGCGTCGGAAGCGAACCACGGATAGCCGCCGAACACCTCGTCGCCGCACTCGCCGGACACCACCGCGCCGTCGAAGCGCGCGATCTCCTGCGAAAGCAGCATCAGCGACACGTCGATGTCCGCCATGCCGGGAAAGCCGCGCAGCGACATCGCCCGCCCCAGCCCGCGCAATAGCCCCGGCGCGTCCAGCGTCACGAAGCGGTGCTGCGTGCCCAGCGCACCGACCGCCAGGCGCACGTAGGGCGCGTCCGCCTCCGGTCGAAAGTCGGTGGGATGGAAGTCGCGGTCGTTGTCCATGTAATCGACAGAAAAGCTGCGCACGACGTCCATGCGCCGTCGAAGCAGCGCCGTCAGCGCCGTGGAGTCCAGTCCGCCGGAGAGCATCACAGCCGGTTTGAGCCCTGCGATCTCCGAAACCGCCGCCTCCAGCAGCGCCCGCACGCGCTCGACGGTCGCTTTCTCGCCCTCCTCGTGCGGCGCGTCCTCGATCCTGAAATAGCGGTCGACGCGCGCGCGGTTTTCGCAAATCACCAGCGCGCAGCCCGGCTCCAGCATGCGCATGTCGCGGTAGAAGGTCCGCCCCGGGCTTCGCGCAGGACCCAGGCCGAACAGCTCGCGCAGGCAGTCGGCGTCCGCTACCGGCTCGACGCTCATCGACCGAAGCAGCGAATCCGGGTGGTCGGCAAATGCCGCGCTGCCCGGCTTCAGCGCGTAGAAAACAGGCTGCTCGCCCATGCGATCGCGGCTCAGCACCAGCCTGTCCGCGGCGGAATCCATCACGCAGGTGGCGGCGGGGCCCTCGACGCGCGCGGGATAGTCCTCCCCCCACTTCTGATAAGCTGCCAGCACGACCTGCGACGCGCCCGCGTCCGGCTCCAGCCCCAGCTGCGACGCCAGCGCCGCGCGGTTGCGCACGCGCCCGCGCGCCATCGCGATCACGTCGCCCTTCGTGGCCACGTCCCGCGCGCACAGCGACATGTGCCCCTTGGTCATGCAGGGCGCATCGCAGAAACCACCGCCGAATCGCGCGCTGCCGGTGCGCGAATAGTCCGAATGATACACGCCAAAATAGTTCATGCCCTCACTCCTTCGCTCAACCTGCCAAATTCTATGAAAATTCGCGCTCCGACATGACGCGAAGGCGCGATTTTTGTTGTGTGCAGGCAAGTTTTTTGGTATAATCATCGTATAAACGATAAGGAGTAATGGTATGAACCTGAAGATCCTCGGCAACAACGGCCCCTACCCCGCGCCGGGCGGGGCGTGCTCCGGCTACCTGCTGTCCAGCGACAGCGGCGACACGCGCATCCTCATCGACTGCGGCACGGGCGTGCTGGCGCGGCTGATGGACGAGGGCGGCCCCGCCTCACTGGACGCGGTGCTGCTGTCCCACCTGCACTACGACCACATGTCCGACATGCTGCCAATGCAGTACGCGCTGCAGTTCAACCCGCGCCCCAGGCCCCTGCCCGTTTACGCGCCCGAACAGCCCGCGGCAGTGTCCGCGCTGCTGGAAGCGCCCTGCTTTGACCTGTGGCCCGCCGAGGACGTCGCCATCGGCGAGATGCGCGTGTCCTTCACCCCGGCGCGGCACCCCGTGCCCACGAACGCCATCGCCGTCGAGTGCGACGGGGCCCGCTTCGTTTTCACCGGCGACTCGAACCAGGATCCTCTTGTCGAACTCTTCTGCGAGGGCGCGAGCCTGCTGCTTGCAGACTGCGGCCTGTCGAGTGCCGATTACCGCCCTGCCGCCCCGCACTACTCCGCCCGCCTGTGCGGCGAGCTTGCCAGGAGCGCGCACGCGAAGCGGCTTTTGCTGACGCACCTGAACCCGAAGTACGATCCCAAGGCGCTGCTGGACGAGGCGCGGGAGGTCTACCCGGCCGCCGAGATCGCCGTGCCCGGAGAGGTCTACTATATCTGACAAATGCTTTCCGAAGATTCCTTCCTGTTCCGGCAGGTGCGCGCCCGTCCACTGGCCTGCGCGGCGACGGCATTCCTCGCGGGGTTGCTCGCGGCGCAGGGACATCCGCTGCCCGTCGCCGTTTGTCTCATCGTGTGTGCAGTGTTCACGGCCCTTGCCGTGCTGCTGCGCGACAGGCGGCGTCTGTTCGCGCTTTGCCTGTTGCTTGCGGCTTTCGCGGCGGGCATGGCGCGCATGACGCTTGCGCTCGACGCCATCCCGGTCGTAAAGGAACAGCGCTCCGCCGAGCTCGTTGGCCGCGTCGTATCCGAGCCCTGGCAGAACCCGGACACCGGGCGGCTGATCTCGAAGTTCCGCCTGGAATCCGTGGACGGCGAGCCCTGCGACCTGCGCGTGCGGCTGTATCTGAGGGACGACGAGCCCGTCGCCGCGGACGCCGTGTCCTACGGCCAGCGGCTTCGCCTGACGGGCCACCTCTGGAACGCGGACCCGGTGACGAACCCGTATCAGTTCGACTTCGGCAAGTACCTGAACCGTCAGGGCCTCTGTGCCTACGCCACGGCGAAGATCGGCGACATGGAAATGCTCGATACCAGGCGGGACGCGCGCTCGCTGCTGATCGACATGAGGCGCGCCGCGTCCAGGCGCATCGACGCGCTGTTTCCCGAAAACGCGGCGATGGTACGCGCGCTGGTGCTGGGAGACAGGAGCCTCTTGGACGAGGAATTCCGCGAGGCGCTGAACCGCACGGGCACCGCGCACCTGATCAGCATATCGGGCCTGCACGTCACGGTGCTGGCGGGGCTGCTTGCGCTATTCCTGGGATTGTTCATGTCCCGCAACCGCGCGAACCTCGTCGCCGTGCTGCTGCTGATCCCCTACGGGGCGCTGATCGGCTTCAACGCGCCGTTCGTGCGCGCTCTGATCATGTTCGCGATCGTGTGCTTCGCGCCGGTGACGGGCCGCCCCAGCGATTCCGTGACGCGGCTGGCCGCGGCCCTGATCGTCTATCTGATGATCAAGCCGCTGAACGTCGCCGACGCGGGCTTCGCGCTGTCGTTCTCGGCCTCGGCGGGCATACTGCTTTTGATGCCGCCGCTTTTGGACCTCACGGGGCTCACGGGCCTTGGTCGCGAGCGCGAGAAGGCGCTCGGCAAGCGGCGCGTTCTTCTGAACGTCGCCTACTACTTCCCCTCGCTGCTGTGCGCCTCGCTGGCGGCCCAGCTGGCGACGCTCCCGGCGGTGGTGGCGTTCTTCGGCGTGCAATCGATCCTGTCGCTGCCGTTCAACCTCATATGCGTGCCGCTTTGCATGCTGGGCTACGTGCTGGCGCTGATCGCGCTCATCCTCTCTGCGCTCTGGCTGCCGCTGGGACGGATCCTTGCCACGGTTCCGGACGCCGCCTTCGCGCTGCTGGTGTCGGCCACGCAGCTGAGCGCGCGGCTCCCGGCCTCCGGCGTGCGCTTCGGCCGCTTTCCCGCGTGGCTGGTGATCGCGCACTGGCTCACGATCCTCGCGGCCTCCGAACTGAGCAGGATCCACCTGTCCGTGCGCAAGTGGCTGCCGTTTGCGCTGATCGCAGTGGCGGGCGTCTCGGCGACGATCGCGCTGATGCAGGCGTGGCCGTTCTCCGTCAGCTTCATGGACGCGGACCAGGCGGACTGCGCCGTCGTGCGCACGCATGGGCACACCTACCTGTTCGACGCCGGCGACACCTACACCCCGGCTGCGGACTACCTGAACGCCACGTGTCTGAAGCTGGACGCCGTGTTCCTTTCGCATCCGCACCAGGACCACGCGGGCGGGCTGACCGACGTGCTGTCAAACTTCAAACCCGATGCGATCTACGTGCCCGCGGGCTGGAGCTCGTCCGAGGAAATCTCCCCCGCCGTCACCGAGGCGATGGACGTCGCGCGGGACATGGGCATACCGATCGTCGAGCTCGCGGCGGGCGACACAATCGCGCTCAACGGCGGTGCGACGGTGGAGGTTTTCTCCCCATTCCGCGGGCAGAGCGTCGAATCGGTCAACGATATGTCGATGCTGGCACTCTTGACCTGCCAGGGTCGGCGCGTGCTGTTCACCGGCGATCTGAGCGAGGATGGCGAGCCGGACTTCATCCCGGAGGCGGACGTGTTGAAGGTGGCGCACCACGGCTCCTCGAAGGCCACCAGCCGGCGCTTCGTCGAAGCCTGCGCGCCGGAGATCGCCATCATCTCCGTCGGCGAAAACAACTTCGGCCACCCGGCGGACGAGACGCTCGAAAAGCTCAATGCCGTCGGCGCGAAGACGCTTATGACCCGCGACTGCGGCATGATCACGCTGCGCCCCGACGGCGAGGGCTGGCGCATCGAAACCTACCTGGAGGCACCCAATGACTTGGAATGAGTTTTATCAGGCGTTGAAGGCGGACGACATCGCGCCCGTCTACCTGTTCGTCGGCCCGGAGGCGCTGGTGAAGCGGGAAGCGCTGGAGGCGCTGCGCAAAAAGCTGTTGCCGCCAGGGCTGGAGGCGCTGAACGACGTTACGCTCGAGGGCGCGACGGCGCAGCAGATCACCGACGCCTGCGAGACGATGCCCATGATGTGCGATAGGCGCATCGTCACCGTGCAGGATTGGGCGCCGCTGATGCCCGGCAAGGCCAAGAACGAGGAG
>CADAQZ010000006.1 GCA_902790175.1 uncultured Eubacteriales bacterium | reverse complement strand
GTCGTCGCGTTCCTCCTGATGAAGCGGACCATCGGCGCAGACGCCTGGAAGGGCCTCGGCGCGCTGTGCGGCTCGTGGATCGGCGGCAGCGGCAACATGGTGGCCGTGCAGGCGGCGCTGAACATCGGCGAGGCGGACATGGGCTACGCGCTGGTGATCGATTCGATCGACTATTCGCTGTGGGTGATGTTCCTGCTCTGGGCGATCCAGCTCGCGCCGCGCTTCAACCGATGGGTCAAGGCCGACACCACCCGGCTGGACGAGGTCTCCGTGCGCCTCGAGGACGAGGCGAAGCAAAACACGAAGCCCGTGACGCTGCAGAGCCTGCTGTTGCTGATTGGCTGCGCGTTCCTCGTGAGCGCCATCGCCACGAACGTGGGCGCGAAGATGTACGACTGGACGGGCTTCTCCGACAAGGCGACCTGGACGGTGCTGTTCGTCACCGCCGTCGCGCTGGTCTGCGCCCTGACGCCGCTGGGTCGGGTCGCCGGTTCCGGCGAGGTCTCCAACCTGTTGCTCTACGCGGTCATCGGCCTGCTGGCCTCGCGCGCCAGCCTGCTGGAGCTGGGCGACGCGCCCGCGTGGATCCTCACGGGCTTCATCGTGCTGGCGATCCACGCCGCGCTGATGCTTGTGATCTGCAAGCTGCTCAGGCTCGACCTGTTCACCGCGGGCGTCGCCTCGCTGGCGAACATCGGCGGCACAGCCTCCGCGCCGGTGCTGGCGGGCTCCTACTCCGGCTCGCTGGTGCCCGTCGGCATCCTGATGGCGCTGATGGGCTACGTCGTGGGCACGCCGCTGGCCACGCTCTGCGCCAACATCATGAGGATGCTCGCCGGTTAACGGGTTGCGCGAAAAACAGCCCCTTCATGACCACCCTGAGAGCTGGTTGGAGAGCGGAATGAGTAGCAACCAGTATATTTGCTGCCGTAGGCGCTGATGCTTACGGCAGTACGTTTTTCCAAGATTCCATTGTTCGGGGGGCGGGAATAGTCGAAAAATTATATAAAAAGGAGTTTGCCCGCTTCTTTTTGTTGTTTTAAGTCCGTGCAGGCACGTTTTTGGACGCTGCATGTGCTACAATAACTATGGGTTTATATGTAATGCCAATTATCATACCGCTACCGAAACGAGGTCATCGGCCAGGGTTCGATCAACCTCAGGCGGCTGTTCTACGAAATCCTCTCGCGGATGCTGAAGGCCGTGAGAAGCCGCGTGATGAGCGACGAGGAGTTCGGCGAGATCTGCCGGATGATCGGGATCCTGTTTGACAACGGCGTCATGCTGTACACCGACCCAAACCGGTTCGTCTATGACTTCGGCAGGCTGCAAAGTACGATGAACGAGTCGCTGAAGGCAAACCATGTCAGCGCGCTGAACAACCGACTGTTCACCCTGATGAAAGACAAGGCCATCCAGTTCAGCGGCATCATGAAGCGGATCGACAACGGAAGATACAGCAACGGAAGAAACCGGATACTGGACTTCATGACATGGACGACCAACTACGGAAAGACCGGCGAAGCGACGCTCGAATACATGATCGGGCACATGGACAAGATCGGCCTGCGAAATGCGGCCATGTTCCTGTACCTGGAGCCGATCATCTGGGATTATGACGACGACAAAGTGCTGCCGGAGACGATGCAGCTGCGGTGCGTGCTGCGCAACGGGGAGCTGTTTACGATTTCGCCGGACAGGCGTCAGTGTCCCGTCTCGGAGATCTACAACCGGGCCGAGTTGCCGGTGGAGAGGATGGGCTACGTCGCCTACCCGCTGTTCTGCGGCAAGTATCTGTTCGGGATGCTCGTGTGCGGCGCGGACGGAAAGCTGTTCGAGATCGGCGAGTTCTTGACGTTCCAGCTGAGCCGGGCGATCTACATGAACTGGGTTGGCCCGTCGTGACCATGAAACTGAAATGAAGGTGCAAACTGAGTGAGTGCTGCCATTCACATAGAGATGAACATCATATGCCTGCTGATCCTGTGCATGATCGTCTGGCAGAGCAAGCACAACGTGAACCAGCAGATGCGAATCATCCGCTTTCGCAATGTCGTCTATCCGGATCCGGACGCACTGATCTTTGGCGTTGCCGACGGTTCTGGCCCCACTCGCCCGTGGGGGAATGGGGATGATACATCAAGTGCTGCCTCGGCGACACGGGGCTGCTGGTCGGTATGGATCAGATAATTGAGCCAAACGGCTAAACAAGTCTGCCTTTCGCGGTTGTTTGTTCGAATAGGGGGATGTAGTTCGCAAGGTTCGTCAGCGCGCAACATTCGCATTGCAGAGGTCGCCGGTTCAAATCCGGTATGCTCCACCACATTATGACGACGCATTGGAGTTAGTGTGCCGTGTAGAAAGCTCCCGATATATCGGGGGCTTTCACCGGTTTATGCACAAACTCGCTCTCGGACGAAGGTTCCACGCCACTCTCATCCCGTTTATACTTTCCTACGCTTGACGCCAGTACACTTCGAAAGAGCGAAGAATGTTAAGAACAGTAGACAACAACCGCTTTATTATGATATAATCATGTTATAGAAGAAGAAAAATCGATCGTCAATGTTCCGCTGTGAAAGCAGCTTGTACACAACCGCCGAGGGGAGGTTGGACGGATGAACTGGATCGTCGTGGCGGACAGCAGTATTGAAGCCCTGCAGGACGCGGGGCACATTCTCTGCAAGCGGAAGATGCGCGTGACCGGGTTCAGATCCGGGCAGGCGCTCATGGAGTTTCTGAAGGACAACCAGCCGGATTTGATCCTGCTGGGCAGCGTGCTGTGGGAAATTGGCGGTTTTGAGGCGATATCCGCCCTGAAGAACGCGCGCAGGACGGGCAAGGAGATTCCCGTGCTGCTGATGGCGGAACAGGGGGAGCCGGATCTGGAAGCGCGCGCACGGGCCATGGGGGCTGCCGGTGTGGTGGGAAAGCCGCTCGTGGCGTCGGAGCTGACGGCGCGCGTGCTCGACATCCTCGCATCGGTCCCGCAGCAGGGCGCTGAGGAAAACACTCCGACCCGCCGCAATACGCTGGAGGAGATCGCCAACACGCTGGAGGAGTGCAACGAATCCACCACCGGCATGTGGATGGGCAGCGAGGCGTTCGGCAACGTCTATCGCCACATGCTCCGCTACCTGGAACGCTATCACGGTGTCGCGTTCCAGGTTTTGTTTACGGTGGAGATGTCAAAGTCGTATGACGAGCGCCAGCGGTCGGAGATCATGACGCAGTTCCGGCGCAAGGTCCAGATGTCGCTGCGCAACAGCGACATGATGATGGAGAGCGGCGAGAACCAGGTGTTCCTGCTGCTCCCGGAGGTGGGAGAGGCCGAGATCGGTCACGTGATCTCCCGCGTGATCGACAACTGGAAGCGCACGGAATACGGCCCCAATACCGATATCATCTCCGAAGTCCGGCAGGCGAATCTGAATAACGGCAAGGCACAGGAAGACGTCAAGCCCCGGACGGACTGGGTCGTGGTGGTGGACGACGACGTGGCCAACCTCAAGATGGCCGGGCTGATACTGAGCAGGCAGCACATGCGCGTGACCGCGCTGAAATCCGGGCGCGCGCTGCTGGAATACATCCGCAGCAACAGCCCCGATCTGATCCTCCTGGACGTGCGAATGCCGGAGATGGACGGCTTTGAGACGATGCGGCTGCTCAAGCAGGAGATGGCGCCGGGGCAGGAGATCCCCGTAATCTTCCTGACCGCCGACGACAACGCCGAGTCCGAGATGAGGGGCCTGAACCTGGGCGCGATGGACTTCATCAAAAAGCCCTTCGTGCCGGATGTGCTGACGGTGCGCGTGAAGCATATCATCCAGCTTTCCCGGCTTCAGAGGAATTTGGCCGAGGAAGTGGAGCTGAAGACGCAGGAAAACGAAAACCTCTCGATGCGCGTGGTGCAGACCCTGGCGGAGACGATCGATGCCAAGGACACCTACACCAACGGCCACTCCGGCCGGGTGGCCGAATACGCCCGTCAGATTGCCCGGCGCTTCGGCTATGGCCGGAACCGGCAGAACGAGATCTACATGATCGGGCTTCTGCACGACGTGGGCAAGATCGGCGTGCCGGACAGCGTGATCAACAAGCCCTCGCGCCTGACCGAGGAGGAGTACGCCCAGATCAAGACGCACCCCGTCATGGGCGATAAGATACTGAAGAAAATCCCGGAGCGCCCCAAGCTGGCCATCGGCGCGCGCTGGCACCACGAGCGCTACGACGGCACGGGCTATCCCGACGGCCTCGTCGGGGAGAACATTCCGGAGGAGGCGCGGATCATCGCCGTGGCCGACGCCTACGACGCCATGACCAGTCGGCGCAGCTACCGCAATATACTGCCACAGGCCGCCGTCCGCAGCGAGATCGAGCGGGGCAAGGGCACGCAGTTCGATCCCGTATTCGCCGACATCATGCTGGAGATCATCGATGAGGACACGGAATATAAGCTAAAGGAAAACTGACTATGTTTTGGGAATACGCGGAAAATGTCGTACAACTCTTGGCGTGCCTGATCGCCCTTCTGTTCTGCCTGTTTCAATACATCAGCGGAAAGCAAAAGGGCTGGGTTTACGCGACGGCGGTCTTCCTGTGCAGCCTGATGAGCAACTACTACTGGACGGCTTATCTGGTCATCATGGGCGACTACCCCAACGTGTCCAACCTCTTCTCCTATCTGGGTTGGAACGTCGCGTTTGTCTTTATGCTGCTTCTGGTGCTTCACATGCGATGCGCCGAATCCCGGCGATTCTTTCATCCGCTGATGCTGGCGCCGGTCCCGCTGAACGCCTGGCAGCTCTCCCTTTACCTGCAATACGGCGGCGTGCTGAACAACCTCATTCAGGTCTCCACCACGACGGCCATTGCCTGTTTCAGCCTGCAAAGCATTCTCTGGTATCGAAAAAACCGGAAGCATGGCGCCGCCCGGCCCAATGTGGCGATGGTGGCGCTCATGTATGTGTTCTTCGAATACGGCATGTGGACGACATCCTGCTTTGCCGCGCCCATCGCGACGATGTACTATCCCCTGTCCTTTCTCGACAGTTTAAGCCTCCTGGGCCTGACGTGGGCGCTGGCTCTGACGTACAGGTCCGAGCGCAACCCCGCGCGGGATCGCATGATCCGCAGGTACCAGGCGATCCTCAAGGCGGTATACTTCGCCGTCGTGCTCGTCTGCAGCGTCGGCGGCATCATGCTGGGCATCTGGATGCGCGATACGATGCGGGCGGGGCTGCAGCAGGCCTCAGAGAGCAACCTGTACAACATCATCCACGTCGTGCTGTTCATTATTTCGCTGTTTCTGGTGGCGTTTGCCGCGGCGATCATCTATGTGGTGCGCTTTTCGGAGAAGGTGGCGGAGAACAACGAGCTGAGCAAGGCGCGGCAGATCGCCGAGCATTCCAACGAGGCCAAGAGCGAATTCCTGGCGAACATGTCCCACGAGATCCGAACGCCCATCAACGCGGTCCTGGGCATGGACGAGATCATACTGCGGGAGAGCCGGCAGGCGCGGGATCAGCTGCCCCAACCGCGGGAGGCCGTCCAGGACGTCTTTGCCGACATCTGCAATTACGCTGCGAATATCCAGAGTGCCGGGAACAACCTGCTCTCCATCATCAACGATATACTCGACTTCTCCAAGATTGAGGCGGGCAAGCTGGAGATCGCGGAGGGTCAATACAAGCTGAGCTCCGTGCTCAACGACGTCAGCAACATGATCGCCTTCAAAGCCCGGGACAAGGGGCTGGACTTCCGCGTCCAAGTGGACGACACCCTGCCGGACTGTCTGTACGGAGACGAGGTGCGCGTGCGGCAGATCGTCACCAACGTGCTGAACAACGCCGTGAAGTACACCCGGGAGGGGAGCGTATCCCTGACCGTCAGCGGCGCTTGGGAAGACGCGGCGCGGGCGGGCGGCGCGATCGACCTGAAGTTTGTCGTGGAGGACACCGGCGTGGGCATCCGTCAGGAGGACATCGGACGGCTGTTCGATAAGTTTGAAAGGGCCGATTTGCTCCATAACAGCACGGTGGAGGGCACGGGCCTGGGCCTCGCCATCACCCGCAACCTCCTGGACATGATGGGCGGAAGCATCGACGTGCAGAGCGTGTACGGCGAGGGCTCCGCCTTTACGATCGCCCTGCCCCAAAAGGCCGTCGACACGGAGCCCATCGGCAACTTCCGCGAAAAGTTCATGCACATCCAGGAGGAGACGACGGTTTATAAGGAGTCCTTCCACGCGCCTCAGGCGCGCATACTGGTCGTGGACGACACCCGGATGAACCTGACGGTCGTCGTCAACCTGCTGAAGAAGACGGGCATCGGCATCGACACGGCCGACAGCGGCGAAGAGGCCGTCCGGCTTTCCGTCTCCCGGCGCTATGACCTGATCCTGATGGACCAGCGCATGCCGGGGATGGACGGCACGGAGGCCATGCGCCGCATCCGCGAACAGACAGGCGGCGTCAACCGCGAAACGCCGTTCATCTGCCTGACCGCCGATGCCGTGAGCGGCGCGCGGGAGCGCTACCTGGCGGAGGGCTTCACGGATTACCTGACCAAGCCCATCGACAGCCGCGCGCTCGAGCAGGCGCTGATCAGGCACCTGCCCTCCGGGAAGGTGCGGGTCGAGGAAGCGGATCAGCCGGTCGAACGCGAGGCGGAGGACGGGCTTCGGGACGATCCCTTCGAGGCCCTGCGCGCCGCGGGCGTCGATACCCAGGTCGGCATGCGGTACAGCGGGGGCGACCCGGAGATGTACCGGACGCTGCTGCGGGAGTACGCCGGCGGCGCTCAGGAGCGGGCGCGCGCGCTGCGTCAATACCGGGACGCCGGGGACTGGAAAAACTACGCCACCCTCGCACACGCGCTGAAGAGCACCTCCCGCATGATCGGGGCCGCAGCGCTCTCGGAGATGGCCGGGCGGCTGGAGGCGGCGGCGGATGCGGGGCAGGCGGAGGTCATCCGGCAGGCACACGACGACATGATCGCCCGCGATGCGGCGCTGGCCGGGGTCATCGAAGGGAGTTTGGGGACCCAAGCCCATTCGGCGGCGGACGACGAGATACTTGAATTTCTGCCGGAGGGGGAATGACGGCGTGAAGAGGCAAGCCAGAGAAAAGGGCAGGTTCAACCTGTTCGTGCCGATGATCGTCATATTCTGCCTGATGGTGGTCATGGTGCTGTACACTTCCCGCGTCATTCAGGATGTGACGACGGGCAAAATCCATGAGATGGGAGAGGACAGGATCTCCGGCGTGGCGGCACAGCTTGAGAACTATCTGGAGAGGACCAAGAGCGCGCTGTGGGTTTCGGCGGACTCGGTGGATTACATGATCCGCAACGGCGCGTCCACGCAGTACATACTGGACTATATCATGGAGGAGACGGATCGCCAGACAGCAAACTATGATGTGAACATCACCGGGCTCTACGGCTATGTGCGGGGCGAATACCTGGACGGACTGGCCTGGGTGCCGCCGGAGGGCTATGACCCGACCCAGCGCGACTGGTATAAGATCGCCATCGACGCGCAGGGAGAGATCACCATCGTGCCCCCCTACGTGGATGCCCAGACCCATGACATCGTCATATCCATCTGCCGCATGCTCTCCAACGGGACCGACGTCATCTCCATCGATCTGACGATGAATCACATCCAGGAGATCGTCACCGATCTGCACATCATGGAGAAGGGCCGTGGCTTTGTCGTCAACCAGGACGGCATGATCATCGCCCACCAGGACCCGGAGCAGAAGGGACGCAATCTGACGGAGGACGCGGATGATCGCGCGCTGCTGGATGCGATACTGGAAAAGCAGAACGGCATCTTCGAGATGACGATGGACGGCGAAAAACAGACGGTGTTCGTCAAGGAGATCGTGAACCAGTGGTATGTGGTCATCATGGTCGGCAATCGGGAGCTGTTCGCCGAGGCGCGGCAGCAGATGGCCGTCAACGTGCTGATCTGCATCGTCATATTCGCGCTGATCGCGTTCTTCTACCTGATCGGGCACAGGAACGAGCAGAACTATTCCCGCCGCATCGAGGAGATGCGGGCCGAGGAGCAGAAGCAGGCCTATGAGGCCCGGGCGCTGAAGCTGGAGAAGGAAGCGGCCGACCGGGCCAACCAGGCCAAGAGCAGCTTCCTGGCGGAGATGTCCCATGAGATACGGACCCCCATCAACGCCGTGCTGGGCATGAACGAGATGATCCTGCGGGAGAGCACCCGGGCGCGCGGCGCGGAGGCCGCCGTTCCCGCCGTCCGGGACTCGTTTGCCGGCATCACCGCCTGCGCCCGCAACATTGAAAGCGCGGGGAACAACCTGCTGGCCATCATCAACGACATACTCGACCTCTCGAAGATCGAGGCGGGCAAGATGGACATCGTCGAGGGCGGATATCAGCTCAGCTCCATGCTCAACGACCTGAGCAATATGATCTTCTTCAAGGCCCGCGAAAAGGGACTGGATTTCAGCATCGAAGTGGACGAGGCGCTCCCCGACAACCTGTATGGCGACGAGGTGCGGGTTCGCCAGATCATCACAAACATACTCAACAACGCCGTGAAGTACACCGAGCAGGGCTTCGTGCGGCTGACGCTGCGCGGTGACATGCCGGGCGCGGCGGCGGCCGGGCAGACGGTTCGCCTCGTCATTACCGTGCAGGATACGGGCGTGGGCATCCGACCGGAGGATGTCAACAAGATGTTCGACAAGTTCCAGCGCCTGGATCTGGAGCAGAACAGCACCGTGGAGGGCACCGGCCTGGGGCTCGCCATCACGCACCGGCTGCTGGATATGATGGGCGGCAATATCGAGGTAAAGAGCGAGTACGGCAAGGGCTCCGTGTTCACGGTGACCATTCCGCAGAAGATCGTATCGCTTGAACCGGTCGGAGACTTCCGAAAGGGGCTTCGCCTGCATGCGCTGGCGTCGGCGGACTACCACGAGACCTTCCGCGCGCCGGAAGCCCACGTACTGATCGTGGACGACACGCGGATGAACCTGACCGTCGTCGTCGGCCTGCTGAAGGGGACGCAGATACAGATCGACACGGCGACGGGCGGCGAGGAGGCCATCGCCCTGGCGGCGGCCAGGCCGTACGACCTGATCCTGATGGACCAGCGCATGCCGAGGATGGACGGCACCGAGGCGCTGCGCCGCATCCGCGCGCAGGCGGGCGGCGCGAACCGAAATACCCCGGTCATCTGCCTGACGGCCGACGCGGTCGTCGGCGCGAAGGAGCGCTACATCTCGGGCGGCTTCACGGATTACCTGACCAAGCCCATCGACAGCCAGGCGCTGGAGCGCATGCTGATGACCTATCTGCCGAAGGAGAAGGTCATCTCCATGCCCAGAACGGACAGCCCGGCGAAGCGGGCCGCGGAACCGTCCGACCCGCGCGGGCGGGACGCCTATGCGCCGCTGCGCGAGGCGGGGATCGAGCCGGAGGTCGGCCTCAACTACTGCCAGATGGATGACGCGCTGTACCGCTCATTGCTGGCGGAGTACGCCCGCAGCGCGGAGGAAAAGGTGCGCGACATCGTAAGGAGCTACGAGGAACGGGACTGGAAGGACTATGCCACGGCGGTCCATGCCGTCAAGAGCACCTCGAGGACGATCGGGGCCGTCGCGCTCTCGGACATCGCCGCTGGCCTTGAGCGGGATGCGGACGCCGGCGATGGCGCGGCCGTCGAGGGAAATCACCGGCGCCTGATCGATGGGTACGAGGCGGTCGCCGCAGCCATACGATCCGTGATATCTCCCTCGAATGAATGGCCGGAAGACGATGAGATCATCGAATTTCCGCCGGTGTGATGGGAGGTGAGCGCGCCGTGATGTCAAAGAAGAATCTGTCCACGAAGATCATATTGATGGTGGAGGCCATACTGCTCATCTCCAGCATACTGTTCTGCACGGTCTCCGTCTACCGGGCCAGGATCGGCATCCGCAGGGCCATTCAGCAGCGGATGCTGGATATTGCGAACTGCGCTTCCGGTTCTGTCAACGGCGATGTGCTGAAGTCCCTGACGGCGGCAGACACCGGCAGCGCCGAGTATGAAAAAATCTACGATACGCTGGCGGTCTTCCGCGACAATGTGGAGCTTGAATACGTCTACTGCATCCGGCAGGCGGAGGACGGGCAGTTCATATTTACCATGGACCTGGACCTGTACACGCCGGCCAGCTTTGGCGACAGCGTGAAGTACACGGAGGCGCTGGCCAGCGCCGGGCGTGGAACGGCGGCGGTGGACGAGGTTCCCTATTCCGACGCATGGGGCAAGTTTTACAGCGCCTACAGCCCCGTGCTCGACTCCTCCGGCCGCGTGGCGGGCATCATCGCGGTCGATTTTTCCGCCGAATGGTTTGAAGCCCAGCTGTCCGCGCAGACGCTCTCCACCGTGGCCAGCTACTTTGCCATACTGCTGCTGTCGCTGCTGGTCGCGGCGGTGCTCTCCATGATCACCGTGAGGCCGTTTGTGCAGATGCAGGCCAGGCTGCTGGAGGAAAAGGTGCGGGCCGAGAGCTCCAACCGCGCCAAGAGCGACTTCCTGGCGAACATGTCCCACGAGATCCGGACGCCCATCAACGCGGTGCTGGGCATGAACGAGATGATCCTGCGGGAGGACCACCGGGCGCAGAACCACGCCGGGGACAGCGCGCCGCCGGTGCAAGAGGCGCTGAAGAACATCGGCGTCTACGCGGAGGACGTGAAGAACGCCGGTCATAACCTGCTGGCCATCATCAACGACATACTCGATTTTTCCAGGATCGAGGCGGGCCGCATGGAATTGCAGGAGACGGTCTACCAGCTCAGCTCCGTCCTCAACGATTTGAGCAACATGTTCTTTTTCAAGGCGCAGGACAAGGCGCTGGAGTTCGTCATCGACGTGGACGAAGAGCTCCCGGACCATCTCCGGGGCGACGAGGTGCGCCTGCGGCAGGTCCTGACGAACCTGCTCAACAACGCCGTCAAGTACACGGAACAGGGAAGCGTCCGGCTGACGGTTCGCGGCCAGAGGCAGGGAGACGGGCGGCTCATGCTGACGGCCGCCGTGGAGGACACGGGCATCGGCATTCGACCGGAGGACGAGGGGAAGCTGTTTACCCGCTTCGAGCGCCTGGATATGCAGCGCAACAGCACCGTGGAGGGCACCGGGCTCGGGCTGGTCATCACAAAGCGGCTGCTGGACATGATGGGCGGCAGCATATCCGTGAGCAGTACCTACGGCGTCGGCTCTGTCTTCACGGTCGCGATCCCGCAGGGAATCGCGGACGATGCGCCGATGGGGGATTATAAGAAGCGCTTCGAGGCCAACGTGCAGGAGGCCAAGCCCTATCGGGAGGCCTTCCGCGCGCCGGATGCCCGCGTGCTGATCGTGGACGACACGCAGATGAATCTGAACGTGGTCGTCAATCTGCTGAAAAAGACGCAGATGCAGATCGACACGGCGATCAGCGGCGCGGACGCCTTGGCGCTGACGGACGGGAAGGCGTACGACGTGATCCTGATGGATCAGCGCATGCCCGGGATGAGCGGCACCGAGACCCTGCACCAGATCCGGGCCAGGGCGGAGGGCCTGAACCGGGAAACGCCGGTCATCTGCCTGACGGCGGACGCGGTCGTCGGCGCGCGGGAACGGTATTTGAGCGATGGCTTTGCGGATTACCTTTCAAAGCCCGTCAACGGTCGGATGCTGGAGAGCGTGATTTTGCGATTCCTTCCGAGCGAAAAGGTGCGGATGGCGGAGGGCGGGGAGCCGCCGACGGAAGCGGCCGCCACAGCGGCCGACGCGGCCGGAGCGGTCACAGCAACCGACGCCGTCGGAGCGGACGGCTATGCCCCGCTGCGCGCGGCAGGCATCGACCCCGGGATCGGCCTCGGCTACTGTCAGGGCGACGAGGAGCTCTATCGATCTTTGCTTCAGGATTACCTGCGATGCTCTGAGGAGCGGGCGGAGGGCCTTGCAAGGCGCTATGATGAGCGCGACTTAAAGGCATACGCGATCCTGGCGCACACGGTCAAGAGCTCGTCAAAGACGATCGGCGCGATGGCTCTTTCCGATATTGCCGCGGGGCTGGAAGCGGCGGCGGACGCGGGCGACCTCGAAGGCCATCAAAGAGACCATCAGCGATTGTTGGAGAAATACGGCGCGACAGTCGCCGCGATCCAGTCAATCATCCCAATGCCCGAGGAGGGACACGACGACGGGGAAATCATGGAGTTTTTGCCGGAATAGGCGATATGGTTCATGATTGGCTTGGCACACTTCACATAAAATTGACTTGCATAATTCTCACAGGGGAATATAATAGGGATAGTTATAACTAACTTGCGGAGTGGGACGGGCCTTTTTATGGACATAAGTTAGAAAATACTAATTCACCCCGCCGCATGAGACGGAGGACAGCCTGCGCAAGCGGCTGGAGGGGATGTACAGCAAGGTCGAAGTGAGCCGCGTGGAGGGCATCGCCTTTGGGAGGACGGGCACGCTCGGCAAGGGCGCTCAGCGGTGCGATTTCTGCATCAGGAAGGCGTAGATACGCCATGAACGGGGAGTGACAAGACCATGAAAACCATCGGAATGCCCGCGGGCATGTGGCTGTTGTTCGTAGGCTCCTTCAAAAAGCAACTTGTAGAGACGCTCGGCTTCGAAGCATCCCGCGCGAAGGAAATCACTGCTTTGGCGAAGCGCAAATACAAGTGGATCATCCGCGGCCTGCCGGGATTTGAGAAGGGCGACCGCTTCAAGACGAACATCTTAAGTTGCGCGATGCTCTCCGCATTTTTGCTGGAAATGCCGGTGAAACCGACGGTGGACCAGGCGGCGGATTACTACCGCGAAGCGATGTCGACCAGCGTGATGAAGGCGTTTTGCCGAAAGGCCGCCAAGCGCAAGTTTACCCGCAGGGATGTCGAGGGGATGAAGAGGACAGCGGCGCTGAACGCGGCGGATCGCAATCCCTATTCCTGGAACATGACCTTCCACCCCTATCCGGATGGCAGCGGCTACGAGGCGCGGTTCACGAAGTGCGGCATCTGCGTGTTAATGAAGGAACTTGGGCTGTTTGCCTACGTCCCCGCCATGTGCCGCCTGGACTACACCATGAGCGAATTCGGCGGCGCGTGCGAATTCATCCGGGAATACACGCTCGCCTGCGGCGGGCCGTACTGCGACTGTGGATACAGAAAAAGGCGTGAAAAACAGCAATCTTCCTCTTGACTGTCACACTGTGGCAGGCTTTATAATGGTTTTGAGCTCAGAACAAGTCAGCAACAGGAGGTGCCGCCATGCTGAAGATCGGAGAATTTTCAAAGCTGTCCAGGGTCAGCGTCAGGATGCTCCGACACTACGATGAGATCGGCCTGTTGAAGCCGGCGGAAATCGACCGCTTCACGGATTATCGGTATTACAGGGAGGATCAGCTTCCGACAGCGTGCCGCATCGCCGCGCTGAAGGATATGGGCTTTTCCCTCGTCGACATCGTGGAGGCGCCCCTTGAAGCGGGGCGCTTTTCTTTGGCTTTGGAGCCCTGTCGCAGACGCAATGGCCCTTGCAACAAAGCCGCGGATGGATTACAATAGTGCGTGAGAGGATCAGAGGGGCTTTGCGGAGACGAAGATGAAACGGAGAACGGGCATGAGGGTGCGTCCAGGGATGTTTTCAGGCGTCAGGGCGCGCGGCGCTTTCGCCGCGCTGCTCGTCGCTGTGCTGCTCTTTGGCGGCGCGGCGATGGCGGAGACGGCCGTGGACACCTGGTCGGCGCTGCAGGAGGCCATCGACCGGGCGGAGGCGGGGGAGACCGTCGTCCTGTCCGGGGATGTGACGGCGGGCGCTTCGGACGCCACGCTGAACGTCCCGGCGGGCAGGAACCTCGCGCTCGATTTGAACGGCCATGCGCTGGACAGGAACCTGCACGGCGACGAGGACGAGGGGTCCGTCCTATCCATTGAGACCGGCGCGATCCTGACGATCAGGGACAGCGTCGGCTCGGGGACCATCACCGGCGGATGCGCCGGCTACGGCGGCGGGATATTGAACCAGGGCGCGCTGGTCATGGAGGGCGGCTGCGTGACGGACAACCGCGCCCGGGGAAACGGCGGCGGCATCGCGAACTACGGCGCGGCGTCCATCGTCGGGGGCGCGGTGACGGGCAACGCGGCGGCGAGCGGCGGCGGCGTATACAACCAGGCGAAGGCGAACCTGACGATCGGCGGCGACCTCGTGTACGGCAACAGCGCCGCGGCGCACGCCGACATCCGCAACGACGGCGCGCTGACGGTCATCGGGGCGGGGCCGGCGGGCGTGCATATCGAGGACATACCGGTCCTGAGGGACTACATGACCGAGCTGTCGGTGATCCCCACGCTGGCGCTGCTGATCGCGCTGCTGCTGGCGGTGTGGCTGGACGCCTACCTGACGCGGGAGCGCAAGCGGGTGATGGTCGTGATCATCGCGCTGGTGTTCAGCCTGGTGCTGCAGAACTACCTGGACAACCGGCTGTCCCTGAAGGGGGGAGCCGTCGCGGTGCGGCAGGCGGTGACGGCCTACGGCTATGCGGTGCGGCCGGTCATACTGGCGCTGTTTTTGCGCATCGTGAAGCCGGACGGGCGCTACGGGGCGGCGTGGGCGCTGATCGCGGTCAACGCCGCGGTGTACATGACGGCGTTCTTTTCCCCGATCGCGTTCTACTACACGCCGGACGGAAACTGGAGGCCGGGCCCGCTGCACCACGTGTGCACCGCCGTCAGCGCGGTGCTGCTGGCGTGGCTGCTGTTGTTGACGATGCGGCAGTTCCGCCCGCGCCAGCGCCGGGAGTCGTGGATCCCGATATTGGTGACGGCGCTCATCGCGGGGTCGGTGGCCATGGACTTTAACGTCATATTCGACGAGCAGCCGATCTCGTTTTTGACCATCGCGATCGCCATCGGCTGCGTGTTCTACTACGTCTGGCTGCACCTGCAATTCGTGCGCGAGCACGAAAACGCGCTCCGGGCGGGCCAGCGCATCCAGATCATGATGAGCCAGATCCAGCCGCACTTCCTGTTCAACACGCTCTCTACGATCCAGGCCCTCTGCGTCAAGGACCCGCAGACCGCCGTCTACGCCATCGAGCAGTTCGGCGTGTACCTGAGAAAGAACCTCGAATCGCTGAACCAGACGGACCTGATCCCGCTCTCCCGGGAGCTGGAGCACACGCGCGCCTACGCCCAGATCGAGCAGCTCCGATTCCACAACATCCAGGTGGACTACGACATCCAGGAGCTGGACGTCAGGGTCCCCGCGCTGTCGATCCAGCCGCTGGTGGAAAACGCCATCCGCCACGGCGTGCGGGGCCGCGAGAAGGGCCGGGTGACCGTGAGCGCGTGCCGCGAGGGGGATGAGAACCTGATCGTCATTCAGGACAACGGCACGGGCTTCGATGCGAGCGCCGTCGGGGCGGAGGACGGCGGCAGGCACATCGGCATCGCGAACGTGCGCAGCCGCCTGGAGCAGATGTGCGGCGGCACGCTGGACATCGACAGCCGGATCGGCGAGGGCACGACGATCACGATGCACATTCCCATCGCCCGGGAGGCGTGATGGAGATTTTGTGGGTGGACGGCATGGGCCGCCAGAGGTATAATAGGAGCGGAACATGGGCATCGCCGGGAACGACGAGGAAAGAGAGCCGCTATGAAGGCAATATGTGTGGATGACGAGGTCATGACCCTGGAATACACGGTGGACCGGTGCCGGGAGCTTGCGCAGATGGACCAGGTGGAGGGCTTCACCCGCGCGCGGGACGCGCTCGACTGGCTGAAGGCGCACGCCGTGGACATCGCGTTTTTGGACATCGATATGCCGGATATGGACGGCATCACGCTGGCGGCGCGCATCAAGGAGCTGCATCCGGGCGCGGCCATCGTGTTCCTGACGGCCTACAAGGAGTTCGCGTACGACGCCATGTCCGTGCGCCCCAGCGGATACCTGCTCAAGCCCCTCACGCGGGACGCCCTCGTCGAGGAGGTGGAGTTCGCGCTGAAGGGGCGGCGCGAGCAGAGCGTCAGCGGGTCCAGGATCGTCGTGAGGACCTTCGGCAATTTCGACGTGTTCGTCGACGGCGAGATGCTGGTGTTCCCGCGCTCCAAGGCCAAGGAGGTGCTGGCCTATCTGGTGGACCAGCAGGGCAGCGGCGTGCGGCGCGCCGACATCTACGACGCGCTGTGGGACGGCGGGCACTACGGGCACCAGCAGCAGAAGTACCTGGACGTGATCATCCGCTGCCTGCGGGACACGCTGAAGAAGGCCGGCGTCAGCCAGATGCTGGAGATGAAGGGGGGCTTCCTGCGGGTGCTGCCGGAGCACTTCGACTGCGACCTGTACCGCTTCGTCCAGGGCGATCCGATGGCGGTGCGGGCCTACCAGGGAAGGTACATGAACAACTACAGCTGGGCGGAGCTCGGCGAGGGCAGGGTCGGCATCAGCGCGACGCTGGCCGGGCGGGGCCGCCTGAAATAGCCCCCAGTCTTGAAAGGGGCCTCGTGACGAGGCGCAGCTTCTATTTCATCGCGCGGACCGTATAGGTGCTGACGCCCCACGGATGCAGGATGCGCACGTCCCGGAAGCCCGCGCGGCGAAGGATGTCCATCTCATGCTCCACCAGCAGCGGCGTGTCGTAGTGGTAGATTTCGCCGTCCTCCACGTCCTGCTCCGCCTTCATCGCCTCAAATTCCTGAAAGTACTGCCGCTCCAGCTCCGCCGATTCGGCAAAGTAGTCGGTCAGGATGAACGCGCCGCCGTCCCTGAGCGCCGCGTGGAGCCTGCCGTACAGCGCGGCCTTCATCTCGGCGGGAAAATGGTGCAGGGATTCCACCGACACCGCGCCGTCGTATTGGTTTTCACCGAGGGGCACGTCAAAGTACGACCCGTGGATCAGCGTCAGCGCCCTGTCCGCAAATTTCGCCTTCAGCGCATCCAGCATGACCTCGGACAGGTCGATGCCGGTGACCCTCGCGCCGGGATTGCGCGCAAAGTATTCCTCCAGTTCAAGGCCCGTTCCGCAGCCCAGGTCCAGGACCTGCGCGCCCGGGTCGTCCGGCAGCTGGGATGCGGTGAAGGCGTAAAACTCCGACGCGCCGACGATGTCCCGCTTCATGTGCGCGTCGTAGCCGTCGATCCGCGCGGCAAAGAAATCCGTCATCTTTTCAAGCTTCATATTGTTTCCTCCTCACAGTTCTCACAGGATTTCAATGGGCCCCGGCTCTGTCGCGGCAGGCTATGGGCTCTGCGCCCTTGCGGGCCGGCCTGCGCAGCCTTTATTCACGATCTATTGTAGTGACCGAGGGGCCGCGTGTCAACAGGGGAAGGGCCCGTCCGCGGGCGACGCGGGCCCTGCGAGGCGCCCATCGCGGCGACGAGCGGCATAGGTTAAATAACGTGTATTCCTATTGACAGAATGGGATTAGCCCATTATACTGTAGCCAAAGGAGGCGCTTGTCATGGCAGTGCGTCGCACTTATGTAGAATACGCTTATGACTGTTGCCGGATGGCGGGCTTTGCCATGCCTGTTCGCCGGTGATGTTCATCGAGGGGAGCATTGCAGCGGCCGCAGGCCGCTGTTTTTTGTTGGTATGTAGATGATTTGGAAAACGAAAAATTTTCCGCGTCGGCGGGTTCCGCGGGAACACTTCGACGATCATTTGAGGGGGATTGACCGGTGGATACCGAATTCATGCGCAAATTCCTGCCGATGTACGTCAAGGCGGCGGGGCTGACGCTGCGCCTGGGCGCGACGGGCATCGCGCTTTCGCTGGCGGTCGGCGCGCTGTGCTGCCTGGCCAGGCAGTTCAGGGTGCCCGTGCTGCGCAGGGTCGCGGGCGTCTACATCGAGCTGGCGCGCAACACGCCGCTGCTGGTGCAGCTCTTCTTCCTGTACTTCGGCCTGCCGAAGATCGGCGTGAAGTTGAGCGCGGAAACCTGCGCCATCGCGGGCCTGACCTTCCTGGGGGGCGCGTACATGGCGGAAAGCCTGCGCAGCGGGCTGGAGGCCGTGGACACCGCGCAACACGAGTCCGGGCTCTGCCTGGGCCTGACGCCGATGCAGAACATGCGCTACGTGATCCTGCCGCAGGCGCTGGCTACGGCGATCCCCTCCATCGGCGCGAACGCCGTGTTCCTGATCAAGGAGACCAGCGTGTTCAGCGCCGTGGCGCTGGCGGATCTGATGTACGTGGCCAAGGACCTGATCGGCATGTACTACCGGACGGACGAGGCGCTTTTGATGCTGACGCTTGCGTACCTGGCGCTGCTGCTGCCGTTGTCGATCGTGTTTTCGCTGCTGGAAAGGAGGCTGCGCCATGCGGGATTTGGCGGTGCTGTTTAAGGGAAACAACCTCCAGCGGCTGCTGGGCGGCCTGGGCGTGACGCTGGAATTGTCGCTGGCGTCGGTGGCGCTGTCGATCGTGCTGGGGCTGCTGGCGGGCGTGTTGATGACGCTGAAGAACCCGGTCGTCCGAGCCGCGATGCGGCTGTGGCTGGAGACGGTGCGCATCGTGCCGCAGCTGGTCTTGCTGTTCCTGGTGTACTTCGGCATGGCAAAGACGTTCAACCTACAGCTTTCCGGCGAGGCCGCGGCGGTGATCGTGTTCACCTTCTGGGGCGCGGGCGAGATGGGGGACCTGGTGCGCGGCGCGATCACCTCCATTCCCGTCCACCAGCGTGAGAGCAGCGCGGCCCTGGGGCTCACGCGGGGCCAGACCTGGCGCTACGTGCTGCTGCCGCAGGCGGCGCGGCGGCTGATCCCCCAGGCCATCAACCTGACGACCCGCATGATCAAGACCACGTCGCTGGTGATGCTCATCGGCGTGGTGGAGGTCTTGAAGGTGGGCAGCCAGATCATCGACGCCGCCCGCTACGACGCCCCGCAGGGCGCGGTGTGGGTCTACGGCGCGGTGTTCTTCCTGTATTTCTTCGCCTGCTGGCCCATATCGCTGGCGGCGGGCTGGCTGGAAAAGCGATGGAGTTGACATAACCGGAGGCGCGACATGGACAACAACGTTCTTGAGATACGGAATCTGAAAAAGAGCTTCGACGGCAACGGCGTGCTGGACGGCATCTCGCTGTCCGTGCGGGAGGGCGAGGTCATCGTAGTGGTCGGCCCCAGCGGCTGCGGCAAGAGCACGCTGCTGCGGTGCGTGAACGGCCTGGAGCAGCCCGACGGCGGCGAGATCCTGCTGGACGGCCAGCCCATCTCCGCGGGCAACCTGGTTCAGGTGCGCCGCCAGATCGGCATGGTGTTCCAGAGCTACGATCTGTTCCCGCACATGGACGTGCTGGAAAACCTGACGCTCGGGCCGGTGAAGGCGCTGAAGCGCCCGAAGGGAGAGGCCGAGGAGGAGGCGCGGCAGGCGCTTCGGCGCGTGGGCCTGGAGGACAAGCTGCTCGCGCTGCCCCGGCAGCTCTCCGGCGGGCAGAAGCAGCGCGTGGCGCTGGTGCGGGCCATGATGATGCACCCCCGCATGCTGCTCTTGGACGAGATCACCGCGGCGCTGGACCCCGAAATGGTGCGGGAGGTTTTGAACGTGGTGCTCGACCTGGCGCGCGACGGCATGACCATGCTGATCGTGACCCACGAGATGCGCTTTGCCGAGGCCGTGGCGGACCGCGTGCTGTTCCTCGAGAACGGAACGATCGTCGAGGAGGGCAAGCCCGCCGACTTCTTCCACCATCCCCGGACCGAGCGCGCCCGGCAGTTCCTGGACACGTTCGAGTTCACAGCGGTTAAAAAACCGTAAACCCATTGACAAACGTTTTCGGACCGGATATAATCATATCATCCAGATAGGAAATGAGAGGAGGCGCCCGACATGTTCGCAATTCGATCCTGCATGTGTTGTATGTGCCGCGGGCGTCGTCCATCGACCTGTCGGCCGTCTTAGCGTGCAGGCAAAGGCGGGAAACCGGCGGGGCAGATTGGATGATCGCGATGCGTCCAACCTGCCCCGCCGGTTTTTATACTTCTGAAAGGAGGTCCGAAATGATGAAGCGAATGACATGGCTCATGCGGGCCGCCGTAACCTTTCGATGTCGGAGCATGATGCGTTGACACGGAATTTCGTTATGGCCCAATGAGATAAGAAAAGGAGAATCACCATGAAAAAGATATTTGCGCTGATTATCGCCCTGATCCTGACCCTGTCCCTGATCGCCGCGGCCTCCGCGGACGCGCAGGCCCGCACGCTCGACGAGATCAAAGAGAGCGGCAAGCTCGTGATCGGCGTCTTCTCAGATAAAAAGCCCTTCGGCTATGTGGATGAATACGGCGAATACCAGGGCTACGACGTGTACTTCGCCCGCCGCCTCGCGGAGGACCTGGGCGTGGAGCTGGAGCTGGTGAGCGTGGACGCGCCCAACCGCGTGGAATACCTGACCAGCGCCAAGGTGGACATCATCCTCGCGAACTTCACCGTGACGCCCGAGCGCGCCGAGGTGGTGGACTTCGCGCTGCCCTACATGAAGGTGGCGCTGGGCGTGGTCAGCCCGGACGCGGCGCTGATCACCTCCGTGGAGGACCTGCGCGGCAAGACCCTGATCGTTTCCAAGGGCACCACCGCCGAAACCTGGTTCACCGCCAACGAGCCGGACGTGAACCTTTTGAAGTTCGACACCTACACCGAGACCTTCAACGCGCTGCTGGACGGCCGCGGCGACGCGCTGTCCACCGACAACACCGAGGTGCTGGCCTGGGCCATCGAGAACCCCGGCTTCACCGTGGGCATCGAATCGCTGGGCAGCCTGGACACCATCGCCCCGGCGGTGCAAAAGGGGAACGACACCGTGCTGGCCTACATCAACGAGGAGATCCAGAAGCTGGCGGAGGAGCAGTTCTTCCATGCGGATTACGACGCCACGCTGAAGGATGTCTACGGCGACGCGGTCGACCCGGACAACCTGGTGGTCGAGGGCGGCGTGGTCGAATGACGCCCGATTTAAGTTTATAAAAGACAGCGCCTCAAATCGAGGCGCTGTCTTTGGCTTGCACAGCATCATCCGTCAGGCCCCGGAGAATCCTTTGTTTACAGGGTATGCGTTTCATGATAGAATAAACGTGCCGCAACTGTGCCGTGGAGGTGATACCGTGCAAGGGTTGGAGCGAGGCGTTTTGAACGTCTATGTGGCGGTCCCGAGGCCGCTGGAATCGGACTGGATCAGCCTGCTCAGGCAGCTCGGATCGCTGAATGCACAGTGCCGTGAGAGGGGCATTTCGCTCAACACCCACAAGGCGTGCAAGCGAGGCTTCGAGTGGAACGAGGTGAATCTGGACGCGCCGTGCCTCTGCATCTCGATGATGGACGAGAAAGATTATACCGAGGGCGAGCGGACCCGGGCGGTCGAGCTGCTCAGGCGCGACGGCGTCGCGTGCGTGATCGGCCTCATCCGGTCGGGATCGGACGGCGTCGCGCAATATGAGGTGGACGGCTCGGCGCTTCACATCATCCGCTACAGCGCGCCGTCCAAGATCCGCATCGTCGAGCTGCCGGCCGTCCGCAGGCTGTTGGACGCGCTGGCTCCGGGGGCGCCGGAGTGCGAAGTGGACGCTGGGGACGCGGTCCGGCAGATCCACCCCGGGCTCATCGCGGGGCGCGGCCTGGACCTGTATGATCTGCTGCAGGAGAAGCCCGACGTCATCGTGGCGCTGGACAGCCTCCCCGGCAGCATCTGGGAGGACTTCACCGGGGAGATCCTCTACTATCCCATCCCGCCCTACGGCGCGCTTCCCTTCAACATACTGGAGCGCCTGGCGGTCGAGGTCGCGGCCCTGCTGGAGGACAGAAAGCGGGTGGCGCTGGTCTGCGGCGAGGATTGCGGGCGCGTCGGCTATGTGGCGGCCTGCGTGCTCTATCTGTGCGGCGTCCGCGAGCCCATCGACCACCTCCGGCGCAACTGGGAGGCCTCGGCGCTCTCCGCCAGCGCGCAGGAGGACAGCTTCAAGCTCTTTTGCTACCGGCACGTCGCCCGGACCTACTGGCACTGCGTGCACCTGACCCGGCACATCCAGATCGACAGCATCGACGCCTTCAAGGGCGACGAGGACATCCAGAGGGAGTTTTATCGCATCGACGAGGCGCTGGGAGACGAGGCCCGGATCTTGCTGCGGTTTTCCGGGCTGCTGCCCAGCGTGCGCATCCTGGTGGAAGCGCCCGATATGGAGCAGTGCCAGAGGGCCATCGACGACTTCGTCAGGGTCGTCGACCGAAAGGGACACTATCTGGGCACCGTCGACGGATGGTAGGGTGGATCGCCGCGGGCGTCGAGCGGTTTATTTGCGAAAGAATTAATATTCCGAGCCCTTGACAAATACCCCGATGGGGTATATAATCATCCCATCGAACAGATACCCCCATGGGGTATAAAACGGAGGCGCAGACCATGGCGGACACCCATGTCCATTCCGGCCGGAAGAAGGTCCGGGACGAGAAGGAGCACCGCGACCTGATGAACCGCCTGAAGCGGATCGAGGGGCAGGTGCGCGGCCTGCAGCGGATGCTGGATGAGGACGCCTACTGCCCGGACATACTGACACAGGCGTCCGCAGTTAATTCCGCGCTGAACAGCTTTTGCCGGGTGCTGTTGACCAGCCACCTGCGCACCTGCGTGACGGAGGACATCCGCGCCGGGCGCGAGGACGCGGTGGACGAGCTGATGGGCACGCTGCAGAAGCTGATGAAGTGATGAAGGGGAACGGAAATGGAACAGTATAACGTGACCGGCATGAGCTGCGCGGCGTGCTCCAGCCGCGTGGAGAAGGCGGTGTGCGGCGTGCCGGGCGTCACGTCCTGCGCGGTGAGCCTGCTGACGAACTCGATGGGCGTGGAGGGCACGGCCTCCTCCGCCGACATCATCCGCGCCGTGGAGGCCGCCGGGTATGGCGCGTCGCTGAAAGGCGCGGAGAAAAGGGCCGCCTCCGGGGATTCGCCCTCGTGGGCCGACGCCGAGGCTTTGAAGGACCGCGAGACGCCGAAGCTGAAAAAGCGGCTGCTGTTCTCGGTGCCGATCCTGCTGGTGCTGATGTACTTCTCGATGGGCCACGGCATGTGGGGCTGGCCCGCGCCCGCGGCGTTCGACAACCTCGTGTTCCTGGGGCTGTTTGAGCTGCTGCTGGCGGTGATCGTTATGATCATCAACCAGAAGTTCTTTACCTCCGGCTTTGTCGCGCTGTTTCGCGGCGCGCCGAACATGGACACGCTCGTGGCGCTGGGCTCCAGCGCGTCGCTGGCCTATTCGCTGGCGGAGCTGTTTCTGATGATCCTCGCGCAGGGCGAGGGCGCGCACGACGTGGTGATGAAGTACGGCATGAACCTGTACTTCGAGTCCGCGGCGATGATCCCGACGCTGATCACCATCGGCAAGATGCTGGAGGCGATGTCGAAGGGCCGCACGACGGACGCGCTCAAGGGCCTGATGAGGCTCGCGCCCAAGACCGCCGTGCTGCTCAAGGACGGCGTGGAGACGGAGGTCGGCATTGAGGAAGTCAACGCCGGCGACATCTTCGTGGTGCGCCCGGGCGAGCAGATCCCGGTGGACGGCGTGATCGTGAAGGGCATGACGGCGGTCAACGAGTCCGCGCTGACCGGCGAGAGCATCCCGGTGGACAAGGCGGAGGGCGACGCGGTCTCCGCCGCGACGATGAACCAGCAGGGCTACATCGAGTGCCGCGCGACGCGCGTCGGCGAGGACACCACGCTGGCGCAGATCATCCGCACCGTCTCCGATGCCGCCGCCACCAAGGCCCCGCTGGCGCGCATCGCGGACAGGGTGTCCGGCATCTTCGTGCCCGCGGTGATCGGCCTGGCGCTGTTGACGCTGGTCGGCTGGCTGATCGCCGGAAAATCCTTTGCCTTCGCCATCGCCCGCGGCATCTCGGTGCTGGTGATCAGCTGCCCCTGCGCGCTGGGCTTGGCGACGCCGGTTGCCATCATGGTCGGCAGCGGCGTCGGCGCGAAGACCGGCGTGCTGTACAAGACCGCCGCCGCGCTGGAGGGCGCGGGCCGCACACAGGTGATCGCGCTGGACAAGACGGGCACCGTGACGGAGGGACAGCCGCGCGTGACGGACGTGATCCCCGTCGGCGTTGAGCGGGATGAGCTGCTCATCCTCGCCGCGTCGCTGGAGAAGAACAGCGAGCACCCGCTGGCGAAGGCCGTGACCGCCGAGGCGGCGGGCCTGGCGCTTTCCGAGATCGGCGACTTTGAGGCCCTGCCCGGCCACGGCCTGCGCGCCCGTCTGGACGGAAAGGAGCTGCTGGGCGGGAGCCTGAAATTCCTGACTTCCAAGGGACTGGTCGGCGATGCCGTCACCGCGCGGGCCGACGCCCTCGCCCAGGAAGGCAAGACGCCGCTGCTGTTCGCGCTGGGCGGCGAACTGATCGGGTTGATCGCGGTGGCGGACCCCATCAAGCAGGACTCCGCGCAGGCCATCCGCGAATTGCGCAACATGGGCATCCATACCGTCATGCTGACCGGCGACAACGCGCGCACCGCGCAGGCGATCAGCCGGCAGGCGGGCGTGGACCAGGTCGTGGCGGGCGTGCTGCCGGAGGGCAAGGCGGAGGTCATCCGCAAATTAATGCCGCTGGGGAAGGTCGCCATGGTCGGCGACGGCATCAACGACGCCCCGGCGCTGACGGTGGCGGACAACGGCGTCGCCATCGGCGCGGGCACGGACGTGGCCATCGACGCGGCGGACATCGTGGTGATGAAGAGCCGCCTGACCGACGTGACGGCTGCCATCCGGCTGAGCCGCGCCACGATCCGAAACATCCATCAAAACCTGTTCTGGGCGTTCTTCTACAATGCCATCTGCATCCCGCTGGCGATGGGGCTGTACGGCATCGAGATGAAGCCCATGTACGGCGCGGCGGCGATGGCGCTGTCCAGCTTCTTCGTGTGCATGAATGCGCTGCGGCTGAACCTGGTCAACCCCCACGACGCCCGTCATGACAAAAAAGGCAAGCCAATCTCCGCGGACGCGCTCGATGAGATCGCCGCCGCGGCAACCATAAAGGAGGAAAAGACGATGAAAAAGACCCTGAAGGTAGAAGGCATGATGTGCGGCCACTGCGAGGCGCGCGTGAAGAAGGCGCTGGAGGCCGTTCCCGGCGTGGAGAGCGCCGCGGCGGACCACAACAGCGGCACGGCCGTGGTGACGCTGAGCGCGCCCGTGGAGGACGACGCGCTGCGCGCCGCGGTGGAGGCGCAGGATTACAAGGTCCTCGGCATCGAATGATGAGGATCAAAACCGAACAGGGCAATGAAGAAAGCACCCCGGAGACGGGGTGCTTTCCTCATTGCCCTTCTGACAAGTCCTGGTCGGAGAGCATGTCCGCGAAGATGCGGTAGTACTTCAAGTGCTCCTCGTTCCAGAAGATCTTGCGGTTGATGGAGGCCAGGATCAGGGCGTACGGCTCCGCGGACCTGTCCCGGAAGGGAATGTAGATGTACGACATGACCTGATGCTCGAGCAGCGCCTCCCGAAGCTCGGGATAGCCCTCCTCCTTCTTGTCCACCGTGTGGACGACGGTCATGCCGTCCTTCAGATAGCGCGGGATCTCCAGCTCAGTAAACGCGCGGGAGGCCGCAAACGCCTGCAGGGCGTCCACGTCCTGCTTTTCCTTGCCCCCGGCGGCCACGAGGCCGTGCTCCTTAAGGCGCCAGAGGGACAGCAGCGGTATCGCGGCGCGCACGGCGAATTCGTTGATCAGCGTGCCCAGCGGGGGGCGCTTTCCGTAGCGCATCATGTATTGCAGCTGCACCAGCGCGTCTCCCAGGGGGAGGTCGTCGCGTCCGCGGACCAGGTTGCGCTCGCCGCTGGCCTGCTCCGCCTTGATCTGCTCCAGCAGGGGATGCTTGCCGGGGGTGTGGATGATGTAGCGGTTGCGGCCCTTCTCCTTGGCCAGGTACAGGCAGTAGTCCGCCACGAGGAACAGGTCGCTGTAGTTCCCGGCGGCCTCCGGGTACACCGCGGAGCCGATGGAGACCGTGGTCCCGGGCAGCACGGCGCTGATGACGCTCTTGATGCTGCGCAGATAGGCGCGCAGCGCGGTCTCGTTCTCCACGTGGTAGAACAGGATCATGAACTCGTCCCCGCCGATCCGGCCCACGGCGCCGCCGTCCTTGACCTCCGTCACGAGGATGCCGGCCACCTGGCGAAGCAGCTGGTCTCCGTACTGATGGCCGTAGTTGTCGTTCACATGTTTGAAGTAGTCCACGTCCAGTATCGCCAGGGCCGAGCGCTCGGCGCGCTGCCGGTCGATCCTGTCCTCGGCCATGCGGGTGATGTGCTCCTTCTGGATGACGCCGGTCAGCGCGTCGTAGGTGATCTCGTTCTCCTCCGCGCCGCGGGTGCGCATCGGGTGGATCAGGCCGACCAGGCTGATCCGGTCGCTGCGGTGGTGCATGGTGACATACCGGCACTGCACGGACTGGATGCCGGCGTCGTCGTTGAACAGGTTTTGCGGGATGGTTATGTGGAAGCGGGGCGTGCCGCCGCGCAGGTTCGCGATCAGCGCGTCCAGGGTGGGCAGGTTTTCCTCGTCGCAGCGAGTTGACAGCGCGCCTCTGAAGTCGTCCAGCGCCATGGTCCCGTTGGAATAGGCGCTCTGCTTGGTGTTGTACAGGGTGATGGCGTCCTCGGAGGGAATGTACTCAAAGAACAGGTCCTCGTACAGGGACAGCATCGTGTCGTAGGCATTCAGCGCGTAATCCTGTTGGCGGAAGTTGTCCATGAGCTGATCCAGGCGGCACAGCACGATGCGGATCATCGCGCCGCTCTGCCCGTCCTCGCCCTGGGGGACGATCCTCGTCAGGTACGGCACGTCGGGCGCGTTTTGAAAGCGGGTCAGGAACCAGTCGTGGTTCCCGGCCTCCAGGCGGCTCAGGAACGCCTCGCGGCTCTCCTGCGTCAGGAAGGATTCCAGCGGGACAAATACGTCGTTCTGCGCGAGCCACCAGGCCTCGGCGTTGGCTGAGAGCAGGCGGTGGTCGTCCGCGGCGATCAGCACCTCCAGCAGGCGGGAGTCGAACATATTATCCCTTCTTTGCTCTGTAGAATCGGGCCGCCAAAGCAGAAATCCCGGTAAAATACCGTACTTTCTGAATCATACCATATCCTTAACAAAGTGTCAAGATGGCGGGTGTAAACGCTCAAGAACAGAAAACCGCCGCCGAAAACAATCTCCGGATGAGGCAGATACAAGGCCGTTCCCTTCATTGACCCGGCATCCGCGTGTATGCTATCATCTGGATAGAGGGATAATTGAAAAACCTGGCGGGGGAGTGAACGCTATGAACAAGGTCTATTGCTGTTATCCGGGCGGGAAGCACAAGGCGCTGACGATGAGCTATGACGACGGCCGCACGCAGGATCGCCGCCTGGTCCGCATCTTCAACGAAAACGGGATCAGGGGCACGTTCCACCTGAACAGCGGCAGGCTGGGCGAGGAGAACCGCGTCCACCCGGAGGAGATCCCGGAGCTCTACAGGGGGCACGAGGTCGCCTGCCACACGGTGACGCACCCGACGATCGCGCGCTGCCCGCTGCCGGAGGTGGCGGCGGAGGTGCTGGAGGACCGCCGGGCGCTGGAGGCGATCACCGGCGCGCCGGTGCGCGGCATGAGCTATCCGAACGGCTCGTACTCGGACGAAATCGTCCGCCTGCTGCCCGCCTGCGGGATCCGCTATTCCCGCATCACCGGCAACTCGGACGGCTTCGCGCTGCCGACGGACCCCTACCGCTGGCAGGCGACCTGCCACCACAACCACGACCTGCTTTCGCTGGGCGACCAGTTTCTCGGGCTGTTCAAGCGGCAGTACCTGTACCTGATGTACGTGTGGGGCCACAGCTACGAGTTTGACGACAGGGACAACTGGAACCTGATCGAGACTTTCTGCCAAAAGATGGGCGGGAAGGACGACATTTGGTACTGCACCAACATCGAGTTCATCGACTGCGTGGACAACTTCGCGCGGCTGCAATTCGCCGCGGACAACAGCTTCGTGCACAACCCGAACGCCGCGGACTGCTGGATCGCCGTCAACGACGAGCCGCTGCGCGTCCCGGGCGGCACGACCGTCCGGCTGTGAGGTCGGCGCGGGAGAGCGGAGCGACAGGAGGACGCCTATGAACATCGGGATCAGGCTGCACGACACCCTTCCGGGCACGCTGCGCGAGCGCCTGGGCTATGCCGCCGAACAGGGTTTTGGCTGCGTCCAGCTGGCGATGGGCAAGGCCGTGCCCGGCTTTCGCATGGATCTGGCCCCGGCGCTCTTGACGGAGGCGCTCGCCGGCGAGGTGAAGGCAGAGTTTCAGCGCGCCGGGATCGAATGCGCCGTGCTCGGCTGCTACCTGAAGCTGGCCCAGGAGGACGAGGAGGAGGCGCGGCGGGTCCGCGAGATCTATCTGGCGCACCTGCGCTTCGCGGCCATGATCGGCGCGCGCTGCGTGGGCACGGAGACGCCGCCGGCGTCCGGGCCGGAGGGGGAGGCCTGCCGGTCTGAGGCGCACTTTAAGCTGTTCATCGATCGCGCGCTGCCCGTGGTCCGGGCGGCGGAGGAATTCGGCGTGACGCTGGCGATCGAGCCGGTGTGCAGCCACATCGTCCATGACGCCGCGCGGGCGGAGCGCATGCTGGAGGAATTGAACAGCGAGCGCGCCGGGATCATACTGGACGCGGTGAACCTGATCGACTCCGCCCACGCAGGGCAGGCGGACGCCGTCGTCCGGGACGCCGTCGCGCGGCTGGGGGAGAAGGCGTGCGTACTCCATATGAAGGACTACGTCCCGCAGCCCGGCGCGCCGAGGCCCAGGCCGGTGGCCTGCGGGCTGGGGAGCCTGCGCTACGGGCCGCTTTTGAAGCTCGCCCGGGAGAAGGAACTGCCGATGACGCTGGAAAATACGACGCCGGACAACGCGGCGGATACGCGGCGCTTCCTGGAGACTTATCGCGACTGAAACATGGACAAAACGGATACGATGCAACCGGATTCGGAGAGAATGGCCGGAAGGCATTGATTCCTGTGCGCCCCATCAGATATACTGTCATCAGAAGATGCCCAAGAAGCGGAGCGCGGGAGGAAGATATGGAGATATTGTGCATCACATCGCGCAGCTGCGGCGTGCTGCTGGACCCGGAGGGACTGTACGAGGCCCGTCAGAAGCACGCGCTTTTCCTGAACGGACGGCCCCTGGGAGAGGAGCGCCGGTCCGTCGCCTCGCTGTTTGACCTGGAGCCGGACGCGAACTATACGCTGGAGAGCGTCACAGAGGGCGGCGACAGGCAAGCGCTGACCTTCCACACCAAGCAGGAGACCTGCACGCTGAACGTGCGCGACTTCGGCGCGAAGGGCGACGGGAAGACCGAGGACACGGCGATGCTGCAGGCGGCCATCCTCTGCTGCCCGGACGGCGGAAGGGTGCTGATCCCCGCGGGGGAGTACGTGACGGGCCCGCTGTTTCTGAAGAGCCGCATGACGCTGGAGATTCAGGAGGGCGCGACGCTGATGCTGCTGACGGACCGCGCGCGCTTCCCGATCCTCCCGGGTCATACGCCGGCGAACAACCCGGACGGGGAGGTCCTGCTGGGCATGTTTGAAGGCTACGCCGTGGACGACTTCGCGGCGGCACTGAACGGCATCGACGTGACGGACGTGGCGGTGATCGGCCGGGGCGTCATCGACGGCCGGGCGCAGGACGGCGACTGGTGGGTGGACCCCAAGAAGGTGCGCGTCGCCAACCGGGGGAACATGCTGTACACCCAGCGCTGCAAGGGACTGCTGGTGCAGGGCCTGACGTTCAGGAACAGCCCGAGCTGGAATTTGCACCCCGCGTTCAGCGAGGACCTGGACTTCATCGACGTCCGGGTGCAGGCGCCCTGGGACAGCCCGAACACCGATGGGTTCGACCCGGAAAGCTGCCGGAACGTGCGGCTGCTGGGCGCGGAGATCTCCGTGGGCGACGACTGCATCGCCATCAAGAGCGGGAAGATCGAACTGGGTCGCAAGTACAGGCGGCCGTGCGAGGACCTGGAGATCGCCTGGTGCGCCCTGCTGGACGGACATGGCGGCGTGACCATCGGCAGCGAGATGGCCGGCGGCGTGAAGCGCGTCCGGGCCCACCACTGCCACATGCGCGGCAACGACCGCGCGCTGCGCGTCAAGACCCGCCGCGACCGCGGGAAGGACGGCGTCGTGGACGACATCGTGTTCCAAGACATCCGCATGGACGACGTCAAGATGCCGCTGGTGGTCAACAGCTTCTACTTCTGCGACGCAGACGGCAAGACGGATCGCGTGCAGAGCCGCGAGAAGCAGCCGGTGGACGACACGACGCCCGAGATCGGCACGGTGTGCTTCGAGCGCGTGGACGCCCGCGGCTGCAAGGCCTGCGCGGCCTACGCGATGGGGCTGCCGGAGAAGCCGATGGCGCACCTGATCCTGCGCGACTGCCGCTTTGACTTCGACCCCGAGGCCGAGCCGCTGGTCCCGGCGATGGCGCTGGGCGTGGAGGCGTGCAGCCGCCGGGGGCTGATCGTCCGGTTCCTGAAAAAGCTGACGCTCGAGGGCGTGCGCATGGAGGGGATCGAGGGAGAACCTCTGGAGGCCGAGGACGTGGAACAGATCATCAATCAAACGCAGATATAAGGGAGGAAACAGGCCATGGACATTCGCTATTCCTGCAACCAGCGCGACTTCAAGCGCTACACCACCGCCGAGACCCGGGCGGAGTTCCTGATCGAAAAGCTGTTCGTGCCGGACGAGGTCACCGCCGTCTACAGCCACGTGGACCGCATGGTGACGCTGGGCGTCATGCCCGTCGGCGATGCCGTGCCGATCGACAAGGGCATCGACGTCTGGCACAACTTCGGCACGCACTACTTCCTGGAGCGCCGGGAGTGCGGCCTGTTCAACGTCGGCGGCGCGGGCACCGTCACCGTGGATGGCGTGGCCTACGACCTGGGCTACAAGGACTGCCTGTACATCACCCGCGGCGCGAAGGAGGTCGTCTTTGCCAGCGAGCATCCGGCGCAGCCCGCGAAGTTCTACATCGTCTCCGCCCCGGCGCACTGCAGCTACGAGACCCGGCTGATCCGCATCGCGGACGCGGCCAAGAAGCCCTGCGGCAGCCCCGAGACCAGCAACCAGCGCGTGATCAACCAGTTCATCCATCCGGATGTGCTGAAGACCTGCCAGCTGTCGATGGGCATGACGGTGCTGGAGAGCGGAAGCGTGTGGAACACGATGCCCGCGCACACCCACGAGCGCCGCATGGAGGTCTACTTCTACTTCGAGGTCCCCGAGGATCAGGTGGTGTTCCACTTCATGGGCGAGGGCGACGAGACGCGCCACATCGTGATGACCAACGAGCAGGCCGTGATCAGTCCGTCGTGGTCCATCCACGCCGGCGCGGGCACGAGCAACTACACGTTCATCTGGGCGATGGGCGGAGAAAACCAGGCGTTTGACGACATGGACGGCATCGCCACGACCGACCTGAAATAACCCCGCATTCCATCGATACGCACAAGGAGGAAATTGCCGTGAATGACTTTCTGAAGAACTTTAGCCTGGAGGGGAAGGTCGCCTGGATCACCGGCGCCAGCTACGGCATCGGCTTTGCCATCGCCACGGCCTACGCCCGCTGCGGCGCGAAGATCGTGTTCAACGACATCAACCAGGAATTGGTGGACAAGGGCCTCGCGTCCTACCGCGAAGCGGGCATCGACGCGACGGGCTACGTGTGCGACGTGACCGACGAGGCCGCCGTGCAGGCGCTGGTGAAGCGCATCGAGGCCGAGGTGGGCGTCGTGGACATCCTGGTCAACAACGCGGGCATCATCCGCCGCATTCCGATGTGCGACATGCCCGCCGACGAGTTTAAAAAGGTCATCGATGTGGACCTGATCGCCCCGTTCATCGTCTCCAAGGCCGTGATTCCCTCGATGATCAAGAAGGGCCACGGCAAGATCATCAACATCTGCTCGATGATGAGCGAGCTGGGCCGCGAGACCGTGTCCGCCTACGCGGCGGCGAAGGGCGGCCTCAAGATGCTGACGCGCAACATCTGCTCGGAGTACGGCGAGTACAACATCCAGTGCAACGGCATCGGCCCGGGCTACATCGCCACGCCCCAGACCGCGCCGCTCAGAGAGCGCCAGCCGGACGGCAGCAGGCATCCGTTCGACCAGTTCATCGTCGCCAAGACGCCCGCGGCGCGCTGGGGCGACACGGAGGATCTGATGGGCCCGGCGGTGTTCCTCGCGTCCGACGCCTCGAACTTCGTCAACGGCCATATCCTCTATGTGGACGGCGGCATCCTCGCCTACATTGGCAAGCAGCCCTGACCGGCGGGCACATCCGTTTTGTCCATATACAAAACAATTTCAGATATTTACTTCGCCGGAGCGCTTCATTTATAATATAGACAGCAATTGAACCGGAAGGTTCAAATATGTGTGGACAGAAAAGACAAAAAGGAGAGAGAAGACCATGAAGAAACTGGTTGCCCTGATGCTGGCTCTTGTCCTGTGCATGAGCATGGCCGCGATCTCCGCCTCTGCGGAAGAACCCATCAAGATCACCATCTTCGTCGACGGCACGATCCCGGACCAGAACAACGGACGCGATCAGTTCGAAGCCCGCTGGGAGGAGCTCCATCCCGGCTTCGACCTGGAGATCATCCAGCCCGACCACAGCTCCTACTACGACGTGATGCAGCAGCGCATGTCCAACAAGGACGATTGGCCGGACGTGCTGATCCTGTCCTCCACCTACTACGTGGACTACGCCTCCGCCGGCGCCCTGTGGGACATGACCGACGCCTGGGAGAACAGCCGGACCAAGAACAGCGGCCGCTTCACCGGCGACAAGGTCTTTGAGGGCCTGAAGCTGGATGGCCGTCTGTACGGCTTCGCCCCCACCCGCGGCAACGGCTGCGTGACCTACGTGAAGAAGGCCTGGATGGATGCCTGCGGCATCACCGAGGCTCCTACCACCTACGACGCCTACATCGAGATGCTCAAGGCCTTCAAGGAGCAGTACAACACCGCTCCCGTCGCCGCGGCCGGTTTCGTCGGCGGCGAGGCGCCCTTCATCAACTACCTGCCCGAGTTCTACCAGGACGCCTACCCCTATTTTGTACAGCTGGAGGACGGCACCTGGGTGGACGGCTTCACGCAGGACAGCATGAAGGAGGCGCTGCAGCGCATCCAGGACGCCGTGAAGGACGGCCTGATCGACAAGGAGACCCTGACCTACAGCACCAAGGACTGCCGCGACAAGTTCTACGACGATTCCTTCGGCGTGTTCACCTACTGGGCCGGCACCTGGGCCACCAACCTGAAGACCAACCTGGAAGCCAACGGCAAGGACGGCGAGCTGGTCGTGCTGAAGCCCCTGGAGGGTCTGCCGCTGTACTTCGACCGCGTGCCCCCGGTCTGGTGCATCACCAGCACCTGCAAGGAGCCCGAGAAGGTGTTTGACGCGTTCATCGACGACATGCTGGACGGCGGCGACACCCAGATGCTGTTCACCTACGGCCCCGAGGAGGTCTATTGGAGCACCAAGGCCGGCACCGTGCTGGACGAGGAGTATGAGGAAGGCCAGTTCCACATGCTGGAGAACCTGGAGAAGCCCGGCGCCCTGTACACCAAGTACCACATCGACCCGATGCTCTCCCTGGCTTCCTTCGCGGACGGCTACTACGACCCCAAGGAGGAGAGCGTGCGCCCCGAAGCCAAGGCCGCTTCCGCGCTGTTCAACGAGAACAGCCGCATGGCCGGCCTGGTGCCCGGCACCGACGAGCTGAGCGAGCTGAACGGCGATCTGACCATCCTCAAGAGCGAGATCATCGCCGACATCGCCCTGGGCAACATCTCCGTGGAGGAGGGTTACGCCCGCTTCGAGGACGAGGGCGGCCTGGAGAGCTCCGAGGCGATCGTCGAGAGCCTGAACGCCCTGTAATCCGTTTTCAGGGTCCAACCCAGGGAGCGGCGGAGAATCCGCCGCCCCCTGTTGTCTACTCCAAGAGAAAGGTGTGCTCCCTATGGCATCTGTCGTCTCCAACGGCGCGCTGCGGCACGAGAAGAAGCCGCTGGGAATGCGCATGCGCAAGTACTGGGGCTTCTACCTGATGTTCATCCCCGTGCTGGCGTTCGTGGCGGTGTTCCACTATGCGCCGATGTTCGGCATCCGCTATGCGTTCTATTCCTGGAAGGTCGTCGGCGATCCCAAGTGGGTGGGCCTGGCGAACTTTGAAAAGTTGTTCAAGCAGAGCCAGTTCTCCGTCGCCTTCGCCAACACGATCGTGTTCTCCGTGGTGAAGCTGCTGCTGAACACGGGCCTGGCGGTGGTCATCTCGCTGCTTCTGAACGAGATGATCAGCCTGAAGTTCAAGAAGGTGAGCCAGACGGTCATTTACCTGCCGCACTTCATGAGCTGGGTCGTGACGGCCTCTGTGTTCAGCCTCATCCTCTCGCCCTCGGAGAGCGGCCTGGTCAACCAGGCGCTGATCAAGCTGGGCCTGATCGACGAGCCGGTCTACTACCTGGCCGACAAGGGCTGGTGGCGCGTCTGGTACTACATCATCAACGTCTGGCGCGAGACCGGCTGGCAGACGATCATATTCATGGCCATGCTCACCAGCATTGACCCCGGCATCTACGAGGCCGCCTCCATCGACGGCGCGGGCCGCTGGAAGAAGATGTGGTACGTCACGTTCCCGGCGCTGGGGAACACGATCATCACGGTGCTGATATTGAACCTGGCCAAGATCATGAACCTGTTTGAGAGCGTGTTCGTGCTGCAGAACGACAGCGTGAAGCGCGCGACCAACGTGCTGCAGACCTACGTGTACTACCAGACGTTCAACTCGGGCGCGTCCGCCGACTACGGCTACACGACGGCGATCGGCCTGTTCCGCTCGCTGGTGGGCCTGGCGCTGATGCTGATCTGCAACTATGCGTCCAAGAAGGTCCGCGGGCGCGGGATCGTGTAGAGGGGAGGCGCGCAATATGAAGAACAAGAACGTTCAATACGTGACGCCCTCCGGGCTGAAGGTGGAGGGCCCGACCGGCCTGAACAAGCCCCGTTCCCAGTACACGCCGTTCAACTTCGTGAACGGGCTGGTGTTCGTCGTGGTCTGCCTGGTCATACTCGTTCCGATCTGGAAGGTGCTGATCGACTCGCTGGATTTGACGACGGGCTACGGCGTGAAGCTGGTGCCGACGAAGTTCGGCCTGGCCGGATACGCCACGATATTCAGCAACCCAAGCCTGCTGCGTCCGCTGTGGGTCAGCGTCTACACCACTGTGGCGGGCACGTTCCTGGGCCTGGCGCTTTCCACGATGGGCGCGTACGTGCTCATCCAGTGGGACATGCCGTTCAGAACGCTGTTTGCCAACATCCTGCTGTTCACGATGATCTTCTCCGGCGGCATGATCCCCAGCTACCTGGTCATGCGCCGCATCGGCCTGACGGACAACCCGCTGGGGCCGATCCTGCTGCCGGCCATCAACGTGTACAACCTCGTGCTGATGCGCAACTTCTTCGAGAGCATCCCGAAGTCGCTGTTCGAGAGCGCGGACCTGGACGGCTGCACGCCGATGGGCGCGTTCTTCCGCATCGCGCTGCCGCTGTCGAAGGCGGCGCTGGCCTCCATCGGCCTGATGTTCGCCGTGGCCTACTGGAACGACTACACGAACTTCAAGCTGTACATCACCGACCGGAACCTGTACAACTTCCAGATGAAGCTGCGCGACATGATCCAGTCCTCCGACCTGCCGGAGGTGGCGGGCGGCGCCACGGAGAACACGATCCGAAACGCCTGCATCATCGTCGCCATCCTGCCGTTCATGCTGCTGTATCCGTTCCTGCAAAAGTACTTTGTCAAGGGCATCAACATCGGCGCGGTGAAGGAGTGACCCGGGCGACCGGAGGTCTCGTTTGGGGAGGGATCACTTGAAACGGATTGGCGAGGACGTCCTCAGGCAGGTCCTGGAGGGAAGCCTGATCCGGGCGATGCTGGCGATCGCCGTGCCGGTGGTCGCCAACAGCGTGATCCAGACCTGCTACAACCTGACGGACACCTATTGGCTCGGCCGGGTCGGGACCGACGCGCTGGCGGCCATCAACCTGGTCACGCCGGTGCAGAACATCGCGATCAGCTTCGGCGGCGGCATCAGCGTGGCCGGGTCCGTGCTGATCGGCCAGCACCTGGGGGCCGGCAGGCGGGCGGAGGCAAACCGCATGGCGAACCAGGTGTTTTCCTGCGCGGTGCTGTTCGCCTCCCTCTGCGCGGGACTGATCTGCCTTTTGACGCCGGCTCTGGTGCGCTGGCTCGGCGCGACGGGCGGCGTGCTGGACGCCGGGATCGACTATCTGCGGCTCGTGATCCTGGACATGCCCCTCCTGTTTACGGTCAGCGTGTTCCAGGCCGTCAGCCAGAGCCAGGGCAACACGGTGAAGCCCATGCTCGTCAACCTGCTCGGCGTGCTGATCAACATGGCGCTGGACCCGCTGCTGATGGTCGTCCTGGACCTGGGCGCGACGGGCGCGGCGCTGGCCACCGTCGGCGCGAAGGCGGCCGCGGCCTCCGTGGCGCTGGCGTCGCTGGTGAACCCGAAGGGCGCGCTGCACCTGGCGCGCGGGGAATTGCGCCCGCGCAAGGCGCAGCTTCGGCAGATCGCGCGCATCGGGCTTCCGACGGCGCTGGGCTCCAGCACGATGCAGCTCGGCTTTCTGCTGATGAGCCGGACTGTGTTGACCTACGGCAGCCAGGCCATGGCGGCCTACGGCATCGGCAACAAGATCAACGGGCTGATCTCCATGCCTTCCAATGCGATGGGCTCCGCCACGGCGACGATGACGGCGCTGAACATAGGCGCGGGCAAGCCGGAGCGCGCGCAGAGGGGCTGCCGCCTCTCCATACTGTGCAGCGTGTGCTTCCTGTTCGCCGGGGGCCTGGTCATCAGCCGCCCGGCGGTGTCGCGCGGGCTGGTGAGCATCTTTTCCTCCGACGCGCAGGTGATCGCCATGGCGGCGGATTTTCTGGCGTTGATGGCGTTTTGGGCGTGGTGCAACGGCTTTTACAACAGCCTGACCGGCCTGTTCCAGGGAACCGGGCACACCGAGATCACGATGATCAGCGACGCCTCCCGGCTGTGGGTCTATCGCTTCGCCACGCTCTGGTTCTGCCGGAACGTATTGCACCTGGGCGTGAGGAGCGTGTGGCTCAGCGTGGTGGTCAGCAACGGCATCGCCGCGCTGGTGCTGTATATACTGTACCGCAGGGGGATCTGGCGGAAGAACCGCGTCAGGCACAATGAAAAAAGACAGGGGAGCAAACGAGATGAAGCGCGTTGAGGCGTATATCCTCCGGCTGATGGAAAAGAGCACGCCGGAGCGGACGGCGTGGAACATGGAAAAGCTCCGCGAGGGCAGGCAGGCGACGTGGAACTACATCGACGGCTGCATGCTCACGGCGCTGCTGTCCCTGACGGAGATCACGGGGGACCATCGCTATGCCGACTTCGCCGAGCGCGTGGCGGACCACTTCGTGCGCGAGGACGGAAGCATCCTGACGTTCGACCCCGAGAAGCGCCAGTTGGACGACTTCAACGAGGGCCGGGTGCTGTTCCCCGCGTACCGCATGACGGGCAAGGAGAAGTACCGCCGGGCCGCGGACATGCTGCACGAGACGCTGATGCGTCAGCCGCGCACCGACGAGGGCTCTTTCTGGCACAAGAAGATCTACCCGAACCAGGTCTGGCTGGACGGCCTTTACATGGCGCAGCCGTTTGAGGCGCTGTACCGGCTGACGTTCGGGGACGGGGACGTGCGCGACATCGCCGCGCAGGTCGGGATCGTCCGGGCGCGGATGCGCGACGAGGCGACCGGGCTGTACCGCCACGGCTACGATGCGAGCCGCAAGGTCTTCTGGGCGGACCCGGAGACCGGGCTGAGCCGCTGCGTCTGGCTGCGGGCGCTGGGCTGGTACTTCATGGCGCTCTCGGACCTGTGCGAGATACTGCCGGAGGGACCGGAGAGGGACGGGATCGCCGATACCTTCCGGGACCTTGCCGCCAGCGTCGCCCGCTACGCGGACCCGGACACCGGCCTCTACTGGCAGGTGGTGGACCAGGGCGGCCGGGAAGGCAACTACCTGGAGTCCAGCGGCAGCTCGATGATCGCCTGCGGCATGCTGAAGGGCGCGCGGCTGAGCCTTCTGGACGAGGGCATGGCGGCGCTGGGCCGCAAGGCGTTCGGCACGCTGAAGGACCGTCTCGTCTGGCGGGACGGGGAGCCGGAGCTGGGCGGCATCTGCCTGGTCGCGGGCCTGGGGCCGGAGGACAACCGGCGGCGGGACGGCAGCTTTGAGTACTACATCTCCGAGCCGGTCGTGGCCAACGACGCCAAGGGCGTCGCGCCGTTTGTGATGTGCTATACGGAAATGCTCCGGGCGGGGAAGTGACCGGAGCTATCAGTATTTCGTGATCCGGACGGAGCGGATGTCCGCATGCCCGCCGGAACCGATGCAGAAGATGCCCGGGCGCGCGCCGGTCCATCCTCCGGGGGCCATGGGGAAGGGCTCGCCGAGGGCGACCGGCTCGCGCCCTTCCGTTCCATAGAAGAACGCGGCCAGTCCGTTTCGGACGCGAAGGCGAAGCAGAAGCTTCGCCGTTTCGCATGGGCGCGACAGGATCTCGCGCTCCGCGCCGTCTTTGGCGCCGTGGAAGAGCCGGACGGCGTCGCCGCACAGCGCGGTATAGGCGTAGCGCTCTCCCATCATTCCGATCCCTGCGCGCGTCGATTCGCCCGCCGAGACGGTCAGGCGCACGTCCATGTCAAAATCCCGGCAAGGCATGAGCCGGGAGAGGAAGGAACCGGCGTCGTACAGGCGCGCGACCGGCTCGGCGTACAGCCGCAGGCCCGGCTTCAGCAGCGCGAACCGGGCGGGGTCGGGATTGGCCTGCCACTGCCAGACGGGGCCGAGTTCCGCCTCAAAGTCATCGGACAGGGGGATGCCGACCGGGAAGGGCTCGAGCCCCGTGTCGCCCCCGGGGACGGGCGTTCCCCGATCGCCCATGACGGGCCAGCTGTCGGACCAGTCTACGGGCTGCAGGTGCGTAACGCGCCCGTAGGGGCCGACGTCCTGGAAGTGGATGAACCAGTCCCCGCCGCGCCCGTCGTCGATCCAGCCGCCCTGGTGCGGTCCGTTGACGGGGGAAGCACCCTGCTCCAGCACGACGCGGCGCTCGTAGGGCCCAAAGAGGTCTTTAGAGCGCAGCGCGAGCTGGTATCCGCTGCGGACGCCTCCGGCGGGGCAGAGTATCCAGTAGGTCCCGTCGCGGCGGTAGAGCTTGGGGCCCTCCACGGTGACGTCCCCGTGCTCCGCGCCGTCGTACACCCGGCGGCCCTTGTCCAGCACGGACAGGCCGTCGTCCGACAGGCGGTGGATGTACAGCACGTTGTTGATCCCGACCCGGCTGGCGGCAAAGCCGTGGATCAGCCACGTGCCGCCCTCGTCGAACAGCGGGCAGGGATCGATCCACCCGGTGACCGCCTTGACCAGGTGACACGTCCAGGGCCCGGCGGGGTCCTCGGCGGTCCATGCGTACAGGCCCTCGTCCGGCATGCAGGCGTAGATGTAGAACGTGCCCCGATGATAGCGGATGCTGGGCGCCCAGATGCCGCAGCCGTGGGCGGGCCTGTCGTATCTCTGCGCGGGAAGCCGGTCCGCGGCGCAGCCGACGATCTCCCAGTGCACCAGGTCCCGCGAGTGCAGCACCGGCAGGCCGGGCACGTAGGTGAAGGAGGACGCGGTCAGGTAGAAATCCTCCCCGACGCGGATCACATCGGGGTCGGAGAGGTCCATGTACAGTATGGGATTTTGATATCGCATGCGCTATACCTCGCTGGAGCTTTCTTCTCTTCGCAGCACGCCGGACGCGATGCCGGCGTATCCGTCGGTCAGGGGATCGGACGAGCGCCGGCTCTGCACGACGACGCGGCCGCCGCCCGTGCTGATGAGCATGTCGAAGCCGCAGGGCGCGTCCCCGACGGCGTGGCAGCGCAGCCGTAGCTGGCCCGCGCCGACCCACGCGGCGGACGCCAGCGCGGGCGTCTGCGGATGGCCGGGCCAGGCGGTCTCGACCAGCCGCCCCCTGACGAACGGCAGCGCCGCTTCGCCGCCGTCGCGGAGGAAGCGGACCTCCGTATCGGTCAGTTGGAGCGCCCTCAGGCCCAGCGGGTTGTCGCCGAAGACGTAACAGCCGCTTCCGGACGCCGCGATCGAGGCGTCGTCCCGCAGCCCGATACAGCGCAGCTCGGGGACGACGGGCAGGTTGCTCTCATCTTCCGGCAGCGGGCCGCCCACTGGCAAATACGGCCAGATCTCCTCGAAGAAGGCGTCGTAGATGCGCTGCACGCCGAACGGGTCCAGGCGCGTGTCGGCGATGGTGGAGAGCACCGCCCGCCGATCGGGACAGACCACGCACAGCTGCCCGCCCATGCCGTAGAGCGCCCAGCCCGCCCGCGTGCGCCAGCACTGCCAGCCGTAGCCCCAGCGCTCCTCCGCGCCTTCCCGCATGGAGGTGTCGATCTGCTTCTTGCCCATCTCCCGCGCGTACCAGCCGGGGACGAGCCCGTCTCCGCCCCGCAGCAGGCACTCCGCCACCCGGTGCACGTCCCTCAGGCTCATGCACAGGCCGGTGCCGCCCTGGCAGCAGCCGGAGGGGTCCCGGAGCCAGTATCTGGAGTCCTGGCAGCCCAGCGGGTGAAACAGGCGCTCCTCCAGGAAGTCGATCGCCTCCAGGCCGCTGACGCGCCGCACCAGCGCGGCCAGCGCCTGGGAGCAGCCCGTGTCGTAGGCAAACGCCATGCCGGGCGCGTGGTCCGGCGCGCCGGTGAAGAAGCACCGGGCCCAGTTCTCGTCGATGCCCTCGCGATAGGCGGTGCGGCTGTAGCAGGTGGCCATGCGCAGCATGTCCCGGAGGGTCAGGCGCGTGAGGAACTCATGCGGGTCCGCGGGAAGCCAGTCCCGAAAGTGGTCGGCGATCCGGTCGTCCAGCGACAGGAGCCCGTCGTCTATCAGCATGCCGACGGCGATCCCCGTGAGGGTCTTGCTGACGGAGTAGAGGCGGTGCGGCTGCCCCTCGCGAAAGGGCGCGTAGTAGCCCTTGGCGATCAGTTTGCCGGACGCGGAAAGCAGGAAGCCGTGCATGTTCACGCCTTCCCTCTCAAGCCGCTCCGTGAACCGGGCGACGCAGTCGGACAGTTTTCCGAAAGTCATGGGGCGCGCTCCTTTCGCTCAGTCCAGCCGGACCTTCATGCGGTCGCTGTCCTGCTCCGGTATCGAGCCGTTGAGCCGGGACTCCAGGTAGTACCGCGGGGCGATGCCGTATTTCTTTTTGAACATCTTGGAGAAGTACAGCGGGTCGTGAAAGCCGCACAGCGGCGCGATGTCCGCGATGGTGCGCGCGCCGGGCTCGGCCTCGCTGACGAGCAGCTCCGCCGCCATCTTCAGCCGCTTGTCCACCAGATACCGGTGCGGCGTGACGCCCAGCTCCTTCTGGAACAGCTTTCGCAGGTAGTCGTAGCTGAAGGGCAGCGAATGCAGGTAGGCCTCCAGCTCGTAGGCGCTGTCGGCATAGTTGGAGATGATGTTGTTCTCGATCTGCGCCACGACCGGCGTCAGCGCGCGGCCGGTCTGGTAGGCCGCCAGGTAGCAGCTGATCAGGTCGCCGTAGAGCGACAACAGCGGCGCGGACTCCTTGCGGTCGGAGTAGAAGTGGAAATAGGCGGCGCCGAAGGCGTCCAGCAGGAAGTGGTTGGAGTCGTCCGAGATCACCAGCGGCTTGCTGAACGAGAGCGACGGCGACACCATGTTGATGTGGATGTTCTGGAAGCCGTCCGCGCTGGCGTTGGAGTGGGGGATCATCGGCGGGATGATGACCACGTCGCCCTCCTTGTAGTCCAGGCTCTTGCCGTCGAAAAGGAACGTGCCGGAGCCGTAGGTGCAGTACACGAACTCCCAGTTCTCGTGGGCGTGCCGGGACACGGAGTAGATCACGGTGTGCTTGCCGACGTAGGTGATATCGTTCATACGGACGCCCCCTATCAGATTTCGCGCAACGGGATTGCCGGGATGCAGACGTCGGCAGGGTGAAAAATCGAATCGTTCCAGTGAAATTATAGCATGGGCCGGGGCGAAAAGCAAGGCAATGAAAGGCAGTGGGGTGAGCGCATGGTGATTGTGGCAAGAGACGGCAGCGGCGATTACACCGGCATCCAGGCGGCGGTCGACGCGCTCTCCGGCACGGGCGGGCAGATCCTGATCCGCGCCGGGGAGTATCGCGAGAAGGTCGTGGTGCACGGGGACGGCATCCGCCTGACAGGCGAGGACCGCGAGCGCACGGTGATCGCGTGGAACGGCTGCGCGAAAGACCGTTACCCGGACGGGACGGAGAAGGGCACCTTTTTGTCCGCCACGCTGATGACCACCGGGCGCGATGTGACGGTCGAAAACCTGACGATTCGCAACGACGCGGGCGACGGACGAAAGGTGGGCCAGGCCGTGGCGGTCTATGCCGCCGGAGACCGGGGCACCTGGCGCGATTGCAGCCTGATCGCGCACCAGGACACGCTGTTTTGCGGGCCGGTCCGCCTTCCCAACGCGGCCGAAGACATCGGCCAGAGGCGTGGCTGCGCGGAGCAGGCGCTGCGGGTGGAGGACGGCCCGCTGACCCGAAGCCGCCAGTACTTTGAAAACTGCCTGATCCGCGGGGACGTGGACTTCATCTTCGGGTCGTACCGGTGCTGGTTTGAAAAGTGCACGCTGTTCATGAATGCGCGCGGGGGCTGGTACACGGCGGCGAACACGAACGAGGGCCAGCCCTTTGGATTCGTGTTCCACCGCTGCCGGCTCACAGGCGACTGCGCGCCGGGCACCGGGTATCTCGGCCGCCCCTGGCGTTCGTTCGCGCGCGTGCTCTTCCTGGCCTGCGACATGGATGAGCATGTCGCGCCGCAGGGCTTTGCCGACTGGGACGAAGCGCGCGTGGTGACGGAGCGCTGCGGCGAGTGGGGCACGACGGGCGCGCGGGCGGACCAGCGCCCCCGCCACCCCGCGCAGAAGCGGCTGACGGACGCCGAGGCAATGGCGATCACTCTGCCCCAGATGCTCGGCGGCGACGACGGATGGCGGCCCGATCGATGGCGGCAGGAGGCGGAGTGCATCCGCCCGGAAAAGCAGCCGAATACCAAAGCCAATCCATGAGACAACTGTTCCGGGACGCCGGATGGGCAGAATCATTTTCGTGTGGACAAGGCCATGCCAATCCGCTATAATGGACTTGTGGAATCGCGCAAATAAGGCGTCGGCTTTCGCGGGGTGTTAAGAGGCGACCGGGAACACGGAAGGGGATCTCCAAATGGCACAGGGCAGGGGACCGGGCGGGCCGTTCATGCGCGGCTATATGACGGACGAGGAGAAGGCCAGCCAGCCCAGGGTGACGGGGGCGCTCTTGAAGCGCATCTTCTCCTATCTTCGCCCGTATTCGGGAAAGCTGGCGCTGGTGCTGGTTTGCATCGCGGCGGCCTCGTTCTTTACGCTCCTGCCGTCGATCCTCACCGGCAAGATCATCGACGAGGGCCTGGTGAAGCTGGATTTGCGCGCGCTGGTGAAGTACATCGTCCTCTCGCTGGCGGTCACGCTGGGCGCGAACCTGATCGGCGTGGCGGAGAGCTACATCAACACCTGGATCGCCCAGCACATCACCTACGACATGCGCAACCAGATGTACGCGCATCTGCAGAAGATGTCGCAGCGCTTCTTCACCACCAACAACCAGGGCGACATCATCACCCGCATGACCAGCGACATCGACGGCGTGCAGCAGGTGATCACCAGCACGTTCACCAGCATCCTCTCCAACGCCATCACGCTGATCATCGCGATGGTGGCCATGTTCCGCAAGAACTGGATACTGGCCCTGATCGGCATCGTGATCGTGCCGCTGTTCACGCTGCCCACACGCCGCGCCGGCAAGACCCGCTGGAAGTACGCGAACGAATCGCAGGCGTGCAACGACGAGATCAACGGCATCCTCAACGAGACGCTCTCCGTCAGCGGCCAGCTGCTCAGCAAGCTGTTCGGCAAGGAGAAGTACGAATACGATCGCTACGAGGAGGCCAACGGGCGGATGATCCGGCTGAACATCCGCGAGGGCATGGCGGGCCGCTGGTTCCGCGTGATCCTGTCCACGTTCACCAGCATCGGTCCGATGCTGATCTACCTGGTGGGCGGCCTGCTGATGATCCGCCATGGCGCGGACCTCACCATCGGTGACATCACGGTGCTGGTGGCGCTGCTGGGGAGGATGTACATGCCCGTCAACAGCCTTTTGAACATCCAGGTGGACTGGATGCGCTCGATGGCGCTGTTCACGAGGCTCTTCGATTACTTCGACATCCCCGTGGAGATCGAAAACGCGCCGGACGCCATAACGCCGACATATGCCGAGGGCAACGTGGTGTTCGATCACGTGCGCTTCGGCTACGAGAAGGACCGGCCCGTGCTCAAGGACGTGTGCTTTGAATTGAAGGCCGGGCACAGCGTCGCCATCGTCGGGCCGTCCGGCTCCGGCAAGAGCACGATCATCAACCTGATCCCGCGCCTGTATGACGTGGACGAGGGCCGCGTGACCTTCGACGGCGTGGACGTGCGCAAGCTCGACCTGGGCTTTTTGCGCGCGCAGGTGGGCGTGGTGAGCCAGGAGACGTATCTGTTCAACGGCTCCATCCGCGAAAACCTGCTCTACGCCAAGCCCGACGCCACCGAGGCGGAGATGGAGGCCGCGCTCAAGAAGGCCAACATCTGGGAGTTTGTGCAGGACCAGCCGGAGAAGCTGGACGCGATGGTCGGCAACCGGGGCCTCAAGCTCTCCGGCGGCGAGAAGCAGCGCCTGTCCATCGCGCGCGTCTTGCTCAAAGACCCGACGATCTTCGTGTTCGACGAGGCGACCTCCGCGCTGGATTCCATCTCCGAGCAGAAGATCCAGGAGGCCATCGACCCGATCATCCAGAGCCGCACGAGCATCCTGATCGCGCACCGTCTCTCGACCATCCTGGCGGCGGACGAGATCCTGGTCGTGAAGGACGGGCAGATCGTCGAGCGCGGCCAGCACAAGGAGCTCATCGGCCGGGACGGCGTGTACCGCGAGCTGTACGAGACGCAGTTCTCCAAGGCGCTGCTGCCCCAGGAAGAGGGCGTCAGCGAGCTGGAGCAGTATATCTGGGGCCAGCAGGCGGCGGATGAGCCCGCGGAGTGAAGGACAGGGTCCGCGTCGAGCGGGCGAAAAAAGCAAATCGATCAAGGAGGATGACAGCATGGAATTCAGCGGACAGAAGTCCACCATCACGCCCGAGGGCGTATTCATCATCGGCACCTACGACGAAAGCGGCGTCCCCAACGCCATGAACGCGGCCTGGGGCATGCAGAGCGACATGGGTGAGATCACCCTGATGCTCGGCAAGCACAAGACCACGGAAAATTTCGAATAGCCGGGCGTGTTCACGGGAATCACCAGCGGCGCGGTTTCGGCGGTATACGCGCCGACGGTCCCTTCCGCGTTCACCTCGCAGGTCCAAGTGCCGTCGCCGTTGTCCGCCGCCGTGAAGTACGCGCCGGGCACGAACACGCCCATCGTCTCATAGCCGCTGTCCGCGGGATTGGCAGCGTAGGAAAGCCCCACCTGCCAGTACACTTCATCCGAAGCCTCATACTGCCACTTCGTCATGTCGATCTTCGAAAGCGCGCTTTCTTCGGCAAAGGCCATCCCGGAGAACAGGGACACCAGCAGCATAACGCTCATCAGTATCGCGATCGTCTTTTTCATCGCATCTCATCCTTTCATTCCATGATCCCGGTCGATGGTTCCATTATATCCGCAAACCTTAAATGAAACTGTAATGCGTTGGATTACAATATCCACACCTGTGATACACTCTTTGCAGGCGAGGCGATGGTTCTCGCCCGTTTCTCGTCCGGGAAAATTTCTGATAAATCGTCCGGGAAAATTTCTGATAAATCCGTTGAAATCAGCCCCAGGTTTTGCTATAATATAGGCGTATCTTTATGCTCACGTGCAGGGGTAAAGAATCCGCGCTGGCAGGCCGATACATGAGGAGAGAACTTCTCATATTTTTGACGGAAAGGGGCTTGACAGCCATGCGGAATAGAACTACGCTCCTCAGAGCAGAGCAGAGCAGAGCAGAGCAGAGCAGAGCAGAGCAGAGCAGAGCAGAGCAGAGCAGAGCAGAGCAGAGCAGAGCAGAGCAGAGCAGAGTAAGGGATAACTGCGCCCTTTTTGCGTCCTGCGGGGCGCTTGAAACTGCATATTACATTCGAGATGGATAACCGTCGGACTTGACGGGGTTACTATACCCTGTCAGGTTCGGCGGTTTTATATATAGAATCCTTCACAGCGTCAATAACAGTTGCGATTACGTAGCAAAGGAGAAACAGATTATGAAGATGAAAAGGCTTTTAGGTGTCTTGCTCACAATAGTGTTGATGCTTGGCCTGCTGTCGGGGATGGGCTTTACGGCATATGCTGATGTCCCTCAGGAAGGTTCGAATAAATATGTCGGTTACCGACGTGGTAACAAAGGTTTTGACGTGTATGGCAAAAGAGAAAAAGCTGACGGGACCATAGAAGAGATTCAGACAACATGGTATAATTATGGTTATACGACTGTAATGGAAGTTGGGGAAAGTGGATCCATATTTTTTGATAGTTTCGCTTACGGAAAAGAATATATATCAAATAAGGTGAAGGCAAGCGTTACAGCGAGAGTGCGCGGCAAGGGGGTTTTGGTAACCTACACTTTATTCAATGACTCTGATGAGCTCAAGAAAGTAAAGATCGGGTCATATGCGGATACGCAAATTTACGAAGATGATAAAGCGCCATGCTCATTCACAGAAAACGGGATCAAGATGACTTCAGTGGATGGAAAACTAGAATTTCAGCTGATTCCCGGAGGTGGCAACTTTACAACAAGATGGTATGGGTCTTTTGGAGATGCCCAATCTAATGTATTTAACAATCGAACAGATCCAAGTACTTTTACTGAAGACAGCGGAATTGCCTGGTCATGGACAATAGATATCCCGGCACGCGCAACAATCACGAAAACGGCTGAACTGTCTGCGGGCCAGGTGGGCACGAAACAGATCATTTACGACGCTAACGGTGGAACGGGCGATATGGATCCGACGGTAGATATACCCGGGGAATCGATAAAGCTGAACAAGAATACATTTACAAAAGATGATTATGTATTCCAGGGCTGGGATACTAACAGTGCTGGAACAACTGTTGTTTATGCGGATGAAGCCACCCTCACCATGCCGGATACTGATACAACCCTTTACGCGGTATGGAAGGAGAATCCGGAGATTACTGCAGCCGCTGAAGGTTTTGAAGGCGCTTATGACGGAAAAGAACATGGTATTACCGTGACCGTGACCGATCCGTCTAGTGGGGCAACTATCAAATATGGTAAGACGGCGGGTACATATGACCTGGATGCAAGCCCGACCATTACGAATGTAGTTGACAGTCCGCTGACGGTTTACTTCAAAGTGACAGCGGATGGTTATAAGGCCTATACCGGAAGCGCCACTGTGACCATCAACAAGGCGAATGCTGTCCCTGCCACTGTTACAGCAAATAATCGCACCTATGACGGGGCTGAGAAGTCGCTGGTAACCGTGGATGATTCGACACTTGATGGCGGTATGATGCAATACGCCTTGGGTTCGGACGCAACCACCGAACCGACAGAAGGCTGGAGCACATCCATCCCGTCAAAAACCAACGCCGGAACCTACTATGTCTGGTACAAGGCCGTTGCCGACGATAGCGGAAATTACGCGGATTCCGAGGCGAAGTGCGTCGCCGCGGCGATCAGCCAGGGCGCGGCCGCGCCCACCGCGCCCACGAGCGACAAGTTGACCTACAACGGCGCGGATCAGGCGCTGCTCAAGGCGGGCATCGTGCCCGAGGGCTGCAAGATGCTCTACGCGCTCGGTACGGACGCGACCACCGCTCCGACGGACGGCTGGCAGGAAGCGGTTCCCACCGGCAAGGACGCGGGCACCTACTACGCCTGGTATAAGATCGACGGCGGCGCGAACTACAACAGCGTTGCCCCGGTCTGCATCTCCGTGGAAGTCGCCAAGGCGACCGGCGTCCCGACCGACGCACAGAAGCCCGCGGCAAAAACTGGTCTGGTGGCGAACGGACAGGCGCAGGCGCTCCTGACCGCGCCGACTTCGCTGCCCGAGGGCTACGCGAAGATTCAGTACAGCACCGACGGCGGCAAGACCTGGAGCGACACCATCCCCACCGGCACGGTCGCGGGCACTTACGCCGTGAGCGTGAAGTACGTGGGCGACGCGAATCACAACGACATCGATGGCGGCAGCATCAGCGTCACCGTCGCCGAGCCGGAACCGGAGCCCCAGCCCGAGCCGCAGCCGGAACCCGAGCCGGAACCCCAGCCCCAGCCCCAGCCCGAGCCGCAGCCGGAACCCGAGCCGGAGCCCCAGCCGGAGCCCCAGCCGGAGCCGCAGCCCGAACCTCAACCCGCGCCTGCGCCCGCGCCCGCGCCTGCGCCCGCGGCGAATCCCGCAGGCATCCCGATCCTGACGATCACCTCCGCGGGCTCTGACGCGCTGAACTTCGCGCTGACCAACGTCTCCGGCGTGGACGGCTTCGACCTCTACCTGACCGAGTGCGGCAACAAGGGCGCGTTCCCGCTGTTCGCCAGCATTGACGGACTGAACGCCACCCTGTCCGGCTTCAAGGTCGGCGAGGCCTACAAGGCGTATGCGCGCCCGTGGATCATGCAGAACGGCGTGAAGACCAGCGTGCTGAACGACACGCTCGTGTCCCACTGCTTCACCAACAACGGCAACAAGAAGATGACCAACCCCGGCAGCCTGACGCTGAAAAAGCAGGAGCTGACCATCCGGCTCGGCAAGACCGCCAGCCTCAAGGGCACCGTGAAGGGCGTCAGGAAGGGCAAGCTCATCAACCACGACGCAAAGCTCCGCTACATCTCCTCCAACCCCGCCGTGGCGACGGTCTCGGCCAAGGGCAAGGTGAAGGCCGTGGGCGCGGGCAGCTGCGACATCTACGTGCTGACGCTGAACGGCATCTGGCAGCGCGTGCCCGTCACCGTGGACGCGGGTCCCGCGAAGGTGAAGCTGGCGAAGGTGAAGAAGACGATGGCGATCGGCGAGACGCAGGCCCTCGCCGCGAAGTTGGTGCTGAAACCGGCCGGGGCGGTCACCACGTTCACGTGGACCAGTAGCAACCCCGCCGTGGCGAGCGTCGACGCGAACGGCGTCGTCACCGCCCTCGCCAAGGGCAAGGCCACGATCACCGTCACCACGGCCAACGGCAAGAAGGCCGGGGTGAAGATCAAGGTGAAGTGAGCCACGCGACGGAAGAATCGCTGACATAACGATGAAAGGAAAGCAGGGAGAGAAAATGAAGAAAATCATCGCGATACTGTTGGTTTTGATGCTTGCCATGGTCGCCCTGGCGGAGGAATCGCTGATCGCTCCCCAGGAGGTAGAGGACGCGGCGCAGGCCGATCCGCAGGAGATCGAAGTGACGCTCGAAGGGGAAGCGGACCCCGACGCGGATGTTGTGACTTACTACTTCTACGTGGGCGAAGTGCTGTTCGCCGTGCAGGAGGCCCGCGACGGCGAGGAGATCCTGCGCCCGGAGACGGACCCGGAAGCGCCGGAAGGCATGGCGTTCGTCGAGTGGGTTCTGTTCGACGGCCAGCCGCTGTTCACGGATGCGCCCGTCCTCGCGGACATCGCGACGCCGATGGTGTACGTGGAAGCGAAGTTCGAGCCCGTGGAAGAAGTTGAGCCCGCGGAGGATGCCGAGCCTTCGGAAGAACCCGAGCCCGCGGAGGAAACGGAACCCGCGGAGGAAGCCGAGCCTGTTGCGGAACCCGAGCCCGTAGACGAGCCCGAGCTTATTGCGGAAGCCGAGCCCGTAACCGAACCTGAGCCCGTAGTAGAACCCGAGTCCGTCACCCAAAAGCCTTCCCCCGATGGGGGTGATAGCCTAGCGTCAGCGTCAGGTGCCGAGCGCAGCGAGGCGGATGAGGTCTCCTCCCCGGACGATGAGGCAGAAGCTCCCACCCCGGAGACCTCTTCAGTCTCATCTAACGATGAGACAGCTTCCCCAGAGGGGAAGCCTTTGGAGAACATCCCCACCCCCAACGCCCTCGCCTACACCGGCGAGGCCCAGGCGCTCGTGAGCGCGCAGGGCGAATGGCTCTTCTCCCTCGACGGCGAAACCTACGCCGCCGAGATTCCCGCCGCCGTGAATGCCGGAGAGTATACCGTGTACTTCAAGGCCGCGGAGGACGCCGAGCCGCAGACGCTCGCCGTCACCATCGCCAAGGCCGACGTGGTGTTCACCCCGCCGGAGGCCGCCGTGGGAGAACAGCAGGATTTAGGTGAATTCATGTTCCAGTAATCATTACGATTCGTGCAGATTTAAGCCCGGTTTACCGTACCAAAGCCCTGAAAATGCGCGGTGTTCATAAAACATTATGGGCATCGCGCATTCGGCATCTGTCAGGCAGGATTGGTCGCCTCCTATGATTTGTCACCGCGCAGTTTTCCTTTAACTGTTTCTATCTGTGCAATCAACTGTTCTTTGTCTGACATGTGCAAAGCATACCGCGAGGCAAACACCAGATAATAGCCCACGACCTTGAAATCATAGTA